>CAWHMX010000014.1:0-151674 GCA_963830475.1 uncultured Solirubrobacterales bacterium | reverse complement strand
CCGGAGATCGTGCACCCTCGGACGACACGCCGGCGACCGCGGCTGCAGGCCAGCGTCCGCCCGGAGCTGGCGGAACGCGGTGTGCACATTGCAGTAGATCAGCCGTGTGCCCGCCTGCGAGATCAACAACGCGTCACTTCCCTCGGCGTGCTGATCGGCATTGCGGATCCGCAGGTACTCGCGCAGCGCGGTAACCGTCGTGGGATGCAGCGGCAGCTCACGGGATTTGCCGAACTTGCTGTCCCGAACCGTGACCACGCCGTCGGCGAGGTCGAGATCTGCAAGGTCGAGGCGGATCGCTTCACCGACGCGCATCCCGGTGACGGCCAGCAGCCCGAACAGCGTGCGATAGGTCGCTCGGCCCAGCTGGCTGTGGAGCCGATCGGTCGCGGTCATCAGCGCCCAGATCTCTTGCTCGGTATAGATATAGGGGACCGCTCGTCGGATCCGGCGCGGCAACGCGTCGGGTGGCGGAACCTCGTGCACGGGATCGATCGCGTGCAGATAGGTCGCGAAGCAGCGCACAGTCGAGAGCCGGAACGCCCACCAGCTGCCGCGCGATCCGGCGGTCGGGAGCGCGGCCCAGCGCAGCGCGTTCTCGACGGTCACCCGGTCCTGCCCTGTCGCGTCGAGATAGGCCAGGTACTGCGCGAGGAGCTTCTCGGCTCGCTCGAGCTTGAACCCGAGCGACCGTCGGATCCGCAGATAGTCAGCGGCGTGCTGCTCCAGCGCGGTCATGCCGCACCGCCCGTCGGCCACGGGCGCGCGAGATCACGCAGCCGGTCGCGGTCGACCTTCGCATAGATCGCGGTCGTCAATACGCTGCGATGACGCAAAAGCTCACCGATCTCGTGCAGCGGCGCTCCCTGTCTGAGCAGCTCGGTCGCGGCGGTGTGCCGCAGCCTGTGCGCGGTGACCTCCCCGATCCCGGCGCGCTTGCTCGCCGAGATGACCACCTGGGTCACGCCGCCCGCGGTCAACCGCCGGCACGGGGCTTTGATCCGCACGAACACCTTTCGCCCCGAGAACCCACGCGGCCGGCCGTCACGGAGATAGACCGCGATCGCCTCGCCAACATCTGCGGGGAGCGGTAGCCGCTCGAACCGAGCGCCCTTGCCGCGCACGACGATCTCCCCGGCGCGCCAGCCGATGTCATCCACTCGCAGCTCAGCGATCTCGCCGCGGCGCATCGCCAGCCGCACGAGCATCGTCAGGATCGCGAAGTCCCGCATTCCCGCGACGGTCGAGCAGTCACAGCTGTCCAACAACACCCGGACCTGCTCGGCGCTGAGCGCGCGCGGCAAACCGGCAAGACGCCATCCCGCGACCGACGGCACCGCCCCGGCCAACGGCCGACCGATCAGCCCCTGAACGTGCCAGAACCCGAGCAACGACCGCAACGCGCTGACCAACAGCTTCGCCGACCTCCGCGACCGCCGCCCGGTCTCCGCCAACAGGAACGCGAGGACATCCGCAGGCGACAGATCCCACAGCTTGACCTCGCCGGTCGTAGTCACACGCGACTCCACGAACGGGCGCACGATGTCACATATCCGCGCACTGAGGCGGACCGGGTTCGACGGAGACCTGGTTTGTAGGTCGTAAGTAATTATATTATATTGGTTGACTAGTCACATACTGTAGATCGGAGACGACCCCGAAGGGGTCGTACACAACGGGGCTCGTTGAACGTGTCGGAGATGGCCGGAGGCCGGCAGCGGTTCGAACCCGGGGGCGGTTGAGCGCGGCCCATTCGGCTTCGACCTCTGCGGGCGGCCGGTCGCCGAGTGACTCGTGCAGCCGGTCGTTGTTAAACCAGGCGACGTACTCGAGGATCGCGAGCTCGAGCTGGGATCGGGTCTGCCAGACGCGGTCCTTGATCAGCTCGGTCTTAAGCGAATCCACGAACGACTCGCACATGGCGTTGTCATAGGCATCTCCGACCGATCCGATCGACCCGAGCACGCGGTGATCGCCAAGCGTCTGGCGGTAGTCGAAGGACACGTATTGACTGCCGGCATCGGAGTGATGTATGAGCTGCACGTCAGCGCCGTGCTCGCGGGTGCCCAGCGCCATTCTGAGCGCGTCGAGCACGAGCGTGGTGCGCATCTTCGAGGAGAACTGCCAGCCGACGATCTTGCGGGAGAAGACGTCGATCACGAAGCTGAAGAACGCCGTCCCTTCCCAGCAGCGCAGATACGTGAAGTCGGCGATCCACAAACGGTTCGGCGCCTGGGCGGTGAAGTCCCGCTCGACCAGGTCGGGCCAGCGCGGAGCGTTGCCGTCCGGCGTGGTGGTCTTCCATCTGCGGCCGCGGCGCTTGGCGCCACAGATGCCGTTGGCGGCCATCAGCCGCTGCACCCGGCAGCGCGAGACGTCCTCACCGGCCCGCGACAGCGTCTTCCACATCTTGCGGTACCCGTAGGCGTAGAAGTTGTCCTGATGGGTCTGTCCGATCACCCCAAGCAGCCGCTCGTCCTCCACCACCCTGGGGGAGCGCTGGCCAGTCTTGCGCTGGTAATACGCCGACGCCGACACCCCAAGGGTCCGGCAGATCGGCTCGACGCCAAAGCGATCCCGGTACTCGTCGATGAACCGGGTCACTTCGGTCGGCTCTCGTCGAGCTCGTTCGCAAAAAACAGCGACGCCGCGCGCAGAATCTCGTTCGCGCGGCGCAGCTCGGAAACCTCACGCTTGAGCTCCTTGATCTCCTCACGCTCGGCGCTGGTCGGCAGATCCGGCCGCAACCCTTGGTCGGCCTCAGCCCGACGAACCCGCTTGCGCAGCCCCTCAGACGGCAGCCCCAACTCCGCCGCGACATGGCTCACCGGCCGGCCAGACTCCAACGCGAGCCGGACACCGCGATCCATCAGCTCCTGTGGATACTTCCTCGGACGTGGCATAAACGGCGACTTCCTTCCCGAGAGCCGAAACCCTCGTTTCAGAGTCTCCGTTAAACCCGGCCTGCCTCAAGCTGCGAGTTGGTTGATATCGCGGTTCAGGGCGCGCAGGTCAGAGATCTGTTCGCGGGCGATCCTCGCCCTAGCGCCGGCGGGGAGCTTGCGCAGCTGCCGGCCGACACGGTCAAGCTCCCGGGCGTGATTCAGCGCGCCGGGCCCCAGCGAGGCCTCGAATTCGGGGCACAGGTCCAGCAGATGCCACCGCAGCCGGTTGACGGTACGCGTGCGCTCAGCGACGAGATCGTTGCGGTGATCGAGCAGCAGCCGGATCTCCATCGCCCGCTCGTCCAGGAACGCGACCGGGAACTTCTCGACCCCGTCGCCCATGACAGCCCTAGCAACAGCGAGCGCGTCGATCTGATCAGACTTCCCAGGCTCACGCTCGCCTTTGCGCGAGGCACCCATCCGGTGCGGCGGCACTCTGACGACCCGTTCGCCCGCCGCTAGCAGCGCCTGCTCCAGGCGCCCCGAACACGAGCGGCAGTCCTCGATCGCCCACACCCGCTGCTCATCGAGCTCCCGCGCCCATCGCACCGCCGCCAAATGCCCAGGCCCGCCAGCCTCGATCTCGCGGCTACCGCGCACCCGACCGGTTCCCTCATCGACCGCCGCCAGCGCGTGCGAGGCCTTGTGCGTGTCCGCCCCGATCACGATCATGCATCCGTCCCTTCGTTTGGTCCACACCGAATGAAGCGGACCTCCGGCGGACAACTGTCACGAGAGGCGAAACCCACGCTTCTATCAAGTCACGCCGGCGATCCTTCAGGCGGCGGCGGGCGACACAAGCTTTACCAGCCAGGCCAAGCAGTCGACGCAGCAGTCGAGAGTCAGCCCGCCGCCAGACCGAGGACCTACCGACCGGGTCGGACGTCACCGCCCCGACAACCGAGCACTCTGGCAGTGACAGCAGTCACGCTGCGGACTCTGCAGCCGCCGACACTGATGCTGGTTCGTGGAACCGTGAGTGAGCTGTCAGTGTCGTAGCGGCCAGTCGCGCACCCGGATTCTGGCATTGCGAGCGCAGAATGCGACGGTGTCGCGGGTGTCGCTGTCGGCGGCCGTGGCGAGATGCAGTGCGAGCATCGGGCAGACGGCACGACGGGTGCTCGGGATTGTCTCAGGCTCGCGTGTCCGAAGGCGACGGCGCGCTCGCTTCCAGCGTGAGTAGGCAGCCCGCTAATCTCGGTGATCGCTGCCGGTTCGAGTGCGGAGGGCCCGTGGTTCGGTTCATCGTTTTCTGGAAGAACACGCCGACTGACGTCAACGCGTTCGAGCGGCACTACCGCGAGGTGCACATACCACTGGCCTGGAAGCTGGCTGGCCTGCGGCGGTACACGCTGAGCCGTAACGCGTCCGTAGTCCGCGGAGAGGAGCCGCACTACCGCATCGCTGAGTTGGACTGGGACGACATGGCTTCGTTGCGGCGGGCATTCGAGTCTCCCGAAGGACGCGCTGTCGCCGCGGACGTCGCCAAACTGGCCGAGCTGAGCCCCGATCCACAGAGCGAGATCTACGAACTCGAGGACGTCTAACCCGCCGCTTCTGCTGCGTCGCGAGGCTGTCGCACACAGCACTCAACGTTCTGGTGCATCAATTGGGTGGCGAGATAACACATGCCAGTCAAAGCTTGCGGAGCTTGAATCTGGGATGAGACTTTCAAATCGGGCCACGATTAGGTCGCTTCTCCCACCTCGCTGGCACAGGGATCTTTCCGCGGCTTTGTGCAACGGCCTCTCGCCGGCTGAGAAGCCGGAGCAGGGACTGTTCGTCTGGAAGCTGGCTGATCCAAGCAGGAGTCAACAGCCGTGTAGGTCCGGCCGACGAGACGGCCGCAGCTTCGTGAGGGAGCGGCACTCCGCCGGCAGGGACGGCCGGTTCCTCCTGCTCCCCAGCTGCGAGTGTCGCGTGCGGCGCGGTGACTGCTCGCGTTCGGTGAGATTACGGAAGTCTTGCTGAGACTGGCTGCATCATGTGACGGTCCACTCTCAGTCCCCCGAGCGTTCGGTGTCAATTACCGAGCACTGGTGCGCCGTCGTTAAAAGCTCGTGCTTGAGAATGTCGGGAGGCCGTTGGCGACCGTGTAGACGCCGTAGTCGTCCAGCGTCGTGTCTCCGTCTCGGTCGAACTCGAACGAACCGAGGACCGAGTTGTGCACGTTCGCGAACAGGGCTGCGAGGACGGCGGCCTTGTCGTTGCCCTTGGGCCCGAGGCTTGCGACGGTGTCGAGACCGAGCTTCATCGCTGCATACCCGTAGATCGCGTATGTGTCGGGATGCGAGGTTCCGTAAGCCTGCCGGTAGGCGGAGAGAAAGCTCTTCCCGCCGGGGTAGTGCGCTAGGGCGAGCACCGGCAGGGTGCACTTGAACCGCGGTGCGATCTGCGCCGGGATGCCGTGCTGCGCGGGGTTCGTAAAAGAGCTCTCGCAGACGCCGTCGCCGCCATACAGACCGGCCGTGGGAATCGTCGCAGCGACTTCCTTCACCAACCTGACCGCGCCGCGGGAGGTCGAGCCAGCGAACATGAAGCAATTCACTCCTTGGGCTTTGATCCGCCGGGCGTAGGAGAGATAGCTCTCAGCGGTCGTGTCGATCGCCGTGTCGGAGACGATGTCTGCCCCTAACCCCAACCCTAGGAGACGGATGAGCGTCGCGAGACCGCGCCCGTAGGAGCCCGTGTCGTGCGCCAACGCAATTCTGCCGCAGCGGTCGTACCCCATCAGATCGACTAGCGCCGCCGCTTGATTCGTGTCCAGCGGCACGAGCCGCAGGAACGTACGCCTGCCCGTCGGGAAGTACTTGTACGGCTCACCGGGCAAACTGCCCGGCTCGCTTGTTGTCAAACCGACATAGGTGCTGGCCGGGCTCACCTGCGGAACGCCCGCGCGATTCAGGATCGGCATCGAAACCTTGCTGGCATCCGAGTCGAAGTCTCCGATGTAGTAAACGGCCTTGGGGTCCCGTGCGGCCTCGCGAGCGTTGGCCGCTGTCCGACCCGGATTCCAGGTCCCGCTCTGCGCCGCGGAATCGTCGAGCGAGATGTATCTGATCGTGAATTGTCCAGCGCGTCCCCGTGCCTGAGCGAGCGCGAGCTTCGCGCCATTAACGATCGCTTGCGCGGTCGCCGAGGAGGCCCCGCTCAGGGGCAGACTCGAGTAGAAGTCGACCGTCCCGCCACGACTCCCGGCGCTCTTGCCGCTAGCGCCGCACCCGCCCACCGTGCACGCCACAACGGCCAGCAGGAAGACAACCGTTCCCCGCGAGACGTTCACACCTCCCGCCAGTCGTCGGCCAGCGCGACGCTGTACCGCAGCCCGCTCAGCACACGCTCAATCAATAGCACCAACTCTCGCCGGTCGGCAACTCAACGCCACGCCAAGACAGCGCACGCCCACCGACCCGGGCGATCTCGTTACGGCACCGTCGGCGCTACCACATCGGGCCAAACGCGCAATGCGGCCTCGCCTCGGGGAGGCCCCTCTATCCGCCCACCGGAGCCGGAGTCTGAGCGGTCCTCAGGCGCCCTCTCGCCGGGGAACGGACGCGGCTGTCTCGTGACCCGACTTCGCGGCCACCTTCCCCGAGAGAATAACGGCGACCGCGCGAGCGCTAGAGACAGTCGCGGCCAGCGTCGGCTGCCGGCAACCGAGCTTCTTCATTAAGCACTTTCGCCGCGACCACACCGTCACGCCTGCCACGTGGCGGCGATGAACCCGCGCGCCGAACCAGCCGGTCCAACCCTGACCAACCGCCACCGGACCGGCCTGATCGATGCCGTCTGGCTGCGCGCCAGCGGCTTGGTCGCGGGCTAGCGGCCCCGCGAGACTTGCCGGGTGGGGGGTGTTCATGCCGGTGGTCCCGGTCACGCTCAGGTTCGCCGCGGGAACTGCGTAGCAGTCGGGCGGGTGTGCCAGGTACGGATGTTGAGACCGGAGGTGGAAGTCCTGTCCCGGGACCCTGACAGGGGGAACCCGACACTGAAGAGGCAAGGGCGCGGCTCGGAATTGACCGGGCGATCCCAGTGCGGCTTGGTCAAGCGCTGCGGGGTTTCCGTGAGGGCGGGTCTGAAAGAGGCCATAGATGCGTCGTGGTGGCGAACGAGAGTGAAGCGCCGTAAGGCGTTCCTTGGCGGGCGAGCCGTCCCGCAGCGGCGATGCCCGGTTCCTGTCGATGCCGAGGGCGTAGTGGCGACGCGATCACGACAAAGTCTCAGCGTTTCACCCTGGGAGATCTGTTGGGTTCCGGCCGGGGACGGCCGGTAGGTCGAAGGACGAGAGGACGACGACTCGATGGCCCAGCAGAAGTCCGAGGACCGAGTAGTACCGGAAGGCGGGGTAATGCCCGTTGAGCGCGCCGGGTCGAGTCCCGGTGGGCAAGGGAAGGCGGTCCCGGTCGAAGAAACGATGGTGCAGCTCAGTCTGCCGATCGCAACAGCAGAAAACCCGAAAGGGGCCACCCGCAGGAGATCCCGGGACCGGCTGGGGGAGATCCGAGCGGGAGCGCCGAAGGCGATCGGCAAGACGGGGACGGCAGCGTCGGCGACGATGGAGGAGGTTGCGTATCGATTGACGGATGCGTTTTTGAAGGTGGCGTCGAACAAGGGCGCTCCCGGTCCAGACGGGCAGACGATCGAGGCGCTGGCAGATCAGTGGCCGGTTCTGTTGCCCAGGCTGCAGGCCGACCTGTTGGCGGGGAGGTATCACCCTGGCGGGATCCGCCGGGTATTCATCCCCAAGACAGGAGGCGGGCAGCGCGGATTGGGAATACCCGACGTGGTCGACAGGGTGGTCCAAGAGGCCGTGCGGCAGGCGCTCGAGCCGCTGTGGGAGCCGACGTTCCATCCCTCAAGCCACGGGTTCAGACCCGGCCGAGGCTGCCACACGGCGATCGCCGAGGCTAAGGGGCATCTGGAGGACGGCCACGGGTGGGTGGTGGACTTGGATCTGGAGAAGTTTTTCGATCTCGTCTGCCACCAGCGGCTGATGGCGAAGCTCGCTGAGCGAGTGAGCGATCGGCGGCTGCTCGTGCTGATCGGACGGATGCTCAGAGCCAAGGTGGTGCTGCCGGACGGTGTTGTGATTGACAGCGAGCAGGGCGTTCCGCAAGGCGGTCCGCTCTCACCGCTGTTATCGAACATTGTGCTGGACGAGCTCGATCGTGAGCTTGACCGGCGTGGCCACAGGTTCGTTCGCTATGCAGACGACGCCAACGTGTACGTCTCAAGCGAACGAGCAGGGCAACGGGTGATGGTCAGCCTGACCAAGTTCATCGAAGGACGTTTGCGTCTGAAGGTGAACGAGGCCAAGTCGACGGTCGCCCGCCCGGAGGACCGTCACTTCGTCGGATTCCGGCTGCGATTAGATCCGCACACCGGGACCGTCGAGGTGCTGCTCTCGGAGCGCACCAAGCGCAACGCGATGCAGAAGGTCAAGCAGCTCACGCCGAGGACTTGGGGAAGCACGCTGATCGCGTGCATCGCCCAGATCAACGCGTGGCTGCGGGGCTGGCATGGATTCTTCGGGATCGTCTCTCGGTCGGAGATGCAGGCGCTGCGCAAGATCGACGCCCATCTGCGGCGGCGGTTACGCGCCATCCAGCTGCGCCACTGGAGACGCAAACGGACGATCGCACGCAACCTCATCAAGCTGGGCGTCAAGCGCGACAGCGTGTGGCGCCAGCTCTACGCAGGACGTAAGTCCTGGTGGGCGCTGAGCCACACCCACGTGGTCGATCAGGGCCTGCGCAACGCGTACTTCGCCAAGCGCGGGCTGATCTTCCTGGTCGACCGTCACCGTGAAGCGCACCAGCGGATCGTCGTCCCCGAGCCGCCGCAACTGGCGCTGTGGGGATGATTCGAGGTCGATCAACCGGCCGGCGGCGGGGGTCATAACCCGCCGTCCCGAAGAGCCGTATACGACCAGCGTACGTACGGTTCTGTGGGAGCCGGGGCGGGCAACCGCCTCGGCTACCCGAGCGACCGCGATTGCCACCGCCAAAGCTACAGCGAGGCTCAGTAGCAGCCCGAGGCGCGATATTAGGAGGTCGCGAGCACGACGCCGACAAACGCCAGGTACGTGCAGATGATCAGCGCGCCGTGTGCACGGCGCAGCCCGCGACCGATGTACGCGCACGCCAGCGCCAAGGCGGTCATGGCGAGGTACCAGGCCGCCACCAAGGTCGTCTGTCCAGAGGTAGTGCCCAAGCCGACGAGGTCGCCGGTAGCAACAGACCGGCCGCGACGTTCAGCGCGTTGCTGTTCATCGCTGTGCTGAGCGTCGCTGCGCCCCTGCCACGCCTGGCGAGATAGACGGCCGCGACCGCATTGGGAAGGCTCGTCATGCCAGCGAGAATCAGTCCTCCGACGACGATCTCAGGGATGTTGTGGCGCGCGCCGAGATTGGACGCGGTCTGCTCCATGGCAACGCTGGCGCCGACCACGACTAGCACCGCGATCGCCGCGACGATCCCGTCTCGCGGGCGACCACGCGCGGGATGGATCGCAGGCTCAAGCTCGAGCTCCTCTTCGACGATCGCGCCTGTCAACCAACTCGTCCACGTCGCAGGAAGGCCGATGCGACGAAGCCGGTCGTGGTGCGCGCCAAGGACCACCAGATACGGAGCCATTACGGCAACCACGGCCAGGAGCCCGACGGTAGGCGAGAGACCTCCGCCTACAACCGCGAGGCAGACCGCGGCAACCCAGAGCGCCACGGCACCTTCTAGCAGGATCACCCGTCGGTGCAGGGCAATCTCGCGGGCGACAACAGCCGCGAACCCCAACAGGGCCGCCAGATTGAAAACGTTGGAGCCGATCACGACCCCGGCGCCGATCCGCGATTGGTGCCCGGCGAGTGCCGTCACCGCGGCGGTGATCTCCGGCGCATCGGCTGCTATCGCGGCGAGCATCCCCAACAGCCCCTCCGTGAGACCGAGCCGCGCGCCGACCCGCTCGAGCCTGGACACCAGCACCCAGCTCGTTGCCAGGCTGACCATCGCGGCCATCGCGAACACGACTGCTAACAGCGCGTCAGGCACAGCGATCCACGAAACGCTCACCCGATCGCGCCTGACGCGGATGGCGAGCGCGCTT
Organism: uncultured Solirubrobacterales bacterium; assembly: GCA_963830475.1. Classification (GTDB taxonomy): domain Bacteria; phylum Actinomycetota; class Thermoleophilia; order Solirubrobacterales; family Solirubrobacteraceae; genus Palsa-465. The sequence continues at coordinate 141,628 of CAWHMX010000014.1, read as the reverse complement.
CTGGGTGTCGGCTTGAGTCCGGAACACGACGGCCTCCCTGCTAAGGGCACGCCGACCAGGCTTCCCGGCTCTCCGCGCAGCAGTCTAACCGGCACGCGGCAGCCGGTTACGAAGCGGCGTTCGACAAGCTCGCCGCGCACCTCGGCGGTTAGACGGCGATGAGTTTTGGCGCCGGTGTGGATTGAACGGGTGACGGACAAGCAACCCATTCGATCCGGAGGTCCTGATGGCTGATGTGACAGTGACGTCGTTCGAGGAGATGGAGCCGATCTACGACGGGCTGGCCCGACGCGCGCGTGCGTCGCTTGGAGTGACGTCGTTCGGGATGCAGGTGATGACCCTCCCGGGAAACTGGGACGGCTACCCCAATCACCGCCATGATGCGAGTGTGGAGGACGCCAACCAGGAAGAGGTCTACATCCCGCTCGAGGGATCAGGGACGCTCGTCGCAGACGATCAGTGCGTCGTGCTGCGGCCGGGCATGATGGTCCGCGTGGGGTCAGAGCAGCACCGGCGGATCCTGCCCGGTCCCGACGGGGTCCGCTTCATCGCGCTAGGTGGCGTCCCAGGGTCGTTCGCGGCTTCACCCTGGACCGAGCTCGGCGGGCCGCCCCCGGTCCCGGCCGCGTAGCGCTCGATGGTCGCCAACGGGGCCACGAAGCTCGATGACGCGCGCCTCGTCGCCGCAGCGCGCGGCGGTGACGAGCGCGCCTTCGTCGAGCTGACATCACCGCACCGTTCGGCGTTGCACACGCACTGCTACCGGCTGTTGGGTTCGTTGCATGACGCCGACGACGCTCTGCAGGAGACGCTGTTGCGTGCGTGGCGGGGGATCGATCGGTTCGAGCCGCGCGCGCCCGTCGCGGCGTGGCTGTATCGCATCGCGTCCAACGTCTGCATGCGGATGCTCGAGCAGCGCCGCCGGCGGGAGGCGGCGTCGATCGACTCGCACCTTCAGCCCTACCCGGAGCCAATCGCAGCCGAGGGCTGCGAGCCCGAGGTCGCGGCCGAGTCGCGCGAGGACGTCGGCCTGGCATTCGTCGCAGCGATGCAGTTGCTGCCACCAAAGCAGCGTGTGGTGCTCGTGCTGCGCGACGTGCTCGACTGGTCGGCGCGCGAGGTCGCGGAGTTCCTCCACGACACCGTGCCGGCGGTCAACAGCGCGCTGCAGCGCGCGCGGGACCGGGTGGCCCGTGAGCACGCGGAGGGAACGCTCGCTCGTGTCCACCGCCCCGCCAGCGCCGACGTCGAGGCGCAAGTGATGCGGCGTTTTCAGGATGCCTGGGAGGCCGTCGACGTCGACGGGATCGTCGCGCTGTTGGCTACGGACGCGCTCATGACGATGCCGCCCGAATCGGCTCGCGTCGAGAGCGGCGCGGCGGTCGCCGTGTTCTTCGCGACGGTGCCGCTGGAGGGCCGGCTCGACGACATCCGGCTCCGTTCCGCCCGGGCCAACGGCCAGCCCGCGCTCGCGGCGTATGCGCTCGACGATGTTACGGGCGACCACGAGGCCTATGGCGTGATGGTCTTCGCCATCGACGGCGACCGGATCGTCGGCATCACCGGCTTTCCGCGCGAGCCCGAACTGTTCCGGCGGTTGGGCCTCCCTGTCACGATCTCCGGCTGATGGCGTTCGACGAGCACCTCGCAGACCGGATCCGGGAGGCACTGCGCAACGTGCCCGACGTTCGCGAGCAGCGCATGTTCGGCGGGCTCGCGTTCCTCGTCAGCGGCAACATGGCGTGCGGGATCGTCGGAGCCGAGCTCATGCTGCGCCTGGGCGAGCACGGTGCGGACGCCGCGCTCGACGAACCGCACGTCCGGCCGATGGACTTCACCGGCCGACCGATGCGGACGATGGTCTACGTCGCCCGCGCCGGATTCGCTACGCCAAACGCGTTGCGCCGCTGGGTTGACCAAGGGGTCGCACACGCTGCAACGTTGCCACCGAAAGCTCGCCGACGCTGAACGGGCCTCAGGCTAGCGGGCCGGCCCTCCACTCAACGTCAGACAGCTCCCTCCGACTCAGCCGACGGGCTAGAGCGGCGGTTGGCGAACAGCGATGTGGTGGTCAGGGTTGCTCGCTCTCGGCGCTGTAGTCGGCTATCCCGCAGAGCACGTTAGCTCGGGCATGTAGCCCGCCGCGCACCCGGGCGGGATGTCGTACCGGACCGCGCGATACCCGTGTGCAGCCCGTTTGCTTCCGTCTTTGCTGAAGCTGGTGATGTCGATGAGGTCGAACTCGTCAAGGCCGCGCTCGCGCATGTCGTCCTCGTTCATGAACACGACGGTGCCTAGGCCTTTCAGCCCGCAGTAGCGATCGTTGTTGGAGTAGATCGTGGTGTTTAACTGGTCGTGCGAGCGGATTGTTGCGAGCACGAGGCGTCCCTGTCCGGGGTCGACGTCGTCGGGCAGCGGCGCGAGCCCGAACTCGGCCCGGCCGGAGGGGGTGGTGAACCCGCGCTCGCGAGCCGGTTGGCTGAGGCGGAAGCCGTGCGGGTACCGGGCGCGTGCGTTGAAGTCCTCGAAGCCGTCGAGCACCTGCGCCATCGTGTCGCGGATCCGGTCGTAATCCTCGACGTATTGTCGCCAGGGCGCGTCGCTCTCGGGCAGGGTGGGCGAAGCCGCATAAACCGGCAGAGCGTCCCTCGCCCGCTCATCCGCGAGCAGGCGGGACGCTCCCGCGTGTGCGGATCCCGGGCGGCTTTTTGCCGTCATGGTCGATCCAGCACGTCCGATAGAGCACGCACACGCCGATACCAGGACGCCTCCTGCCGCTGCTCGCGTGAGGAGCAGTCGATCAAGGGCAACGGCGCGCAATCAGGACAGCCTCCGCGGAAAGCTTGACTCGGCGGGCGAGTCTCCGATGCACGCAGGCACCTAGGTAATGCTCAATCTGGCTCCTTGGATTCGCCGTCTCCGCTTCCGTCGAATCGACCGCCAGAAGCCGACCGCGCCCAGGGCTGCCTCGGCTGCTGCATCTCGCCGACGTAGCAGCGAAGATGTCACTGCTGCTCTCGCCGCGCTGGGGCAGCGCAGCTCGGACTGCCGCTCCGGTTGCTCACAGACGTGGAGCGGCAGTCACATCGCCGTGTTCTGCGGTCGTCGATGCTGGTGCTGTTTCGTGCACTGTGCCACGTGGCGCCATATAACCGGGTGGGGAGAGACCTCCCCCGGCTCGCGTGTGCGGACGTCAGCCACCAGCCCCCCTCTCGAGCGGCGGCCGCACTGGGCAGTACGAACTATCTTAAGCCGGATGGGGGAGACTCCATCCCGAGTATTTGGACGGCCCGACGGCCAGCCGTATTCTCCCGGCACCATCACCGAGATCGCCTACGTATTGAAGCCGACCGATCAGTGGCTTCCTGACGTGGGTCCAGACGGTGTCATCTGGTCCGGCGGCCGCGGCCGCATCAAGAGCAACCAGCACCCGGCCCGATACATCCTCGACACCGACGGGACGGTCCTCCGCGCGCCGCTACCAGGCGGTGAAGATCGACCCGTCCTGGCCGGGCCCAGGGGCAGCCGTTCCGATCGTAGGACCGCCGCCGAAGCTATCGCTGCACTCGGTATGGCTGGTGTGGGTCCCCATCTCTACGTCGTCGGCGAGCGGGAAGAGCCCGATGGGCCGGTCAAGATCGGCTTGAACTCGGGCGGTGCGTCGCGCAGCGGCCGCGCCGGTCTCAGCATCGGCAACTGGCGCCAGTTAGACGTCCTGCACCGCAAGCCCATGGCCTTCGAAGACCTTCGATGGACGGAATGGATCATCCACAAGCACCTGACCCGGTGGCGAGTGCGCGGTGAGTGGTTCGACGTCCGTCCCGTGGCTCGTCCGTACGGATGGGAAGAGTTCCTGTCCCGGTCGGAAACAGGAGACATTCCGGGATGCACGCCCTGGCACCTGGGCAGCGACGACCATCATCTTGTGCGCATGCGCCGTCTTACGAAGAAGGAGCCTCGTCAGTTCGACGCCGTCTGCGTCTGCGGCGTCGTCATCAAGGGCGATCCTGGCCTGGGCTTGCGATCGGTTCAGGAACGATTCGCTCTTGAGCATCTACGCCTCGCGCCCACCGACGCTGCGGTAGTGGAGCTGGCCCGCCGCCATTGACGACCACTCCGACTCGGCTATTGCAAGACGCTCGATGGAGCGCTGACTCTACGTGCCCAAGGACCTCGCAGACGAGGCCCACGAGTGGCTACAGGACCGTACCGGTCACGGGCGCGAGTGCCGATGCCCGCTCACGAGCGACCGCCGAGAGGGTTCGCGGTCGCATACTGGTCGCACACCACGCCGCGGAAAGCGCTTGGTCTCGTTCGGCGCGGCAGGGAGTCGCGGGTGTGTCAGCTCCACGCCGGTTTCGGGCGGTTTCCAGTCGTTCTTACCCGGCCCTGCCTCCAGGTACCCGACCACGGGAACCGGCTCAGCGCCTCCGAGCCGTCTCGACAGGCGGAGGTCACTGGTTCGAGCCCAGTATCGGCCACTGTTCTGCCGGGCCTGCAACGGTTTTCCGCACTCGGCCCGAGCGCGGATCGGCGCTCGGGCCTCGTTTGCGAGGGACTCCACTGCTTCGGGCGATTGGCTGAACCTCACAATCCTCGGCGCCATGTCGTTGTATCGGGTGGCTTGTTATGAGCCCAACGTGTCGATGAACAGCCAAGGGGAAGCATGTCCACCAACCACGCGCACAGCCTGCTTGTGCACGCGATCGATCCCACCCGCCTTGACGTCGTTCGCCGCACCGGCGGAGACGGTCACGGCAACCAGCTCCGTCCGTTCGCCGCCACCGGCGAAGGCGAGCCGCTTCGTTGTTGCCTTCGTTACGCCGAGCCGGGCGAGCAGACCGCGCTGATTTCTTACGCACCGTTCGAACGTCAGTCGGTCTGGAGGGAGGTCGGGCCCGTCTACATTCACGCTGCTCCGTGCGAGGGCTACACGCTCACCGGCCGGCTGCCCGGCCAGCTGGCCACTGGTCCGCGCGTCCTACGCACCTATCGGGCGGACGACACGATGAACTACGAACACAACACTGTCGTCACCGACCGGGCCGATCTCCAGCCGATCATCGAGCGTCTGCTCAGCGAACCCGAGGTTGCGACGATACACGTGCGCACCTTGGCGCCGCAGTGCTTCCTGTACGCGGTCGCGGCCGACTGACGACATCGCCAGGCGACGAGGAATCGGGCGTGTATCCGCGACTGCTGACGTGTCGCGGACGTAGCAGTGAAGGCGTGACTGCTGTCACTGTCAGAGTCTTGGATCGTCTGGCGGTGACGTCCGACCCGTGCGGTTGGTTCTCGGGCTGACGGCGGGCTGACTCTGTGACTGCTTGTCGACCGGCTGGTCTGACTGGCATAGGTTGTGTCGCCCGCCGCCGCCCGAGGACCTTCGGCGTGACTTGATAGGAGCGTGGCATTCGCCCCAAGTGAGAGCTGTCCGCCGAGATCCGCTTCATCGGTGGTCAACCAAACGAAGGGACGGTGCATATGATCGTGATCGGCGCGGACACGCACAAGGGCTCGCACGCGCTCGCGGCGGTCGATGATGGCACGGGCCGGGTTCGCGGCCAGCGCGAGATCAAGGCTGAGGAGCCGGGGCATCTGGCCGCGGTTCGTTGGGCGCGGGACTTGGATGAGGAGCGGGTATGGGCGATCGAGGACTGCCGGCACGTCTCAGGTCGCCTGGAGCAGGCGCTGCTCGCTGCTGGCGAGCGGGTGGTGAGAGTGGCGCCGCACAGGATGGGCGCCTCCCGGCGTGGGGAGCGCGAGCGCGGGAAGTCTGATCAGATCGACGCGCTCGCGATCGCCCGCGCGGTCGTCAAGGACGGGGTGGAGAAGTTCCCGGTCGCGTATCTCGACGAGGAGGCGATGGAGATCCGTCTGCTGTTCGATCATCGCCGCGATCTCGTCGCCGAGCGCACCAAGGTCCAGAACCGGATGCGATGGCATCTGCTGGCGCTGTGCCCAGAACTCGAGCGATCACTCAAGGCCCGCTCGCTATCAGAGACCCGGCAGCTCGATCGGATCGACCGGAAGCTGCGCGGCATGCCCGGCGCTCGCGTTAGGGTCGCGCGAGAGCAGGTCGCGCAGATCCGCAGCCTGACCCGCCAAGCGAACGCGCTTGAGCGAGAGCTGCTCGGGCTGATCAACGCCCACCGGCCGCAGCTGTTGGCGGAGATCGGGTGCGGGGCGCTGACCGCCGCGATCCTGATCGGGCGCACCGCCGGCGCGGAGCGGTATCGATCCGACGCCTGCTTCGCCCGGCACGCCGGCACCGCACCGATCAAATGCTCATCAGGCCAGCGCGACCAACACCGGCTTGACCGCGGCGGCGATCGCCAGCTCAACCACGCGCTGCACATCATCGCGATCACCCGCGCTAGCCACGACCCGGCTACCAAGGCCTACCTCGAACGCAAACAAGCTGAAGGGAAAACACGGAAGGGCGCGCTCCGCTGCCTCAAGCGACACCTCGCCCGGCGCTTTCACCACCTCCTCGCCGTTCCCGCGCTGACAGCACAGCCGGATCTAAGCACCGTGGATCGGATTCCTATCCACCCCCGACCGCGCGACCGCAGCACCGTCGATACGAGCATCAACGCCGCCGTCCCGATGCGCTGCATGACCTAGCCCTCGAGCCAATCAGTCAACCAGCGCCGTTCTGCGGCGCGCCGCGCCCGCGCGGACGACCATCGTCGAGGTCGCCTGCCGTACCTCGGTGACATTTAGCAGCCGCTGGCGCCTAAACCGCGACAAACGACGCGATCTAAACCCGTCTGCGGTCCTCGCCACGTCCCGCGCGACCGATACCACCCCAAAAGGCCGTCCACAACGCGCTCCCGCCAACCGACGATTTCCCGCTACGAGCGGCAATCGCTTGACATAGGAGCGACCTTGCGCCGCAACCGGACAGTCTCGCCGCCACTACCGCTTCGGTGCATGGAGACCCGGACCAGAGCAGTCACGCCACCGTGCCCTGCGGCCGTCGAATCGCCCGGTCGTTCGTCGATGCAGGAGCCGTCGCCGCGACCTGGTCGACTCGGCGACGCCTCTGCTCTCGTATCGGCTGGCTACATTTCAATAATGACCGGTGCTGACGAGGTCGTTGCACTACTCAGCGATCCACGGCACCCAGCGACCTTCAGTGCGCGGTACCGCATTTGGAATGACCACCGGCGAAGCGAGGCGGCAAGCCACGCTGTAGGTCACCTCGAGCCCGGGGCCAGACGTCTGCCCGGTCAGCTAGGAGAAACGGAGATCTACCTGTCTATCTGGAGGGCTGAGCCGGATCGCGTTCGTGTTGAGATCGGCGGCGGGCTACAGGACGGCTCCGTCGGGGTCCGGGTCGGCGAGCGTTGGTGGAGCACGACCCCGGCGCAGGGGACACCCACGAACGCTGACTCTCCAGCCCACACAAGGTGGTTCGGAGAAGGAGCCGAATCCTTTCTCGATCCCGACGCGCTGCTGACCTCACTGCGCTTTCAGGACCGTGGGCACGATGATCGTGCGGGTCGCCCGGTTGTCGTCGCCGCTGCCTTCCCATCGGGAGGGCAGCGCGCCGTTCCGCCAGTTCTCGGCAAGAACGCAGACCGTTACCTGGTCGAAGTTGACCTCGATTGCGGTCTGGTGTTGCCGTTCACGCCTACTTCGACGACAAGCCGTTGCAGACGATCGATGTCGTGGAGTTACTGATCGATAAGGTGGATCCGGATCTCTTCGACGTGGATCCACCGAGCGACTCGCTATGACTAGGTTCGCGGCTCGGCGGACGCCTTCCGCTCTACTGAAGATCGCTCACCGGGGAGCTTGCTCCTGGTTCGTCGCCGACGTAGCAGCGAAGACGTGACTGCCGCTCTCGCCGCAATCGCGATGCTGATGGCGCCGATGACGACGGCAGCGAGGGGGAAGGAGACGTTGTAAGCGCCGAGTGCGAAGCCGACCACAAGGTTGTCGATGCTGAGCCCGAAGCCGGTGGTCAGCAATCGGCCGATCGGCTGGCTGGCGCTGGGGGGTTGTTGTTCGCTGTCCAGAGGGTTGAGGAGTGAGTAGATCCCTGTTGTGATGACGAGGCAGCCGGCGATGAGATCGGCGTGGGAGCCGAGCGCGCTCGCGGCTTGGCGGCCGATCAGGAGGCCGAGGATCGGCATGCCGGCTTCGAAGACGCCGAACGAGACCGCGATTCGGAGTCGGAGACGTGCGTCGACGCCGCTCAGTCCGATCGCGATCGATGCGGTGAAATTGCTCATCCCCAGGGATACCGCGACGAGTAGCAGGGCAAGCACGGACAGCAGCGTAACCAGTCACTCCAAGGTCCGTTAGAGTGCTCGTCTGTGGACACCTGCGAGTTGCTGTGCCTCGATCTTGATGTCGCCGAGGCGGTTCGTCGCTCTTTAGATGTTGATGGGGCTGCGCTACTTGCGGGCAGGCTGAAGACGTTCTCTGATCCGACGCGGCTGTTGATCGTCCAGGCGCTCGCTCAGCGCGAGCTGTGCGGGTGTGATTTGGGGTGGGTCACTGGTCAGAGTGACAAGGTTGTGTCTCACCATCTCGCACGTTTGCGTCGCGAGGGGCTGGTCGCCAGCCGTCGCGAGGGCAAGATCGTGTTCGCGTCCTTGACCGATCTCGGGCAAGCGCTGCTCGAGCGCGTGCAGACGCTCGCAGTATGAGCCCGGTCGAGCTGCCGATCATGACCCCCCGAGCGCCCGCTGCGGACCGGTTGCAGGTTGGTCCGCCGCGCGACGAGGTATGGGTCCAGCTCGCGCGTCGAGCCAGGGCGTTGTCCTGGGCCTCGTTGGCGTGGATGACCATCGAAGGAGTGGTCGGGCTGATCGCTGGCCTGGACGCCGGCGCGCTGAGCGTGATCGTGTGGGCCGTGTCGTCGTTTGTGGAGGGGTAGGCATCGATCATCGTGATCTGGCGCTTCACTGGCCCACGGACCCTGTCCGAGCGCAGCGAACAGACCGCCCGACGACTGGTCGCCGGCTCGTTTCTGCTGCTGGTCCCGTTCTTTGTCTACGAGGCGATGCGCCGGCTGATCGTCGGCAGCGACACGACCAGCAGCATCCTCGGGATCGCGGTGACCGCGTCCGCGATCGTGCTGATGCCCTTGTTGGGCTGGGCCAAGCTGCGGCTCGGTCAACGCCTCGGATCCCGTGCGACCGCCGGGGAAGGGATCCAGAACCTGATGTGCTCCGACAGCAGCCCCTTCGCCCTGGAGTGCAGCCGCTTGGGCAGGCAGTCGATGATGTTCCCGGAGGCGTGGAACCAGCAGCGCTGCTCCCCGGCCCCGGGGTACACGTCCCTGAGCGCCGCCCATGCGCCCAAGGCGCCGTCACCGACGACGAGCTTGGGCTCGTTCAGCCCGCGGCGCTTCATGCCGCGGAACACACCGGCCCAGCTCTCGGTCGACTCGCGGTAGCCGTCCTCGACCGCCAACAGCTCCTTCTCGCCGTCCTCGCGCACGCCGATCACGATCAGCAGACATACCTTCGGGTCCTCACCGAGCCGCACCGAGACGTGGATGCCGTCCATGAACAGGTACGCGTAGCGGCTGAACCCGAGATGCCGCTTTGAGAACCGCTCGTGATGCTCCTCCCACTCCTTGGACAACCTCGCGATCGTCGTCGACGACAGCCCGGAGGCGTCCTCGCCGAGCAGGCTCTCCAACGCGGGCTTGAAGTCGCCGGTCGACGCCGCCCAGGCCTCAGCCGCGCTCGTTGCGCTGATCGGCGCCTCCGCGGGCCTGAGCGTGATCGACCCGATCGCCGCGCTGGTCATCGCCGCGATCGCCACCACCGAGAGCATCGAACTCTGGCACGGCAAGCAGGACGACTGTTGCGCGCCGATCGGGTTTACCACTCCGGCAGCAGACAACGATTGTTCCCCCGATGGTGACTGCTGCGCTGAACGGGCGGTCCGAGCCTGACACAGTTCTTATCCCGGCGTGGCAGCGAAGACTTCACTGTTTGCTCCCGCCACTAACAGCACTCTCTTAACCGCCGACCAGACTCCTGGTTTGTCCCGTCAGCTGCTAGCCCGCGACTACCGCTTCGGGTGCGCGCCGACTTCGTCCAGCAGTCACGCCGACGTGAGCCTGAGGGCCGCTGGCATCGTCACGTTGGGTGTTACGCGGCCGTAACCGGCCGTCCGCTACACCCGCTCGTTCATAGAGCCGACCAATGCTAAGTACCGCACTCATCCCGCTGCTCCTTCATCGGCGGCGACGACCCGCAGCGCGAGGCGCGCTCACGGTCATCGCCACGGTTGGCCTGGCGCTGCTGGCGGCCGCCTGCGGCGGCTCGCCGGCCACTCACGTGGCGCAACTCGGCACGAGTGCAACACACAGCAGCTCAGCGAGTGGCTCGACATACGAGCAAGCGCTCGCCTTCGCCCGCTGCGCGCGCACCCACGGCGTGCCGCTCTGGCCCCACCCTGAGGGAGACGGAGCGTTCGATAAGTCCGAGCTCACTCCGAGTCAGCTCGGCGTCGGCAGTTCGCAGATCGCGGCAGCCGAGCGAGCCTGCAAGTCCCTGCTGCCGACTTACTCCGCCACCCCGCAGCCGCACGTCCTGGCGAAGGCGGTGAGGTTCTCCCGGTGCATGCGCGCCCATGGCGCTACGAACTTCCCCGACCCCGCAAGCAACGGCGCGATCGTCATCCCGCACGCCATGGAGAACTCTCCGGCGTATCTGGCTGCCCTCAACATCTGCGTACGCAAGTATGGGGTGCCCCCGGCCCCAAGCCCTGCCGGCCGAGGATGAGCTATCCACGGATTCCGAGAGAGACAGAACAGAGCGCCCCCCGGAGCCTCCCCCGGTGGCCGCGGGTGCCGGGGGACCCGGTGAACATTTTCTCTACGACTTCTCACGGCACGGAAGCTGGCTTCTGGTCTGTCCGACGTAGCAGCGAAGACGTGGCTGCTGCTTGCGCCGCGATCGGGCAGCGCAGCTCGGACTGCCGCTCCGGTTGCTCGCAGACCTGGAGCGGCAGTCACATCGCCGTGTTCTGCGCTCGTCGATGCTGGTGCTGTTTCGTGAGTGCGGCAGCGCGCGCGATCGCGTTCCTGGCTGAGCGCTCGTCCGCGCCGGCGCTGCCGTAGCAGCGGTCCGTCGCCGAAGGGTTCGCGGGGCCCCCACGATCACTAGGGTCAAAGAGATCGCCGGTTCCCTTGATGGAGTACTACTCGTTGGCGCATCAAGGCCGGCAGCTTGACGCTCCGGGGGCGGCCTGCGAGTGTTTTCCCATGGAGTCTTCGAGGGCCACGCTCAATGTCATTGCCGGGGGCGAGGATGTTGCGTGGGATTTCGCCCGGGTAAGGCTCGGCGACCGTCGTTACATGTTCTTCGTGGTGAGCGCCCGACCATATGAGACGAGCCCGATCGAGCAGCGACTCAAGCAGGATTTGTCGACATTCGGCGAGGACTTGGGACCGTACGCTTCGGTCGTGCGCACATATCCCAGCAGGGCCGAATTGCAGCGTGAGCACTTCGCCGGCCTCTCATGGCCTACCGATATCGCCAAGCGCCTCCGAGACCCTGATTGGGTAGATCCGCTCATCCTGATCCTCGATCGCGATTACGCCCACTTCGATCCTCAAGAGGATCCTTGGGCAATGGTTTGGCTCGAGGACTACAACCCCGACACCCTGTACAAGGTCTTCACGAAGCTCGCACGCATCGTGCGTGATCCCGACGGAGACATCATCGAACGCTTGAGGCGGTCCGCGGTTGAGGGCAAGATCAAGTCAGCCGCACGGCGCTTGCTCGGCGCCTTTGAGATTAAGCCCGGCGTCTTTGGCGTCTCGCTCAACGTCAACGCACTTCTCGAACCCGTCATCGCCCCAGATCAATAGGCAGTCTGTCGCTCGCCGACGTAGCAGTGAAGACGTGACTGCTGGTTTCGCCGCGATTGGGCGGTCAGCAGCCGACTGCTGCTCTTCGTCGTCCCAGAGTTGGAGCGGCACTCACGTTGCCGGGCTCTGCAGCCGCCGACACTGATGCTGGTTCGTGAACGAGGAGTGAGCTTCGTGGCCGGCTGACGCTCGTTTTCGTACAAAGGACAAGCGGCGCCGACCTTACGGCGGCCTGAGTCGCCGCATGCGTCTGCCTATGTCAACTCCGCAAACTAACTACTGTGTCGGTCTGCGTGTCTCCGTCCCTGCTCGTGGCGAATAGGAGGGACGTCGCCAGTTGCGGGTTGGGACCTGTTTTTGTGTTCGCGCAGGTGCGCCGGCTGGACCGTTCAGTTGTCTACCGGTGTCAGCTTAAGGACGTCTCGGGTGCTCTCCGCCTTTACACTTTGGGACTGGCTGAAATCGTCGCCGTAGCGCCCGAGACGTTCGCCGCCCACGGCGACGTTGAGGTCGCCTACGAGCCGCGCTCTCGTGCTCGCGGCTGGCCGCGAAGCTCACCGGTTCTCGATGTGGTCTTCCGTGGTTGTGGCCGCCGCGCGGTTACGGGGTGTGCGTGTCGCAGCCCGTCGAGCTGGATTCTGCGGGCCGGTGCCTCACTCTGTCTATGGGTCAAGGAGGGACGTCACCAGGCGGCGCACTTGGCGGCGCTCGAGCGGCTGCTGTGCGCTCACGAAGAAGAGGTGGTGGACCGAGGCGATGAGGTGGAAGGCCAGCATTCGGCTGTCGGCGTCGTCGGGAACACGGCCCTGGAGTTTCTCGGCGTCGAGGTAGGCGGCGAAGGAGCGTTCGAGTCGGTCGAAGCCCTCGCCGCTGGCGTTAAGGATCTCCTGGACCCGTGCGAACAGGCCGGGGCGGGAGCTCATGAGCGCCGAGACGGTGAGAGCGCCGGAGCCGAACAGATCGGTGGCAGCGTCGGTGAGGTTGCCCGCGACTTGGCGCTTGCCGACGTGTGCCAGGAGCGACTCGGTGTGTGCGAATGCTGCGGCGATTCGGTCGACGGCGTAGCTGATCAGGAAGTCGTCGAGGTCGTGGAAGTGGTTGTGAAGCACGCCTTTGGCGACACCTGCCTCGTCGGTGAGCGCGCGGCTGGTGATGCCCTGCGGTCCTTGACGGGCGAGGATGCGGTCGGCTGCCTCGAAGAGCGCCTCGCGCGCGTCGGGGATGGCCTGTCCTCTCGGCATTTCGTTGGCACCTCCAAGACCAGTCGCTTGCAATAATGGGCGTGCGCCCATACCATGGGGCACATGCCCATCATAGGCGAGCACGCACCGACGCCAGGCGTGCGATTGGGATGACCTCCGTCCCCCAAATGCCAGGCAGTGCTGATCGCTCGGGCCGCGCAGCGACGATCGCGACAGGCGGCTCGGCGGTCGAAGCGCAGGATCTGGTGAAGGAGTATTCCCGCGGTGGGACGGCTGTGGCCGGGCTGAGCTTCTCGGTGGCGGCTGGGGAGACGTTCGGGTTGCTTGGTCCGAACGGGTCGGGGAAGACGACGACGGTGCGGATCTTGGTCACGTTGCTGCGCCCGACGTCTGGCAAGGCAATAGTTGGCGGCTACGACGTCGGTCGTGAGCCGGAGCAGGTGCGGGCAGTGATCGGGTATGCCGGCCAGTTCGTAGGTGTCGACGACGACCTGACGGCGCTTGAGAACCTCGCGCTTCATGGGATCTTGCACGGCAGCTCGCATCGTGACGCCTGGGTCCGAGCTGAGGCGGTGCTCGAAACGATGTCGCTCACCGAAGTCGCGACCATCCGCGCGGGGCGGCTCTCGGGAGGACAACGCCGCCGCCTCGATGTCGCCCAGGCCCTGGTTCACCGCCCAGCGGTGCTGTTCTTGGACGAGCCGACGACTGGGCTTGACCCCCAATCTCGCGCTGGACTGTGGGAGGAGCTGCGACGGCTCGCCCGTGAGGAAGGGACGACGGTGTTCTTGACGACCCAGTACCTGGAGGAGGCCGACCGCGCGTGTGACCGCGTCGCGATCATCGACGACGGCCGACTGGTCAGCATCGGAACGCCCACATCGCTGAAGGCCGAGGTCGGTGGCGGACGACTGATGCTCGGCTTCAACGACCAGGCAACACGCACCCGTGCCGCGACGCTGCTCGGCGGGCTGCCTGTAGTAGTCCGAGTGAAGTCAAGCGACCCGCTGGCGGTCTCAGTCGCCGACGCCCGCCGGAACCTGGCGCCAATACTCACCGCGCTTGAACGCGCCGGGCTCGAGCCGTCGAGCGTGGAGCAGGCGCAGGTCAGTTTGGACGATGTCTTCCTCGCGTACACCGGACGCCAACCCCGTACCGAGACGCCGCAGCGAGGCGCCACGAGTGGAATCTTCGCCGTCGCCCACGGCCGTCGAGGGGACTGAGGGACTCGTTTCATGCGTCGGCAGTTGACCCTCGTCGTGCTGCTCGGTGGGCGGAACGTCGCCAAGACGATCCGCGCCCCGATGCTGCTCGCGGTGTCGCTACTGCAGCCCTTAGTGTGGCTGCTGCTGTTCTCGCAAACCTTCCGCGCCCTCGGCGACACCCCGCAGTTGGCACACCTTGGCTACCACTCTTATCTGAGCTTCTTCGCGCCGGCGATGGTGGTGCTCTCGGTGCTGTTCACCGCGTTGCAGTCGGGTATGGCGACGGTAACGGACATCTCGACGGGGATGATGGACAAGCTGGTCACCAGTCCGATCCCTCGGTGGGTGGTGCTCGCCGCTCGCGTCTACGCGGACGCGATCCTGATGGTCGTCCAGACGCTGATCGTGATCGCTCTCGCCGCAGCCATGGGTGCCAGCATCCGCACCGGGCCTGCCGGAGTCGCTCTGCTCCTCGTGTCTGCGGTCGTCTTCGGGGTGGTCTGGGCGTGTCTGTCCAACCTGATCGCGTTGCGGACCCGCAACGCAGAGCTGACGATGGTCGTCGGCTTCTTCCTCACCCTACCCGTCCTGTTTCTTTCATCGGCGTTCTTCCCGCTCAGCCTGCAACCGGGCTGGGTGCAAACCGTCGCTGATGCGAACCCCGCCGCATATGTCATCACCGCCGGTCAGCGGCTGCTGAACCTCGGCGACTCAGGGCGGGCTGACCTGCACATGCTGATCGCGCTCGTGGTCGCGGCGTTGGTTCTCGTGCCGCTCACCTTGAATGCCTTTCGGGCCTTGGGCAACTAACCAGCGAGCCCGCTTGACATGATGGGCACGCGCCCATAAACTGATGGGCACGCGCCCATCCAAAGGGCTGGGTGTCCAAACGAGAGGAACGGATCAGTGAGTGGCAATGGCATGATGATGATCCCGATCGTGCTGGTCGTCCTGGCGGTAGTCGTTGGCATTGCGCTACACCGTCACCGTCACCAGCCAGCGCAACCGCAAGACGGCGCTCACCCTGGGCGACCGAGCGACGGCGAGGGACGACCTTGACAGTGATCGAAGCCGAGGGGCTGACCAAGAGGTTCGGCGCGGTGCTTGCAGTGGACGATCTCAGCTTTGTGATCGAGGCCGGTAGCGTCGTCGGATTCCTCGGCCGCAACGGTGCTGGCAAGACCACGACCCTGCGGATGCTGCTCGGCTTGGTCACGCCCGACGCCGGGCGGGCGACGATTGACGATCGCCCTTACCGGCAGCTGCCCGAACGGACCCACCGGGTCGGTGCCGCGCTCGAAGCCTCCGGCATTCACCCAGGCCGCACGGTCGTCGGCCACCTGCGAGTCCGGGCCAGCGCCACGGGCATACCCGTACGGCGGATCGGGGAGGTCCTCGACCAGGTCGAGCTCACCGCCGCCGCCGACCGACGCGTCGGCGCGCTATCGCTTGGCATGCGACAGCGCCTCGCGCTTGCCGCCGCCCTGCTCGGCGACCCCGAGGTGCTGATCCTCGACGAGCCCGCTAACGGCCTGGACCCCGACGGGGTCCGTTGGCTACGTGGCCTGCTTCGCAGCCTGGCTCACGAGGGCCGTACCGTCCTGGTCTCAAGCCATGTGCTAGCCGAGGTGGCGGAGGTCGCCACCTCGGTGCTCATCATCGACGCTGGCCGCCTCGTCACCCATGCCCCGCTCCCAGAACTGCTTGGCGGGGCGCCGCGCTGGGTCAGGGTGCGCACCCCCAACCCTGATGCCCTGGCCTATACCCTGAATGCGCAGGGCTTGCAGACCGAGACCAGCGACGACGGTGTCCGCGTGGTTGGTGCCAGCCCGGAGCAGGTTGCCACGCTCGCCGCCGAGCACTCGATCCCCATCCTCGAATGCGCAAGCGAGGACGCGGACCTTGAAGACGTCTTCTTCGAACTCACCTCGAGCACCAACGCCATCGCCTCGGGGGCGAACCGATGATCACCGCGATCCGCACCGAACTGCTGAAGCTACGCACAACTCGCCTGGCGGCCGGCATGCTGGCGGTCGCCGCCGGCTGGACCGGGCTTGTCGCCGCCATCGAGGCATCCCGCGCCGGCCCTGGCGGCATGGTCCCCAGCCTCGCCACCACCGCGGGGCTGCGCGATGTCATCACCAGCACCGGCTTCGCGCTGATCATCGCCGCTGCCTACGGCACCACCATCACCACCAGCGAGCTGCGCCACCACACCATCACCGACACCTACCTCGACGAGCCCGACCGCCGCCGCGTGCTCTTCGCCAAGGTCATCACCGCCGGCCTGACCGGCCTAGTCTTCGGCGCGGTCGGAACTGCGGTCACAACCGGTATCGGGCTCGCCTTTGCCGGCGCGCACGGTGACCACATCATCGCCGCCGGCACGATCGCACGCTACGCCGCCGGCGCGATCCTCGGCGCCGGCCTACTCTCCGCCGCCGGTGCAGCCATCGGGAGCCTGGTCGCCAACCAGATCGGCGCGATCATCGCCGTCTTCGCCTGGGGATTCGGTGTCGAGCAAATCGTCGGAGGAGTCTTTCGCTCCCTCACCCCCTACCTCCCGCTCATGGCATCAGAAACCATGGCCGGCGCCAGCAACGGCGGCATGCCACCACTCCCCAAAGGGTTCACCCCGCTGCCATTCGCAGGCGTCGTCGGCCTCGTCGCTGCAACCACCCTCATCCTCGCCATCATCGCCTCCACAACCACGGTCAACCGCGACATCACCTGACATCCCCGCGGTCGTGTCACCCACTCAGACCCAGTGATCCAGTACAAGGCGCAGCCCTCGCATCCAGATCACGCGAATCGGCGGACTGACCTGCTGTACTCGTCGCAGCGGTGCCCGATGACACCGCTAGCCGCACCAGCTTTGCGCGCGAAAGCTCGACCCGAGGACGCGAGCTCGGAGGCAACCCAATTGCCTATGCAGAGCTCGACCTGGCGGCCACCGTTCGCCTCCCTCGCTCCCGTCTATCCGACCGCTAGGAACTGACCGCGGCCGGATTGGGGCGGCTTCTGCTAAGTCGCCGACGTACAGCGAAGACGTCACTGCTGCTCCCGCCGCAATTGGGCGGTCAGCAGCCGACTGCTGCTCATCGTCGTCCCGGACCTGGAGCAGCAGTCACACTGCTGGGCTGTCCAGTCGCCGACACTGATGCTGGTTCGTGCATGGAGAAGCCTCGCCGGATGCGTCACCAGCACGGCGCGCAGCGAGTCGCCCGTGCGACCAACCGACGCACCCCGGCGCGGATCGGCCCTCGTTTCTCGCGCTCAACGGGGGCGCTCTCCCGTGCTGAGCGTCGATCCCCACGTGGCCCAGGCGACGATGGTCGGGCGTCGAGGCTACCGGACTGCTTTCGAACGCCGCCGCCAAGGTCGGCGTTGGCGCGTCCAGCGTCTCCCGCGCTCTCGCCAAGTAAGACGACGAGGCCCCAGTCGCGTCGTAACGGGGGGCCTCTGTCGTCTCCGAGTCCTTATGGACGAATGCGGATGATCGTCTTCCCGTTGCGTCGTTCGGTCGGGTTGAGGGCGGCGACGGCGTCGTCGAGGGTCGCGACGTTGCCGATGTTGGTCCGCAGTCGTCCGTCCCGCACCCGCTGGACGATCTCACTCAGTTGGGCACGATCGGACTCGACGACGAAGTCGACTGCCAGGCCGTCGGCGGGCCGCGCCTCGGCGGGCCCTACGATGGTCACCAGGGTCCCTCCGGCCCGGATCAAGCTTGCGGACCGCTTTTGGATGTCTCCGCCGATGACGTCGAAGACCAGGTCGACGGCGCCGACGTCTTCCAGGGCGTCGTTGTCGAGATCGACGAACTCCTGCGCGCCGAAGTCGAGCGCCTTCTGGCGGTCGCCGGCGCGCCCGGTGCCGATGACGTAGGCGCCGGCCGCACGTGCGAGTTGCGTCACCATCGTCCCGACTGCGCCGGCCGCGCCGTGCGCGAGGACGCTCTGCCCCGCTTGAAGGTGGCCGTGATCGAACAGTCCCTGCCACGCGGTCAGACCCGAGATTGGCAGGCTCGCGCCCACGGTGAAGTCGACGTCGCCCGGCAGCGGCGCGAGGTTGCGTGCCTCGATCGCCACATACTGCGCCAGGGTGCCGTCGCGATGCCAGTCGGCGAGGCCGAACACCCGCTGTCCCACGGACACCCCCGTCGTGCCGTAGCCGAGGGCGGTGACCACTCCGGCCAGCTCGTGTCCAGGGATCGACGGTGTTCGGTCACGGTCGCGGCGATCGGTCCAGGTCGAGGACCACTCCATCTCCGTCGGGACGAATCCCGACGCATGAATCTGAACGATGACGTCGTTTATCGCTGCCGGCGGCTCGGGCCGCTCCACCAGCGTCATCCCGGCCATTCCCGCAGCCTCGTCCGTCACCACAATCGCCTTCATCCGGCACCTCCCGGTGTCGAGTTCTCGCCTGCCACAGACTGGGCCGACGATACCCTCCGAGACTTCTGGATCGTCGCTCACCGAGCAGCGAAGGCGGTGACTGCTGCTTGCGCCGCGAGGGAGCGCTGTTCGCATCGCTGCTGCTTCCGTAGTTCGTGAACTGAAGCGACAGCCTGATGTGAGCATGAACCGACCGGCGACACTGTTCCTGGTTCGTGAGACCAGAAGCGCCGTCCGGGCCCTCGGCGCCGATCGCGACGAATCCACGGATTGCATACGTCGCCTCGCGACTCCACCGTCGCCAACGGCAGCGGCCGATGCCTATGTAGAACCCAGGGTCTGGCCGACAGGGCGTCGCTAATGCTTGTAGCCCGATCCGACAGCCCTGGACGTCTCTGCCGGTTTGGCGACGAACCGGAAGTCACGCCCGTCCCTCCCTGGCTAGGTGTGGATAGTGGCGATCGCGTTCGTGGCATAGGGATGGCCGGGGCCTGTGGCTGTGTCGCGAGTGCTTTAGCCCAACGTGCCGGTCTGACCGATCGCCGTCACTGTTGGCTCAGTCCAGCAGCACCTTCGGCAGCGCTCCCTCCGAGAGCGGCTGACGCGTCAGTACGGTTTCCGCAACGTGGGATCACGCGAATCCGAGCCGTCGTCTGTGGTTGGTCGGCTTGCCGCTCTTTTGGTGTCGTTGTCTGCTGAGAGACCGCGGGTCGTCTCGATTGAGGGTCCCGACGCTGCAGGCAAGACGACCCTCGCCGACGCCCTCGCCATCGAGACGGCGAAATCGAGTCACGTCGTGCGGGTCCAAGCCGACCACTTCCTGCACCCGAGGCGAATCCGGTACCAACGCGGCATGGCCTCGCCGGTCGGCTACGTCGAGGACTCCTACGACCACGACGCGCTTGAGGCCCTCGTCCTTCGTCCGCTTCGTGAGGGTGATCGCTGGATCAAACGGCGAATCTTCGATCGAGCAAGCGATGCTCCCATTCGCGCATCCAAGGAGCACGTGCCACCAGATGCCATCGTCATCGTCGACGGAGCCTTCTTGCTCTCAAGCCAACTCCGGCCGTACTGGACGTTGAGCATCGTCCTCAAGGTGCAGGAAGAGGAGATCCTGCGGCGTGCCCAGGAGCGCGACGTTGAACGGCTCGGCGGCGCCAGCGGCGTGATCGAGCGCTACCGCTCGCGCTATCTCCCCGGCTACACGCTCTACACCGAACGCGAGGACCCCGAGCGCCATACCGACGTCCTGATCGACAACACCAACCTCCAGTCTCCAACTGTGCTGCGGTGGCCACCGTCCACCCACACGGCGCATCACGCGCGTGCCTCCCACCGAGATTCGGCTTGAGGCCGCCTGCAACGCGACACTCGCTCGGCCGCCAAACGTCAAAATCCGCGCCAGACCACAGCCAGGACCTGTGGATCAATCGAAAGGACTCGCGCGACCACAGTCAACCCTCACGACTTCTACGCCACGAACGCGATCGTAGGCAGTGCCGCTCGCACGAACCTGCGACAGCGTCAACCAGGAGCGGAGGCGGCCAGGTGACTGCTGCTCCGTTCGGGCGTGGCCGCAAAGCGGCAGCTACGTCGAACCAGTCGCTCGTGCAATCTCACAGCTGGGATCTCAGCACGGCGAACTCGCAGCCTGGCGCGGACGGGTCGAAGCCGTGCTCGATCAGCCACCGGGCCCCCACCAGGCTTCGCACCGACCACCATGCGCGGATCACATCGAGCTCGACCTTGGTGCCGTACCCGGCGACGACGTCGCCCACGTGCTCCTCGTGTCCGAGAGTTAAGATGGCGAGGTCGAACAGGGCATCGCCCTGACCCGCCTCAGACCAGTCGATCACGCCGGCGATCTCGTCACCGTCGACGAACACGTGGTCGAGCTTCAGGTCGCCGTGCGTGAACACCGATGGCCATGGCCGGAGCGCAGCCTCAGCGATCCGGCGGTTACGCGTGACCAAGTCGGCGGAAAGGACGCCGTTGCTGACAAGCCACTCACACTCCGCGTCGAGGCGCGAGGCGATCTCGTCGAGGATCCGACTGGACCATGGCGGCAACGGCGCGTCGTGCAGCTTCCGTACGGCGGCACCCGCCGCCGCCCACGCCGCCGAGGACGCAGTCGACGGCTCGCCGAGGCGGCCGAGCGCCGTCCCTGGTACGGCGGCGAGCGCGAGCACGGGCGGCTTCCGCCACAGGACCTCCGGAGTCGGGATCGGCGCCATAGACATCGCCTCGACCTCGACATCGGTGCGCGTCTGATCAGCATCGATCTTGAGGAACACGTCGCCGACTCGCAGGGTCACGCGCTCGCTATGGGCGACGACGACCTCGACCTCGTCCATGTCGGCATTATCCCGAGCTGAACACCGACGCCGCATCAGGCTCAGCAGGGCCCTCAGCGTACCGAGGTCGAGAGTGCTCCGTTCACGAAAATCCAGCAGCTCCGAGAGGGTTAGCGCAGGGCAGCGAGACCGCTGCTTGGATCGATAACGAGCAGCGCCGTGCGGTTCGCGCGACACCGGGCTCCGCATAGGCACGTGGGTGCTGCGGCGGGCCTAGCGTCGGTGCGCGCGGCGGGTACGCACCGCCGTTGTTCCGGCGATCCCGGGGACAACGCTGTTGGCGTGAGACCGCTCCTGCCTTGTCGCCGATAGCAGCGAAGACGTCAGTGCTGCTTGCGCCGCCACCCGACAGTCTCGCCGACACTGCCGCTTCGGGTGCTTGGAGACCCGGACCAGCAGCCAGGTCGCCGGATCCCGAAGGCGCCGAAACTGATGCTGGTCGTGACAGGGAACTCTCGCGACCTTGTCGGGTCATTGCTTCGGTTCGATCACGGCCTTGCAGAAGCCTTCGGGCTTCTGCTGTGCAAGCTCGAACGCATCGGCGATCGCCTCTAGCGCTGCTGTGTGGCTGACCAGCGGTGAGACGTCCAGGAGGCCAGCGTCGACGAGCCGCATGCCCGCTCGCATCCCGCGCATGATCTGCCCGTGGTCGCGGAAGTGGGCGTTCACGATCGCGAACGCCATCCAGTTCCAGCGTGCGAGCGGCACGGTTCGCTTGCCGCCGAGGTGATAGCCGACAATGCAGAGCTTTCCTCCCATTCTCGTGAGCTCGGTCGCAAGCTCGAGCCCCGGCTGCGTGCCGGTGACCTCGTAGGTCACGTCTGCCGAGCCAAGTTCGGCGGCCACCTCGGCTGGGCTACGGCCCCGGCTGTTCACGATTCTGATCGGGCTAAGGTGGCTCGCCCGCTCGAGCGCATCGGGCCGTACGTCGATCACGGTGGTCGAGCGGGGGCCTTTGAGGCGGGAGACCATTTGCACTAGGTTTCCCATGTAGCCGGCGCCGACGATGACGACGTCGTCGCCGAGCGCGGGAGCGGCAAGCTCGATTGCGTTGACGACGCAGGCGAGTGGTTCTGCGACGGCAGGGTACGCGAGTCTGTGGTCCACCCTGACGCAAAAGTGCTGTGCGACGGTGATCTCCTCAGCGAACCCGCCGTCCTCGACCCAGGCGGCGATTCGATCTCCAGTTTTGAGGCCTTGGACATCGGGGCCGACCTCGGTGACCGTTCCGGCTACCTCGTGGCCGATCGCCGCCGGTAGCGGCTCCTGACCGCGGCCGCTGAACAGGTCGAGGTCGGAGGCACAGATCCCGCACTGATCAACGCTGACTCTCACCTCTCCGAGCGCGGGAGCACGCGCCGGTCGGTCCACGAGCTCAATTTGATGTGGGCTTGTCAGGATCGCGGCGCGCACGCGAGCCCCCGGTTCATTTCTTCGCTGCCGACTGCCGCACTGGCTGTGCGAGGTTGGGCGGCGGCACGCCATGCATCGACGAGCGTGGCGCACGCCCAGGTTTCCTCAAGCGTCGGCAGCCACCCTGCGGATCCATTGAACGCGCAGGACACCTCGTCGATCATGATCCTGTACGTGTCGTCGCCTTGGCACGGGATCTCCTGCGTGCCTGAAGCCCGGGTGAGCTGGATTGTCCCGCCGCCTGAGGTGAAGGGGTTCCGCGGCACGTCGATGCGCCCCTGTTCGCCTTCGATCACGAGTGCCTGCGCGTCTTCGCCGAACGCCACATGAAGATCGGCGTCCCCTTGGGTGAAGGTGAGATGTGCCGAGGCTGCAACATCCACCCCGGTCTCGCCGATCGTCAAGCGCCCACGAATAGCGGTTGGTGGGCCGCCAAGCACCCACAACGCTGCGGAGGCCACGTAGGACCCGAGATCGAACAGGGCGCCGCCGCCCCGTCTGTGGTCGAGTCTGTAGCCCGGCTCCGGGACGTGGCTGCAAAATCGACCCAAAACGCGCCGGGGTTCGCCGATCGCACCGTCGCGCAGGAGTGCCTGGATCGTGCGGATCCGCGGGTGCCAGCGGTACCAGATCGCTTCGGCGATCGCGTGCCCGGTCTCCTGCTGGGCGGCGATCAGCCGATCCACGTCTGCTTCGCGCAGGCCGATCGGCTTCTCACAGAGCACCGGTCGTCCTGCACGCACCGCGGCCAGGGTCCACTCTAGGTGGGCATCGTTCGCCAGCGCGATGTAGACCGCGTCGACCTCAGGATCGCCTAACAGTTGCTCGTAGCGCTCATAGCAGGCTCCCTGCGGCTCGAGCGCTCGCGCTCTGTCGAGATTCCGCGCAGCGACGGAATGTAGGACGGCATGGCGCGACACACGAAATGCTGGGGCGATCGACTCCTGCGCGTGCCGTCCGGCGCCGAGTAGACCCCATCGCAGTGGCCGGCTCATTGGCTGATCCGCAGATCGGTCGCGGCGGAAAACACGTAGATGCCCTCCCGAACCGGTATCGCGTGGACCATCTCACCTCGCGCCGGCGGGTGCAGCGGGTCGACGCGCACGACTAGCTGTGTATCGATCCCGCTCGCATTAAACTTGCCGTAGGCGTATGCCTCGGATCCGAGGATCTCGACGACGCCGATGATGACCGGGATCCCGCCGTCGGAGGCGAGCCTGAAGCCGTCCGGGCGGATCCCGATCACTAGCTCGCGGTCGCCGTTTAGGCCCGCGAGCCAGGAGCGCTCCAGCGGAAGCTCGAACGAACCGAGTGTGGCGCCAGCTGCGCTGAGGGGGGCTGGCAGGAGGTTCATTGGCGGTGAGCCGATGAACCCGGCGACAAAGGTATTCACCGGCTGGCGGTAGATCTCTGCTGGCGTCCCGCATTGCTGCAGCTCGCCGTCGCGCATGACCGCGACTCGATCGCCCATCGTCATCGCCTCGACCTGATCGTGGGTTACGTACAGGGTCGTGACCCCGAGCTCGCGTTGCAGAGCGGCGATCTGGGTGCGCGTCTCAACGCGGAGTTTCGCATCCAGGTTCGACAGCGGCTCGTCGAGCAGGAACGCCTGCGGGCGGCGCACGATCGCACGCCCCATCGCCACTCGCTGGCGCTGGCCGCCTGACAGCGCCTTGGGCTTGCGGTCGATTAGCTCTGACAGATCCAGCATTGCTGCCGCACGCAGCGCACGCTCGCGCCGCTGGCCTTTGCCAAGACCGGCGACTTTCAGCGGGAACTCAATGTTCTTGAGCACGGTCATGTTCGGGTACAGGGCGTAGGACTGGAACACCATCGCGACGTCACGGGCGCTCGGCGACAGCCTCGTGACATCGCGCCCACCCATGAGGATCGCGCCGCCGCTCGGGTGCTCGAGCCCTGCCAGCATCCGCAGCGACGTTGTCTTGCCGCAGCCAGAGGGACCGACGAGGACCAGGAACTCGCCATCGGCAGCGGTTAGGTCGAGGTTCGAGACCGCTGGCCGTGCCGCACCTTTGTAGACGCAGCTGACCTCGTCAAAGCGAATCTCCGCCATATCTCAGCCTTCCTCTTCTCCAGCGTTCCCGGCTCGTGCGTCCCCGTGGCGCCGCTCGCTGCGATCGTTACGGCTGCTCATTTCGTTGCACCGCTGGTAAGGCCCGAAACGATCCGCCGCTGTGCAAGTAGTACCAGCACGAAGATCGGCAAGGCGGTGAGCATGACCATCGCGTCGAGCACGTTGTAATAGGTCGTGTATTTCGAGGTCGAGTTAAAGATGATCGCCAACGGCGCGGTGTAGTGACCCGGCGAGTGCAGGAACGACAGCGAGAAGGTGAAGTCACCCCACGCGAGCATGAACGAGAAGATCCCGGCGGTCGCGATCGCCGGAGCGGCGATCGGCACTACCACGCGCCACAGCGCTGCGATCCGGTGACAGCCGTCGACCATCGCCGCCTCCTCGATCTCCGCTGGGAGCTGCGCGAACAGGCTCGCAAGCAGCCAGGTGCTGAGCGGGACGGTGTAGATCAGGTTGGCGATGCTGACACCAACCAGGTTGTCGAGCAGATCCAGTTGCCGGAACATCAGGAACAAGGGGCCGATCATCGCCATCACTGGAAAGAAGCCGGCCAGCAGCACAAATCCGAGGATCAGGCCGCGCCCGCGGACCGGCAGCCGCGCGAGCGCGTATCCGGCCAGTGAGGCCACGACCAGCGTGACCGCGGTCGTCAGCGCGGACACGATCAGGCTTGCGAGGATGTTCTTCAGAAAGCCATCCTGCGTGATGATCTGCGAGTAGTTGGCGAGCGTCAGGTGCGACGGCCAGAAACTCACGTGGTTGCTGCGCCACTCGGCCGAGGACTCGAGCGAGTGTGCGAACACCCAGAGGAACGGCACCGTGAACAGGACCGCGATCACCGCCAGCGCCAGCGCGGCGAGTCGGCCGCGGAAGAATCGCACCGGATTAGCGCGGCGAGCGCCGCCGCCGGTGATCGCTGAAACGCTCACGTCGCCGGCTTGACGGTCAGGCGGTAGAACAGCGCAATCAGTAGCCCGGCTATCACCATCACGACCGAGATCGCACCCCCGAGCCCGAAATCGGTGTTAACTAGCAGGGTGTTGTAGTCGAGGTACGCGATCGTCTGGGTGGCGGTACCGGGTCCGCCGCCGGTCAGCGCGTAGACGAGATCGAAGATCATGAACGCCGACAACGTTCTAAACACGAGTACGACCAGCAAGGCAGGACGGAGGTTCGGCAGCGTGATCCCCCAGAACACGTGCCACCTGCTGGCGCCATCCACCTCCGCCGCCTCGTAGAGGTCGCGGGGGATGCCCTGAAGCCCAGCGAGGAGGATGATCGCCACGAACGGCACCGTTTGCCAACAGTCGACCACCAGGATCGACGCCCAAGAGGTGAGCGTGCCGACCCCCAGCCAGGTTGTGTGAGAGCCGGGCAGACCTAGCAGCCCAAGCACGAAGTCGATCCCGCCGGTCTGCGGATCGAGCAGCGTCTTCCAGATGACCGCGGCGACGATCGTCGGCACAGCCCAGGGCAAGAGAATCATCGTGCGCGCGATGCCGCGGCCTCGGATCGGTCGATCGAGCAGCATCGCGATCCCCAAGCCGACGACGAGCTGGACCGAGACGGACACGATCGTGTAGAGCACGGTGTGCTCCAGCGCCGCGACGACCCCGGGCTGGCTGAGTGCGGCGCGATAGTTCTTGAGCCCGACGAACGGGTTGCCCCGGGTCGGGTAGTAAAGGTTGTAGGCGCGAACCGAGTTCCACAGGTTGTAGACCAGCGGAAATGCAGTGATCGCGAGCAGGACGAGCAGCGCCGGGCTGACCATCGCATAGCCGAGCAACTCGCCCGGCCGCCAGCGCAGCGCGCGCGCCGGCTGCCGGGGAGTTCGTTCGCCCGTGAGGGTCGCTGTGCTCACTTAGCTTCTGTCGCCGGCGCTGCTATCCAGTTTCGTCAGGAACCGATCGATGCCAGTTGCCCAGCCGTGGACTTCAGCGCCGCGGCGGGACTTTGCTGATTGGCGAGCACGCTTGACAGCATGCTCTGAATGTCGGCCGAGATCTGCGGGTAGTGCGCGCTCACGAGATCCGGGTATCCGACCTTGAAGACATTCAGGTCGCTGCGGAAGTAGGGAGCCTTGCGGAACAGGACGCTGTTATAGGCCGTGCGAACTGACGGTGGATCGCCCGATGTGATCGCGCGTGCCTGCTGCGTGCCCGGGCTCATCACGTACTTGAGCAAGGCCTCGTCGGCGGCGAGATGCGTGCTCTTGGCGTTGACGATCAGCGCATCAGAGGAGATCATCGCGACGCCGTGCCCGTTGACAGATGGGAATGGCGCGAACCCGACGTCCCCTTTGCCACTGAGTTTGAACGACGAGCTCTTGGCGAAGTCCTCCTGCTGAACGTACGGCCAGTTTGTTTCAAATGCGCTCTGCCCGGACTGAAAGGCGTTGTCGGTCTGCGTCTCCTGCCAGCCGGCGACTGCGGTCGGCACGATCTTGTACTTGTAGACGAGGTCGTGCAGGAACGTGAGTGCCTTGAGGTTCTGCGGGGTATCGAAATGGGCCGGATCGAAGTTCCCGCCGAATGCGCGCAACAGGTCCACGAACACGGTCACGAAGCCTTCGTACTTACTGCCCTCGATTGCTAGCCCCTCCTTGAGTTTAGGGTCGCGTTTCATCGCCGCTTGTGCGTCGGCGACTAGCTGCATCGGGGTCTTCGGGGCGGTCTTCACGAGGTCCTTGCGGTAGTAGAGCCCCTCGGCGTTGAAGTACCACAGAGCGGCGTACAGCTTGCCCTGGAAGCTCGTCTCCTTGACCGCCCCGGGGAGGAAGGGCCCGAGTGACCAGCTGTCAAGCGGGTAGATGAAGTGGGCATTGGCCATAGCGCCGACCCAGCTCGTGCTCGCATCCATCACGTCCGGCGTCGAGCTGCCGGCGAGGAAGTAGTTGTTGATCGAGGATCTGGCGGTGTCGGCGTCCTCGGACAGCGGGATGACCTGCACCTTGATGTTCGGGTGGGCCTTCTCGAAGCCGGCTACCTCGTGCTTGCTTGCCTGCCCCTCCGAGCCGACAGCGTTCGAGACGCCACCCTGGATCGCCCACACGATCGTCTGGTGGGCGCTGAGCGGGATCTGGCCCGTGGCGCCAGCGGCGCCGCTGCTGGCGGTCGACAGCCAACCGAGTGCGGCCGCCGCACCACATGCCGCGGCCGCAATCCCAGCAGCGCGGCATGATCGCAACCGTCGTGCGAACCTTGGACTCGGAGTCAGTCGAGGCTCCTGGGTTGAGTGTGACATCTGCTATCTCCTCCTTACTGGCGGAATTTCGCTTCGACCTTCCGCCTGATCGATCACCATGGCTTCATTTGCCATCAGGGAGAGGCAAGGGCCGGCCACGCGCTCGCCCTCTCGCTGTCGGCTGGTCGAGAGCACGACCGTCCCCGGCTGGCTGATCCCCACCTCACGCGTCTGATCTGTCAGATTGAGCGCAACAAGCTTGCTCTCACTCCCGGCTCTGCGCGTGTACACCAGACAGTGCCGGTCGCTCCCGGTGTGAAGCTGCCACTCTCCGAGCGCCATTGCGGCGCTTTCGCGGCGAAGCGCGAGCAGCCGGCGGTACAGGTTCAGGCTCGAGTTCGGATCAGCGAGCTGCGACTCGACGTTGATCGTCGCGAAATCGCTACCGACGGGTAGCCATAGCTCCTCTGGTGCGGCCGTCGAGAAACCGCCGTTGACGCCCGAGGTCCACGGCATCGGCGTCCGCGTCCCGTCGTGGGAGACGCCGCCGGCGAGCGCGAAGTGGTCGCGCCGTCGCTCAGGCGCCACCTCCTCATCCACCATCCCGAGCTCGTCGCCGTAGAGGATCGTCGGGACGCCCCGTAGGGTCAGCAGCAACACCGCCGCGACCCTGGCCTGGGCACGTCCGAGCCGCGTGGCGATCCGTCGGCGGTCGTGGTTGCCAATCGCGAGAATCGGCCACCCACCGGGCGGGATCGCGGTCTCGAGCTCCTGGATCACGTTCGCCAGCTCGACACCGTCCCACGGCGTCTCGATCAGTCTGAACGGGAACGGGAGATGCAGCTCGTCGAGCTGCTCGCCGTAAAACTTCGCCCACTGCTGCCAGTCCATTGCCTCGATCTCGCCGATCGCGACCCGGTCGCCGTCGTAGCTCTCGAGCACTTGGCGGATCTCGCGCAGCACGCCGTGCAGGTCGGGATGCATGCGATCGTTGACGTGTAACTGCGTGAAATACTCGAGCGGCTGGAGCTCGTAGGGGTTCAGCTGCGGATCGGGGTTCGGCGGGTTGTCGCGCAGCTGGGGGTCCTTCATCAGCATGTGCGCAACATCGATCCGGAACCCGTCCGCGCCCCGATCGAGCCAGAATCGCAGGACGTCGAGCTGCGCCGCCCGCACCCCCGGGTTGCGCCAGTTCAAATCGGGCTGCTCCTTCAGATGGGAGTGCAGATAGAACTGCTCCGTTCGCTCGTCCCACTCCCACGAGGAGCCAGTCACCTCGCTGAGCCAGTTGTTGGGGTAATCCTGGCCCGGCGCCGCGTCGGCCCACAAGTACCAGTCGCGCTTCGGGTTCTCACGCGACGCCCGCGACTCCAAAAACCACGGGTGCTCGTCAGAGGTGTGGTTCGGGATGTAGTCGACGATCACCCTGATCCCCCGCGCATGCGCGTCGCTGACGAGCCGGTCGAAATCCTCAAGCGTCCCGAACACCGCACCGACAGCCGCGTGGTCGCTCACGTCGAACCCCTGATCCAGCAATGGCGAGCGGAAGAACGGTCCGACCCACACGGCGGTCACCCCGAGCGTCTGCGCCAGGTAGTCGAGCGACGCGATCAGGCCGCCTAGGTCGCCGATCCCATCGCCGCTGGCGTCGCGCAGGCTGGGGAGATGGTTCTCGTAGAGCACCATCTCCTGCCACCACCGACCGGGCGGCTTGCCGGGAGCGGCCGCGCGGCGCGCGTTCCTAGTAGCGGTCATCCGGCGACCCCCGCTGCCTCCGCCGCGTACGCCGCGAGCGCCTCGCGCTCGAGTTCGACGCCGAGGCCGGGAGCGGTCGGCAGCGACAGCGCGCCGTCGACCATCTGGAGACGGTGGTCGGTCAGGTCGCGACGAAGCCCCGAGGCCGACAGCTCCACCGGCAGGAACTCGATGTAGTCGCAGTTCGGAGTCGCGGCGGCCAGATGCAGGGCGGCCGCGATCGAGATCTCGGTCTTCCACAGGTGGGGGACGATCCGCCTTCCGCGCTGCGCCGCCAGCTCGCACACCCGCCGCGCCTCGGTGAGCCCTCCGACCCGCCCGATGTCGGGCTGCACGAACGCGACAGCTCCCCGGTCCATCAAGTCGACGTGCTCGAAGCGGGTCGTTAGCCACTCGCCGGAGGCAATCGGTATCGGCTGCTCTTCGGACAGCCGGCGGTAACCGTCGAGGTCGTCGGGCCACAGCGGCGTCTCGACGAACACCAGGTCGAGTGCTTGCCAGTCGGCAAGCACGTCGAGTGCGGTGTCTGCGTCCGGAAACGCGTACTGCACGTCCACCAGCAGGTCGATCTCCTGGCCAATCGCGCTGCGTACCGCCGTGAGCACGTGGGTACTGCGCTCCCATCCCTCCCGCAAACCGTTGTGAGCGTAGGGGCCCTCCAGGGTTACCTCGGCCTTGATCGCACGGAACCCTGCCGCGACTGCCCGCTGGGCCCAGTCGACCATCGACTCCGCGTACTCCTCGAACGACGCGGTTTCGGGCTGCAGCGAGGCATACGGCACCACGCACTTCCGCACGGCCCCCCCGAGCAGCTCGTAGCATGGCTTGCCCAGAGCCTTTCCTCGCAGGTCGTGCAGCGCGATATCCAATGCCCCGATCGCGTTGATCACCGCACCCCGGCGGCCGTTCATCGCCGAACCGACATACAGCCGCTCCCAGATGCCCTCGACGTCGAGCGGGTCGACACCGATCAGTAGCTCGCGAAGGCCCAGCCCCATGTTGTGGGTCCCCGGCGCCTCGATGCACGCGCGCGCGATCCAGGGATTAACGTCGGTCTCACCGATCCCCGTCAGCCCCTCGTCGGTGTGGATCTCCACGACGATGTCGTCCTGTGCCGAGCTTGCTGCAGTGGTGTCAAAGGCGGGTTGCACAAGGACGTGACAATCGATGCCGGTTATCCGCAAGGCGTTTTCCTTTCACATACGGTCAAGGGGCAAGCTGAGCGATCAGAAGTTGTTCGCGCTCTTGGCCAAGAGGCCACCGTCAATCACGAGGTGCGACCCGGTCACATATGACGCTGCGTCTGAGAACAACCACAGGACGGCGCCTGCGACTTCCTCGGGGGTACCGAGCCTCCCCAACGGGACCTGCTCGCGGGCGAGCACGGCGATCCGATCTCTGGCCCGGGGGCGCTCCGCGGGCGAGACCGCTGCCGTGAGCAGTGGCGTGTCGGTCGCGCCCGGCACGACGCAGTTCACCCGGATTCCGGCTCTGGCGTAATCGAGCGCGAGACTCCGCACCATCGCTGAGATTCCGCCCTTTGACGCGGCGTACGCGGCGTTGCCGCCTCCTGCGAAGCCAACGAACGCAGCCGGCGAAGAGGTGCACACGATCGATCCGCTCACTCCGGCCGCGAGCATCTCCGCGATCGCTCGCCGGGCCACCAGGAACGCGCCGGTCAGGTTCACATCGAGGGTCCTGCTCCAGTCGCACAGCGCAAGCTCGTGGGCGGCGCTGTTGATCTCGATCCCCGCATTCGCGAGGACCGCAGTCGGCACGCCGAGACGCTCGCGGCATTGCGCAAACGCCGAGTCGACCGCCTGCTCAGAACCGACGTCCGTCTCGAGCGCGAGCACGTCGCGCGCTCCGGCCTGCCGAGCTTGCGATACAACGTCCTGCAGGCAAGCCGGGTCGAGATCGACCGCTGCGATGCCCTCGCCCTGGCGGGACGCCTCGAGCACGACGGCAGCGCCGATTCCGGAACCGGCGCCCGTGACCAGCACGACGTTCACCGCGAACCGTCCGAACCCGAGGGCTCGAGATAGTTGTAGATGTGCCCGCGCAAGGTCTCGAGCACCGGACCCTCCTTGCCTCGCTGAAGGATCTCAACCAGCTCCTGGTGCTCGTCGGCGATCTCGTCAAGGCGCGAATGGATCGGAGCGTCCCGCCGGAAATAGGCGCGGACGCGCGGCTCGATCGAGCGCCAGATCTGCAGGCAGTGCCGCTGGCCGGAGCGCTCGATGATCAGCTCGTGAAAGTGAACATCGGCTTCGGCGAGGGCATCGAGGTCGCCGTCCGCAGCGGCGCTGCGCATCGTCTGCACGAGCTCGCGAAGGGCTCGGAGGTCCTCACTGGTCAGCAGCGGCAACGCCCGGCGAAATGCAAACGTCTCCAGCGTAAGCCGTATCGGCACCAACACCTCGACGATCTCCTCCTGTGAGATCCCCAGCACCTCCGTCGCCCGATACGGGGACGAGAGAACGAGCCCCTCGTGCTCGAGCTGGCGCAACGCCTCACGCACCGGCGCCCGGCTGATCCCCAGCTGCTCGGACAGCTCCAATTCCTTCAGGCGATCGCCAGGCCGCAGCCGACCGCTGACGATCGCCGACCGCAGCACGTTGGTGGCGCGCTGGCGCATCGAAGCAGGGGCGAGAAGCGGTAGAGCGGGGTTCTCAGTCACGTGATCGATTGTCTAGCGACGATTGTCGACAAACTATCTCTATCCGGTTGCCCCGTCAAGACCACGCCCGGCGGCCGGTGAAAACGGCCGCGACCATAGAGGACGCCGATGAACGTCGGAAGCCACACTTTGGTGCATCGCCGACAACTACATCCCGCGACCAGCACGGGACCTGAGCCGGCCATGACCAGCCACGAGAGCGCCTGCATCCTCAACGCAGGCGACGATGACGCCCGCGTGCAGCTTTACGTGTACTTCACCGACCGTGAGCCGGCAGGGGCCTACAGCCTCACGATTCCGGCGCGCCGCGCCCACCACCGGTGGCTCAACGACCTCCAGGAACCGGCGCCGATCCTGCTCGATGTCGACTACGGCTGCGTCATCCACAGCGACAAGCCGATCGTCGTCCAACACACCCGGCTCGACTCACGTCAAACCGCCAACCCCCTGATGACGACGATCGCCTATCCCACGGGTTAGAACTAACGCACCAGCGCGATCCGGAAATCCAGGCCTCGCTGTCGCTGCGGCCACCACACGATCGCGCCAGCCTGCGCCGCGGTGCGCGATCGCCGTCGTTTCAATCCGATCCGGACGGTTATCGCCGTGAGCCGACGCCACTGCCCCTCGTCGCCGACGTAGCAGCGAGAGTTGACTGCCGCTTTCGCCGCAATTGGGCGGTCAGCAGCTGACTGCTGCTCATCGTCGTCTCAGACCTGGAACAGCAGTCACGCTGCCGGGCTCTGCAGCCGCCGACACTGATGCTGGTTCATACGACCGGCAGCGCGAGCGATCGCGTTCGTGGCCGAGCGCTCGTCCGCGCCGGCGCTGCCGTAGCAGCGGTCCGTCGCCGTTGCGATCGTGAGCTGCGCGCGTGCCGCAGGATGAAAGGAGTCGTGCGCTTCGCGGTCGACGGACGCATGCCTCTGGGACTTTCCAAGGGTCCTGCCGGAGCGAGATGACGCTCCCATCCCGTGGCGGAGCAGAAACGAAGCGCAGGCGCGGACGAGCTTGTGGTGCTCGTCCAGCGTATCTGCGTCCTCAGTCATGCCCGCCTCCGTGTGGTGGAGAACTCTCGCGTTGCGTCGGCCCTGTGGTTCTGACTGTGGCTCCCAGGAGTGAGCGGCGATCTCATCGCGTGTATCGAGCCGGAGTGGTCTTCTCCGCGACGGCTGCTGACGGCCCTCTCCATCGTGCCGGGTTTGATACCGCTCGCACATACGCACGGGAAGCAGCGCGGGGGTCGGGGGCTTGCGTTCGGGGAGTCTCCTGTATCTATCTTGGGCTGCTGAGCCCCAGGCGTGTGGCCTCGCCGGCCGTTTCACGACTGGAAAACGAGCTGGAGTGGCCCGCGGCCGCCGTCGCTCCGTTTGCGCGGCAGGGTCCGGGCACGACGCTGCCGCAGGCCGTGGCCGAGCCAGCGCACGACCGAGACCAGTATCACGAATCGGCCCGTCGCGGTCGGTGAGCTGGGTAGACGGCGCGAGGAAGCCCCGGTCGATCGAGTCGGCCGGGGCTTTCGGTGCGCTCGGGCAGGTGGGGAGTCCTAGGGCAGCGGCGGGATCGTGTTGAACACGCCCCACGGGGTGTCCGCACCCGCTCCGTTGATGCTCTTCGTCCCGGTAATGCCCTGGATGTAGGCATCGTGGTTGAACAGGTATAGGGGCTTGCCGTTGTAGGTCACCTGGTGGCTGCCGTCGGGTCTCACGATGATCCCGAGCGCGTGCTGGTCAACGCCGGGCCCTGCTTCAGGCAGCTCTGACGTGAGGAGCGGTGGCCAGTAAACGGCACACAGCCCCTCACAGGCGCTCTCGTGGCCCCTTCCATGGCCCCTTCCATGACGCCTGTCGTGGCTTCTGGCGTCGCCCCGCTTGTGGCCATGGTCGCGGCTGAAGGTGTAGACGGGGAAGCTCGCGTCGGCGAAGACGCTGAAGTCATTGTTCATCCTTGCAGCCAGCACGGTCTCGTCGGGCCCGGTGCCGCTGACCGGAGCGCTCTCGAGCTGCAATTGAGCCTGACCCGTCGCGGGAGTGCCCTGCCTCGGATCGACGAGGTACCAGATGCCCGGGGGACTGGTCACTGGATCGTCCAAGTTGGCGCCTTGCGTATCCCCCGCAGCTTGGTCCAGGAAGAACCGGTACAACGGATAACCGGCGTAGGTCACCTGCTGCACCGACGACACGCCAGGCAAATCGGTGCGGGTCACCGTCCCGAGAAGCCTGGGGTTGACCCCCGGCCCCGCGATCGGAGCACCGTTGGTGACGAGCGCCGGCCAGAGGTCACTGTCGCAAGGGTCCCCGAGGACGTTCGCGTTGTCGCTACACGCGAACTGCGCGCCGGAGAGCGTATGGAGCTGGTCTGAGGTGAGCAGGTACAGCGAGCAACCGGCGTAGTCGCCCGAACCGACGACCAGCACCCTGCCGTAGGACATCGTGGATGCGGCCGACACGGTCGCTGGGCCGGTCGGGGCGCTCGTCACATCGTCGGAACAAGGGTTGGTTTGGGCGCTCGCGGGTGAGCTGAACAGAAGGGCCACGCCAACGAGTCCCAGGGTAAGTGCGGCGCCTGCGATAGGCCTCCGGAGCCGGCGAAACAGCATCGTCATCACGACCTCCAATCGTCTTCCCGGGGCCCGCTGGCCTGACCACAAGCGACCAGGCCTCGCTTCGGCACCCCGAGCGGAATCACGGCGACCAATGCGCCGACGAAAGCCGGCGCGAAGCTTCCTCATTTGAGCATCACACCCCCCTCACCTGTAGAAGTACGGGTCGAGTACTTGGACCTGCGTGATCTGATCGACGGGCAGGTCGTTGCGAGCGGCCGTCTTGCGGATCGCCTCGGGCGTGGGTGCGTCGTAGACGCAGAACGTTGTGCGCTTGTCGGCGCTCACGTACGAGTGCAGCCAGGTGACACCGTCGTCAGCGTTGCGCTCGACGACCGCGCGGCAGATCTCGGCGCCGCCGTCGGCGACGGGGATTTCGAGTCCTTGCGGGAAGGTGCGCTGGACCATGTATCGCGGCATCTAGGTCCTCCTGGCGAGGTCGGCGCTTGGACATGCCGTGACGCTACGAGCGCATACAGCGGTGCGCATCGGCAGAAGCGCCTATCTTGGGGACGCGCGGTACCTAGATTTGCGCTCGTCGCAGCTCTATCCTGTATGCGGGGCCGCGGGATCTGAGATGAGTACTTCGAGACAGTCCGCAGCGGCAAGCGGGCAGCTGATGCCGTTGCTGGAGCGCGATCGCGAGCTCGATCAGCTCGAGCGGTGTTTGCAGCGTGTGGCGGCGGGGTCGTCCGGGATGCTGGCGTTGGTGGCGGGCGAAGCCGGTGCTGGGAAGACCGCGCTGGTGAGCGAGTTCCGCGAGCGGCACGGGGCTGAGGAGCGTGTGCTGCAGGGGTTTTGTGAGCCGCTTCTGGCCCCGCGACCACTAGGCCCCTTCCTCGATCTGGCCGACGCTGTCGGAGGAGCGCTGAGCGAGGTCGCCGGCGCCGGCGCCAAGCCGCACGCGGTCGCGAGCGCCTTGCTGCGCGAACTGGGTGACGGTGAGAGTCCGTCACTCGTGTTGCTCGAGGATCTCCAATGGGCCGATGAGGCGACGCTCGATGTCTTGCGCCTGGCTGCTCGCCGCCTCGTCGAGGTGAGCACTCTGCTGGTGGTGACCTATCGCAGCGACGAGTTGGGTCCGTGGCATCCGCTGCGGGCGTTAATCGGCGAGCTTGGCGCTCAACAGGCGATCACACGAATCTCGCTCGCGCCGCTGTCGCTCGAGGCGGTGGCCGCGCTGGCCGCCCCGTTTGGGGCGGATGCCGAGTCGGTGTACGCCCGCACAGGCGGCAATCCGTTCTTTGTAACGGAGGTGTTGGCGGGCGATGAGGCCGAGCTGCCGGAGACCGTCAGCGACGCGGTGCTGGCGCGCGCCGCTCGCCTCGGAGAGTCCGCTCGCGGGCTGCTCGAGGCGATCGCCGTGGCCGGGCCTCAGGCTGAGTTGTGGCTGCTGGACCGGCTTGTTGCCGATGCTCGCGAGCAGCTCGAGCAGTGCCTGTCGAGCGGCATGGTCGTGTCGATCGGCGACTCGGTCGCGTTCCGCCACGAGCTCGCTCGGGACGCCATTGCCGGCGCGATCAGCGACCACCACAAGCTGGCCCTGCATGGTGCGGTGCTCGAGGCGCTCACGTCGCCGCCCTGGGGCGAGCGTGATCTGGCCCGGCTGGCCCATCATGCCGACGCTGCGGGCGACCGCGGCGCCGTGCTGCGCTTCGTCCCGGAGGCGGCGGCGCAGGCTGCCAAGCTCGGGGCGCATCGAGAGGCGGCGGCGCTCTACGCACGGGCGCTCCAGTACGCCGATAGTCTCCCGCTCGACGCGCGTGCGGCGTTGCTTGAGCGGCGGGCCGGCGAGTGCTACTGGTTCACTAGCTTCGAGTCCGCCGAGCAGGCTCAGCGGCAGGCACTCGCGTGTTACCGCCAGCTCGGCGCGGAGCTCAGGCAGGGAGCGGCGCTGAGCTGGCTGTCCAACCTGGTGTGGCAGATCGGCTCGCTCGACGAGGCTCGGGAGATGGCGCTTGAGGCTGCAGAGCAGCTCGAGCGCATCCCGGCTGGGCGCGAACGCGTCGATGCCTGCATCCAGGTCGCGCGGCTCGAGCTCGCGGCCGAACGTCCCGACCGGGCGCGTGGCTGGGCGCTGCGCGCATCCGAGCTCGCGCGCGAGCTCGGTCGCCCCCGCTCGGTGGTCGGCGCGATGATGACGCTCGGCTGGGTTGAGTTCTTCACCGGCGAGGAGGCCGGTCTGGAGCGCATCGAGCGTTCGATCGAGATGGCGGAAGCCGCCGGCTATGAGGGCGACGTGGCCGGTGCGCACGTGATCGTCGCGCGGACGGCTGCGCGGCTGCGCGTGTACGACCTCGCCGCGCGCCATGTGCGGGCCGGGCTGGAGTATTGCGACGGTCGCGACTTCGATGTCTGGCGCTATTACCTGATCTCGTGGCAGTCGAAGCTGGAGCTTGCTCGCGGACGCTGGGAGGACGCGGCGCGGCTTGCAGGGATCTGCCTTGGTGAGCCTTGCCCGTTCGCGCGCATCCACGCGCTGGTGGCCCTGGGGCTTGTGCGCGCGCGTCGTGGCGATCCCGACCCGTGGAGCCCGCTCGATGAGGCGCTCGCCAGCGCGCTGCCGCGCCGGGAGTTTCAGTGGATCGCGCCGGTAGCAGCTGCTCGCGCGGAGGCGGCTTGGCTCGAGGGGCGCATCGACGGGATCGAGGGTGAGCTCGAACCGGCGCTTGGGTTCCCGATGCGCGGCAACGATCCATATGCGACCGCGCTCGCCTACTGGCGCTGGCGCGGTGGACTCGACCCTGCACTCCCGGCGGGCTCGGGGCAGGATCCCCTTGCCCTTGAAATCAGCGGCCAATCGGACGCCGCGGCCGACTCCTGGCGCCGACTCGGTTGTCCCTACGAAGCCGCGCTGGCGCTCGCCTCCTCCGACGACGACCGCGCGTTGCGCCAATCGCTCGACGACCTCCAGGCCTTGGGAGCGCGCCCGGCCGCCGCGATCGTTGCCCGCTTGCTGCGCGACCGCGGCGCTCGCGGAGTGCCACGCGGGCCCCGTCCAACCACGCGCGAGAACGTGGCCGGGCTTACCTCGCGTGAGCTCGAGGTGCTCGCGCTCCTCGCCGAGGGACTGCGCAACGCGCAGATCGCCAAGCGGCTGGTGGTGTCCGAACGGACCGTGGACCATCACGTCTCGGCCATCCTGGGAAAGCTCGAGGTTCGCAGTCGCGGCGAGGCGAGCGCACGAGCAGCGCGGCTCGGGATCCTCTCGCCAAGGTAGGCAGCGGCGGCTCCCAACATAGGTGTTCTTTCCGATGCGCTTCGGGTTCGGCCAGAGCCGGATGGACGCCGTGCGAGTGCCGGTCTCCTTCTAACGAGCATTCAGGGTGCTTTGCCAGGCCGACGGAAAACCCGGCGTCGAGACTCCCGCGCTATGCCTCGGACTCGCTTTCGTCCCCGGCCGCTGCCCGTGGGCTGGCGGATCCAAACCATCGGCCGAGGCGCTCTTTGGTCAAGACCGTCGACGGCTTGACCAGGCGCTGGAAGGAGTCACGGAGGTCCTGCGCGGCGTCGCTTTCTGACGCACAGCCACGGAAGATGGGTTCATCGATCTCCGCCCTGGGGAAGCGCCCCCAGGTAAGCGACCACTCGTAGAACTCGGCTGCGAACGCGTCGCGCCATTGCTGGTAG
The DNA here is from genome assembly GCA_963830475.1 of uncultured Solirubrobacterales bacterium. Classification (GTDB taxonomy): domain Bacteria; phylum Actinomycetota; class Thermoleophilia; order Solirubrobacterales; family Solirubrobacteraceae; genus Palsa-465. Next base: position 103,264 of record CAWHMX010000014.1, on the reverse strand, counting down.
GTGTCGAGGCTCGCTGGGGACGTCGAGATCGTCTCCGCGAGGTGAAACGCGTGCTCGAGCGCATCGCCGATTCCCTGCGCGGTACCGGGGTGCTTGAAGTGGCACGCATCGCCGAGCAGCGCCCAACCGGACCCCGCAGCGCGTCTGAAGAACCCTCGCATCAACGGCTCCGGAGCCACCGTCACGTCCCCGATGAGCTCGGCGCCGGCGAGGCTCTGCCGGCTCACGGTCTCGGGAAAACGTCGCACGAAGCGCCCATAGCTCGCCCGTCGCTCGGCCTTGCTGCCACGCGCGATCGACGGTCCGCCCCAGGCGATCAGGATGTGGAGCCCGTCCTCGACGGGCGCACTCGCCAGGACGCGGTCGGGCTCGATGTGGAACGTGCAGTAGCCGTCATCCGGGAGACCTCTCCAGTAGGCATACGCCGCTGACAGCTCCCCCCGCATCGGGCTCTCCTTACGAAGACCGAGCAACCGGGCCACGGTCGATGAGCGGCCATCGGCCCCGAGCACCCAACGTGCTCCGATCCGCCGACCGTCGGCCAGCACCACGCCTCGAACTGGGTCGTCGGTCGATCCTCGACCCAGCAACCCGACGACGCGCGTGCCGAGCTTCGCGATGGCCCCTGCGGCGCGGGCCGCGTCCAAGCCGGCCTGGTCGAGCACGATTCGCCGCGGCGCCACGCCGCGCTCGAGGCCTCCAACGGGTGTGAATCGGCCAGCAATCTCGTGGCCGAGGCCGCGGATCCGAAAGTCGAACGCGGGAAGCTCGTGTCGCGCGCGCAGCCTGTCAAGGACGCCGAGCTGCTCCAGCCTCGCCACCCCGCTCGGCCACAGGACGTGCGTCGAGATGGTCGTGCTCGGAAACCCGTCCTTATCGAGGAGCAGGACATCCCAGCCTCGCCGCGCCAGCAGGTTCGCCAACGAGGAGCCCGCGCAGCGCGCGCCTACCACAATCGCGTCGTGCTCCTCCAACCCTCAGCTCCTCGCGGTCATCACCGCTCGACTGCCACCGCTACGTTATGGCAAACGCGCATTCTGCGGCGGGACATGCTTGCTAGCTCCCTCAGCGGCGTCAGCAAATTCGTGCCACTGCCGCTATCACGTGCGAAGGCGCCGGCGTGGGTCCGCGGAGCCGTCGGCTTGGTCGCAGCTCGCGCCGCCGCGAACGAGTGCTTTGCTCACTACGACGTCGCCGAGCTCACGATCGGATTGGCGACCAACCGCTGCCACGGCATCGTCGGCTCGGGCGAGTGAATCGCCACGAAGGCGATCGCCAACGCCGCCGCTAGCCGCGCCGCCGAGGCAAGGAGGGCCCGGAGCAACTTCCGCTCCGCGCCGACGTAGCAGTAAAGGCGTGACTGCTGTCACTGTCAGAGTCTTGGATCGTCTGGCGGTGACGTCCGACCCGTGCGGTTGGTTCTCGGGCTGACGGCGGGCTGACTCTGTGACTGCTTGTCGACCGGCTGGTCTGACTGGCATAGGTTGTGTCGCCCGCCGCCGCCCGAGGACCTTCGGCGTGACTTGATAGGAGCGTGGCATTCGCCCCAAGTGAGAGCTGTCCGCCGAGATCCGCTTCATCGGTGGTCAACCAAACGAAGGGACGGTGCATATGATCGTGATCGGCGCGGACACGCACAAGGGCTCGCACGCGCTCGCGGCGGTCGATGATGGCACGGGCCGGGTTCGCGGCCAGCGCGAGATCAAGGCTGAGGAGCCGGGGCATCTGGCCGCGGTTCGTTGGGCGCGGGACTTGGATGAGGAGCGGGTATGGGCGATCGAGGACTGCCGGCACGTCTCAGGTCGCCTGGAGCAGGCGCTGCTCGCTGCTGGCGAGCGGGTGGTGAGAGTGGCGCCGCACAGGATGGGCGCCTCCCGGCGTGGGGAGCGCGAGCGCGGGAAGTCTGATCAGATCGACGCGCTCGCGATCGCCCGCGCGGTCGTCAAGGACGGGGTGGAGAAGTTCCCGGTCGCGTATCTCGACGAGGAGGCGATGGAGATCCGTCTGCTGTTCGATCATCGCCGCGATCTCGTCGCCGAGCGCACCAAGGTCCAGAACCGGATGCGATGGCATCTGCTGGCGCTGTGCCCAGAACTCGAGCGATCACTCAAGGCCCGCTCGCTATCAGAGACCCGGCAGCTCGATCGGATCGACCGGAAGCTGCGCGGCATGCCCGGCGCTCGCGTTAGGGTCGCGCGAGAGCAGGTCGCGCAGATCCGCAGCCTGACCCGCCAAGCGAACGCGCTTGAGCGAGAGCTGCTCGGGCTGATCAACGCCCACCGGCCGCAGCTGTTGGCGGAGATCGGGTGCGGGGCGCTGACCGCCGCGATCCTGATCGGGCGCACCGCCGGCGCGGAGCGGTATCGATCCGACGCCTGCTTCGCCCGGCACGCCGGCACCGCACCGATCAAATGCTCATCAGGCCAGCGCGACCAACACCGGCTTGACCGCGGCGGCGATCGCCAGCTCAACCACGCGCTGCACATCATCGCGATCACCCGCGCTAGCCACGACCCGGCTACCAAGGCCTACCTCGAACGCAAACAAGCTGAAGGGAAAACACGGAAGGGCGCGCTCCGCTGCCTCAAGCGACACCTCGCCCGGCGCTTTCACCACCTCCTCGCCGTTCCCGCGCTGACAGCACAGCCGGATCTAAGCACCGTGGATCGGATTCCTATCCACCCCCGACCGCGCGACCGCAGCACCGTCGATACGAGCATCAACGCCGCCGTCCCGATGCGCTGCATGACCTAGCCCTCGAGCCAATCAGTCAACCAGCGCCGTTCTGCGGCGCGCCGCGCCCGCGCGGACGACCATCGTCGAGGTCGCCTGCCGTACCTCGGTGACATTTAGCAGCCGCTGGCGCCTAAACCGCGACAAACGACGCGATCTAAACCCGTCTGCGGTCCTCGCCACGTCCCGCGCGACCGATACCACCCCAAAAGGCCGTCCACAACGCGCTCCCGCCAACCGACGATTTCCCGCTACGAGCGGCAATCGCTTGACATAGGAGCGACCTTGCGCCCCATTCCGGCACTCTGAAGTCTCCTGTCGCTCACGGCCGGAAGCGGCACTCTCCAGTGGGCTGTCGCTGGATCACGACGAGCGGAACGCCCTCGCACCAGGTGATGATCTCGCGGCCGCGCGCGGTGAGGTTCGGTTGATCCGGCGGCGTGTCTCCGTCCGGTCCACGTCCCACACCTCGACGAGCAGGCTCACCGCACGTCCGTCTAGCGCTGCGGCGATGAACAATCCATGAACAAACGATGGCCCGAACAGCTTTTCGGCGGATCCGCCGTTACTGGCCTCGGTCCTGAGAATCCCCTGCAAACCGGGAGAATTTTTGGCGATCCTTGCCGGCCCTTGCCACCGCTAAAACCGCCCTGTCCGGCTTGGGAAGCCGACGCTCTACCAACTGAGCTACGTTCGCGTATTGCCTGCAAATGATCGGTTTTTCAGGGAACTATTCCAGCTCACTCATGGCATTCTATGCAGAAACGTCGTGCTGGTCGGGCCATGAGCCAGTCTCTGACGCGTCCTCGTTTGCATCGGCGCCGCCGGCGGCGAGCTGGTCCCGGAGGTGCTCCTCGGAGTCGCGGGTGAGGTGCCCCGTAGTGCATCTCCTCGCCGCACACGGCGCGGATCGTCCCGGAGTCGGAGCCACGCGACCTCGAAGCCGGGACGATTTCGCGGCGCGCGCTGGAATTAGCCCTAAGACGCCTGTCTGCTGTGGGACTACATGACTGCGCAGTGCCTTGCACGCGCGATCGGGATAGTCTCGCCCGCGGGTTTCCAAAAGGCGTCAGTCGATATCGCGCTCCTCCCTGAAGCTGACCAGCGGGAGGACCCGGTCCCACGCGGGCCGATCAACGACCCGCCTTCAAGCGTCGCTGCGCTAGGGTGGCGCCGCGATTGCGCCTAGGGCCTCGCTGAGCTTCACACGACGCTCCTAGCGCCGCTCGGGCGACGGAGCGCATCGGGGTGCGGACACCGCGACGACTTCCTGGGACACCACCTGCAACTGGCCAGGCACTGCCGCGGGCGCCATACATCCTTCAAGGACGACTCGGCGCCGTTGGGCACCGCACAACCCACGTGTCAATTGGTTTCCGCGGACCCGATCGACCTCAAGCGACCCAGATTTGCGCCGCTGACTCCCGAAACGCAACTGTGCAACGACGCCCGATGCCGTGGCCGATCTCGCCGACTCCCGACACCGCTCCTTCGCACGTCCGCGACACCCGAGGTGGATATAGGCCTTTACGAGGTCGCGCCCTCCCATCCCCGCACACGTAGCCGGGGCATCCCGGTGCGCATTTTAACGAACGCCTTAGCGCAATACCAGGATGCCCCATCGCTTAGCTACCGCCCCGACCATATCTGGCGTTGCCGGCCGCGGCCAGAGTGTCGCGAACCCGCCAGATCCCTATTCGTAAAGGCTTCCACCGAGGGGCGCAGAACAACAGAACGCCGCCTCGACCGCCTTCGCGTCCGGATTCTGGAACTGATGTGCAACGCCCGCCGGCACGAACAGAGCATCGCCGTCTCCGCCAATGATGCTGTCGTTCGTCTCCATGATGTTGACGATAAGTTGTCCCTCACCTAGCGGGTAATAGACACGCTCGCCTGGAACCTGTATCGCGTTCGTGATCCGGTTCGGTGGAACTTGGATCCTCCCGAACTGGAACTCATCCGTGCTCCATGCAAACGACGTTACAAACTGATGCCCAAAATCCCCACCGGTCACGAAGTTAAGCCACTGGCCATGATGGTAAAGATGCTTAGTGTCAACATCAAAGTCCGCAGAAGCCGACCGACCGCTAGCCGGTGGCCACTCGCGTAGATCCGCGTGACGTGACCTCGGCGCATCGCCCGCTCGGAAGTTCGGCTGCGCGAAGTTGTCATGGGCCTCGTGCCGATGGACCGTCTCCTTATGAAGTACGATCGGCGTCCTGAAGTTCATGTAGTGGTCGTCATAGACCGGGTTCTGATGAAACTCATCCGTCATCTTTTGGCGCGGGATCATCCACAGCATCCGGCACGTTTCGCTCCCGAAATTGTGGCCGACGTGCATCTGGAACGCGGGAATGACTATCGCGTCACCCTTCGTCGCTTCAATCAACTGGCCGGTGTCGGGGTTTCCGATGTGGAGTGTTCCGTCGAGGAGAAGATAAGGCTCAGGATTGGGATGATTGCCGGGCTTGAAATAGTCGCCTGGCGCGAGCGAAAAGATACCCGTGTCGATGGTTTGGGTGCTCGCGTAGAACCACACGGGCGTACGGTTCATGCCTGCGTTGCTGATGCCCCATGCCTGAAAGTAGGCCTCGTGTGCACGAATCGCACGCGGATAAGGCTCTTTCCCCAGAAATGGCCATCGCCCATCCCAGCTCGCCAGGTCCTCATAGGCCTGAGTAGGTGTTGCTGTATCCATGTTGGACATTCCTCCTTTACTAGGAAGCTCCACGAGAACGGAGCGAATTGCTGGCACCTGCTCGGAACACGCGGCGGTCTGCGTCGCCGGGGACGGCACCGAAAACAGGCGGTTTCATTTTGAGAATCTCTCCTTTCCTAGGTATTAGAGGTGGCGGTTGTGGACATCTGGCGGAGACCACGACGTCCTCTTCGCTCAACCAGCCGGGTACGAGCACGGTCGAACGAAACTGCGGCGACCAGGAGCGCGCCCTGAGCGACGTCCTGCCAGAACGGATTCACGCTCTTGAGGACGAGTCCATTGTTAAGAACGCCGATGACCAGAATGCCAAGCGCCGTGCCAATGATTGTGCCTTCCCCGCCCGACAAAGTTGCTCCACCCAGCACGACTGCTGTGATGACTGATAGTTCGAGTCCGGTTGCGGCGGTCGGCGAGGCCGACGCTAGCTGCGAGTCGAGGATAAGGCCGCTCAGAGCGCAGGCGAGGCCCGAGATGACGAAGAGAGTGAAGATGATTCTCTTGGTCCGGAGTCCGATCAGGCGCGCCGCGACAGGATTAGCGCCGATTGCGTATACGCTGCGACCAAACACCGTAAAGCGCATGACCAACGCGAAGATGCACATGACTACTACCAAGATGGCCACGGGAACCTCGATATTCGCACCTATCGTGGCTGTGCCCAGTCCACTAAAACCGTTTACAGGAAGAGAAAGGCCGTTCGACGTTACCTCTGCTAGACCTTGAAAAGCAGACAGAGTCGCGAGCGTGGTAATGAGCGGGTTGATCCCAACGACGGTGACGAAATAGCCATTCACCGCCCCGGCACCGAGGCCGATTCCGAAGGCGGCCAGAACGCCTAGCCCTACTCCATGGCTCCCAGCGATGCTCGCCATCACGATTCCGGCGAGCGCGGTGATCGAGCCGACTGAAAGATCGAACTGACCGGCGACGATCAGTAAGGTCCCCGGCGCCGCGACTATGCCGATAACCGCGACGGCCTCCAAGGTATTGAGGAGGTTGGTCCACGCGAGGAAGTAGGGCGACAACAGCGAGAACAGGATGATCTCCGCGATCAGAACGAGTAGAAGCACGAACGCCTTGGGTAGTCGAGGCAGCTGCCGACCGCGTGGGAGCTCAGGAGCAGGTTCGACGCCGAGCGGCTCAGCGATGGCTTGATCAGTCATCGCTTCGATCGCCTCCTCCTGCCGCGGCTACCAGAGCCGACGTCGTGAGTTGCTCTCGAGTAAACCGCCGAGTGATCCGCCCACGCACCATGACGGCCACCCTGTCGGCTATCTGAGTGACCTCCTCGTGATCACTACTCGCCAAGAGCACGGCAACCCCGTCGTTGGCTAGTTGTCGGATTGCGCGATAGATCTCCTGGCGCGCTCCCACGTCAACTCCGCGCGTTGGTTCGATCAGCAAGAGCACCGTCACATTCTGCTCAAGCCAGCGACCGAGCAACACTTTCTGTTGGTTTCCACCCGACAAGGTCGACAACGGCTGGTTCGGGTCGTTCCGGGAACGTACGCGAAGGAGGTCATGCCATTTTCGATACACCCGGGCTTCATCGCGCGCCGTAAGCCAGCCGTGAGAGGCGAGTCGACTCCAACTCGGAGCGCAGAGGTTCTGCGACACGGAGAGTTGCATGAACGCGCCCTCTCGCTGTCGATCGCCCGGTAGAAGCCCGATGCCGAGCTCGATCGCGCGAGACGGACGATCGATATGAACCGGAACGTCGCGTATCTCAAGCGTTCCCTCGTCAAACGCGCGTGCTCCATAGATGGCCTCAGCCACCTCGCCAGTTCCGGATCCGACGTTGCCGTATAGGCCGGTGATCTCCTGCGCGCGGAGTTCGAGGCTCACCTTGACGAAGGCGCCATCGCAGGTTGCTTCTCGTAGGCGCAGAGCCGGCGACGACTCGGGCGCGCTCGCCAGCCCCCGCGTAGACAGACTCGTCGCCGTCTCGAGCGTCCGTCCGAGCATCGCTGAAACCATCTGGGTCCGCTCGATCCCCGGGACATCCTCACTCATGACGGTCGAACCGTCTCGGAGCACTTGTACGCGATCGGCGATCGCCTCGACTTCGTCGAGGCGATGTGTGATGTACACGATCGCAACCCCGGACTCGCGAAGCCGCTTAAGGTAAGCGAAGAGTCTGGTTGCTTCGCTCGCGGACAGCGCAGCCGTAGGCTCGTCGAGAATAAGACACCGCGTATCGCCGAGCATCGCTCGGGCGACCTCGACAAGCTGACGCTGGCCAACCGCCAGCGACCCGACTGGCTGCCCGACATCAACGTCGAGCGCTCCTAGCTCGCCCAGCACGCGCCGAGCCTGCACTCGCATCTGCGTCCAGTCTACTCGCCCGCCACTCCTGGGCCACTGGCCAAGGCAGATGTTCTCCGCGACCGAGAGCGTCGGCGCCTCCATCAACTCCTGGAAGATCATACGAACGCCGAGTGCTCGGGCCCCTTGCGGCGTCAGGGAAGTCATGACCTCGCCCCCGACTTCGATGTCTCCACCGTCAGGTTGCTCTGCCCCGACGAGGATTTTGACTAACGTCGACTTTCCGGCCCCATTCTCACCGAGAAGCGCGAGAATGGAGCCTCCAGCGGCGTCGAGGTCCACCCCATGGAGGACCTCGACGCCACCGAATGACTTTCGAATTCCGGTCGCCCTAACAACAGGTGTTACGGCCACCCGGTCTCCTAGCGAAAGCTAACCAACCTCGTGAGGGTCAGTGGCAGCTCAGCTTGTAGTACTTTCCGATCGTCTTTCCGGTCACGGCTACCAGTGGCACAAACAGATTCTTTGGAATCTTCTGACCCTTGATCGCCTTGATCATATACGGAATGCCGACCCATCCGTATCGCTCAGGAAAGATTGCCGTGGCAGTAATCCAGTGCGGATTTGTCTTGAGCCCACAGCGCGAGGGCGTATCGGCCTGCCCCAATGAGGCAGCGTAGAGATCATTCGACCGACCTGCGGTCTTGGCAGCAGCGAACGCGCCCTCGATACCTTCGTCGTCGATCGAGGTAACGATGATCCGCTTGGCGGACGGGAGAGACGTTAAAGCGTCAGCCATGTCCGTCTGTCCTTGAGCCGCAGAAGCATCAAAGCCAATCTTTTTCAGGTTGTGGACAGCACCGCAGTACTTCGCGAACCCAGTGCGGTATCCACCCATCCGTTCGGTGTTCGGCGCGCCGATCTCGGGCTCTTCGAGCGAGACCCAGGCATCGTACTTACAGTTGAAATGTGACTTGAAATATTTGCCGAGCTGCTCACCAGCAATTTCGCCGCCGACGGTGTTATCCACCCCCATGAAATTCGTCTGGCATGGCGGCTGTGGAATGTCAACGGCAAACACAGGGACCTTCTGGGGCCCAGCAGCGCAGATCGAAGGCGCCGCGGCTGTGTCGTGCTGGAAATTGATGATTCCTTGAACCCCTTCTGCCTTGAACGTCTTTGCGCACTGAAGGGCAGTTGCGTCGCTACCGGCGCCGTTGCAGAAGACTAGGTCGACGCCGGCACGTTTGGCCTGGGCCTCGATGCCTTGAGAAATGACATGGACGATCGGCACAGACTCGTCGTTAGACAGGTAGCCGATCTTGATGCCCTTTCCGCTGCCTGGTGCCGCAGGTGCTGCCGGCACGAACTTGGAAGCCGGCGAAGCATTCGCCGGGTGTTTCGCGAGTGCATTCGTGACCGATGAGGCGCCTGCTACAGCGAGGACAGCCGCACCAACCACCAGCGTAGCCGGGAGCCCCGGCATTTTGCGAAGCATGTACCTCTCCTCTCGTGAGCTTTGCCGGAATCGTTCGTGGAAACGGTTCCGGCAACGTACCGCGATGTTACGCGCGCAGGATCCCGACGTCAAGAGTGGGCGAGATCAGGCCGAGTCGGGCGGGAGGCCTCCGTTCGGAGATACGGTCTATCCACGTCGGCATCTGGACCGATGTCTGCAGTCACCCGCTTCGCGGTCGAACTGATTTGCCGAGGTCTGGGCGCGTCGGAGCCCGCCTGGCCGCGCCACGGGTACCCGCTCGTGCCCCGCGGCTCCAAGGACGAGCGGCTCCCGAAGGCGCTCCGGGACACGCAGGAGGGTATGGTCGCGCGACACGGCAGCTTGGCCGTCGATGTCGCCCGCGAAGGGCGTGGGCAGACCCAACGTTGTCCGCTGACTCAACCGCAGATCTCGTCAAGACGTCTGTTCCGTCGGCGCCGACGAGGTGGCCCGTCGTCGATGTGAGTTCAACCTGCCGACCGGATCACCGCGGTCGAACCGGTGCGGGCGCTCTCGTACGCCGCGGACAGGATCTCGACCGTTCGCGCACCAAGTTCCCCGGGCGATTGATTGACGACGTCACGGCCGGCCGCCATGTCGACGAGCGCCAACGGAGGGCCGACGCAGTCATAGGAACCTCCTTCCGGCCCGAGGTCGATCGTTTGCTCCCCGTCCACGCGAAGAAGGCGCGCCAGGCCATGCTCGATGCTGACCTGAAACTGACCGTCTCGACCCACCACATTGATGTCCAGTTCGTTCTCTGGGGCTCCGACTGCGTCCGAATGGCTCGAAGCGCCGGAGAGCGAGCCAATCGCTCCATCCTCGAACTGCAGACTAATCGCCGCGTGAAGTTCCACAGGAGCTCCAAGTGGGGCGGTCATGAAGGCTGAGACCGCCCGGCCCCGTTGGCCCGTGAGCCAAAGAGCGGCGGCGAGCGCGTGCGACAGCTGAGCCTGGGCGTAACCGCCGCCCGAGAGCGCGGGATCGGTCCAGGTGCGCTGCTCCGGGATAGCTTCCGGCGCGGCTTTCGGATACGCGCCGCGATTCGCGAGCAGCTCGCGTGTGAACGACGCCATCCGAATCGACACATGCTCGATCGGCCCAACACCAACGTCATGCATCAGCCGAGCCGCTTGAACAAGTAGAGGGCGATAGTTCCAGCCGAAGGAGCACACGAGATGCCGTCGCTCAGCCCGGGCGACTCCCACGAGATCCCATGCATCTTCGGGATCGATCGTTATCGGCTTTTCAATCAGAACGTGAGCGCCCGAGGTGAGCGCCGCGCGAGCGTGTTCGTAATGGAAGGCGGTAGGACTCGCAACGATGCAGACATCGATCTCGGCGTCGAGAACCTCTTGATAGCTCTCGGAGGCAAACTGGAAGCCAAATCGGTCGCGGATCTTCTCGAGAAGCTCCGAGCCCTCTCTGCAGACTCCAACGAACTCGAGTTCATCCCGGCGGGTTTCGAGGGTCGGCAGGTGCGATGCCACGACCCACGAGCCCGCGCCGATCACGCCGACCCTCAGGCGGCGCACGACGCACTCCGGTGAATACCTATGTAGGAGCGCCTACGAGGCACGGCTTAGGCGAACCAGGAACGTTTCCAGGACGGAACGTTCGACCCGCGCAACTCCCTCAAATCCAGCCAATCAAGATGAGCGTCCACGAAGGGCAATTCGGCCAATGCAAGCTCCCTCTCCGTCGAACCGGTGTCTCCTGGAATCGAATCTAGCGGACTCGGCGACATGGAACAAACGCAAATGCCCCGCGAGTGCCCGTGTAGCCGTGGAAGCCAAAATAGAGGCGGGCGCGGGATCGACCGGGTTCTTTGTCCGGTGTGTGGCTGACATGGCACGCCGGACACGGGTTGCGGATCGACGACCTCCCAGCTTTCCCCGGGGTCAATACCGGACCCGTGACCCGCAGTAGGACCGACCGGTCGCCATGGTTGACCCGTAGGTGATGGACTCGCGGTCGCGGGCTGCGAGGTGGGCCGGGCCGGGGTTGATCCGGCGAGCGTGTTCCACCTCGACCCGTCCCACACTTCGGCGAGCAGGCACCGCGGACCTCCGCTCGCGGTGCGACGATGAGCATTCCATGCACATACGACGGCTCGGACAGCTGTTCGGGGGATTCCGCCGTTGCAGGCCTCGCCCTAAGAATCCCCTGCAAACCGATGCTTCGTTTGGCGATCCTTGCCGGTCGTTGCCGTCGCTGAGACCGCTCTCTGCGTGGCTTGGGAAGCCGACGGTCTACCGCACCCTTCGGCGCTCGGTCTTTGGGTAGGGGTGAGCTGACCGCGGCTGTAGCGGCGGGCGACCGCGATGGCGGGGCTGCGGAGGTCGGTGTCGCGCCGCTCGGTCCCGGTCCATTCGTTGTTCCGCAGTCTGGTCTCGGCGCCGAATTGCACGATCGCGGCGTTCTCAGGCGCAAGCTCGGCGACAATCACTTCGACTTCGCTCCTGGTGAACGAGCGGATCTCCTCCGCGCGGGGCTGCGCGTTTACGCGGTGCTCGACGGCGGGGTTGTCGATCACGTGGCGCCACCGCTTCGCGGCGCCGAGCGCCTGGCGCAGCGGGCGGGTGTTCTGGTAACGGCATCGCCGCATGGCCGACAGCCGCGCCAGCGGGCGATGTCGCTCGCGGCGTCTTCTAGCTCGGCCAGGGTCCAGCCGCCGAACTGGTCGCGCGCAGGCACGACCCACAGCTCGAGTGTGTTGCGGGTGGCGTGCTCGGCAGTTGCGAGTCGAAGCGGCGATGGACAGCGGTGGGTTCTGGCCTCGTCCGTTCCGACGGGGCCGCAAAGGCGAACTTCATTTGGATCCCGGTTCCGACCGGTGTTCAGCGGTCGCCGCTAATTGCGTGGCCAGTTCACTTGGACGCTTACCCAAGCCCGCACTGAGCAGATCGCTGTCGAGGGTGACGAGAGTCGCTCCTCGATCCCGCGCAGCCGCTGCGTATACAGCGTCGTACAGAGTCAGGTTGTGACGCTCAGCGAGTTCGGTTGCCAGCGACATTTGCTCGCTGCTGGGCGAGATGGCGGGACAGATCTCAGTGAGCGCCTGCAGCACCGTAGCGACCTGCTTGGCGGTGGCCTTCGCGCGGCCGCGTAGTAGTGCGTTTCCAAGCTCGTACGCAGTCAGGTCGAGCACTGTGAGCGCGACCCTCTTGGCCTTGTGTGCTTCTAGTAACGCTCGTGCAGGCTCGACTTCTTCCTCGCCCTGGTCGTGGAACCACTTGAGCACGACGTTGGCGTCGCTAACGACGTCGATCACGCGCGTCGCGTGCATGACGTTCGTCGCCGATCAGCTCGGCAGACTCGAAGCGCCCAGCGCCGACCAGCGCGTCGCGTCCACGCGCCAGCGCCGCATCGATCCTGGCCGGATCCGGCCATCCAAGCTCACGTTGCGCCGCCTCCTGAAGGAAGCCGCTGCGTGTCGTGCCCCGTGCGCCTGCTTCGCGATCGACGCGAGCCAACAGCTCCACAGACATCGAGATCATGACCTTGGGCATACCTGCGAGTATAGCCCTCGGCTATACCATTGAACCACAGCCCGACCGTGGATCGCCGAGCGTGACTGCCACAGCGCGACCGACCTGAGCGCGTCGCGAGACTGAAGCACGCGCTGGCGGTCGGTGACGAGCGACACCAACGGACCACTGACTCTGAGCGACGAAGCGTGCCCGTCCCGACCGGGCGGGCCCGAGGACCGCGACCGCCCAGGGCCGAATCGACTTTTGACGCATGTGACATCACCCAGTCGTGGATGGACGGGAAGCGGACGGCGTGTCAACTGGCCCGTTGCAGGTCCTCGAGCAATCCGTCGACGACGAGTTCCTCTGGACCGGACGGACCGGACACGTGCCATTTCTCGGCTCCGTGGCGGCGTTCGAGGTCCTGACGAATCTGGACGCCGGCCTCGTCGTCGTCGCCATGGTGGCGGATTCGCCCACCCGCCGCGGCCACGGCATCGAAGAGGAGGCGTACCGCGTCGGAGGGATGGCCAGCGGTGCACACAAGCGGTGGGCACGCGGCGCCGAGCTTCCGCTCGGCGGCGATCAGGGTCGAGGGGTTCTCGCAGCTGAAACACGAGACCCGTTGACTCCAGCGGAGTGCACCGGCTGCGAGCTGACCGTAGGTGAGGATCACAGCGACACCGGAGGCAGCGGCGCACAGCCGGGAAGCTACGCCGTCGCCCTCCAGCGCCAGATTCAACCCGGCGACGTTTGACGAGACTGGATCGACGAGCACACCCCAAGCTGCCCAGACCGTCCGTGGCGGGGTCCCTGGATCGAGCCCGCGACCGGCGGTCAGCAGCGCCACGACGAGCGCGTGCAGTGGCGTTCCCGGGTCGAGCGCGCGCGGGTCGCCGTCGAGCAGGCGGGCGGAGAGGACGGACCGCTGCGCCGCCGGCTCGTCGGGACCCCCGGTTGGTGACCCGGGCTCGCTGACACACTCGGGATGCCCGCCTTTGGCGGCCACGTAGCCGCCAAAGGCACCCCCGGGCGGCAGGGCGGCCACCACCGCGAGCGCCCGGTCGACGAATTCCCACGCGTCCGGCCGGATCCGTCCCTGACGCTCCGCCTCGTCGAGCCGTGTACGCCCCTGCTAGGCCGCCGTGCGATCGCCCAATGCCCGAAGCGGGTCATGCTCGGTGAGGCCTGGAGCGGACAGGCAGCTGCTAAAGCAGCCGAGTGACGGCGGTGGCAATGCCGGTCATGTCACCAACGAGTTCTCTCCCTGCTCAAAAGACGCTAGACGTGCCGCGATGTGCGCATGCGAGCCATCCAGGAGCGTCCCGTAGTGCCGTTCGATCATGTCCACGCTCGTGCCCATGACCCGCGCCAGCTCGAACACGGCGAGCCCCGCCGCCAACGCGTTGCTGGCAAAGGTCGAGCGGAGGTCGTAGATGCGCGCCGGGAGCGCCACGCCCGCAGCCTTGATCGCCGGTGCCCATGCGCGGCGACGCCAGTTGTCAAGGTTAACTACGCCGCCCTTGGCGGCCGGAAAGATCAGTGACGTGTCGAGCCGTGCGGGGAGGGACTCCAGCGCGGCCAGGGCGCGCGGGGAGAGCGGTACCTGCCGGCGGCTGCGGGCGGTCTTGCCGAGCTCGACGATCTCGCCGCCCGACAGAGTCCTGCGGATCGTCAACACGCCGGCCGTGCGGTCGACATCGCGGCGTTCCAGCGCTTGCCATTCCTCGGGGCGGAGCCCGGTGGCGGCGACGAACGCGGGGAGCGGTGAGAACGCCGGCGACAACTCGGTGGTGATCGCGTCAAGCTCCCCGCGAGTGAAGACCCGAACCATGCGGGGGACAGGCTGGCGGTTGCGCCCGGTCGCCTTTGCGGGGTTGACCTTGATATGTCCCCACCTGACGGCAGCCTCCAAGGTCTGACGCAGCGCGCTCATGCGGCCGTAGCGGACGCCGTCTGGTTGCCTGGCGTGCCACGCCGCGATCTCATCGGTCATTTCTTCGAGGTCGCGCAGCGGCACATCGCCGAACTCCCGCTCGGCGTGCCGCAGGCGCTCTGTCAGCGTCGTCACGGTCCGAGGCCGGACAGTGACCCCGTGGCGTTCCAAGTAGACCTGTACGAACTCGGAGAGCGTCATCTCGCCTCGCGGGCGTTGGGCTAATGGGGAAGCGCCAGCTAACGGAGGGATCGGCGGCGAGACGGTCGGTGGCGGAGGCGCATCCAGGGGCACACACGCTACCGGGCAGGGGTGTGCACAATTTGCACCAATTCTGCGTCCTGAGTGTGGGTATGTCCCGATCGTCTGGGTCGCAGGGGGATCGGGGCCGGCGCGTCGGCGGTAGCCTTGGGCCCGGATGCGCCGGTTCGCAGTGCCAGGAATCATCACCGCGGTGGTCGTGGGGTTGCTTGCCGTGCTCGCGATTGGGATCGCGAATCAGGGCACCAACAACTCGATCGACGCCCGCGTGGACTCGGGTCACTACCCGCCGGCCCCGAGCGCGGGGATGGCGCTGCCGGTGCTCGGCAGGACCAACTCGACCGAGAGCCTGTCGGACTTCCACGGCAAGGTCGTGCTGGTCAACATGTTCGCCTCCTGGTGCCAGCCATGCCAGGCCGAGGCGCCGGTGCTGCGGCACGCGCAGCAGATGCTCGCCGCCCACGACGGGACGGTGCTGGGCGTGACCTACCAGGACGACCCGAGTAACGACGTCACCTACATGCGTCAGTACCACCTCAGCTTCCCGGTGATCCGGGACGTCAACGGCAACTTCGCGCACGCCTTCGGGGTATCGGGCGTCCCCGAATCCTTCGTGATCAACCGCTCCGGCAAGGTCCAGGCGCTGCGTCGCTTCCAGTTGACCGATCGGTGGGTCAACCGGACGCTCCCGAAGATCCTCGAGGAGCGCACGTGATCGGCCACCGGCTGCACCGCCGACCCCGCGCGAACCGGACCATCGTCGCGCTTGCGATGACCATCCTCGCGCTGACGGCCGCCGGTTCGGCCGTGGCCGCCGGGCGCCTCAACCTCCTGAACGTCGAGACCCAGTTCATGTGCGTGTCATGCCATGAGCCTCTGAACACGGTCTCCTCACCCCAGGCGATCAGCGAGAAGCAAGTCGTGTCTCGGCTGATCGCCAAGGGCGACGACATGCAGCAGATCAAGAACACGATGGTGAGCTACTACGGCGTGCAGGTGCTGGCGCGACCCCCGGCGAGCGGCGTCAACCTGCCTGATCTACATCCTGCCGCCGGCGCTGTTGCTGGGCGGCGTCGCTTTGCTCGCCTTCACGCTCCCACGCTGGCGGGCGCGCGGCCGCCGCGCCGAGCCAGGCGCAGCCGGCCGGCGGAGCTCCACTGTCGCCCGAGCAGGCCGCCAGGCTCGACGACGAGCTGACCAAGTTCATCTGAGCGGCCGAGTCGGAGCGCCGGGGCGGCGTGGACCTGTCCGAGCCCAACTCGGAGTTCCCGCGGTCACATCGAGTCGGGCGCGCTGACCCCGAGCAGGCCCAGCACCAGCGCCAGCGTCGACCCGGTCGCGACGCACAGCGCGATCCGGAAGGCCTCGACCTCTGACGGGGTCGCGCCGACGACCTTGCAGTCGCGGTAGAAGGCCGTGAACTCCTGTGCCAGCTCCAGCGAATAGGCGGCGATCCGGTGCGGCCCGCGCCGGTCGGCCGCCTCGGCGATCTCCTCGGGCAGCGCCACCAGCTGCTTGATCAGCGCTCGCTCGGAAGGGTGCAGATCTTGGGCGTTCCCGCCGCCGGCGAGCGGTCCAGGAGGCGCCTGCCGCACCGCCTCGGCGACGCGCTCCGAGCCAACGCGCGCGAGCATCGAGGCGATCCGCGCATGCGCGTACTGAACGTAGTAGACGGGGTTGTCGGCGGACCTGCGAGCGCGCCAGGTCGAGGTTGAGATCGAGCGTCCGGTCGTGCGAGCTCTGCAGCATGAAGAACCTCGTCGCGTCGACCCCGATCTCGTCGATCAGCTCGTCCAGCGTGACGAACTCGCCGCGACGCTTGGACATCGCCGCGCGGGCGTCGCCCTCGATCAGGTGCACGAACTGCAGGATCAGCGCCTCCAGCAGGTCCGGATCGCCGCCGAGCGCCTGGAACGCCGCCTTCAGTCTGGCGATGTACCCGTGGTGATCGGCTCCGACCGGGAGCAGCTGGCGCTCGAAGCCGCGATCGCGCTTGTTCTGCATGTAGGCGACGTCGGCCGCGAAGTAGGTCGGCTCGCCCCCCGAACGCAGCAGCACTCGATCCTTGTCGTCCCCGAACGTCGTCGTCCGCAACCAGACCGCGCCGTCGCTGCGGTAGACGTGGCCGGCCGCCTCGCAGCGCCGCGATCGCGCGGTCGAGCGCGCTCGGCGAGCCCTCGTGGAGCGTTCGCTCGCGAGAAGAAGTTGTCGAAGTGGACGCCGTAGCGGATCAGCGTCGACTTGATCTTGTCGAGCAGGATCGCGACCGCCTGCGCGGCGACCACATCGACGTCGACGGACTCATCGGCGGCGTCGGGGATCGTCGCGGCCAAATCGGTGACGTAATCGCCGTGGTAGCCGTCCTCGGGAACCGGGCGGTGGAGCGCGCGGGCCCGGACGGACTCGCCGAGCCGGCGGACCTGTGAGCCCGCGTCGTTGAAGTAGTACTCGCGTGAGACGGTGTGGCCGTGGTGCTCGAGGATCCGCGCGAGCGAGTCGCCGTACGCGGCGTGGCGGCCGCTGGCGGCGACCAGGACCCCCGTCGGGTTGGCCGAGACGAACTCGAGCAGGATCCGCTCCGGCCTGGCCGCGCCGCCGGCGGCGAACCGCGAGCCGGCGTCGAGCACGAACCGCAGCGCGTCCCGGTGCCAGGCATCTGAGAGGAACAGGTTCAGGAAGCCCGGGCCGGCGATGTCGAAGCGGACCAGCTCGTCGCCGAGCGCATCGCTCAGCTCGTCACCGAGCCGGGAGGCGATCTCTCGCGGGGCCTCGCCCAGCTTCGGCGCCAGCAGCATCGCCGCGTTGGTCGCGTAGTCGCCCTGCTCGGAGCGCTTGGGCCGCTCGACCGTGGGCACGGGCACGGAATCGGCGTTCTGGCCGCCGCGGAGCACGCCCGCGCCGCGCTGCACCGCGGCGCGCAGTTGCGCGACAGGATCCATCGTGCTGAGCCTACTGAGGTCCGCTCGCCGCGGGCCCCTGGTGACTCAGGGCTAAGCGCTGGCGACGGCGGTCGGCTGGAACAGGGCCTCGAGCGCCTCGAGCGCTGGCCGGGTCCCGAGCACGATCAGCGTGTCGCCGCCGCCGATAACCGCGTCCGGCGACGGCTGAGGCTCGACCTGGCCGTCAACGCGGCGCAGCGCCACGATCACCGAACTGCCGCGCGCCTCGCCGATCGTGCGACCGATGCCGACGGCGCCTGCCGGAACCTCGATCTGCTCGACCCGATAGTCGGCCACGTCGACTGCGCTGCCGATCTGCGGATGCAGCGCGATCCGCGCCATCTCCGACCCGGTCGTCTTGTACGGCGAGATCACCCGGTCGGCGCCGGCCCGTCGCAGCTTCTTCTCGGAGTCCTCGGCCGATGCTCGGGCGACGATCAGGATGTCGCTGCGCAGCTCACGGGCGCTGAGCGCGATGAAGATGTTGTCGGCGTCGGAGTCGACGCAGGCGATCACCGCCGCGGCGCGCTCGATTCCGGCCTGTGCGAGCGTCTCGTCCTCGGTCGCCTGGCCCTCGAGCCAGGCGACGTCGTCGGCCTCGGCGGCCTCGCGGTGCATCGGGTTCTGGTCGATCACGACCACCTGGGCGCCGTGCGCCTGCAGATCCCGGGCCACCTGGCGGCCGACGCGGCCGTAGCCGCAGACGATGTGGTGGCCTGAGTAGGAGTCGATCATCTTCTGGGTCCGGCGCAGCGTCGAGCACGCCTCTGAGCTGCCCTGAAACGAAGAACTCGGCAACCGTCGCCAGGGCGTAGAAGAGCGTACCGACCCCGAGCAGCGCGAGCGCGACGATGATCACCCGGCCCGCGGTGTCGCTCGGGATCGGGACCGTCCCGAGCGTCGTGACGATGTCGATCGCCCACAGGAAGCCGTAGGCGACCGACGTGCCCTCGTCGATCGAGAGCGCGAGCGTGCCCCCGAACACGACCAGGACCACAATGCCGAGCAGGATTCCGAGCCGGAGTCCGAAGTGCCGAAGGTCTCGGCGGGAACGGCGGCGCTGGCCGGCGACCAGCCGCTGCAGGGTGGCCCGGTCGACCGTTGTCTGTTCGCGCTCTGCCATCAGGGTTCGTAGGGGAATTAGTGGTGGTACGGCTCGCCGGCGAGGATCTTATGCGCCCGATAGAGCTGCTCCAGGAGCACGACTCGGGCGAGCTGGTGGGGGAGGGTGATCGCGCCAAGCGACAGCCGTTGATCCACTCGGGGCAGCTCTATGCCCCCGAACGGGCCGCCGATCACGAAGCACAGGTCCAGGCCGCTCGTACGCCGCTGCTCCAGGAACTCGCTGAAGCCGACCGAGTCGACGGTCAGGCCCGCGCTGTCGAGCAGCGAGACGAATGCACGCTCGGGCACTCTGCGGGACACCCGCTCATCCTCGCGCACCTCGACCAGCTCGAGCCGCGCATAGCGCCCCAGCAGCTTGTCGTAGTGGGCGATGTCGTCGGCGAAGGGAGGCCGCAGCCTGCCCACCGCGACTACGACAATCCGCACGATGGGATACTAAGGCTCTATGGACGATCCGAACCAGCCAGAGCGGCACATCAACATTCACTTCTCGCCGGAGGTGATGGCGGGGAATTACGCCAACTTCGCCAACGTCAGTCACTCCGACTACGAGTTCACGATCACCTTCGCCCGCGTCGACCACGAGATCGAGGACGACGAGATCCCCGGCGTAGTCGTTTCCCGGATCAACCTGTCGGCGAAGTTCATGCGCGAGCTGATCGACGCGATGGAGGACAACTACTCCAAGTGGCAGGCGCGCGAGAACATCAAGAACCTGCCCGAGTACGGCGGTTCCCCCGGCCCCTCCGAGGACGACGACTAACTAACTGCCGCCGAGCTGCGACTGCGCCCGTTCGTAGGCGAGCGCGGCGCCGATCCGTTCGGCCGTCGGCGGGTGGGTGGCGAGCAGGCTGGTCAGCACCCGCGGCGGCTCGAGGTCGGCGATGTTCTGCAGCGCGATCGCGCGCTCGAACGAGACGAACGCCTGCGGCGCCCGCGACAGCCGCAACGAGAACGCGTCGGCGCGGCGCTCGACGGCTCGCGACAGGCGGCTCGAGAGGACCCCGAGCGGCAGCGACACGACGCCCGCGGCGAGGGCGAGCGCCGGCAGCGCGCCGGCGCTCGCCCTCGCCGGCGACATCCCCCAGCTGAGCCGCTGCACTGCGAACGCGGCGGCGGGCGCGGTCAGCGCCGCGAACGCGACGCTGCGCGGCACATCCCGGTGGCGCACGTGGGCCAGCTCGTGCGCGACGACCACCTTGATCTCGTCGCGGTCGAAACTGTCGAGCAGCGTGTCGAACAGCACCACTCGCTTCGTCGGACCAAGCCCGGTCACGTACGCGTTGGCGGCGGTCGTGCGGCGGCTGGCATCGACGGAATAGACCTCGCCGACCGAGACGCCGGCGGCCGCTGCCAGGGACAGGACGTCCTGACGGGTGTCGCCGTCGGGCAACGGCGTGAAATCGTTGAACACCGGGTCGAGGATGACCGGCGCGAGCGCGGCCAGGCCGGCGCCGAAGCCGACCGACCCTGCGGCGGCCGGCAGCCACCAGTCGCGTGGCCAGCGTCGCGCGGCGAAGGTCACCGCGGCGGCGCCGACGGCCGCGAGCCCGCCCTGGATCGCGGTTGCCTTGGCCAGGTCGATGGCCCAGTCGCGCCAGGATTGGGTGGCGAGCCCGACCCGCAGCGCACGGTGACGGGCGAGCGCCGATAGCGGCAGGCCCGGCAGTGAGACGGTGCTCGCGAGCGCCGTGCCGGCCAACGCCGCGGCCGACACGGCTCCGGCGGTCGTCCTCCCACTACTGCCTCCGCCGCGTCGTAGCTGGCCGCGCACCACGGCGGCGAGGACCGCCGCATCGAGCGCGCTGCGCGCCAGGCCGATCGCGAACTGAGGCCTCGCGAAGCGCCGGCCGCGGGCGATCTCCTCGGGGGTGAAGTGATCGCGGATGTCGACCGGCTCCGGGGCCGGAAGCGGCTCACTGGGGGTCAACAATCTGACGGCTGCCTCGGCGCTGACGGCGGCGAGGGCGAGCGGCGCGAGTATGGAACCGCCATGGACGCGCTTCACACGCGAGACTGTACGCCGTGCGGATCGCGATCGTTTCGGACGTTCACGGCAACCGCCACGCATTCGACGCGGTCCTGGAGGAGGCGTACGAAGGGGGTTGCGACGAGCTGTGGTGTCTCGGCGATCTGGTCGGATACGGCGCTGAGCCCGACGCCTGCGTCCAGCGCGCGCAGGCCCACGCGGCCGTCTGTCTGGCGGGCAATCACGACCTGGCGGTGCTCGGTCTGCTCGACCTCGATGAGTTCTCGGGCGGCGCTCGGACCGCGGCCGAATGGACCCAGCGGGTGATCAGCGAGCCGGCGCTCGAGTATCTGCGGACGCTCGTGCCGAGCTCCGAAGACGAGGTGGTCGGCCTGTACCACGCGAGTCCACGCGATCCCATCTGGGAGTACGTGCTGTCGCCGCTGCAGGCCGAGATGTGCCTCGACGTCCAATCCCATCGCGTGTGCCTCGTCGGCCACACGCACGTGGCGCTGTCGTTCTGGCGCCCGGAGCCCGGGTCCGCCACCGGCCAGACGCGCGGCGACGGAGACGTCCTCGAGCTGGGCGAAGGCGAGTGGCTGCTCAACCCCGGCAGCGTCGGCCAGCCCCGAGATGGGGATAGCCGCGCAGCCTGGATGGAGCTCGACCTCGACGCATGGACGGCGACCTACAGGCGAGCCGAATACGACGTGCAGGCCGCGGCCGCTGCGATCCACGCCGCGCACCTGCCGGCGTCGCTGGCCGAGCGGCTGAGCTTCGGGCAGTGACCTGAAACAGTTCCAGCTGCAACCGGCTGGCCGGCTGTCGTTCGGGCGGACGTCTAAAGTCAGACGCCCGATGGGCTTGAACAGGGTAATCGTGGCCGGCGGCATCGGCCTGGCGGTGTCGGTGCTGGCCGGTTGCGGCAGCAGCGGCGGGCTGCTGTCGCGCGGCCAGGCGAGCCAGCTCCAGGGAGAACTGGACAGGGCGCAGGGCGCGCTGGCGGCTGGCCGCTGCCAGGATGCGGCGTCCGCGGCTCGCGACCTTGTGAGCAGCGCCCAGAGCCTCGGTGGCGTGGACTCGACGCTGGTCTCGAACCTGGTTCAGGGCGCGAACAAGATCATGCAGCTGACGGCAAACGACTGTCAGCCGGCGACGCCATCGCCCCCGCCGCCGAAGCCCACGGTCACTCACACGGAGACGGTGACGACGCCGACCACGACGCCATCGACAACGCCATCGACAACGCCCGAAACGACGCCCACGGTCACGCCGCCGCTCACCACCTCGACCACCGGCGGAGGCGGGCTCAACACCACGACCGCCCCTGCCACCCCGACCACGCCCGCCACCACGCCGGCGACCACTCCCGCCGGGACGACGCCGGCGACGAGCACCAGCGGTGGCGCCGGCCTGCAGGGGCCAGCCCAGTGAGCGCGAGCGGGAAGACCAGCGCGGGCGGAGGGAGTCGGGCGTGAGCCTGGAGTCGAAGATCGCGAACCGCTACCGGGTGGAAGGGCGACTCGGGGTTGGCGGCATGTCGACCGTTCTGCTGGCGTTCGACGAGCGGCTCGAGCGGTATGTCGCCGTGAAGCTGTTGGCCGACCACCTGGCCGACGATCCGACGTTCGTTTCGCGGTTCCGCCGCGAGGCGCTCGCGGCCGCTCGGCTCGTGCATCCGAACATCGTTCAGGTATTCGACTTCGGCCTCGATCGCGTTACCGGCCAGCACTTCATCGTGATGGAACGCGTCAACGGCCACTCGTGTGCCGAGCTGCTCCGCGATCGCGGTCACCTCGACGTCGAGCAGGGCGTCGAGATCATCACCCAGGCCTGCCGTGGGCTCGAGTACGCCCACCGCAACGGAGTGGTCCACCGCGACGTCAAGCCCGGCAACCTGCTGCTCTCGGACGCCGACGTCGTCAAGCTCGCCGACTTCGGGATCGCGCGCGCGGTCGACCAGTCGAGCATCACGCAGGTGGGATCAGTGCTCGGCACCGCCGCGTATCTGTCACCGGAGCAGGCTCGGGGGGAGGAGGCGGGGCCGTCGGCGGACCTTTATTCCCTCGGGGTGGTCTCCTACCAGCTGCTGTCCGGTCGCCTCCCGTACGAGGCGACCTCGCTGTCAGAACTCGCGCTCAAGCAGCAGCGCGAGTTGCCGCAATCGTTGGTCGGCCTAAACCCACACGTACCCGTGGCGTTGTCCGACGCCGTGGCCCTGTCGATCTCGATCGATCCGACGCAGCGGCCCGCCAGTGCCCTGGAGCTTTCCGAGCTGATCCGCGACGGGGCGCAGGGCATCTCTCCCTATCAGGAGGAGACGCCGACGCGGCATCTGACGAGTGGCGCCGCGACGCGGCTGCTCCCGGCGCGCGAGGAGCCGACGGCGGCGACTCGCGTCGCCACCGCGAAGCCGTCCAGGCGGTCCGGCCCGGCGGCCCCCGCCAGAGTGGCCCGTTCTGGGCGCCCGCCCGAGGCGACCAGGCGCCGGGAGCCCGCTCCTGCCGCCTCGCGCCGCGATGAGCGGCGGCCGGCTGCGGTCAAGGAGCGCCGGGGCTCGCGAGCCGGGGTTGCCCTGCGGCGGCTCGTCTGGAGCCTGCTGCTCCTGGGTGTGGTCGTGGCGGCCGTCGCGATCGGCGTGAACTTCCTGGTCTCGACGGCGAACCACACGATCGTCCACTACAGGCACATCGTCGCCAACGACGCCCAGCAAGCGATCGATCAGGTGCGGGCGATCGTCCATCGGTACACGAAGTAGGCGCAGAGCACCCGCTGCGAACGCAAAAGGGGCGGGCCCCGTGAGGCCCGCCCCGATACCACCGAACTGCGCTCAGGCTTACGCCGCGGCGCCGTTCGTGATCTCGACCGTGTGGGCCTTGGGCGCCTCGGGCTTCGGGACGTGAATCTCGAGCACGCCCTTTTCGAAGCTTGCCTTGACAGACTCGGGGTCGACACCCTCGGGGAGGGTCAGCGACCGCGCGAAGCTGCCAAACGAGCGCTCGATCCGGGTGTAGCCGTCCTTGCGCTCTTCATTCTCAGACTTGCGCTCGCCGGTGATCTGCAGGACGCCGTCCTTGACCTCGACGTTGACGTCGTCGTCGCCCATCCCGGGCAGGTCAGCGCGGACGACGTACTCGCCGTCGTTCTCGACGACGTCGAGCGCCGGAGTCCACTGGCGTGCGACCCGACCGGCTACCGGCGTAGCGGTGTCGAACAGGGTGGTGAAAAGTCGGTTGATCTCGGACTGGACGGGATACAGGTCGCGTCCGGGAGCCCATCTAACAAGTGCCATCAGTTGCCTCCATAAGGTTCTTAGTTTACGACACACAGAATTATAAAATCTAAGTCGACGATTGTCAAGTCTAGCAGCACGCGGGCTCGCCGCTAGGGCGCGGCGCCGTCGAGCAGCGCCGCCGCAGCGTCGGGCAGCCGGTGCTCATCGATCGCGCGGCGCAGAAGGTCCATCAGCCGGGCGATGAAGCTCAGGTTGTGGAGGGTCAGCAGCCGCGGCCCGGTGGACTCGCCGGCGCGGAACGCGTAGTGCAAGTAGCCGCGCGTGAAACCCGCCGTGCAGGCAGGGCACGGGCACCCCTCAACCAGCGGCTCGCGCGAGTCGCGCCACCGCGCCTTGACCAGATCAACGCGCCAACGCTCCTGCGGCATCGGCACGATCGCCACCCCGTGGCGGGCGAGCCTGGTGGGCATCGCGCAGTCGAACGTGTCGATCCCCTGCCTCACCCCTGCGATCAGGTCATCGACGTCCCCGATCCCGAGCAGGTGCCTTGGCCGATCGGGTGCGACGCGGTCGAGCGCCTCGGTGGTCCAACCGACGACCTCGCGCATCTGCGGCTTGTCCTGCCCGAGCGAACCGCCGATCGCGATCCCGTCGCATGGGGTGGCGGCGACTGTCTCTGCGGACCCGATCCGGAGGTCCGGCTCGACCCCGCCCTGCACGATCCCGTAGGCGACCTGGCCCGCGGGACCGTGCTGCTGATGCCAGCGCAGGCAACGATCGAGCCACCGATGCGTCCGTTCGGTCGAGCGGGCCGTGTAGTCGCGGTTCACGTGAAACGGAGTGCACTCGTCGAACGCGAGCGCGATGTCCGAGCGCAGCGCCGCCTGGACCGCCATCGAGGTCTCCGGCGTCATCAATCGCTCGGTTCCGTCGACGTATGAACGGAAGCGCGCGCCGTCCTCGCCGATCGACAGGATCGCGCCTGCCGACCGCCGACTGCCGCGCGCCCGGCCCTTGATCTCGTCCGCGACGCTGCCATGGCCCATCGAGAACACCTGAAAGCCGCCCGAGTCGGTGATGATCGGAGCCGGCCAGCGCATGAACTGATTGAGTCCGCCGAACTCATCGATCAGCTCCGGACCGGGGGAGAGCATCAGATGAAAGGTGTTGCCGAGGATCATCTCGTAGCCGAGCGCGCTGACATCGCGGGGTTCCAGGGTCTTGACCGCGCCGCGAGTGGCCAGCGGCACGAACGCCGGCGTCCGAACGGTGCCGTGCGCCAGCCGGAGGACGCCGGTGCGCGCCTGTGAATCGGCGGCGCGAGTGCGGATCTCGAACACGCGCGCCAGCGTATCCGTCGTCCAGTCACGCCGACCGCAGGTACATTGACGCCCGATGTTGGGCACTGGGCTCCGGAGCATCGCTGTGGCTGCCAGGAACGCCGGGACCGCGAGGCGGTCGGTACTCCTCGGCGCGCTGGCGATGGCTGTCGTGCTGGCGGGGTGCGGCGGCAGCGGTGTCCCGGCGGCCGATAGAAGCGACACGAGCCCGCTGGATCGTGCACGCGTCGAGCAAGCCCTCGGCGCCCCGAAGGTCGGTACGACCCAGCGGGTCAACGCCGCCGGAGCGCACTTGACCGTGACCGTGGTCAAGGTCGTCGATCTTCCCGTCGGACGACGACGCCCCGGTGCTACCCGGGTTCCGCGGGGTCGGCGTCAGGGTGGAGATCTCGAACACGGGCCCGGTGGCCTACGACAGCCTGGCGACCTCCGACTTCTCGATCATGGCCACCGACCCGAACGTCCACCTGCTGTACGTGCCCTCGGGCCTCTGCCGGACGCCGCCACGCGACTTCGACAGGGACATCAACGTCGGCGAGAGCCGCAGCGGATGCCTGGCATTCAGGATCCACGAGCAGGCACGGGTCACCGGGGTGACCTTCTCACCGCACGGCAAGCCGGTCGGTCAGGTCTCCTGGGGCCGGTAGCTACCAGGCCTGTTCAGCGCCGCAATGGGGGCAGCCGACGGTCGTCTGGACCTCGGCCTCGAACACGAAACCGCAGCTGCAGTTGTAGATCGCGGTGTCCTGGACCGGATCGTGGTGGAGCCGGTGACGCCCGGCGGGAGCCGACCCGCTCGCGACCGGCTCGGTTGATGCGAACCGGCGTTGCGGGCGCTCGCGTTGCTCGCTGCGACCGATACGGCCGAAGCCCTCGGCGGCAGCGCCGCTTCGTGCCCGCTGGAAGAAGCTCTCGCGCTTTGTTGATCTCACCGACATGTATCTACTCAAACGCCGGCTGGACGGATTCGTTTCGTCGTCAGTCCAAATAAGGAGGCCTGTTAATCCGGCGTTAACACTGCGCCCGGTCGGGGCCGCGTAAACGCAACCGCAGACAACGGTTTGCTTCGAGTCGTGACGGCGTTGTCGCGACGACCGCTGTGGGACAATGCTTGGCCGAATGGATCCGAGTCGCAAGCGCGCGATCCGCTTGTCGGTCGCTTTGACTGCTGCGCTGGTGCTCGCGGGTGCGCTGATTTACGTCAGCTTCAGCGCCGGTCGCGACGAGCTGACCGCGTCACAGCTGCTCAAGCGGGCGCACTCCGGCGGCCAGTACATCCTCGCCGGGACCGTCCTCGACGGCTCGATTCACCAGGCGGGCTCGAGCCTCAGGTTCAGCATCCGCGATCCGAAGCTGCACGTCGCCGTCCCGGTCAGCTACAGCGGGATCGTTCCGGACCCGTTTGGGGCCGGGCGGGCCGTGCTGGTCGACGTCACCGACGACCGTGGCCGCTTCGTCGGCCAGCAGAACTCGCTGACCACGAAGTGCCCCTCGAAGTACCAGGCCGCATCGGGGTCCTACTGATGGGGTTCTACGACTGATGGCGCAGCTCGGTCGCGCGATCCTGCTGCTCGGTCTCGGCGTCAGCGTCTACGGGATCGCGGCGTCGGTCTACGGTGCCCGGCAGCAGCGCGCCGAGTGGGTCGACTCCGGACGTCGGGCGGTTTACGCGCTCGCGGGCCTGATGCTCTTCGCGTTCGCGCTGCTCGAGATCGCGTTCCTGCGCAACGACTTCTCCTTCAGGGTCGTCGCCCAGACGTCGTCGACGACGATCCCCATCTTCTACAAGATGGCCGCCCCGTGGTCCTCGCAACAGGGGTCGCTGCTCTTGTGGGTGACGCTGCTGTCGTGCTGGTCGAGCCTGGTGCTGTTCCTGACCCGCCGCCGGCTGCGGCAGATCGCGCCCTGGGCGACCGCCGTTCTGCTGGGCTTCGCGACGTTCTTCGGGTCGCTCGCGGCGTTTGCAGCGAACCCGTTCTCGACGTTCGGTGCCGGCGCCGCGCCCGCCCAGGGAGCCGGGCTGGATCCGCTGCTGATGCACCCGAGCATGATGATCCACCCGCCGATGCTGTATTCGGGGTACACGCTGATGGCGATCCCGTTCGCATTCGCGGTCGGAGCGCTGATCAGCGGTTCAGTCGGCTCCGAGTGGATCCGCGACACCCGGCGGTTCGCCTTGGGCGCCTGGCTGTTCCTGGGGATCGGGATCATCCTCGGTGCTCGTTGGTCCTATACGGAGCTCGGCTGGGGCGGCTACTGGGCGTGGGACGCCGTCGAGAACGCCGCGCTGATGCCGTGGCTGGTCACGACCGCCTTCATCCATTCGATCCAGATCCAGGAGAAAAGGGGGATGCTGCGGGTCTGGAACATGTCGTTGGTGTTGCTCGCGGGGACGCTCTCGATCTTCGGCACCTTCCTGGTCCGCTCGGGCGTGCTCGACTCGATTCACGCGTTCGGCGCCTCGACGCTCGGAATCCCATTCGTCGGTCTGCTCGCGGTGATGGTCTTCGGCGCGATCGGCTTGGTCATGTACAGGCGCAGCGCGCTCGCCTCCGAGAACCAGATCGACTCGCTGCTCTCACGCGAGGCGATGTTCCTGCTCCAGAACCTGGTGCTCGTCGCGATGATGTTCGTGATCTTCTGGATCACGATATTCCCGTTGATCTCGAACGCCCTGACCGGCACCTCGGTGTCGGTCGGCCCAGCGGCGTTCACGCCCTTCGTAGTGCCGCTGGCGATCGTCCTGGTCCTGCTCACGGGCGTCGGGCCGATGATCTCCTGGCGGCGGGTGACCACCGCCAACCTGCGCCGGAACTTCACCTACCCGGTTTGCTTCGGGGTCCTGGTGACGATCGCGGTACTGGTCCTTACCGGGGCGGGGAGCAGGCCCGCAGCGGTCGCGATCTTCGGCCTGTCCGCTTTCGTGATCGCCACCGTGGTTCAGGAGGTCTACCGCGGCACCGCGGCGCGGCGCGCGATAACCCGTGACGCCTGGCCGGTGGCGCTCGGCGCACTGTTTCGGCGCAACCGTCGCCGCTACGGCGGCTACACCGTCCACGTCGGGTTCGCGGTGCTGCTGATCGGCATCGCCGCTTCCTCGTCCTTCCAGCGCTCTCGAGACGTGTGGCTGCGGCCGGGGCACAGCGCGACCGTCGACGGCTACCGCTTCGCCTACAAGCATCCGACGGCGACGGCGACCTCTGAGAAGGTCCAGTTCGGCGCCGCACTGATCGTCTCCAAGAACGGCAAGCGCGTCACCGCGTTGAACACCGAGCGTGGTTTCTACCCCTCGACGAACATGAACGACGGGATCGTCGGCCGTTTCTTTGACAGCAGCAACGCCGACAGCACGGTTGGGCTCGACGCGGGCCCCCTGCGCGACATCTGGACCGTCGTCAACTCGCGCCCGAGCGCGGCGATGATCGGCGACATCAACCAGGCGGACCGGCTGTTCGCCAAGGACCTGAACCCCCGGACCGGGAATCCGGTCGGGATGAGTCGCAACACCTTCTTCGCGCTGCGCGATCGAGCGGTGGTCGACATCGTCAACCAGTACGTCACACATCCCTTCCGGGTCGAGTTCCTGTTCATCGTTTCGCCGCTCGTCACGTGGCTGTGGGCCGGCGCGATCATCATGGCCCTCGGCGGGCTGATCGCGCTGTGGCCGGCCCCGCTGGCGCTGCGTCGCCGCAGTCCTGCGGTGCAACGCGCGCCGCAGCCTCTGCCTGCGCGCGAGCTCGTCTAGTCGGTCAAGCGATGGTCTACGTGATCGTGCTGGCGCTGCTGATGGGGGTCGTGTTCATCGTCAGCCGTCCGCTGCTGCGCGTCCAGAGTGGGCGGCGCGCCGGACTCGGGTCCGATCGCGCCCGAACGGATCGAGCTCGAGGCCGCCCGGGACGCCAAGCTCAGGGAGATTCGCGACGCCGAGCTAGACCACCAGACGGGCAAGCTGTCCAATGCCGACTTCGCGGCCGTGGACTCGACCCTGCGGGCTCAGGCCATCGAGATTCTGAACCGGATCGACGGGCTCGACGAAGGCGAGCGGCTACCATAGCCCCGTGGTCAAGTTCATCCTCGACTTCATCCAGGTCATCGTCAGCATCACGGTGATCGCCCTGGTGCTGATGCACTCGGGCAAGGACGCCGGTCTGTCCGGCGCTTTCGGCGTCGGCACCGGCGCGGGGCCGCTCGGTGGTGGCTCGCTGGTCGAGCGCAACCTGAACCGTTGGACGGTCTTCTTCGCGATCGTGTTCGCGGTGAACTCCGTCGTGCTGATCAAGGTCACCTAACCACCTGACCCTCAGCTCCGGCGGAGCGCCGGCGCCCCCTTCGCCGGGCGGCTGCCGGTCGAGCAGTTCCTTAGTTGACGTTGTACAACGGCGGCGCGCCTCGGTGGGGGTGGTCTTGCGGGACCACCCCCACCGCAACAGACGCGAAAACAGACGCGACTGCTAGCCGCCGAAGAACGACTGGATGTAGCTCTTCGGCGAGCCGACTCCGGTGGCGTCGTCGTAGCCGGGGGTCGCGGTCAGCGCCGACGCGCCTGAGCCGTTGATCCCGAGTTGCCGCAGCGTGGTGACCGGAGGTCCGGTCTTCGTGAACGGGTCCGTGAAGTCGTTACGGACCTCGTATGTCGGCGAGCTCGGCTCGGTCACGTCGTTGAACGCCCTGCTCCCGGCGCGAGCGTAGATCGCCGGGTTGGCGAACCCGAGGTCGTGACCGGCGGCCTGCTGCGCGTCCGCCTCGATGCCGGCGAACGTCGGCGAGGCGAGGCTCGTGCCGCCGATGCGGCTCAGCGAGAACGCGAAGCTGACGCCGTCCGGCTGCAGCGTCGTCTGTCCGACCAGCGTGCCGGTGGCCGGGTCGGCGTACGCCGACACGTCCGGGATCACGCGCATCGGCGTGCTCGTGCTGCCCTCGGGGACATCAGTCGCGAGGCTGCCCGGAACGACCCCGGCCTGGTACGACGGTTGCGGATACACGGTGCTGACGCCGCCACCGCCGGAGCCGTCGTAGTCTGCCCTCGGGTCGGCGGGCGGAGTGGTCGCCCAGGACATCCCGCCGGCCGCGAGCCCTTCGCGGACGGTGCCCCACGGCGTCTCGAACTCGTAGTTGTTGTTCTGGCCGACAGCGAGGCTGGTGCCGCCGACCGAAGTGACCCACGGGCTCGAGGTCGGGAAGTCGACCTGGATCTGGTCGGAGCCCGAGTCCTCGTAGGCCGGGTCCTCGTAGCCGCTGTCGCCGCTCGAGAAGAAGAACCCGATGCCCTCAGTCGCGCCGGCCTGGAAGACCTGGTCGTAGACCCCGTTGATGGTCGAGCTGTCGGCGGGCTCGCCCCAGGAGTTGGTCACGATCGACGCCGCGTGGGTGTTGACGATCTGCGCCTCTGGGGCAATCAGGCCCGAGTCGGTGCAGTCCGCCGCTCCGAAGTAACGCACGTTCGCGTCCGGGGCCATGCCGTGGACCGACTCGACGTCGAGCGACTCCTCGCCATACCAGCCCGAGGCGCCGCACTCGTTGATGAAGTCGAACCGCTTGGACAGGCTCTGCTGGTACTGGCCTCTCTGGAACTGCGGATCGCCGGTCGCCTTCGCGAAGTTGTTCGCGTCCGACAGCATCGTCGGGGAGGCGTACGCGTCGACGACCGCGACCGTCTGGCCGGCGCCCGTCATCTGGGAGGCGGTGACTCCATAGGCGCCCCGGATCTGACTGGGCTGGTAGCCGGTCACGGCCCACGGCCAGTGAGCGCCGCTGGCGGTCGGCTCGTTGGTGGCGACCTTCTGCCCGTAGAAGTCCGAGGTCGGACCTGCGACCCAGAAGTTCGCCGGTGGCGGCGGCAGAGCGCCGACTCCACCCGAGTCGGGCGGCGTCGAGGGCGTCTTCGCCGGCTGCTGGGCGGCCCCGGTCGTGTCGTTCGGGGTCATGAGGTGCTGGGCGCTGTCGAGTCCGGAGACCGCGAGCACGTCACCCGCAATCGAGGCGGGCAGGGTTGCCGTCTGTTCCGGGGCACGCGCGACCTGGCCCTGCGGGTCGGTGAAGGTTCCGAATGTGACCCCGAAGATTGCGCTGATCTGGGCCTGCGTTCCCGCGACCTCGACGAAGCCGCCGAAGCCGAGCTCCACGTCGACGATCTTGAGGCCGTCGGCCTTGAATTCCTTGACGAGGGCCTGCGCCTCAGCGCTGGTCGGGGCGAACAGGTCCTGGGCCAGCGACGCGCTTAGATAGTGCCCGTAGAGGAAGCTGCTGGGGTTCGACACGGCGGCCGCGAAGTTGGCCAGGCCGGTCGGGTTCTTGCTCTGCAGATACACCAGAACATCGATCAGCTGCTGCTTTTGTTGGCCGGACTGCCCGTTGGCCTGGTTCGAGTTGTTGGCCCACGCGGGGTGGGTTCCTGGGATCGCGTCCCTTGCGGGTGCTGCGGTCGCAGCGCCTGCTGAGATCGCCAAGATGCCGCTAAGGACGGCGGCGCTGAGTAGTAGCGCCCGGATCCTCAAGCGGTGGGGTCGATGAAACATGCACACCTTCCATCCGAGTGTTGACATGCCGCGCATCCGGCGGTCATTCCCGCCGCCCCCCAGGCGATCGTCGTCGAAGCGCACCGGAGATCGTGTCATACACCGAGCAAATCCGCATCCGGTTGAATTCGGGTTCATTGCGGCGGCGCCGCCGTCCGCTGCTGGCAACTGGGGGCGGAGGCGAGGCCAACGGCCCAGGCGATGCCGCCCGATGCGAGCGTCAGCTGGATCGGATTGCTCCAGGTCGCGGAGAAGTGGCCGAGGGCGTCGTAGTACACACGTCCCTGGCCGTAGCGTCGGCACCAGACCAACGGGCGGTCGGGACCTCCCGGGCCCGTGTCCAGACGAACGAGGACGTGAACGTGGGGGCGCGGGTCGTGCTTGAAGACGTAGAACTCCTCGTGAATCATGAAGGTCTGCGGGAGCCCGCGAGTCGCCGGCGTGTTGGGGTCCTCGACGATCAGCTGCTCCGTGCTCGGGGCCGGATGGTGGCTGAACTCGGCGCCGATCATCCGGATGTACCCAGGCCAGTGGTGGAAGGTGTCGGTCGCCGAGTGAAAACCGATCAGTCCGCCGCCGTTGCGGACGAAGGCGACGAGCGCGCGTTTGTCGGCGGGGGTCATCGGGAGCTCTCCGGTCGTCAACAGGAACATCACGGCCGAGGCGCCCGCGAGCCTGCTCGGCGTCAGCTCGGCGGCGCTGCGCACAAACACGAGTCGGATGTGCCCGTTTCGGGCGGCGATCCCCCGGATGGCGGCCATCGCCGCGGGGATCGAAGCATGGTGGTAGCCGAGCGTCTGGGTCAGGACCAGCACCGTGCGCGGCTGCAGCTCGGTGCGCGCGACTGCAGCCGAAACGCTGGTCGAGCCGAACAGGAGCGCCACCGCCGTGAGACCGCATACGCGCCGCATACCTGACTTTGTACCCGGAGTTCGAGCCGACTGCTCGAATTACGACCCGCACCTCGCAGAAAACTGCAAAACATGCGCCCGGGCTGATTCAATCGCCGGGCGTGGTCCAACATTCCGCAGCCAAGTGGACCACCGCTGGTCGCCGTCTCGCTGGCATCGGGTCTTAGAACTTTTTGTCAAAGTACTGGGCGGCGTGATGACGATGCGACCAGCAGCGATCGCTACCGGAGTGGTGATCGCCTCCTTGATTGTCGGCGTCGGCGCCCGCGCTGCGCCGGCGGCGCCTACCGCTGACCACGGTGCGCTGATCGCCAATGTCACGCAGAGCCCGGTCGGATGGGTTCCCCCCGGCTTTGTCGGGCTCTCCTTCGAGCTGCGAGATATCGAGACCTACACGGGCTCCGATCCCACGGCGATCAACCCGATGCTCGAGCAGCTGATCCGCAACCTGGATCCGGACCAGCAGCCCGTGATCAGGATTGGCGGCCACAG
This sequence comes from uncultured Solirubrobacterales bacterium, assembly GCA_963830475.1. Lineage (GTDB taxonomy): Bacteria > Actinomycetota > Thermoleophilia > Solirubrobacterales > Solirubrobacteraceae > Palsa-465. The sequence continues at coordinate 69,853 of CAWHMX010000014.1, read as the reverse complement.
CAGCGACCGCACCTGGTATCCGATCCCGAACGTCCCCACGCCGAGCGGGGTGGGCTATGTCCTGACGCCCACCTGGCTCGCCGTGGTCAAGGCGCTGGCCGAGGGGGTCGACGGCCGCCTGATTCTCGGCGTCAACCTCGAGCAGAACAGCCCTCAGGTCGCCGTGGCCGAGGCGAACGCGATTGTGGCGGGGATCGGCGAACCATGGCTTGCCGCGCTCGCGCTCGGCAACGAACCCGATCTCTACTCGATCGTCAATTGGTATGTCAGCAACGGGATCGATTACACCGGGCGCCCGGCGGGCTGGGGCTTCTTGGCCTTCAACAGTGACTACGCCGCAATCGCGCGCCTTCTTCCACAGGTTCCGCTCGCGGGGCCGGATGTTGGGACCGCATCGTGGCTTGGTGGGATGGGGCAGTTTCTGTCGAGCGAACCCGGGGTGCGAATCGCGACCGCGCATCTGTACGGGCCAGGGTGCCGCTCTACGCCGGTGACGCTCGCGCAGCTGTTCTCCCCGGCCTACACGCGCGATTTCGCGAGCCGGCTCGAGATGGCGGTGCGGGCCGCGCACGCACGCGGCGTCGCGTTCCGCCTCGACGAGACCAATGACATCAGCTGCGGGGGGCAAGCCGGGATCAGCAACACGTTCGCCTCCACACTGTGGAGCCTGAACGAGTTGTTCCAGCTGGCCCGGGCCGGCGTCGACGGCGTCAACGTCCACACGAGCCAGAGGACGATCGGCAAGTTGTTCAGCTTCAATCAGGTTGACGGCACGTGGGGGGCACAGGTGGCACCGACTTACTACGGGCTCCTCGCCTTCGCGCAGGCGGCGCCAGCGGGCTCGAGGCTTCTGGGCGTTGGCGGCTCCGTGACCAGCGGACCGGTGCACGTGTGGGCAACTCGAGCGCCCGACGGCACCGAGCGGGTGGTGCTTATCAACTTGGGGCTGCGCGGTGATCAAACGGTGCTCCTGCACGCCGGGCGCAGCACCCATCCCGCGACGATCGAGTGGCTGAGCGCCCCGAACGTCGACGTCACCCAGGACGTCACCCTGGGCAGCCAGAGCTTCGGCTCGGACACGACGACGGGGCAGCTGACCGGATCGCCGGTGACGCAGCCACTCACCGATCCCCAGGGCACCTACCGCCTACGGATGCCCCCCGCCAGCGCGGCGATCATGACCCTGCCGGGCTAGGCCTCGTCCCAGACCTCGAGCACGGTTTGGCCCGAGATGACGCCGCCGTCTAGCTGGATCACGGTCCCGCAGAGCACGTTGGTGCCGTCGGGATAGCGGCAGGCCTGGGTGTACGCGGCGCCGCCGTCGTCGCTGACCGTGTGCCGGACCTTGTGGGTCAGGTCGCGGGCGTACATGTCCTCCAACCAGGCCCCGATCTCCTCGCGGCCCCGCAGCACGCGGGGCGAGCCCGGCTGGGAGACCTTGTTGGCGATCGTCACTACCGCGTCCTGTCCGTACATCGACAGCTGGGTGGAGGCGTCGCGCGCCTCCGCCGCCCGCGTGAAGGCATCGAGATCGAACGTCGTGATGGTGCCCATGGCCCCTCCTTCTTTGGGGGGCGGGTCCGCCACGATCAGCCCCCGGTCCCGCTTATCTACTAATAGATAAGTCGCTTGCGCCGCGAGCCTACCTCTTAGTAGATAAGCTGTCAAGACCCGACCAGGAGGAATCGGATCTATGGCGGTCGACGATCGTAGGAAACAGGCCCGCAGCGCTAAAGGAAGAACGCAACCCCATACTTCCGAGCGGATCCTGGACATCGCCGAGCGCCTGGTGCAGACGCGCGGTTTCAGCAACGTCAGCTACGCGGACATCGCCGCCGAGATGGGCATCACCACGGCCAGCCTGCACTACCACTTCCCCGGCAAGGCCGAGCTCGGGCAGGCGCTGATCACCCGCTACGCGCAGCGATTCTCAAACTCCCTGGACCAGATCGAACGGGAGCAACCCAACGCGCTCGCGAAGCTCCAGGCATACGCCGGCCTATATGCCGACGTCCTCCGCGGACAGCGAATGTGCATGTGCGGAATCCTGGCCGCCGAGTACGAGACGCTGCCACAGCCGATGCGCACAGAAGTGATCCGCTTCTTCGACCGAAACCAGAAATGGCTCGCAGACCTCCTGACCGAGGGCGGGTCAGATCACACTCTGATCTTCAGCGGTGCCGTCGACGACGTCGCCCAGAACATCCTCAGCACGCTCGAAGGAGCCATGCTCGTGGCCCGCCCCTACGGCGACCTACAGAGATTCAACGCCGCCGCAAACCAACTGCTGGCTGGCCTGACCAACACCTCAGCACAACTTCGTTCTTGACGCTGTGGTTATGGAGACGTTCGTCGCCGAAGCACCGGTCGGGCTGGCATCCGGCAGGGGCTCATCCCAAGCTGTAGGTCAAGGAGGCTCTATGCGTCTTCGTTTTGCCGTGCTCGCAGGTGCGCTGGCCGCGCTTGCATGCGCAGCGGGTCCGAGCATGGCCGGCGCTGCACCGGTGCACAACCGGGGACTGACCATTCATGCCCTCCCGAATGACATCATCGCCGGAGAGGCGGTACTGATCTACGGTCAGCTCAAGGGGCCCGACCATGCGGGCCAGACGATCGTCCTCCACCACCGGATCAACCCCAACGCGTCCTTCTCCGTCATCGGCAGAACCACGACGAACGCCAACGGCCAGTATGAGTTCATCCGGCCCGACGGCGTCCTGCTGACCAATCGCAGCTGGTTCGTGCGCGGTCCTCGGTTCACCCACAGCCGCACGGTGCACGAGCACGTGGCGGCGCTGGTCAGCCTGGCGGCCAGCTCCCCGAGCGCTCTCACCCGTCAACCGATCGTGTTCAGCGGCCATCTCACGCCTGATCACATCGGGAGCATCGTGGCGCTGCAGGAGCAGAATGACACGGGTGACGGCAACGGGTGGGTCACCCTCAAGCGCTCCGTCGTCGGACCGGGGTCTGACTTCAACATCTCCCACGCCTGGCGTGTCGCGGGCGCATATAACGTCCGGGTCCTGTTCGGGGGCGATGCCCTCAACGGCTCCGCCTCGTCGGACATGACCTCGGTCGTGATTCAGCAGGCCGAGATATCCGACTTCACGATCCAGACCTCGGCGCCGATCGTCCCGAACGGTCAACCGGTGACGATCAGCGGCACGCTGTATCAGCCCGGAACCACCACCGCCAAGCCCGGTACGAGCGTGAGCCTGTTCCGCCGGATGCCACAGGGCGGGCCGTACGACGAGATCACAACGACCACGACCGCAGCCGACGGCAGCTACAGCTTCGCCAACGTCATGTCGACGACGAACGAGTTGTACCAGGTTAGAACCACGTTCAAGCGTCACACCGCAGTGCTGTTCGAGGGCGTCCAGGACGTCGTCACCATGTCGGCGAGTTCGATGACGTCGACCGTCGGTGGTCACGTCACGTTCACCGGCAGCGTGTCACCTGACAAGGCCGGCCATGCGGTCTACCTGGAGAAGCTCGGCGTCGACACCAACTGGCACGTCGTCGAGATCCGGTTTGTAAACAACAGCTCGACGTTCCAGTTCGGTTGGACGTTCGGGTCGGCGGGCACCAAGGAGTTCCGCGCCCGGATGACCGGCGGACCCGAGAACGTGGGCGGTGTCTCTGCACCGGTCACGTTCGCCGTGTCCCAGCCGTCGCTGGCGTCGCTGCCGACCGGATGAGGAGCATCGCACTGCTGGACACACAGCCGCGGGCCAGTTTCGGCGGCCCTATTAATCCATATTGATCGCGACGTACTTCGTGTCGAGGTACTCGTCGATCCCCTCGGGGCCGCCCTCGCGCCCGAAGCCGGACTGCTTGACGCCGCCGAACGGGGCGGCTGGATTGGAGACGAGCCCCTGGTTGAGCCCGACCATCCCGGTCTCGAGGCGCTCGACCACGCGCAGCGCGCGCTTGACGTCGCGGGTGTAGACGTAGGCGACCAATCCAAACTCGGTGTCGTTGGCGGCAGCGATCGCCTCGTCCTCGTCCATGAAGGCCCTGATCGGCGCGACCGGACCGAAGATCTCCTCCTTGAGCAGGCGGCTCCCTTCCTGGACATCGGCCAGGACCGTCGCCTCGTAGAAGTAGCCGGGGCGGTCGACCGCGATGCCGCCGGTCAGTGCTCGGGCGCCGCGGCCGACCGCGTCGTCGACGAGCTCCGCGACCTTGTCGCGCTGGGTTCCATCGATCAGGGGCCCGACCTCGACCTCGGGCTCGGTGCCGCGGCCGAGCTTCATCGAGGCGAGCCTGTCGGCCAGGCGCCTGGCGAATTCGGCGGCGACGGGCTCGGCGACGTGGAATCGGTTCGCTGCCGTGCAGGCCTCGCCGACGTTGCGCATCTTCGCGATCACCGCACCGTTGACAGCGGCGTCGAGGTCGGCGTCCTCGAACACGACGAACGGCGCGTTGCCGCCGAGCTCCATCGACAGCCGCAAGAGGCCCTCGGAGGCCTGTGCCATCAGCGTGCGGCCGATCTCGGTCGAGCCCGTGAACGAGAGCTTGCGCAGCCTCTGGTCGGCGATCAGCGGCGCCATCGTCGTGCTGGCCGAGGTGGCGGTGACGAGGTTGAGGACGCCCGCAGGCAGGCCGCACTCCTCGAGGATCTGGGTGAGCGCCAGCATCGTCAGCGGCGTCTGTTGGGCCGGCTTGACGATCATCGTGCAACCCGCCGCGATCGCCGGCCCGACCTTCCGGGTGCCCATCGCCAGGGGGAAGTTCCAGGGGGTGATCAGCAGGCACGGTCCAACCGGCTGGCGCATCGTCAACAGCCGCCCCTGCCCGTTCGGCGCCCGCGAGAAGCGCCCGTCGATTCGCACCGCCTCCTCTGAGAACCAGCGCAGGAACTCGGCTCCGTAGATGATTTCCGCCTGGGCCTCCTTGAGCGGTTTGCCCATCTCGAGCGTCATCAGCAGAGCGAGTTCGTCGGCGCGCTCGATGATCGTCGAGTACGCGGCATGGAGGATCTCGCCACGCGCACGCGGGGGATGCTCAGCCCAGGCCGGCGCCGCCGCCACAGCCGCATCGAGCGCCGCCCGAGCGTCATCCTGCGAGGCGTCGGCGACCTCGGTCAGCGCTTCGCCGGTCGAGGGATCCTCGACGGCGAAGGTGCCGTTCTCCCCGTCTCGCCACTCCCCGCCGATGAAAAGGCGCCGGGGTACCGAATCGATTACCTGCTGCTCATCTGCCGCGACGATCGTGCTCATAACTAGAAGTTACTCGCCCTCCATGGGCGCCGTCTTGGCGCGCGGCCCGGCTTTCGGGCTCGGGCCGCGCGACCAGCCGTTGGCTGCGACAGACTCTCAGGCTGCCGCGCCGAGCGCAGCCCGCTCGAGCGCGACGGCCAGGACCTCGTCGATCGTCATCGCGAAGTGGAACCGCATCGCCTCGCGCACCTCTTCCGGGACGTCGTCGATGTCACCGCGATTGCGCTCGGGCAGGATCACCTCGGTCAGGCCCGCCGCGTGCGCGGCCAGCACCTTCTGCTTGACGCCGCCGATCGGCAGCACCCGGCCCTGCAGCGTCACCTCGCCGGTCATCCCGACGGTGTGTCGCACCGGGCGTCCGGTCAGCAGAGAGGTGAGCGCCGTGACCATCGTCACGCCGGCGCTGGGGCCATCCTTCGGGATCGCTCCCGCCGGCACGTGGACGTGGAAAGCGCGCTCCTCGAACAGGTTGCGGTCGATGTGGAGCTCCTCGGCGTGCCCGCGGACGTAGGAGAGCGCGATCTGCGCAGACTCCTTCATCACATCCCCGAGCTGGCCGGTCAGCGTCAGACCGGGCTTGCCCTGCATCGCCGTCGCCTCGACGAACAGGACGTCGCCACCGGCGCCGGTGACCGCCAGACCCGTCGCGACTCCCGGGACCGCGGTGCGTACCGCGGACTCCTGGAAGAACCGCTGGCGTCCGAGCGCGTCGCGAACCGCGTCGAGCTCGAGCGCCACGGGCGCCTGTACGCTACCCGCCGCGATCTGCGTCGCCGTCTTGCGCAGCAGCGTTCCGAGCTCGCGCTCGAGGTTTCTGACTCCGGCCTCACGCGTGTATTCGGTGACGACCGTGCGCACGAGCTCGTCGGAGATCTCCACCTCCTCGGGCCGCAGGCCGTTGCGCTCCAGCTGACGTGGCCACAGGTACCCGCGGGCGATCGCGACCTTCTCAGAGGTCGTGTACCCGTCGAAGCGGATCACCTCCATCCGGTCCAGGAGCGGGCCGGGGATCGTCTCGGCGACGTTGGCGGTGGCGATGAACAACACGCCGCTCAGGTCGAGCTCGACGTCGAGGTAGTGGTCCCGGAAGCTGTGGTTCTGGGCCGGGTCGAGCACCTCGAGTAACGCCGAGCTCGGGTCGCCGCGCCAGTCGGCGCCGACCTTGTCGACCTCATCGAGCATGATCACCGGGTTCATCGTCCCGGCGTCGCGCAGCGCCCGCACCAGCCTGCCGGGAAGCGCCCCGATGTAGGTCCGGCGATGGCCGCGGATCTCGGCCTCGTCGCGAACGCCGCCCAGCGACATCCGTACGAACTCGCGACCCGTTGCACGCGCGATCGACTCGCCGATCGAGGTCTTGCCGGTTCCCGGAGGTCCGATCAGGGTCAGGATCGCCCCGGAGCGCTTGTCCTCGGTGATCCCTCGCTCCTGACGCAGCTTCTTGACCGCGATGTACTCGACGATCCGGTCCTTTACGTCCTCGAGTCCGGCGTGATCGGCGTCCAGCACCTCGCGCGCGTTCACTGGGTCGAGCCGTTCCTCGGAACGGTTGCCCCAGGGGACCGCGATCAGCCAATCCAGGTAGGTGCGGATCACGCTCGATTCGGCGGACTGCTCACCGAGGCGCTCCAGCCGCCCGAGCTCCTTCTCGGCCTGCTCGCGCACTTCCTCGGGCATCCCGGCCTCTTCGATCTTGGTCCGGTACTCCTCGACCACGGATGCGTCGTCCTCGCCAAGCTCGCGGCGAATCGATTCCATCTGCTTGCGCAGGAAGTAGTCGCGCTGCTGCTTGTCGGCGCCCGACTCGACGTCGTCCCGAATCCGCTTGCGGACCTGCATCTCGGCGAGCCGCTCGCGCTGGAAGGAGAGCGCGAGCTGCAAACGCTCCACGATGTCGACGGTCTGCAGCAACTGCACGCGCTGCGCGTAGCTCAGGTCGGGCGAGTATCCGCTCGTGTCGGCCAGGGCTCCGGGCTCGGTGATGCTGCGCAGGAATGCCTGGACGCGGCCGTCATCGCCGCGAAGCTCGAGGATCTCCTCGACCACGGCGCGGTATTCGCGCTCGAGCTCGCGGGTTTCCCGGTTTGGCACGCCGGTCGCGTCGGGGCGCTCTTCGACCTCGACGTAGAGACTCCCGTCGGGCATTGTCGATGCGGCTCCGGCGATGCCCCGGTGCAGGCCCTCGAGCACCACGGCGCGCGCGCCGCCGGGGAGGCGGACGCGATCGTCGACCGAGGCCACGGTGCCGACGCCGGCGAACTCCTTGTCGTGGCGCGGAACCAGCAGGACGCGCTCTTCGTCCGCCGTGTCCACAGCCAGCGTGACGGACATGCCGGGGAACACGACTGCGTCATCGAGGGGAACGAGTAGAAGGCGGGTCATCAGGTTTCAACTTTCTTGAGGCACTTATAAGAAGTAAGTGGAGGATACCACCATTTCAGGCTGAAATCCATGGGATCTAAGTCCAGAGGACTCAGATTATCGCAAGCGGGCGCGCCGCCAGTGCGAACCCGCGAGTTGTCTGCAAAGATCAGGCGCTCGATGGCTGACGAGGAAGAACCGCAGGAGCCGCACGACGTCCTGGCCGCCGAGGAGTTTGTCGTCCCGGCGCCGGACCCGCTGCTGCAACACGAGCCGCTCAACGTGCCGGACGATCCGGATGATCCGGAGGGCGAGTCGCCTCCCCACGACGTACTCGCCGGCGAGGAGTTTCCGATCCCGGCGGCGCCCGGGCGAACCGGCGAGGGGGAGGGGGACGAGCCTGTTAGCGCCGGTGGGTCGGGGGGTCGATCCAAGGCGAAGGCGGGGGTGATCGGCGCCGTGCTCGTCGGGATCGCAGCTATGGTGCGCCGGCGCCGCGGCCGAAAGAGGACGTAGGACCGCGACCGCGGCCGTCGCTCTGCGAATCGATCAGCGCCGCCGCGGCCGCAACAGGTCGGTGATCGTCCCGGCTTCCATCTCGGCGGCGAAGGCGATCGTCTCCGACAGGGTCGGGTGCGGGTGGATCGTCAGGCCGATGTCCTCGGCATCGGCGCCCATTTCGATCGCGTGGACCGTCTCGGCGATCAGGTCGCCGGCGCCGACGCCGACGATCCCCGCCCCGAGCAGCCGCTTCGAACCCGGCTCGAACAGCAGCTTGGTGATCCCGTCAGGCCGACCGAGCCCGAGCGCCCGGCCCGAGGCAGACCACGGAAACACGGTCTTCTCGTACTCGACGTCGCCGGCCTTGGCGGCGGTCTCGGTCAGCCCCATCCATGCGACCTCGGGGTCGGTGTAGGCGACCCACGGGATCGCTCTCGCATCGAACTCGGCGCCCGGAACCCCGGCGATCACCTCGGCGGCGACCTTGGCTTCGTGGGTCGCCTTGTGGGCCAGCATCGGCGGGCCGACGATGTCGCCGATCGCAAAGATGTTCGGGACGTTCGTCCGCATCTGGCGGTCGACGGGGATGTAGCCGCCGTCGTCGACCTCGACGCCGGCGTCCTGGGCGCCGAGCGAGCGGCCGTTCGGCGTGCGCCCGACGGCCACGAGGATCCGGTCGAACAGTCGCGGGTCGGCTTCGGAGAACTCGACCTTGAGCCCGTTGCGCTGGGCCTTGACCGAGATCGCCTGGGTGCCGAGCATGATCGCCTCGTAGCGCTCGGCGATCCGCTGATGCAGCGGCTTGACGAGGTCGGGGTCGCAGCCGGGGATCAGCTGGTCGAGCATCTCGACGATCGTCACCCTCGAGCCCAGCGCGTCATAGACCGTCGCCATCTCGAGCCCGATGATCCCGCCACCGATGACCAGCAGCCGCTTCGGTATGTCACTCGGGGACAGAGCCGCCGTCGAGTCGATCACGCGCGGGTCCTCGGGCATGAACGGGAGCTTCACGGCCTGCGATCCCGCCGCGATGATGCAGTTCTCGAAGCTGATCTGGCGATCGCCGACACCCAACGAGTTGGCGCCCGTCAGCCGGGCGACGCCGGTCACGACCTCGACCTTGCGCTGCCGGGCAAGCACGTGGACCCCGCCGGTCAGCTTGCCGACGACATCGGACTTCCAGCCCATCAGCTTCTGGAGGTCGATCTTCGGGGCGCTGAAGCTGACGCCGTGCTCGGCCATCTCCTCGGTCTCGCTGATCACCCGGGCGGCGTGCAGCAGTGCCTTTGACGGAATGCAGCCGACGTTCAGGCAGACGCCGCCGAGCGTCTCGTAGCGCTCGATCAAGATCGTCTTGAGTCCGAGGTCGGCGGCGCGGAACGCCGCCGTGTAGCCGCCGGGACCTGATCCGATCACGACGACCTGGGCATCGCGCGGCGGCGTTGCGGACGATCGCGCTGCCGCCGGTGCCGTCTCGGGGGCGGTGTCTGGGGCTGTCTGCTGCTCCTCCAGAGCTTCGACCGTCAGGATTGCGCTGCCTTGCGAGACGCGGTCGCCGACGTTGACGACGATCTCCCTGACCGTCCCGGCAACGGGCGCGGGGACGTCCATCGTCGCCTTGTCGGACTCGAGCGTGACCAGCGGGTCCTCGACCGCCACCTGGTCACCGGCGGACACGAGGATCTCGATCACAGGGACATCGGCGAAATCCCCGATGTCCGGGACGGCGACCTGGACGTCGCTCACAGCAACGCTCGGCGCAGGTCGCCGAGTACCAGAGCGAGATGCACCACGAACCGCGCGGCCGCGGCGCCGTCGATCACGCGATGGTCGTAGGAGAGCGACAGCGGCACCATCAGCCGCGGCAAGAACGATTCGCTCTGCTGATCCCAGACGGGTTTGACGGCGGCCCGGGTCACGCCGAGGATGGCGACCTCGGGAGCGTTGATGATCGGGGTGAATGAGGTGCCGCCGATCCCCCCGAGCGACGAGATCGAGAACGTACCGCCGGTGATGTCGTCGAGTTTGAGCTTGCCCTCTCGTGCGCGGCCCGAAAGTTCGCTCAGCTCCGAGGCGAGCTCGAGGATTCCCTTGCGGTCGGCATTCCTGATGACCGGGACGACCAGGCCCTGGGGCGTGTCGGCCGCGAACCCGATGTTGTAGTAACGCCGCCGCACGAGTTCGTCGCCGTCGAGCGCTGCGTTGAAGTCGGGGAACGCCTTCAGCGTCGCGACCGACGCGGCGATCATGAACGACACCATCGTCACCTTGATCCCGTCGCGGGCGTGCTCGTCGTTGAGCTGCTTGCGCCATGCCTCGAGCTCGGTGATGTCGGCCTCGTCGTTGTGCGTGACGTGCGGGATCATCACCCAGTTGCGAGCCAGGTTTGGAGCGGAGATCCGCTGGATCCTCGTCCGCGGGACCCGTTCGATCTCTCCGAACCGCTCGAAGTCGACGACCGGCCACGGGGCCAGATCGAGACCGGTGATGCCGGTGGCGCGGTCGGCCGCGCCAGCGCCGTCTCCGGTCGTGCCGGCGCCACGAACGTCGTTGGCGACGATCCGGCCCTTGCGCCCGCTCCCGGACACACTGCGCAGGTCGACCCCAAGCTCGCGCGCCAACCGACGGACCGCCGGACTGGCGTATACCGGTCCCGCGCCATTCGTTCGCGCCTGGGCCGGATGTGCGGGCGCCAAGGCCGACGCCGGGGCCAGCGAGGCGGGGGGCGACGGAGCCGATGGCGGCGCCGCCATCGGTGCCGCCGCCGGTGCCACCGCTGGAGGGGGCTCCTGCTGATCGGCCGTCTCGAGCGTGAGCAGCGGACTGCCCTGGGAGACGCTGTCGCCGAGCTTGACGGTGACCTCCTTGACGGTCCCCGCAACGGGCGCCGGGACGTCCATTGTCGCCTTGTCGGATTCGAGCGTGACCAGTGGGTCCTCGACGGCGACCGCATCGCCGACCGAGACGAGAATCTCGATTACCGGTACTTCGTCGAAGTCGCCGATGTCGGGTACCTCGACCGGCTGCGCGCTCATACGGTGGTCGGCATCGGCGCCGCGGGGTCGAGCTCGTAGCGCTTGATCGCCCGAGCGACGACCTCCAGCTTGACCTTCCCCTCGTCGGCGAGCGACTTCAGAGCGGTGACCGTCACGTGGTGGCGGTCGACCTCGAAGAAGCGCCGCAGCGCCGCCCGGGAGTCGCTGCGACCGAAGCCATCGGTGCCGAGCACGCGGTAGCTGCGGGCCTCACCACCCATGCCCGGGGCGACCCACGCGCGAATCTGGTCGGCGTAGGTGCGCATGTAGTCGGTCGAGGCGATCACCGGCCCGCTCCGCCCGGCCAGCCGGCTCGTGACGAACGCCTCCCGAGGCTTCTTGGCCAGTGGGTTCAGCGTGTTCCAGCGGTCGACCTCGATCCCGTCGCGGCGGAGCTCCGTGAACGAGGTCACGCTCCAGACGTCGGCGAGCACGCCCCAGTCCTGCTCGAGCAGCTCGGCGGCCGCGAGCACCTCACGGAGGATCGTCCCCGACCCCAGCAGCTGTACCCGCGGCTTGCGCGAGCGCACCGCGCCGGCGTCGCGCAGGAGATACATCCCACGCAGGATCCCCTCCTGGGCGCCCTCCGGCATGGGCGGGTGAACGTAGTTCTCGTTCATCAGCGTCAGGTAGTAGAAGACGTCCTCCTGCTCGGCGACCATCGCCCGCAGACCGTCCTGGATGATCACCGCCACCTCGTAGGAGAACGCGGGGTCGTACGCGCGGCAGTTGGGTACGACCGAGAACAGCACGTGGCTGTGGCCGTCCTCGTGCTGGAGCCCCTCGCCGTTGAGCGTCGTCCGGCCGGCGGTGCCGCCCAACAGGAATCCGCGCGCGCGAGAATCGGCAGCGGCCCAGACCAGATCGCCGACCCGCTGATAGCCGAACATCGAGTAATAGATGTAGAACGGGATCATCAGCTTGGCGTGGGCGCTGTAGGAGGTCCCGGCCGCGATGAACGACGAGATCGACCCGGCCTCCGTGATCCCTTCCTCGAGGATCTGGCCGTGCTCGTCCTCCCGGTAGAACATCAGCTGCTCGGAGTCCTGCGGCTGGTAACGCTGGCCGACGGGCGAGTAGATGCCGACCTGGCGGAACATGCCCTCCATGCCGAAGGTCCGCGACTCGTCGGGGATGATCGGAACGATCCTGGAGCCGATCTGTTTGTCGCGCAGCAGCGTCGCGAGCACCCGCACGAACGCCATCGTCGTCGAGATCTGACGCTCTCCGGTTCCCTCGAGCTGTGAGGCGAACGCGTCGAGCGCGGGCACCTGCAGCGGCTCCGCCTTCTGGCGCCGGACCGGGAGCGAGCCGCCGAGCGCCGCCCGGCGCTCGCGCATGAACTGCATCTCCGGGCTGTCGTCGGGCGGCTGGTAGTACTCGGCCCGCCTGACCTGGTCGTCGCTCAACGGGAGCTCGAACCTGTCTCGGAAGGCGAGTAGGGCGTCCTCGGGCATCTTCTTGGCCTGGTGGGTGATCATCTGACCTTCGCCGGAGGTGCCCATCCCATAGCCCTTGATCGTCTTTGCGAGGATCACGGTGGGGCGGCCGACCTGACGGACCGCGTATGAGTACGCCGAGTAGACCTTCTGCTGGTCCAGGCCGCCGCGGTTGAGCAGCCAGATCTCGTCGTCGGACATGTGCGCGACGCGCTCCAGCAGCACCGGATCCCTGCCGAAGAAGTGCTCGCGGACGTAGGCGCCGTCGCGGGACTTGAACGTCTGGTACTCGCCGTCGACGCACTCCTCCATGACGTGTACGAGCCGCCCGTCGACGTCGGCCTCGAGCAGCGGATCCCACCTGGACCCCCACACGACCTTGATCACATTCCAGCCGGCGCCGCGGAAGTCGGCCTCGAGCTCTTGAATGATCTTCCCGTTGCCGCGAACCGGTCCGTCGAGTCGCTGCAGGTTGCAGTTGACGACCCAGATCAGGTTGTCGAGCTGCTCGCGCCCGGCGAGCCCGATCGCGCCCATCGTCTCCGGCTCGTCCATCTCGCCGTCGCCGAGGAATGCCCAGACCTTGCGGCCGCGGGTGTCGAGCAGCGAGCGCGCATTCAGGTACTTCATGAACCGCGCCTGGTAGATCGAGGTGATCCCGCCGATCCCGAGCGAGACCGTGGGGAACTGCCAGAAGTCCGGCATCAGCCAGGGGTGCGGGTAGGACGACAGGCCGTTGCCGCCGACCTCCTGGCGGAAGTTGTTGAGTTGCTCCTCGGTCAGCCTGCCCTCCAGGAACGCCCGCGCGTAATTGCCGGGGGAAGAGTGCCCCTGGAAGTAGACGAGGTCGCCGCCGTGCTCGGCCGACGAGGCATGCCAGAAGTGGTTGAACCCAACTTCGTAGAGGGTCGCGAGCGATTGGTAGGAGGCGATGTGACCGCCGAGCTCCGAAGAGAGCTTGTTGGCGCGAACGACCATCGCCATCGCGTTCCAGCGGACGATCGAGCGCAGCCGGCGCTCTACGAGCGAGTCGCCCGGCAGCGGCTCATCGAGCGACGCCGGGATCGTGTTGACGTAGGGCGTCGTCAGCGTCGAGATCGGGCCGCTGCCCGCGTGCTGGGCGCGCTCGACTACGCGGGTGAGCAGGTGGCGGGCGCGGTCGAGTCCGTCGTGCTCGACGACTGCGTCGATCGCATCGAGCCACTCGGTCGTCTCGCCAGCGTCGATGTCGGCGCTGGCGCCGTTTGAGGCTGTGGTGTCGAGACTGTCGGCCATCGAGGAGAGAGAACCCCAGACAGGGCTCACTATAACCGCCGCCCACTGGTCCGAAATGGCGCGCGTCAAGTACGGTGCACCGAATGCCGGTAAGGGAAACCGAGGGCCCCGTCGGCGCTCCGTGGAAGCGCCCGCTGCGCGGTGGCTTCGACGCGCTCGTCGTCGAGTCCGACGTGCTCGCCTCAAACCCGCTGGGCGACCCGGCGACGCGCCCGCTGTACGTCTATCGCTCGCCCGGGGTGCTAGACGGCAGCGCCACCGGCGTGCCGTCGATCTACGTGATCCAGGGCTTCACCGGGCAGCTTGATGCGTGGCTGTCGAGGCCGACCTTCGAACCGAACGCGATCGAGCGGCTCGATGCGATGTTCACCGACCCCCGGGAACGCTGCCCCGACGCGATCGTCGTCTATGTCGACGCCTGGACCTCGCTCGGCGGTTCGCAGTTCCTCAACTCCTCGGCGACCGGGCGCTACCTCGACTACCTGTGCGACGAGATCGTTCCCTTCGTCGACAGCCGCTACCCGACCGCGGCGGACCGCGGCCACCGGGGGATCGCCGGAAAGTCCTCCGGGGGCTACGGGGCGATGGTCGTGCCGATGCTGCGCCCCGACAGCTTCGGCGCGCTCGCCTCGCACGCGGGCGACGCGCTGTTCGAGGTCTGCTACCTGCCCGAGTTTCCCGTCGCGGTCCGCAGCCTCCGCGACCACTTCGACGGATCGGTCGAGGGATTTCTGCGGGAGCTCAGAACGGCCGACCGCTTCGACTACCGCCGCTTCGGACCCTTCCTGAACCTCTATGCGATGGCGGCCGCATACTCGCCGGACGCCGGGCGCGACGGTGGGGTCGTCCTGCCGGTCGAGCTCCCGACCGGGCGACTGCGCATGGATGTCTGGGAAACGTGGCTCGAGCGCGACCCGGTGCGGATGGCGCCCGGCCACGCCGACACGCTGCGGTCGATGCGGAGGATCTACCTCGACGCCGGCCGCTCCGACGAATACTTCCTGGACCTCGGGGCGCAGGCGTTCTCCGCCGAGCTGACGAAGCTCGGCGTCGAGCACAGCCTGGAGCTGTTCGACGGGACGCACGGCGGCCTCGGTTACCGCTACCCGGGCGCGATCAGGGAACTGGTCCGCGCGCTGAGTGGTTGATCATCCGGGTCATGGCCGCCGCCAGCGCCGACAACGACCTCGCCTTCGCCGGCGCCGAGGCGCTGGCGCTGATGGTGCGCGCGCGCGAGGTGTCCGCCCGCGAGCTGGTCGAGCTGTATCTCCGGCGGATCGAGGCCTTCGACCCGCGGCTGAACGCGTTCAGGGTCACGCTCGCGGACGAGGCGCTCGCAGCCGCCGACCGGCTCGACGCGGGCGATCCCGCCGACGCCGGCCGGTTGGCCGGCGTCCCGATCGCCGTCAAGGACGACAGCCCGGTCGCCGGTCAGCCGCTGACGTATGGATCGCGCTCGCCAGCGGCGCCCGAGCCCGCGGACGGTGAGGTGCTGAGAAGGCTGCGCGCCGCCGGGGCGATCCCGATCGGGATCACGAACGTCCCCGAGCTGATGCTGTTCCCCTGGACTGCGAGCGACGCCAACGGGATCACCCGCAACCCCTGGGACCCCACGCGTACGCCCGGCGGCTCGTCCGGCGGCTCGGCCGCGGCCCTCGCGGCCGGGCTCGCGGCGGCTGGGACCGGTTCCGACGGCGGCGGCTCGACTCAGGATCCCGGCGGCGTGCTGCGGGCTCGTCGGGATGAAGCCGACCCGCGGCCGGACGTCGACGCAGCCACGTGGCGAGGATGCGATCGGGCTCAGCGTCCACGGGGCGCTCGCGCGGACGGTCACCGACAGCGCACTCCTGCTCGACGCGATCCAGGGCACGACTACTCGCGATGTGTTTTCGGCGCCGGCGCCGCGCGGCAGCTTCCACCAGGCCGCGCTCACGGTCCCGGACCGCCCGCTGCGGGTCGCCGTCTCGAAAAAAGTTCCACTGGGCGTGATCGCACCCCTGTCGAGCGACCAGCGGCTCGCCTGGGAGCGAACCGCGAGGCTGGTCGACGAGCTCGGGCACGAGGTGATCGAACGCGACCCCGACTACGGCCTCGTCAGCCTGGAGTTCGTGCAGACCTACCTGCGGGCGGCGTATGAGGGCTACACGGAACTGGCGCAGCCGGAGCTGGCGGAAGCCTCGACCCGGCAGTTCGCGCGGTTCGGAGGGCTGGTCGTTTCGGAGCGCCGCCGCGACGCGGTGCTCGCCAAACGGCCACGGACGACGCGGCGAATCACGTCGTTGTGGGAGGCGTGCGACGTGCTGCTGACGCCAGGCGTCGCGACCTCCCCGATTCCAGCCGAGGGCGGCCACGGCCGGTCGGCGCTGACCGCCTTCAACAAAGCGGCGCGGTTCATTCCCTTCTACCCGGTGTTCAACCTCACCGGCCAGCCGGCGATCTCACTCCCGGCCGGCTTCGGCACCGACGGGATGCCGCTGAGCGTTCAGCTGGTCGGCCGGCTCGGCGACGAGGAGACGCTGTACTCGCTCTCAGGGCAGATCGAGGCGGCTCGGCCCTGGGCGGTGCATCGGCCGGCGCTCGCGTCCGCTTAGAGCGGACCAGGCCGGGTGACGCGTTTCCCACTGGCGGAGTGGTGGCCGCGAAAGGCGCGTCGTCGCGGCGGCCCGGTGCGTGGTCTGCGCCAGGCCGCCGCGATGCGGCGTGGTTACTGGGGTTAGGAGGCGGGTACGGCGTTGAAGGTCCCGCCGAAGGCGGTAATACCGTTCCCCTCGCCGCCCGTGTCGAGCGCGTGCCCGAAGTAGTACAGCGGCTTGCCGTTGTAGGTCACCTGGAAGTTCCCGTCGGGCCGTTGGATCGTCCCGAGCTTGGAGGCGTCGACACCCATACCGGCGACCGGAGGTCCGCTCGTGAGCACGGGCGGCCACACAACTGCGCAGGCTCCGCTGCACTGGGAGCTGGTGGCGCTGTCGGCGCTGAACGTGTACAGCGTCGCGCTCGGGGCCGACAGCATGGGGGTGCCGCCATCAGCACCGACGAACATCGAACCGGGCTGGTCGGCGATGGTGATCGACCCGGGCGCCACCGTGGCACTCGGGGAGAGCGTGTCCCAAATCCCGAGCGCGTGTACGTCGATCAGATTGTTACCAAGCGTCGGTCCTGGCCCACCCTTCGCCAGGTCAAACGCGAACAAGTAGACCGGCATGCCGCCGTAGGTCACCTGGAAATGGCCGTCGGGCCGACGGATGGTGCCGAGCAACCGCTTGTTGACCCCGGTACCGGCGATCGGCGCACCCTTGGTGAGCAAGGGCGGCCAGAGCGCTGCGCACGGGCCCGTGCAGGAGGTCTGGCCGGCCGGGTCAGCCGAAAGGAAGTACAGCGACCGGTTGGCCCCAGCTGTCGGGGTATCGATGACCGGCCCGGTCGTGCTCAGCTCCAGGTTGACGTTGACGTGCCGATCGACCGCAGCGCCGCCCAGGGGAGACACCAGCCGCCAGAAGCCTAGGAAGGCCGTCACATCCTGGCCGTTCGTCTGCCCAGCTGCAGTGTCCTTCACGAACGTGTACAGCGGCTCGCCCGCATAGGTCACCTGGGTGATGGTGTTACCAGGGCCTTCGACTCGCTGCTCGGTGCCAAGTAGGCTCTGGCTGACGCCCGGGCCTGCAACCAGCGGGCCGGAAGCAATCACCGGCACCCAGACGCTCGTGCACGGGGCGCCGGCAGAAACGTTGGTCGCCAGGCAGGAGGTGACACCCTCGAGCCCGTCACCGGTGAAGTCGTATAGAGAAAAACCCTTGCTATTGACGAGCACCCGGCCTACATTCGCGGACCCCGAGCCGGCAGAGCCGATCACGACCGCCCCGGCAGGCAGGTTGTGCCTGCCCTGGTCATGCCTGAACCGGTGGTGCTTCAACTGGTGGTGTTTGGCCTGCCCGTGATGGTGCTCCACCCTGCCATGAGCGAAAGCCGGCACGGCGGCGAGCGCGAACGCGCCAACCATCGCGCAGCACCCCACGAACATCCCCTTCCATCGGCACCGATGAACGGCACGATCGACCATTGGTCGCATGGATCCCCCTCTTTTTTGTCCGGTGTCCCCGCACCGGCGGCCGGTGGATCCGGCCATGGATGGCGGTCCGGCCATGGTGACCGCCCCGCAGTCGCGCAGCCTATTCGATCGGACATGAGCCGGACGCAGTTCCGATGCGGGCGGTGGCCTCATCCCACGGCCAGCCTGCTTCGAAGCTCGTGATGGCCCTGGCAAGATTCGAACTTGCGTCTCGCCGGTTATGAGCCGGGTGCTCTGACCGCTGAGCTACAGGGCCGTATTCGGTCTGGGGGGCCCACCTGTGGCGGCCAGGTGGCCACCACAGGCCCCCCAATCGGTCTGGGGGCCACCACTGGCACCCCAATACCCCTGCAAAGTACAGGCTCGCTATCATCCCCGGCCGATGCATCTCGTGATCGCGTCCGGGATCCTGGGCCTCGGCCAGTCGCCGAGCGCGTTGGGAACGACGCTCGCACTGATCATCACCTTCGGGGTGATCATGGGCGGCGTTACGACCTTCCTGATCGCCTACACCATCGGTCAGGTGCTCGTGGAGCGGAGGCAGAATCAGGAGCGCCGTCGCACTTACGACTCCGGCTCGTAGCCTCGTCGGCGTAGACGAGGAAGGAACCGCGACGGCGGGCGTCGAATCAGACGCTGCCCCATGAAGCACGCAACGAGTACCACCGAGGCGCCACAGGTGCCGAACGGCCGTCAGGCTCTCTCCGCCTACATCAAGGCGCGTTTCGACGAGTTCTCGCGCTCCCAGAAGGACGTGGCGCAGTACATCGTCGACCACCTCGACGAGGCCGCTTTTCAGACCGCGGAGGAGCTCGCGCGCCGCGCCAGCACCTCTTCCAGCACCGTCGTCAGGTTCTCGCAGGCCCTGGGCTTCGAGGGCTTCCCGGAGCTGCAGCAGGCGGCGCGCGACGAGTACCGCCGGCGCCCGACTGGCGCCGCCCTCGACGGTGCGGTCGTCACCGCGACGGCGCCGCTGTTCTCGCTCGACCACACCGAGTTCGAGTCCGCCCTGGCCGCCGACCACGTCAACGTCGAGGACACCGCCCACAAGCTGTCGCGCTCGGACGTCGAGGCTGCGATCGACGCGATCGTCGCCGCCGACAAGGTCGTGATCGCCGGCACCGATCAGATGGCGTTCTTCGCGAGCTACCTGCGACACCTGCTGATGCTGCTCGATCTCCGCGCCGAGATCGTCGCGAGCCCCTCGCAGGAGGCGCTCGGCAGGCTCAGCCGGATCGACGAGAACACGCTCGTCATCGGCCTGTCGGCGGGACGGCCACACCCGCTGATCACACGGACCATGAAGCTCGCTCGACACCGCCACGCGATGACGCTGGCGATCACCGATGCGACCCTGTCGGAGGTCGCGCGGCTGGCGCGAATCCGCCTCTATTACTCGTCGAATACGCCCGCGTTCGTGCGCTCCCACGCCGCGTTGCTGTCGTTGCTGCAGGCGCTGGTTTACGGGGTCTACGCGCGCGACGCCCAGCAGCACGACGTCCGAATCAAGGCGTTCAGGCTGAAGTAGCGCCCCGAGAGCGCCATCCCGGCGAAACACGCTGCGAAAGTTGCGTTCTGTCGTCCGTTTGTTGCAGGCGGCTGTCGGTTTCGGTACGGTGGTCAGGTGTCCGGCGGCAGGCTCCTGGTCGAGGCCCGGGGCCTCACGAAGACGTATCCGGCACGGAACGGCACGCCTCCGTTCCGCGCGGTCGACGGGATCGACTTCGAGTTCGGGCGTGGCGAGGCCTTTGGCTTTCTCGGTCCCAACGGGGCCGGGAAGTCGTCGACCATGCGGATGCTCAGCGCGACCTCGCCCGTCACCGCCGGCACGTTGCGGGTGCTCGGGCTGGATCCTCGGCACGACGGACCGGAGATCCGGGCGCGGATCGGCGTCGTCCCACAGGACGACTGCCTCGACCGCGAGCTGACGGTTCGCGAGAACATCTTCGTCTACGGCCGCTACTTCGGCCTCGGGAAGGCGGTGATCCGCGACCGCCTCGAGCGCCTGCTCGCGTTCGCGCAGCTCGAGGACAAGGCCGACGCCCAGGTCGAGATGCTCTCCGGGCGGCATGCGGCGCCGGCTCACGATCGCCCGGTCGCTGATCAACGAGCCCGAGATCCTGCTGCTCGACGAGCCGACGACTGGCCTCGACCCGCAGGCACGGCACGTGCTCTGGGACCGCCTCTACCGCCTCAAGGCGGACGGCGTCACGCTGATCATCACGACCCATTACATGGACGAGGCCGAGCAGCTGTGCGACCGGCTCGCGGTGATGGATGCCGGCAAGATCGTGGCCGAGGGTTCGCCGCGCGAGCTGATCGAGGCCCACGTCACGCGCGAGGTGCTCGAGCTGCGCTTCGCCGTCGATACCCACGAGGAGGTCGCGCGTGCGGCTCCGCGCGGCCGAGCTGGGCGAGCGGATCGAGGTGCTTCCAGACCGCGTCCTGCGTCTACGCCGACGACGGCGAGGCGGCGCTCAGTCGAGGTGCACGCGATGGGCCTCGAGCCGATCACCGCGCTCGTGCGACGGGCGACGCTGGAGGACGTGTTCCTGAAGCTCACCGGCCGCTCGCTGATCGACTGAGATGGCGACCGACATCGCGCGCGCCCTGCACGCGTTCCGCTACTGGCTGAAGCTGTACAGCCGGACCTGGCGCGGCATCGATCGTGATCAGCGTCGCGAACCCGCTGCTCTTTCTGCTCGGGATCGGCGTCGGCCTCGGTCACCTCGTCAACCACGGGCCAGTCCACGGCGCTCGGCGGCGTGCTCGTATGCGGACTTCTTCGCGCCCGGGTTGCTCGCCGCATCGGCGATGCAGACCGCGTTCATCGAGTGCGGCGGGCGCGTGACGATCGCGGCCGGCTGGGCCGGCTCCTACCGTGCCGCGGCCACGACGCCGCTCGAGCCCGAAGAGATCATGGCCGGGCACATGCTGTTCGTCGCCTTCCGCCTGCTCACCTCGAGCGCCGCGTTCATCCTGGTCATGGAGGTGTTCGGCGTGACCAGCGGGCTGGTGGGCGCTGCTGGTGCTGCCGGCCGCGCTCCTCACGGGTCTGGCGTTCGCCGCTCCGCTCGCCGCCTGGACCGTCACGCTGCGCACCTACGCGAAGGTCAACTCCCTCTTTCGGTTCGTGATCATGCCGATGTACATGTTCTCCGGCACCTTCTTCGCGCTCAGCCAGCTGCCGCACGGCATCGCGCTGATCGCTTCGGTGCTGCCGCTCGCCCAGGGCGTCGAGCTGTGTCGCTCGCTGAGCCTGGGGAGCGCGTCGTTGCCCGCGGCCATCGGACACACCGTGTACCTGCTCGCGTTCGTCGTCGGCGGCATCGCCGCTGCCCGGATCACATACAGAAGGCGGCTGCACGCATGATCGCCGCGGGCTGGACGCTGCGGCGCACGGGCAGCCTCGTCGAGCGCAACGCGCTGATCTATCGCCGCTCGTTGACGCCGGTGCTGTCGAGCATCGTCGAGCCGCGTGCTCTATCTGCTTTCGATCGGTTTCGGCGTCGGGGCGCTCGTCGGCAAGGTGCCCGGCGTCGACGTGCGCTACGCCGCCTTCGTGGCGCCCGCCATCCTGGCCACGACCGCGATGAACGCGGCCTTCAACCAGACCAGCTTCGGCATCTTCATGCGGATCAAGACGGAGCGGATCTACGACGCGATCGTGCCGACGCCGCTTTCGGTCGCCGACATCGCCCTCGGCGAGGTCGCGAGCGCCGTGCTCAGCGGCGTGCTCGCCTCGATCGGCTTCGTGGCCGTGATGCTCGTCGCTCGGCCTGGTCGTCTCGCCCGGCATCGTGCTCGCGATCCCCGGCGCGCTGCTGGTCGGCTATGCGTTCGGCGCCGCAGGGCTTGCCGTCATGACCTACCTGCGCGACTTCCCGGACTTCCAGCTGATCCAGCTCGTGATGCTGCCGATGTTCCTGTTCGCGACGACCTTCTACCCGCTGTCGGTCTATCCGACCTGGGCGCGGCCGATGATCGAGGTTCTGCCGCTGTACCAGAGCATCCAGCTACTGCGGGAGCCGGCGCTCGGCATCTTCCACTGGGAGCCTGTTGGCGCCCGTGCTCTACCTGACGGTGTTCGGCTCACTCGCGCTCGGGCTGGCCACGCGGCGGCTTCACCGGCAGCTCTTGCCGTAGGACCCTCGCCAATTTCTGCAAGGCCTTGCAAGATTTGTCATAGAATTGCGACGTGGCTCGCAAACTTGCAGATGTCGCAAAACAGGCCGGGGTCAGCGAGGCCACCGTCAGCCGCGTCCTGAACGGCCGCCCCGGGATCTCCGAGTCGACGCGCGCCGCCGTGCTGACAGCGCTCGACGTGATCGGCTACGAGCGGCCCGACCCACCTGCGCGTCCGCCGCGCTCGCATGGTCGGGCTGATCGTCCCGGAGCTGCAGAACCCGGTCTTCCCGGCGCTCGCCGAGGTCGTCGCCGGGGCGCTCGCCCAGCGCGGCTTCAACGCGGTGCTCTGCACGCGCACGGGCAGCATGTCCGAGGCCGAGTACGTCGAGATGCTGCTCGAGCGGCAGGTCTCGGGGATGATCTTCGCCGGCGGCCAGTACGCCGAGGCCGACGCGCCGCACGAGCACTACGAGCGCCTGCTGCAGCTGCGCCTGCCCGTCGTCTTGATCAACGCCGCCGCCGAGCACCTCGACTTCCCGCGCGTCTCGACCGATGACGCCGTCGCCATGGAGCAGGCGCTACGCGCACCTGGCCTACCTCGGCCACGAGCGGATCGGCCTGATCCTCGGCCCGCCCGACCACATGCCCTCGCTGCGCAAGCTCGCGGCGTTCGAGCGCGTCGCGAAGGTGGCGATGCCGTCCGAGCTGGTCGAGCGGACGCGGTTCTCGCTCGAGGGCGGGCACGCGGCCGCCGCTGCGCCTGATCGAGCGCGGCGTCACCGGGATCATCTGCGCGAGCGATCCGCTGGCGCTCGGCGCGATCCGCGCCGCCCGCCGCGTCGAGCCTGTCGGTCCCGGGCGACCTGTCGGTGGTCGGGTATGACGACTCGGCGCTGATGAGCTGCACCGACCCGCCGCTGACCACCGTCCGGCAGCCGCTCGAGGCGATCGGCCGCGCCGCCGTGGAGATGCTCGCGGGTCAGATCGAGGGCTCGCCGGTCTCCGCGGACGAGCTCTTCTTCGAGCCGGAGCTGGTCGCGCGCGGCTCGACCGCGAACGCGCCCGGACGCTGAATATTTGGAACGCTTGCGTTAGACAGTACGAAAAATACAAATTTCAGTCGTGCTCTTGCATTCGTTTGTTGGCTGTGTCATGCTCGGCCCCATGAGGGAGACGGACACGACGGTTGCGGCTGCCCCGCGGCCCGAATTGGAGGGCGCCGGCGAGCGCCCCTGGTGGCGCGACGCGGTCGTCTACCAGGTCTACATCCGGAGCTTCGCCGACGCCAACGGCGACGGGATCGGCGACATCGAGGGGGTGCGGGCGCGCCTTCCATACCTCGCCGCGCTCGGCGTCGACGCGCTGTGGTTCAACCCGTGGTACCCGTCGCCGCTCGCCGACGCCGGCTACGACGTCGCTGACTACCGCGTCGATCGATCCCGCCTTCGGGACGCTCTGGGAAGCCGAGCAGCTGATCGCCGAGGCGCGCGCGCTCGGGATCCGCACGATCGTCGACATCGTCCCCAACCACGTCTCCAACGAGCACCCGTGGTTCCGCGAGGCGCTCGCCGCGCCGGCCGGCTCCCCGGCGCGCGAGCGCTTCTGGTTCCGGCCGGGGACCGGCCGAGACGGCGAGCTGCCGCCCAACGGCTGGCAGTCGATCTTCGGCGGTCCGGCCTGGACCCGCGTCGCCGACGGCGAGTGGTACCTGCACCTGTTCGCGCCCGAGCAGCCCGACCTCAACTGGGAGCACCCCGAGGTCTGGGCCGAGCACGAGGACATCCTCCGCTTCTGGTTCGAGCGCGGCGTCGCCGGCGTGCGGATCGACTCGGCAGCGCTGCTCGTCAAGGATCCGGGGCTCGCCGAAGAGCGGCCCGACGCCGGCCCGGGCGAGCATCCGTTCACGGACCGCGACGAGCTCCACGAGATCTACCGCCGCTGGCGCGCGATCGCCGACAGCTATGAAGAGCCGCGGGTGCTCGTCGGCGAGGTCTGGCTGCCCGACGCCGAGCGCTTCGCGCGCTACCTGCGGCCGGACGAGCTCCACACGGCGTTCAACTTCGACTTCCTCGCGTGCCCGTGGGAGCCGGAAGCGATGCGGGCGTCGATCCGCTCGGCGCTCGCCGCGCACGCGCCGGTCGACGCGCCGGCGACGTGGGTGCTCTCGAACCACGACGTCACCCGTCCCGTCACGCGCTACGGCCGCGCCGACACCAGCTTCGCGTTCGAGACCAAGCGCGAGGGGACGCCGACCGATCTCGCGCGCGGCCGGCGACGCGCCCGGGCCGCCGCGCTGCTCGCGATGGCGCTGCCCGGGTCGATGTACGTCTACCAGGGCGAGGAGCTCGGCCTGCCGGAGGTGGAGAACATCCCCGCCGACCGCAGCAGGATCCGATGTGGCACCGCTCCGGGGGGGTCGACCCCGGTCGCGACGGCTGCCGCATTCCGCTCCCCTGGTCCGGCGCGCAGCCGCCGTACGGCTTCAGCCCCAACGGCGAGGCGCAGCTCTGGCTCGACCAGCCAGACGACTGGGCGTCGCTCTCGGTCGCGGCCGAGACCGACGATCCGGAGTCGATGCTCAGCCCTCTACCGCGCCGGGCTCAGCCTTCGCCGTCAGGCGCCGTGGGGCCCCGACTCCGAGTTGGCGCTGGCTCGACTACGGCGAAGACGTGATCGCGTTCACGCGGGGCGATCGCTTCGTCTGCATCGTCAATTTCGGGCCGCAGCCCGTCGAACTTCCCGCCGGCGCTGACGTTCTCATCGCAAGCGCCGGACTCGACGGACAACGCTCTACCGCAGGACACCACGGTCTGGCTCGTACAGGCCGGAAACCAGGCTCCGTTCGAGGCGGAGCGAACGATTCCGCTCGAGGCGGATACGTTTGTAACGGGCCCGTCCGGGCCAAGGAGAGGAGAATCATGAAGTCAAGGATCAGGGCGATGTCCACCCGCATGGGCGTGACCGTCGCTGCTGCGAGCCTGCTGGCCGTGGCCGTGGCCGGGGGCTCGATTTCAACCGCGGCGGCGAAGTCATCGCGGGTCAACATCAGCGTCGTGTCGCTGATTCCGGGCAGCACCAGGGCGGCCTTCACCGCAGTTCAACAACCAGGTCGCCGAGTTCGAGAAGGCGAACCCGATCGATCAAGGTCAAGCCCGTCCAGTACCAGTGGCTCCCTGCGACGTTCGCGGCGAAGCTCGCCGCGGGCACGCTGCCGACAGTGTTCACCGTCCCGTTCACGGACGGGCGCTCGCTCGGCGAGAACGGTCAGCTCGCCAACCTGACGAGCTACGCGAAGGCGCTTCCGTACTGCAACGAGTTCAACCCGGCGGTGATCGCCGAGGGCATCGACGCCAAGCGCCAGGTCGTCGCGATCCCGACCGCGGCGTACGCCCAGGCGCTGACCTACAACCGCCAGCTCTTCAGCGAGGCCGGGCTCAACCCCAACAAGCCGCCGAAGACGTGGGCGCAGTTGATCGCCGACGCCAAGCAGATCTCGCAGAAGACCGGCAAGGCCGGCTACGCCGAGATGGGCGCCAGCGACAACACCGCCGGCTGGATCCTGACGACGCTCGACTACGCGCTCGGCGGTCGTATGGAGACCGGTATCGGCACGAAGGCGAAGGCGACGTTCGACAACCCGCAGGCGGTCCAGGCGCTGAACATGCTGAAGACGATGCGCTGGACCGACAACGCGATGGGCTCCGACTTCGACTGGGGCTGGAGCGACATCAACCAGGCGTTCGCCGCCGGCCAGGTCGGGATGTTCATCAGCGGCTCCGACGTCTACACCAACATGGTGCAGGCGGACAACATCAACCCGTCGATCTACGGCCTGGCGCCGATCCCGCTGGCGAAGAACAAGACCGCCGGCGTCCTCGGCGGCGGCACGCTCGCCGCGGTCAGCCCGAAGGCGAGCCAGGCACAGGTCGCGGCGGCCATGAAGTGGATCAACTTCTACTACATGCAGCAGCTCGTGAGCCGGCAAGGCAGGCGATCCGCAACGCCAAGACGCTGATCGCGGAGAAGCAGCCGGTCGGCGTGCCCGAGCTGCCGGTCTTCAACCAGAAGCTGTACGAGCAGCGTCAGACGTGGATCAAGCCGTACATCAACGTTCCCGAGAGCCAGTTCGCGCCGTTCAACAACGGGATCTTCAAGCAGAAGGTGATCCCGGAGCCCGAGGCGTCGACCCAGGCGGTCTACGGCGACCTCGACTCGGTCGTGCAGGCGGTGTTCACCAACCAGGGCGCTGACCCGTCGAGCCTGCTCTCGGCAGCCAACAGCACCGGGCAGTCGTCGATCAGTTCCGGGGCCTAACGGCCACGAAGTCTCCTCCCAGGGTGGTCGCGCCGCTTGCGGCGCGACCACCCGGCTTGGTGGGCGGGGTGATGCGCCAGAATGTCGACGATTGATCCCATGACAGCCGAGTTGGAGTCGACCGAGACCGCGCTCGCCACGCCGGCGGTTGCCAGCCCGGCTCGCGTGCGCCCCAGCCCCAGGCGCACGCCGCTCACCTGGGTCAGAGGCGGCGGCATCTCCCGGCTCCTCTTCCTGCTGCCGCTGCTCGCGATCTTCGGCGCCTTCTCGTGGTACCCGATCGTGCGCCTCGTGCTGATGTCGCTGCAGCACACGAACCTCGTGCAGCCGGCGACCTGGGTCGGGTTCCAGAACTTCAGCGAGGTGATCCACGACCCGCTCTTCCCGATCGCGGTCAGGAACACGGCGGAGTTCGCCGGGCTCGCGCTGATCTTCGGCTACCCGATCCCGCTTGTGGCCGCGGTGCTGATGAGCGAGGTCCGCAAGCGCCGCGGCCTGTACACCGCGCTCGCCTACCTGCCCGTCGTGATTCCGCCGGTCGTCGCGGTGCTGCTGTGGAAGACCTTCTACGACGCCGGGCCCAACGGCGTCTTCAACACGATCCTCGGCTGGGTCGGGATCGGCCCGCAG
Organism: uncultured Solirubrobacterales bacterium; assembly: GCA_963830475.1. Taxonomy (GTDB): domain Bacteria; phylum Actinomycetota; class Thermoleophilia; order Solirubrobacterales; family Solirubrobacteraceae; genus Palsa-465. Next base: position 42,879 of record CAWHMX010000014.1, on the reverse strand, counting down.
CCGTGGATCCAGTCGCAGAGCCAGGCGATGCCGTCGCTCGTGCTCGAGTCGACCTGGGCGAACGCCGGCGGCACCGTGATCATCTATCTGGCCGCGCTCGTCGAGCGTCAACCCCGAGCTCTACGAGGCGGCCTCGGTCGACGGCGCGGGGCTCTGGAAGAAGGTCTGGCACGTGACGCTGCCGCAGATGCGCACCGTGCTGCTGGTGACGATGATCCTCCAGATCATCGGGACCGCGCAGGTGTTCCTCGAGCCGTACCTGTTCACTTCGGGCGGACCCGCCAACGCGACGCTGACGGTGCTGCTCCTGATCTACAACTACGCCTTCGGCAACTCGCTCGGCGGCCTCCTACGGCGAGGCGGCGGCGCTCAGCCTGATGCTGGTCGCGTTCCTGGCGGTGTTCTCGCTCATCTACCTGCGCGCGACGCGCTCGTGGAGCGACGAATGAGCGTGCTCCCGTTCACGCGCAGGCAACGATCGCCGGCGCAGGAAACTGAGCCGGGCCTGGTGCTCAAGGCCGACTGGCGGCGGCCCAGTGTCAGGTGGGGCCTCGGCACCGCGCACACCGTGCTGCTCGTGCTGCTCGTGATCGTCGGGCTCGGCCCGATCCTCTGGCTCGCCAAGTCGGCGATCACGCCGACCCAGGACACGCTCTCCAACCCGATGGCGCTGTTCCCGCACGGATTCGCCTGGAGCAACCTCACGCGACGCCTGGTCGGAGGTCGACGTCGGCCTGTATCTTCTGGAACACGGTCGTGATCGCGTTCGGCTCGTGGCTCGCGCAGATCATCGTCGCGACGACCGGCGCCTTCGCGCTCTCGGTGCTGCGGCCGAAGTGGGGCCGCGTGATCACGGCCGCGCTGCTGACGACGCTGTTCGTCCCGTCGGTGGTGCTGCTCGTGCCGCTCTACGTCGAGATCGTGCACCCGCCGCTGATCCACCATTCGTTCATCAACAGCTATTGGGCGATCTGGCTCCCGGCCGGCGCCAGCGCATTCAACGTCGTCCTGATGAAGCGCTTCTTCGACAACCTCCCGCGCGAGATCTTCGAGGCGGCGCGGATCGACGGCGCCGGCCCGTTCCGGCTGTTCGTCTCGATCGTGCTGCCGATGTCGAAGCCGATCCTCGGCGTCGTCTCGATCTTCGCGGTGCTCGCCTCGTGGAAGGACTTCCTCTGGCCGCTGCTGGTCCTCACCGACCCGAACAAGCAGCCGATTTCGGTCCGGCTGCCGACGATCGCAGGGCCAGACCGACCTCGGCGTGTTCCTCGCGGCGATGTTGATCGCCTGCCTCGTGCCGATCGTCGGCGTTCCTCGTCTTCCAGCGCTCGTTCCTGCGTGGGACCGGGCTCAGCGGCGCACTGAAGGGGTGATGGGCGGATGGCAGCAATCGACTTCGACGGCGTGTCCAAGATCTACGGGGACGGGACCCGCGCCGTCGACGCGCTCGACCTGACGATCGAGGAGGGCGAGTTCATGGTCTTCGTCGGCCCGTCGGGCTGCGGCAAGACGACCGCGCTGCGGATGGTGGCCGGGCTCGAGGAGATCAGCTGCCGGCACGGTGGCGATCGGCGAGCAAGACCGTGAACGACGTCTCGCCCAAGGACCGCGACATCGCGATGGTCTTCCAGAACTACGCGCTCTACCCGCACATGACCGTCGCCGAGAACCTCGCCTTCGGCTTGAAGCTGCGCCACATCGGCAAGGCCGAGATCGACCGCCGGGTCCGCGACGCGGCGGCGGCGCTCGACCTCGAGGACCACCTCGAGCGCAAGCCGAAGGCGCTCTCCGGCGGCCAGCGCCAGCGCGTCGCGCTCGGGCGGGCGATCGTCCGCGAGCCGGCCGCGTTCCTGATGGACGAGCCGCTCTCGAACCTCGACGCAGCCCTGCGCGTGCAGACCCGGGCGGAGATCCTCAAGCTCCAGAAGCAGCCTCGGCACGACCACGATCTACGTCACCCACGACCAGGTCGAGGCGATGACGATGGGCGACCGGATCGCCGTGATGCGCAAGGGCGTGCTCCAGCAGATCGGCACGCCCGAGCAGCTCTACACCCGGCCCGCCAACACGTTCGTCGCGACCTTCATCGGCTCGCCGGCGATGAACCTCGTCCCTGCTGCGGACTCTGGGTCTCGGGCCCGACACGGCTGCTCGCCGGCTTCCGGCCCGAGCACATCCGCGTCGGCTCGCGCGGGCGACGGCAGCTTCGGCTTCGAGGCGCGTGGTCGAGGTCGTCGAGTACCTCGGCGACGAGCGCCTCGCGCACATCCGCCTCGGCGAGCGCTCGCTCGTGGCCAAGCTGCCGGCGGACGAGCGCCTCGAGGCCGGTACCTCCGTGGCGTTCGCCGTCTCGCACAAGGCGGCGATCTTCTTCGACGCTCAGACCGGCGCCGCGAACTGACCGCCGTCCGCATCGGTCAGCGGCGTGCGACGTAGAGCGCCTGGAGCGAGCGGCCGACCCGGCCTTCGAGGTCGTACAGGACGGCCTCGCTGACCGCGCCGCCGCCGGCGGTGACGCGCATTTTCGCGTCGAGGCAGATCCACTCGCCGCGCGGCTCGCGCTCGACGTAGATCGTCAGATCGGGATTGATGAAGACGAACTCCGACCACGGGAGCTCGCTCGCGATGCCGTTCGCGAAGTCGGCGGCGCTGACGAGCCGCTGCAGCGGCGAAGGCTCCTCGCCTTCGATCAGTGGCACCCGCAGACGGAACCAGGCGGTCGCCGGGCCGGTCTCGAGGTAGGAGCCGGTCACGAAGCGGACCTCGATACCGTCGCCGGGGAAGACCGGGCTCCAGCCGATGGCGAACGGCTGCGGACGCAAATCGTGTGGCTCCGCAGGTGGTCCCGCGAGACCACCTGCGGTCGACGGGCGCTGGCGCGACCCGCAGGGCCAGCGCGCGCACCACCTCGACGCCTGCGGGGGAGAAGATCGAGCCCTGCAGCAACTGCACCCGTCTGCCCGGCCTGAGCACCGAGGTCTCGACGCGCAGGTCGCCGAGCGGCACCGGGCGCAGCAGCTCGTAGGTCACCCGCGTGATCTGCAGGTCGGCGCCGCCCTGGGCCGACACCTCGACGGACTCGAACGCGCGCATCAGGATCGCCGCCGGCGGCCCGCCGTGCTGGGCGTTCGGGTCCCACGGGCCGCGCGTCAGCTCACTCGCGTGGACGAACTCGCCGCGGCGCTCGTAGAGCGAGGAGCTCACGGCCGCGGAGAGTAGTTAAACTCGGCTGATGGAGTCGAACGGCGGCGTACGCCGAGACGAGGCGACCTTTACCGTCAAGGCCGGCCTGGCCGAGATGCTGAAGGGCGGAGTGATCATGGACGTGGTCACCCCCGAGCAGGCGAAGATCGCCGAGGACGCCGGCGCCGCCGCAGTCATGGCGCTCGAGCGAGTCCCTGCCGACATCCGCCGCGACGGCGGCGTCGCCCGGATGTCCGACCCCGAGATGATCAAGGGGATCCAGGACGCGGTCACGATCCCTGTGATGGCGAAGGCCCGGATCGGCCACTTCGGCGAGGCCCAGGTACTGCAGGCCCTGGAGGTCGATTACATCGACGAATCCGAGGTCCTGACGCCCGCCGACGAGGACAACCACATCGACAAATGGGCATACACGGTCCCCTTCGTGTGCGGCGCGACGAACCTCGGTGAGGCGCTCCGGCGCATCGGCGAAGGGGCCGCGATGATCCGCTCCAAGGGCGAGGCCGGGACCGGCGACATCGTCGAGGCGGTTCGTCACCTGCGGAAGATCCGGGCCGAGATCCGACGGCTGACGACCCTCGGGCCGGAGGAGCTGCCGACCGCGGCCAAGGAACTGCAGTCGCCGCTGGCGCTGGTCCGTCACGTCGCTGCCGAGGGACGGCTTCCCGTCGTCCTTTTCTGCGCCGGGGGAATCGCGACCCCGGCCGATGCGTCGCTGGTGATGCAACTCGGCGCCGAGGGCGTTTTCGTCGGCTCCGGGATCTTCAAGTCCTCCGATCCCGAGCGCCGCGCTCGCGCGATCGTCGAGGCGACGACCCACTTCGCCGACCCGGCCAGGGTCGCGGCCGCATCGACCGGCCTCGGGCCGGCGATGGCCAGCATCGAGACCTCGAAGCTGCAGGACGACGAGCTGCTCTCGCCGCGCGGCTGGTGAGCGAAGCCACAGCCGGCCGGGCACAAGCTGCGCCCCTGGTGGGAGTGCTCGCGATCCAGGGCGGCTTCGACGCGCACATCAAGCTGCTCGAGCGGCTCGGCGCTCGGCCACGCGAGGTACGCACGCCGGCAGACCTCGACGATCTCGACGCGCTGATCCTGCCGGGCGGCGAGTCGACCGTGATGACGCTTGGCATCGAGCGCGAGCAGCTCGCCGGACCGCTGCGCGAGTTGGCCGCGAGCGGGATCCCGATCCTCGGCACCTGCGCCGGAATGATCATCCTCGACCGTGTCCACCTCGGAATCCTCGATGTGCTCGCGCGGCGCAATGCGTTCGGGCGGCAGTTGCACTCCTTCGAGGCCGACCTGGAGCTGGGCGGCGTCGACGGGATCGGCGCCGGAACGGTACGCGCTGTCTTCATCCGCGCCCCGTGGATCGCAGAGCGGGGTCCCGAGGTCGAGGTGCTCGCCGAGGTTGACGGTCACCCGGTTGCAGTTCGCCAGGCCAACGTGCTGGCGCTCTCCTTCCACCCCGAACTGGCGGGCGAGGACCGGGCCCACCGGTTGCTGCTCGAGCTTGTCAGCCGGCGGGCGAGGACCGGCTGATCAATTTAGGAGCGTGAGATAGCCCCCCCACGGGCGTCTACGGTAGAGATGATCACGGGAAGGACCCTGGCGTCGCCCGTTGTCGCGATCGCCACGATCACAATCCTCGCAGCCTGTGGCGGCTCCTCGGATCGGCCGGCGACGCAACCCCGGGGCTCGTCGAGCGCGGCGAACGCGGGGACGGCAACGGCTCAGATCACATCGGCGCCGACGGTCACGTCGTCGACGCGAACCGCGGCGACCCCGACGCCGGTCGCAACGGCCGGCCGGGCGTGCACGGCGGCGGACCTGACGGCCGTCTTCCTCGGGCAAGACGGAGCGACCGGCCGGGTCGTGCTCAGCTTCGCGCTGCGCAATCGCGCGAACGCGACCTGTCACACGTACGGCTGGCCAGGCGTCGAGTTCCTCGGCGCCGGAGGTCAGGGGCTGCGGACGCAGTCCAGGCGAGTCACCAGCGACATGCTCGGCTCGACTCCCGCCTCTGTGGTCGCGCTGGCGCCGGGCGAGTGGGCGAGCTTCCGGGTGATCGCCACCGACCAGAACGCCAGCGGCGGCACCGCCGGTTGCGAAATGGCTCACGCCTTGCAGATCATCGCGCCCGACGACACGACCCGGATCAGCGTCGGCATTCCCGGCGGCGCCCACGAATGCTCGGTCGCGACGGTGTCGGCGCTGCAGTCGGGGAATGCGGTCGGGGCGGGTGGGGGCGGAGTCACGTCGCCTCAAAGCGGCTGACGGCGCCGTCGTCGCGCTCTGCGACCTCGCCCTCGGACCGGAGCAGGTCCAGGTGCCCGAGGACCTCGGACACCGTCAGGAAAGCCTGCGTGACCGCGACGTTGCCCCACATCTGGACCGCGATCTCGTGCGCCGTCAGCGGCTCGCGCTCGAGCATCGCCAGGATCTTGCGGGCGCGGCGTTCGTGCAGCCGGAGGCGCTCGGCGATCAGCTCGCGGTGGTCGAGCACCGGGTCGCCGTGCCCACCGAGCACGACCTCGGCCCCGAGCTCCGCCGTCGCCTGCATCGACGCGATGTAGTCGATCAGCGGCGTCGGCCTCGGCCCGCCGGCCTCGCCGCTCAGCGGCCGGTGCACCACCGGGTTGGAGGAGATGTGCGCGAGCAGGTGATCGCCGCCGATCAGGATCCGGCGGGCGCTGTCCCAGAACACCATGTCGGAAGGGCTGTGGCCCGGACGATGCAGGACCTCGAAGCTGTGGCGGCGAAGCTCGAGCCGATCGCCGTCCAGCAGCGGGCGAGTGACGGCGGCGTTGGAGCCGAACTGCCTGAATGCCGCGGCGACGACGCCGAGAACCGCGACCAGGTCCTCCGGGACGCCGTGCCGGCGCATCATCGCCTGCGCGTACTCGTCGTCCCCGGCGGCGCTCGCCTCGAAGTCCGCCAGCCAGCGCCCCAGTGGCGCGAAGGCCGCGACCTCGGCGCCGGAGCGGCGGGCGAGGATCTCGAGCAGCCCGACGTGGTCCATGTGCTGGTGGGTCAGGACGATCAGCTCGAGGTCCTCGATCGCGTGGCCGTGTCCGGCGAGCGCCTGCTCGAGCTCGTCGAGCGTCGTCCCGGAATTCGGCCCGGTGTCGAACAGCGTCAGCGGCTCGTCCTGGACCAGGTACAGATTGACCCGCCCGACGAGAAACGGCGTCGGCAGCGACAACAGGTGGATTCCGGCATCCGCCGCAAGCGCCAGTGGGCCTTCTGGCGGCTCGGGCCGGCTCACTCGCGGATCAGCACTGAGGACCTCGTCGCGCCGGGCCTCCATGTCCTCGGGCGAGCGCAGCGACTCGAGGCAGAGGCGCAGCAGCGGCTCCGTGTTCGACGCGCGGACGTTGAAGTGCCAGTCGTCGTAATCGATCGAGACCCCGTCGAGTCGGCTCTGGCGGGCGTCCGCGTAGCGCTCGGCGATCTCCTCGAGCTTTGCGGGGGCGTCCGCGACCTCCGAGTTGATCTCTCCGGAGATGAAGTAATGCTCGCGGAAGCGGGCGAGCACCTCGGACATGCGCTTACCGCTGCGCGACAGCTCCTCGAGGACGAGCAGCGCCGGGATCGTGCCGGAGTCGGCGCAGTAGAAGTCTCGGAAGTAGTAGTGGCCGGAGACCTCGCCGCCGAAGATCGCGCCCTCCTCGCGCATCCGCGCCTTGAAGAAGGCGTGGCCGACGCGGTTGATCAGTGCCCGGCCGCCGCCGTCTGCGACGACGTCGGCGACCGCGCGGCTGGCGCGCACGTCGTACAGGATCGTAGGGGCGGTGGGCCTGGATTCTTGCGCAGCAGCGACTCGGCGAGCACCGCGGTCAGGAAGTCGCCGTCGACGAACCGGCCCGTGTCGTCGATGAAGAAGCAGCGGTCGGCGTCGCCGTCCCAGGCGATCCCGAGATCGGCTCCCTGCCGCACCACCTCGGACATGATGAACTCGCGGTTCTCCGGCAGCAGCGGGTTCGGCTCATGGTCAGGGAACTCGCCATTCGGCTCCCAGTACGCCTCGCTGAGCTCGAGTCCGAGGCCGCTCGAGCAGCGGCCCGACCATCGGCCCGGCCATGCCGTTGCCGCCGTCGACGACGACCTTCAGCGGCCGGATCGCGCTCGGGTCGATGAACCTGATGACCGTCTCGTGGAAGTCGTCGTAGATCGAGACCTGCTCGATCGTGCCGCCGGCCCGCGCGGCGTCGACCGACATCGCGCCTGTCATGTACTCCGAGACGAGCTGCTTGACGTCTCCGATCCCCTCGTCGCCCGACAGCGCCAGCGCGCCGCGACGGACCAGCTTCGCGCCGGTATACGCGCTTCGGGTTATGCGAAGCGGTGCACATCACGCCCGCCGTCGAGGTCACGCGAGCCGACGAGGTGGTAGAGCATCTCGGTCCCGACCATGCCCGGCGTCGAGGACGTGGGCTCCCGCGGCGGCCATGCCGGCCGCGTAGGCGGCCGCCATCTCGGGGGCGGTCAGTCGCATGTCGCGGCCGAGCCCCAGCCGCAGCTGATCGGACGGCTTGCCCTCCATCTTGCCGATCACGTGCGCGAACGCTCGCCCGATCAGCTCGCGCGCCAGCGGCGTCGAGGTCCTGGCCGTAGATCCCGCGAACGTCGTAGGCCTTGAAGATGGCGGGGTTGACGGTGGTCACGCGCCCTGGATCGTATTGGACGGACCACGAGTATCTCCGAGTGGTCGGGGGCACCCACCGGGTCTACACTCGCCTGCATGTCAGGGCACTCCAAGTGGGCATCGATCAAGCACAAGAAGGCGGTCGTCGACGCCCGGCGCGGACAGCACTTCACCAAGCTCGCCCGGGCGATCACGGTCGCCGCGCGGGAGGGCGGCGGCGATCCGACCGGCAACTCGGGGCTGGCCCTGGCGATCCAGAAGGCGCGCGACGCCTCGATGCCGAAGGACAACATCGAGCGCGCGATCCAGAAGGGCACCGGCGCCGGGGCCGACGCCGACAACTTCGAGAGCGTGTTGTACGAGGGCTACGGGCCGGGCGGCGTCGCGATGCTGATCGAAGCGCGTGACCGACAACCGCAACCGCACCGCCGCCGATGTCCGCCACCTGGTCGGCAAGCACGGAGGCAACCTCGGCGAGCCGGGGTCGGTCGCATACCTGTTCGACAAGCAGGGCGTGATCGTGGTCGACGCGAGCCGCTACGGGGAGGACGACCTGATCGGCGCGATCGACGCGGGCGCGCTTGACATCGCCGAGGACGACGACGTCTACGAGATCGTCACCGAGCCCGGCGACCTGACCACGGTCAGGGAGGCACTCGCCGCAGTCAGGCGTCGAGATCGAGAGCGCCGACGTGACGCAGCGGCCGAAGTCACGAGTTCCGGTCGATGAGGACGACGCGGCCAAACTTATGAAACTCATAGACGCACTCGAGGAGTCCGATGACGTCGGGGCTGTACACGCCAATTACGACGTCGACGCCGGCGGTGCTCGAGCGCATTGCGGGCTGACGACGGCGCGCGATCGATCGCGGGTCGCTACCCTCCTCCGTCGCCATGAACTTAAGGGCAGTCATCTCGGTCCTCGGGGCCGCGGCCGTAGCGCTGGCCGTCTCAGCGTGCGGCGGGAGCTCGCAGGCTCCAGGCGTCGTCGAAGCCCCGGGCGGCGGGCAGACCGTGCAGACGGCCGCCGCCACGACGCCGACCCCGACGACGACGACGTCGGCGACAACCGCCGCCACCACGACGCCAACGAGCGGGCCGCTGTCGAAGGAGCCGGTGGTCACCATCCCGAGCGGCGCGCCGCCGAGGAAGCTGATCGTCAAGGACTTGATCGTCGGCACCGGAGCGACCGCCAAGAAGGGCAGCCCGGTTACGGTCAACTACGTCGGCAAGCTCTTCTCCAACGGCAAGCTCTTCGACGCGTCCTGGAAGAGACACGCCCGGCAAGGGATTCGGGCCGTTCGTACTCGGCGCCGGCGCGGTGATCAAGGGCTGGGATCAGGGTCTCGTCGGGATGAAGGTGGGCGGCCGTCGCGAGCTGATCATCCCGCCGAGCCTTGCGTACGGGCCAAACGGACAGCCGCCGACGATTCCCAAGAACGCGACCCTGGTGTTCGTGGTCGACCTGCTCAAGGTCGGCTGACGCGATCTGCGACCTGCCCTGGCCGCCGGCGGCGACGCGTGGCCGGCAGGAATTTTCGTAACACCCCGTTAGCAGTCGCGGTAACCCTCGTTTAGAAGGGGGCATTAATAAGGGCGTCGATGCTTTCGATCCTGATGCCGGTCTACAACGAGCGCGAGCGCGTCGAGAGGGCCATCGCTGAGGTGCTCGCGACCGAACTGCCGACGGAGATCGAGCTGCTCGTCGTCGACGACGGCTCGACTGATGGGACCCGCGAGATCCTGCGCGCGGGCGACTGGGACAACCGCGTGCGACTGTTCGAGCACGAGCACAATCAGGGCAAGGGTGCCGCGGTTCGGACGGCTCTGGAGAACGCCGAAGGCGAGTTCTCGGCGATCTTCGACGCCGACCTCGAATACGAAGCAGCCGACGTGGCGCTGCTGCTGCCGCCGCTGCTCGATGGGCGCGCAAACGCCTGCTTCGGCGTACGAGCGTTCGATGGGTACACGAGCCACTCGTTCCTGTTCGTCCTCGGCAACAGGGGCGTGACCTTCGCCTGCAACGTCCTGTTCAACGTCTACCTGCGCGACATCATGACCTGCCAGAAGGTGATCCGGACCGAGCTCTTCAGAGGCCTGCGACTGCGCTCCGGAGGGTTCGCGATCGAGCCCGAGATCTCCGCGCGGTTGGTCCAGCGCCACGAGCGGATCTTCGAGGTCCCCGTCCACTACCGCGCCCGGACCAGCGGCGAGGGCAAGAAGCTGACGGCCTATGACGGCGTGCGCGTGATTGCGACCCTTCTGAGATGTCGGTTCTCGACCCCCTGACCGAAGGGCCCCGGGTTCACTCGCGCCCCCAGGCGGGGCTCGGCCCCGTCGGAGCGTGGGCGCGCGAGCATCCTCTCGCCTTCTCCTCGCTCGTGTCGGTCGTGCTGGGAGCGCTCAGCTGCGCCATCTGGAAACCGTTTCCCGGGTTCGACGTCCAGTCGTGGATCAACTGGGGTTGGTCGGCCAGCCATCCGGTGACCGGGGGGTTCCTGATCCGCGGCGGTCCCTCGTGGAAGCCGCTACCGGTGCTGTTCACGAGCTTCTACGGGTTGTTCGGCAACGCCGCGCCGACGCTGTGGATGATCACCGCCCGCGCCGGCGGGATCCTCGGCCTGGCCGGAGTCTTCCGGCTGTCGTTCGAGCTGACCGACCGGGCCGGGCTACCGCGGTGGTCGGGATGGGTCGCCGGCCTGGTCGGCTGCGTCGGCTTGATCATGACGGCGCCCAACATCGACGCCAACTGGACGCACAACTTCTTCCGGGGAACTGTGGAGCCCGGCATGATCGCCGCCTGGTTGTGGGCGATCGACGCGATCCTGCGGCGCCGGCACCTGCTCGCCTACACGCTCGTCGCGGCCGAGGGGCTCCTGCGGCCGGAGGCTTGGCTCTTCCTGTTCGCCTACGGCGTCTGGCTGTGGTTCAAGCACCCGCGTCTACGGGTCTGGGTGGTCATCTGCCTGATCGCGCAGCCCGCCGCCTGGTTCCTGCCGCCGGGTCTCAGCACCGGACATCCGTTCATGGCGGCGACCAACGCGCATTCGTTCAACGGCCAGCTCGGGGCCCACTGGCTACGGGCGCTGCTGCTGCGCGCCTACCACCTGCAGTCGCTGCCGACGCTGGTATTCGCCGCGGTTGCATCCCTCGCCGCGCTGTGGCGCCAGCGCGCCCATCTGGCCGTCTGGAACGCCCGCGAGCGCGGGGCACTGTTTCGCAGCCGCGACAACCTGACCCTGTCCCTGGCGGCGTTGTCGGTCGCCTGGTGGCTGATCGTCGTCGTCGAGACGGCCGCCGGATACCCGGGTCTCCAGCGCTTCTTCTACCCGGCGACCGCGACCGTCTGCGTCCTCTCGGGGCTCGGGTTCGTCGAGATCGTCGCGTTTGCAGCGCGCCGGGCCGTGCCGTTTTTGCGCGCGGGCCGCGGCGCGGCCACGGCGTTCGACCGTCGACGCGGTGCCCTGATCGTCGCGATAGGCGTTGCGGCGGTGCTGGCCGTCGCCTCCTACCCGTTCATCTCGAGCCGGCTCGCGTTTGCCCGCATCCAGAACACGCAGCTCAACATCGAGCGCGCGCAGATGCACGAGCTCCGAGTTGCGATCGCGGCGCTCGGCGGGACCAAGGCGCTGTTGCCGTGCAAGTTCAGCGCCGTCGATATCAACAACACGTTCAAGCCTCAGCTGGCGTGGGAGTTGGGCGTCGCGATGCCGCGCGTCCGGGCGCTGAATACGCCGGGCGTCGTGTTCCTCACCCGATACACGTTGTACGACGGCAGGATGCAGCCATTCGCGCCAGGGCTGCGCTACCGCCGTGACCTCGGTCGCTGGGGCGACTGGAGCGTTTACCAGGTGTACGGGAACGGTCCGAAGCCCGCCTGCGTCGGCGACTGACGCCGCCCGCCGATCTCGCGTCCGCGTGGCGGGGGAGGCGTCCGAGCGCTGACGCAGAATCAGAAGACGATGATCGTCCTTGGAATCGATCCGGGCACCGCCAGCACCGGCTTCGGCGTCGTTTCCGGCGAGGGTTCGCAGCTGCGAGCACTCGCCGCCGGTGTGATTGAAACCCCCCCGGGGGTTGCGGTGGAGCGCCGCCTGGCCGACATCCACGCGGGGATCGGAGAGCTGATCGAGCGCCACCAGGTCGATGCGGTCGCGCTCGAGGAGCTCTACTTCGGCGCCAACGTGCGAACCGCGTTTGCCGTCGGGCAGGCGCGGGGGGTGATGCTGCTGGCGGCCGGACAGCGAGGCGTTCCAGCACGCTCGTACACGCCGCAGCAGGTCAAGTCGGCCGTCTGCGGCAACGGTCGCGCCGCCAAGGATCAGGTCGGGCGGATGGTCGTCCGACTGCTCGGCCTCGACGACGTGCTCTCGCCCAATCATGCGGCGGACGCGCTCGCGGTCGCGATATGCGACGTCAACCGGGCGCCGCTGATGACCGCGATCGGGACGGCGACCGCGTGATCGCTCTGGTTTCGGGCGTCGTGGCCGTGCGCAGGCACGACCACGTGATCGTCGACTGTGGCGGTGTCGGGTACCGCCTTGCGGTGTCCAATGAGACGCTTCGCCAGGTCCCTGCGGTTGGCAATCCGGTGACGCTGCACTCGCATCTGATCATGCGTGACGACGCGCTGCATCTGTATGGCTTTGCGACCGAGGAGGAGCGCGACCTCTTCCTGATGCTGCTGGGCGTTCAGTCGGTCGGTCCCAAGGTGGCGCTCGAGGTGCTCTCGGGTGGCCCCACGCGGGAGCTGCTGGCGGCGCTGGCGGCCGGCGACAGCGCCCGCCTTCAGTCGGTCAAGGGCATCGGCAAACGCACCGCCGAGCGGATCATCGTCGAGCTGCGCGAGAAGGTCGGCGTAACCGTGCCTGAGCGGGCGATCAACGTCCGCCGTTCGGACGATCCGAAGGTGATCGCCCGCGACGGCCTGATCGGATTGGGCTACAACGCCCAGGAGGTCGATGAGCTGCTCGATGGCGTCGACGGCGAGCAGCCCGAGGAGCTGATCGCCGCGGCCCTGAGATCCGCGCGGAGATGACGATCCTCACCGCCGAGCAACTCCCCGAGGACGATCTCGACCGGTCGCTTCGTCCCCGCCGGCTCGAGGACTTCGTCGGCCAGGAGGCGCTGAAGGACCAGCTGGCCGTGTCGATCGCGGCCGCCGCCGGCCGCGAGGAGGCGCTCGACCACGTCCTCTTCGCCGGCCCGCCCGGGCTCGGCAAGACCTCGCTCGCGCAGATCGTCGCCGCCGAGCTCGAGGTGCCGTTCGTCCAGACCGCCGGCCCGGCGCTCGAGCGCAAGGGCGACGTCGCCGCCTTCCTGACGGCGCTCGAGCCGCGTTCGGTGTTCTTCGTCGACGAGATTCATCGCCTCCCGCGGGCGCTCGAGGAGACCTTCTATCCGGCTATGGAGGACCGCTGCCTGCCGATCACCGTCGGGCAGGGCGCGGGTGCGCGGGTCGTCACGATCGACCTGCCCCCGTTCACGCTGATCGGCGCGACCACCCGCACCGGCCTGCTGACGACGCCGCTGCGGGATCGCTTCGGGATCCAGCAGCGACTCGAGCACTACGCTCCGTTGGAGCTCGCCCGGATCGTGCGCCGCTCGGCACGGCTGCTCGGCGTCGCGATCGAGGACGACGGCGCGATCGCGGTGGCGCAGCGCAGCCGCGGCACTCCGCGAGTCGCAAATCGGCTGCTCAAACGCGTCCGCGACTTCGCTGAGGTCCGCGCCGCGGGGGTCGTCACCGCCGAGATCGCGGCGTCAGCGCTGGACCTGCTGGAGGTCGACCACCTCGGGCTCGACCGGCTCGATCGCGAGATCCTGCGCACGATCTGCGGGAAGTTCTCCGGCGGCCCGGTCGGGCTCTCGACTCTTTCCGCATCGGTGGGGGAGGAGCAGGACACGATCGAAGACGTCTACGAGCCCTACCTCCTGCAGTGCGGCCTGATCGAGCGCACCACCCGCGGCCGCGCCGCCACCCGCCTGGCGTTCGATCACCTCGGGCTCGAGCCGCCGCACCCGCTGACGCTGATCTAAGGCAGTCTCGGCGACGCCCGCCGAGTACTCACGATTCTCTTCGATTCCCCAGGCTATCCTCCCGGCGGGCACGTCAATATGTCGCACGAGCACTACTTCATCTGTCCCCACTGCGGTAACCGGTCGATGGGCCTCGATCGCAACGCCGGCTTCCGGCGCGAGGCACGCGGCTGTGAGAAGTGCGGCTTCGCGTACCTGTTCGAGCTGCTCGACGACTATTACCCCGCGCCGAATGCCGCGTTCTTCGCCTGCGACAGCGAGGGCCGGGTGGTCGACTGCGGCCGCGGCTCGTTCGAGCTCACCGGGCTGCGCACCGAGTCGGCGATCGGGCAGCCGTTGCAGGAGGCGCTGTCGCTGGATTTCGAGGACGGCGTCGACCACATCGCCACGGCGCTCGAGTGGGAGGTCCGCGTCAGCGGCAAGCCGGTCGAGTTGCAAGCGGGCCCCGAACGGGCCACTGCCGTCGCCGACATCTTCCCCGCGTACGATGACGAAGAGGGCGGCGTGCTGGTCGTTCTCACACCGAGTAACAATCGACACTAAACGACCGTCAACATCACCCTGACGGCCGTTAGCACAAACCGACTAGCATCCACGAGCATATGTCCGACCGGAGGCGTCACGGCTTTATTTTGCTGCTCGTCCTGGGTCTGATCGCGGCCTCCGCGGTCGTGATCGTGGCGAATCCGACGCTTCTCGGCCTCGACCTGAAGGGCGGGGTCGAGCTCGTTTACAAGGGCCAGGCCACGGCCCAGTCGGGAGTCAACGCGACCTCGCTGGCGCGTGCCGTCGACGTGATGCGAAACCGCGTCGACCAGCTTGGCGTCGCCGAGCCGTCGATTCAGACCGAGGGCAGCAACGAGATCGACGTTCAGCTCCCGAACGCGACCAATATCCAGCAGGCTGAGCGCGAGGTGGGCACGACGGCCCGGCTCGCGTTCTACGACTGGGAGAAGAACGCGCTGGTCGTCCCCAGCGGCGGCGGCAAGGCACAGTCGGTCGCCTCCCTGCTTCCCGCCGGTGATAGCAACGCGACTGCGGTCAGCACCGGGGGCAACGGCGTCGTCGCCCCGGGCGCCAACAGCTCGGCGGCCGGCGCGATGAACTTCTACGACGCCGTCAAGCTCGCGTCCCAGCAGCCGTACTCAGCCAGCACCAACAACGCGCAGAAGGGCAGTCTCGTCTTCCTGTTCGGCGCGCCGCACAGCAAGGCGTGCGCCGCGGCCGCGGCCGCCGCCGGCAAGAAGCCCGACCCGAGCAACCGCTGCCTGCTGACGCCACCGGTCCAGGTGCCGACCGGAACGTCTCCGGCGCAGGCCCGCCAGCTGGCGGAGCAAGGCCTCTCGCCGGTCGAGCGCGATGGCGCGGAGATGCTGATCGTCAAGCAGGGCACGGTCGTCCTGCAGGCGTCGCCGGCGAACTTCAACAACTGGCCTACATACGGCACGCCGGACGCCGGCTACTACGTGCTGCGGGACAACGTCGCGCTGTTCGGCAACGAGATCACCAATCCGGCGCAGAGCACCGACCAGGCCGGGGCGCCGGACGTTTCATTCGGCTTCACCGGTCAGGGCGGAAACAAGTTCCAGAACGTCACCGCCCAGATCGCCAACCGGGGCTCGCTGCTGAGCATCGGCAATCAGAACCTGCAACAGCACTTCGCCGTCGCCCTCGACAAGCAGCTTGTGACGGTCCCGTCGATCGATTTCAAGCAGTACCCCGACGGCATCACCGGCGGCAGCGGCGCCGACATCACCGGTGGTTTCACGATCAACACCGCCCAGAATCTCGCGACCGAGCTACGGCTCGGGGCGTTGCCGATCAACCTCGTGAGGATCTCCGAGAGTCAGGTGTCAGCGACGCTCGGTCAGCAGGCGCTGCATCAGGGTCTGGTAGCGGGGCTCGTGGGGATCGCGGTCGTGGTGCTGTTCCTGCTCGCGTACTACCGGATGCTCGGCGTGATCGCGGTCGCCGGGCTGTTGGTCTACGGGATCTACTTCTACGCGCTGATCAAGCTGATCCCGATCACGATGACGCTCGCGGGCATCGCCGGTCTGATCCTGACGATCGGCGTCGCCGCCGACGCCAACATCGTCATCTTCGAACGCGTCAAGGAGGAGATCCGCGCCGGCAGATCGATTCGGCAGGGCATCTCGATCGGTTACCGCAAGGGCCTGACGGCGATCATCGACGCGAACGTGGTGACGATCATGACGGCGTTCATCCTGTTCGTGCTGGCGACCGCCGACGTCAAGGGCTTTGCGTTCACGCTGGGCATCGGCACGTTCGTGTCGTTGTTCACGGCCGTGATGGCCACGCAGGCGATCCTGATGACGATCGGCAACTCGCGGGCGGTCTCGCGGCCATCGATGCTCGGCGCGGGCGGCAGGCGGCGCGTCTGGAAGTTCGACTTCATGGGGAAGTCGAGGTACTTCTTCACGTTGTCGGGCGTGATCCTGCTGATCGGCGCGCTGGCGGTGGGCGGCCGGGGGCTGAACCTTGGGATCGACTTCACCTCGGGCACGCAGATCTCGGTTGGCCTGCAGCGACCGGCGACCGTCGGACAGGTCCGCTCGGCGCTCGCCGTCGTCGGCGCGGGCAATGCGACCGTGCAGCACGTGTCCGGGCACGACGTCGGTGCCAACGGCTTCCAGATCGCGTCGAAGTACCTCAACGCGTCCCAGTACACGCGGGTCCGCGACCAACTCGACAAGCACTTCGGGATCCGGGCCAACGCCAACGGCAACCAGGACTTCAACAGCACCAGCGTCGGGCCGACGTTCGGCTCGACCGTCACCCACAGCGCGGTGATCGCGATCATCGCCTCACTGATCGTGATCTCGCTCTACGTGGCGATCCGATTCGACTGGAAGTTCGCGGTGCCCGTGCTGATCGCGCTGGCACACGACCTGCTGATAACCAGCGGCGTCTACGCGCTGACGGGAAGGGTGGTGAGCACCGATACCGTCGCGGCGCTTCTGACCATCTTGGGCTACTCGTTGTACGACACGATCATCGTGTTCGACCGAGTCCGCGAGAACATCCCTCGAATGCCGAGAGCTGCGTTCTCGCAGATCGTCAACCGCTCCATGTCAGAGGTGTTGACCCGGTCCCTGGCGACGACCACGTGCACCCTTTTGCCGATCATCGCGCTGCTCCTCTTCGGTGGCACGACCCTGAAGGACTTCGCGTTCGCGCTGCTGATCGGCGTCGCCTCGGGCGCGTACTCGTCGATCTTCATCGCCTCGCCGGTGCTGACGCACTGGAAGGAGCGCGAGCACGGCTACCGTCTGCGCCGGGAGCACATCATCGGCGACCTCGGGTATGTGCCGGCGTACGCGGACGGTGGCGACGTCGACCCGGTGGCGACCAGGGTCGGCCGGACCGGCAGGCTGACCGCGCCGCAGGGCGAAGAGGTGTCGGCCGCCGAGTTCGAGCAGATGAAGCAGGAGCTCGGCTTGGACGAGGAGCGCCAGCGTTCAGCCGCGCCGACGGCGACGGCGACGCGACGCTCGTCGAGGACCTCGTCGTCAAAGACTTCGGCGGCTGCTCCCAAGCAGTCGCCGGCCCAGGCAGCGCCCGCGGTGCCGGCGCCGGCCGAGCCTCGTGAGACAAGCGCGGCAAGCGATCCTGCCGGTCGCGAGTCCGGGAACGGCGCTGACGTCGAGCGTGCTCCCGATGTTGCCGAGAACGAAGGGGTAGCGCCCGTGGACACGCCGCGAGGCACCGGGGCGTCCAAGTCACGGCGCACCCGACGTCACGGTAGGCGCCAGTAGCCATGGGTCTGCTCGCCTGGGTGATGATGGGTCTGGCCATCTGGCACTTCACGATCTGGCTGCCCGACCGCTGCTGGGGCGGGATCGTCGGTGCGTTCGTCGGCGCGATCGTCGGCGCGGCCCTGTTTGGGCTGATCATTCACGGGTTCGTGATTCCCGGCCGTCACGACACCACGATCGTGACGGCGCTCGAGGGGATTCCCGGGGCGCTGATCGGGATCGGGCTCGTCTACATGGAGGGCCTCAGGCGTGAGCGCGCCGGCGGCCCGGGCGAGATCCGGCTCAGCTGAGCGCCCTCGCCGGGCCACTTAGAGCGTTCCGTCGTCGGCGGCGCCTACGCTGCCGCCATGGCTGACGCGGCGCTGCTCGACCTCCCCGAGACCTCCCCGGTGGCCGACGCTTCACGGGTTCGGCCGCCCGATCAAGGCCTGCGGCGGATTGAGCTGGCGCCCTACGACCTCTCCGCTGCGCTGGCGCTCGAGCGCGACCTTGGAATCAGCCACGTTCTCTCGCAGATCCTCGTCCGTCGCGGTTTCCGCGATCCCGACGAGGTTCGCGAGCTGCTGACGCCGAGCGTTCGCCACGACCCGCTGGCCTTCGAGGGGATGGGCTCGGCGGTCCAGCTGATCCGGCGCCACGTCGATGCCGGCGGACGGATCGTCGTGCACGGCGACTACGACGTTGACGGCGTCTGCGCGACCGCCGTGCTGATCAGGGCCCTCCGGTCGCTGCGGGCCGAGCCGGGGTGGTATCTGCCGAGCCGCAGCGACGACGGTTACGGCCTGTCTGTCGCGACCGTGGAGCGTCTGGCGCGACGCGGGACCGGCCTGCTGATCACGGTCGACTGCGGGATCACGGCCGTCGACGAGGTCGCCGCCGCCCGCGCGGCGGGAATCGATGTGGTCCTGACCGATCACCACTCGCCACGCCGCGACGGGCAGCTCCCCGCTTGCGAGTTGGTCCACCCCGCTGTCGGGGGCTACCCCGAGCCCGACCTGTGCGGCACCGCGGTGGCGCATAAGCTCGCCGAAGCCCTCGGCGCGCCGACCGCCGAGGAGGACCTCGAGCTGGTGGCCCTGGCGACGGTCGCTGACTTGATGCCCCTCCGGGGGGAGAACCGTCGTCTCGTCCGCGAGGGGCTCGCGCAGCTGGCCGGCACCGCCCGACCTGGGCTGCGGGCGCTGCTGGCGGTTTCGCGCTGCGATCCGAGCGGGCTTGACGCTCGCTGCCTCGGATTCCGCTTGGCGCCGCGGATCAACGCCGCCGGTCGCCTGCGCAGGGCCGACGCGGCGCTCGAACTGCTCCTGACCACTGATTCCCGCCGTGCTCAGGAGATCGCCGACGAGCTCGATGCCCTCAACGCCGAGCGCCGCGCGGTCGAGCAGCGGATCGGCTGGGAGGCCGAGGCGCTCGTCGAGGCGATGGGGGAGCGCAGCGCCTACGTGCTCGCGGCCGAAGGCTGGCATGGCGGCGTGATCGGAATCGTCGCCTCCCGCGTGGTCGAGCGCTACCACCGGCCGGCGATCCTGATCGCGATCGACGGCAGCGATCCGACCCTGCCGGCGCAGGGGTCGGGGCGCAGCATCCCGGGCTTCGACCTGCTGGCGGCGCTGGACGTCGCGGGTGGACATCTGCTCCGCTACGGGGGCCACCGGGCGGCGGCCGGGCTGAGCGTTCTGCCCGAGAAGATCGACGCCGTGCGCGCGGCGATCGAGCGGCACGCCGAGCAGGTCCTGACCCCGGACCTGCTCGAAGCGGTCGAACGGGTGGACGCCGTCGTCTCGGGCTCGGAGCTGACGCTGGGTCTGGCCGAGGAGCTGCTCGGGCTGGAGCCCTGCGGAAGCGCCAATCCCGGCGCCAACCTGCTGGTCACGGGCGCCCGGTTCGCCGACGTCCGAAAGATCGGAGAGGGGAGGCACGCCCGGTTCACGGTCAGCTCCGGAGGCGCGAGGGCGAGCGCGGTCTCGTTCGGCTGCGACGGGCGGGTGCCGGGGGGCGGCGGCGAGGTCCTGGACGCGAGCTTCAGACTGGAGCGCAACGCGTGGAACGGGGCAATCGAGCCGCGCCTGGTGTTGCGTCACGCATCGGCCTGTGCGCCGGCGCCGATCATCGTGCTCGGAGAGCCGGATGACTACCTGACGGCGGTCGTGACCGAGCTCGAACGGGCGCTCGAGCAAGGTGGTGGTGACCGCGGCGATCAGCAGCGGCTGCTGCTTGACAGGCGCGGCGAGAGCCCGCTATCGGTGCTGGCCGACGCGATCTCGTCATCCGATGAGGACGGCGTGCTCGCCGTTTGCGCCGACGTGCCGCGGCGTGTTGCCGGGCTGCGAGACCGCGCCGGGGGGTTCGCGCTGATCAGTCACGCCGGCCTGTCCGACGCGCCCGAGCTGCTCGATCGTTTTGACCACGTCGTGGTTCTCGATCCGCCCGCCGACGCAGGCGCCGACGACCTTGTCCGGCGTGGCCACGGATACACACATTTCTCGTGGGGCGACGCTGAGCTACGCTTTGCACAGCAGATGCACGAGCAGGAGTACGGACTTCGGACTTCGCTCGTGGCCCTCTACCGGAGCCTCCGGGATCGGCAGAGGGTGGTTGGCGAGGAGCTCGAGCACCTGCTCTGTGGCGACGGCAAGCACGCCCGGTCGGCCAGGCTGGCGGGGCGGTTGGTGAGAGTCTTCATGGAGCTGGAGCTCGTCAGCCTCGACAGAGATCTGCCGGCCCTCGCGCTTGCCGGCGTCCAGCCAACCGAGCTGGAGCGTTCGGCGGCGTACCGGGCGTACACGACAGCCTATGAAGAAGGCCAGCGATTCCTGAGCAGAGCAAAACCAAGACAGACGGTGTGAAGGCGAGCCGCGCGTCCTCCGCGCGCGTCGTCGGGAGCGCCCCTGCCGCGGTCCAGACCGACCAAGGACTCCGGCCCAACGAGGCCGAGCGGGCCCGGGCTGCGGCGCTGACCGATACCGAACAGGGATTGCTGTCGGACCTGTTCGCGATCGTCGAGGAGCACGCCTACCAGACCGCTGTCCCGGTCGATCGCGAGCGCGTCGAGCACGCCTTCATCTACGCCTGCGAGCACCACGCCGACCAGCGCCGGCTCTCCGGCGAGGAGTTCATCGCGCATCCGGTCAGCGTCGCCAAGATCTGCGCCGGGATGCGGCTCGACACCGAGACGCTGTGCGCCGCGCTCCTGCACGACACGGTCGAGGACACATCGGCGTCGATCGAAGACGTCGAGGCGGAGTTCGGCGAGGAGATCGCCGGCCTGGTCGACGGCGTTACCAAGCTGACCGACCTGACCTTCCAATCGCGCGACGAGGCGCAAGCCGAGAACTACCGGAAGATGATGGTCGCGATGGCCTCGGACATCCGGGTGATCCTGATCAAGCTCGCCGATCGCCTGCACAACCTCCGGACGATCAGCGCGATGCCCAAGCAGAAGCAGATCGACAAGGCCCGCGAGACGCTCGACATCTACGCGCCCATCGCCCACCGGCTCGGTATCCACGCGATCAAGTGGGAGCTCGAGGACCTCGCGTTTCAGACGCTGCACCCGCGCAAGTACAACGACATCAAGGGCATGGTCGCCCAGCAGCGCGCCGAGCGCGAACGGTACGTGACCGAGGCGGGCAGCTACCTGCAGAAGGAGCTGGTCGAGATCGGGATCAAGGCGGAGATCTCCGGGCGCGCCAAGCACTTCTACTCCATCTACTCGAAGATGACCAAGAAGGGCCGCGAGTTCAACGAGATCTACGACCTGACGGCGATGCGGGTGATCGTCGGCTCGGTCAAGGACTGCTACGGCGCCGTCGGCGCGATCCACTCGCTGTGGAAGCCGCTGCCCGGGCGCTTCAAGGATTACGTCGCGATGCCGAAGTTCAACATGTACCAGTCGCTGCACACGACCGTGATCGGGCCCGAAGGTAGGCCGCTCGAGATCCAGATCCGCACCGACAACATGCACGACCTGGCCGAGTTCGGGATCGCGGCGCACTGGATGTACAAGGGCGAGCCGAAGTCCGGGCGCCCGCCCGTCGCCGCCAGCGGCGACGATTCGGCGCTCCGCGATCCGGATGGCAAGCTCAAGTGGCTGCGGTCGCTGGTCGACTGGCAGAAGGACGTCTCCGATCCCCGGGAATTTGTCGAGACGCTGAAGGTCGACCTGTTCGAGGACGACGTCTTCGTGTTCACGCCGAAGGGCGAGGTCAAGTCGCTCGCGGCCGGCGCGACGCCGCTCGACTTCGCCTACGAGATCCACACCGACGTCGGCCACCGCTGCGTCGGCGCCAAGGTCAACGGCAAGATCGTGCCGCTGTCCTACGTGTTGCGCTCGGGCGACATCGTCGAGGTCCTGACCTCCAAGCGCGAGCGTGGCCCCTCGCGGGATTGGCTGGCGCTGGTCAAGACGACCCGCGCCCGCAACAAGATCAAGGCCTGGTTCAAGGCCGAGAACCGCAAGGACACCGAGCACGCCGGCCGCGAGCTGCTGCAGGATCACCTCCGCAAGCAGGGCCTGCCCGCCCAGAAGATCGTCGCCTCGCCGCTGCTGGCCGACGTGATCCGGGAGATGGGCTTCCGCAAGGGCGAGGACTTCTACATCGCGCTCGGCGCCGCGAAGATCTCCCCGAAGGTCGTCGTCAACAAGGTGATGCAGCGGCTCAAGCAGGGCGAGGCCGCCGAGACCGAGCCGACCGCCACCGAAGACCTGCTGGCCCCCCGCCGCCGGTCGAGGCCGACCACGTCCTCGAGCAAGTACGGCATCGCGGTCGACGGGATCGACGAGGTGATGCTACGGATCGCGAAGTGCTGCCGCCCGGTGCCGGGCGACCCGATCGTCGGCTACATCTCGTTGGGTCGCGGGATCACGATCCACCGCGAGGACTGCCCCAACGTGGCGGTGCTGCGCAAGGACCCGGAGCGGTTCACGCCGGTCGCATGGGAAGGCGACGCCGAGACCGCGTTCCGCGTCGAGATCGAGATCCAGGGCTGGGATCGCCACCGGTTACTGGAGGACATGGCGAGAACGTTCGCCGAGGCCGGGATCAACATTCTCGAGGCCCGTTGCACCGTCAACCACCCGATGATCCGCAACCAGTTCGTCGTCGAGGTCGGGGATGCCCGCACGCTCGATCAGGCGATCACGAGGCTGCGGAACATCGACGCCGTGTTTGACGCCTACCGGGTCACCCCCGGCGCCAGCGGCTGAGTCGCGCTGCGCTGTGCGGCTCACTCGGTGACGAAGCGGTTTTCGAGGCGGCCGATCCCCTCGATCTCCGCCTCGAACACGTCGCCGTCTCCGAGGAAGCGCGGAGGCTGTGATGACTGGCCGACGCCCGACGGCGTCCCGGTCAGCACCAGATCGCCGGGCTCCATCGTCATGATCGTCGTCAGGTACTCGACGAGCTGGGGGATCCCGAAGATCAGATCGTCGGTGCGGCTGCTCTGGACGAGATCTCCGTTGAGCCGGCCGGTGATCGCCAGATTCGGCTCCACGCCGCCGAGCTCGGCGGCCGTGACGATCGCCGGGCCGACCGGCGTCGATCGATCCCATGTCTTGCCCGCCGCCCACTGGTTGGTCTTGAACTGGAAGTCGCGCATCGACACGTCGTTGGCGACCGTGTAGCCGAACACGACGTCGGCGGCGTCGGCCTCCCGCACGCGGCGGCAGCGCCGGCCGAACACGAACGTGAGCTCGCTCTCCCAGTCGACGCGCTCCGATTCGGGGGGGAGGGGGATCTCGTCGTAGGGGCCGGTGAGGGCGGTCGACCACTTCGGAAAGAGAATCGGGGCGCCGGGCAGCGGGGCCCCCGACTCCTCGGCGTGCAACCGGTAGTTGAGCCCGATGCAGACGATCTTGCGCGGGTTCGCCGCGACGCTCAGCAGTTCCCCGTCGCCGACTTCGACGGCCGCTCCGGGAGCGATCGCGCCGGCGTCGCCTCCACACGCATCCAGGAGATCGGGCAGGTCCTCGAACTCGCTCCCGGCGACGGTCGCGACCGCGGTCGTCCCGTCCCAGGAACCCAGCATCCGCTCGCCCTGCGGGAGGGCCGCTCGCATCAACCGCACAGATTCACCTCGCGTTTCGTGTACCGAATTCTCAGCTCGACGCCACCGCATCAGCCGCCGCGACGATCTCGGCGAAGTGATCGCGCGACGGCGTCGCCTCGCCGCGCTCGTACCGATGCACGAGCTCGACCACGGCGGCGTTGCCGGGGGCGCTCGTGCCGAGCTCCGCAGCTCGGCTGACGATGGCGCCGTTGATCACGTCGACCTCGGTCTCAAGGCCGCGCTCGACGTCCTGGAGCATCGATGCCCTGGTCGCTCCCGCTCTGCCGACGGCGGTCTGGAGTGCCTGCTCGCGAATCGCGGCGTCGGGACTCGCCAGCGCCGCCGCCTCGATCCCGAGCACGGGTTCGAGCGTCAGACCCTGCGCCAGGCCGATGGCGTGTCCCTCGGACCACAGAGTGAAGATCGCCTGGCGCCCGACCGGGTCGGCGGCCACCTCGCCATAGGTGCAGCCGCCGACCACCCCGAGCCCCGACAGAGTGGTGTTGACGAGCAGCTTCGACCACAGCTGGCCGGCGATGTTATCGGTCAGGTGCACGCCGGCGACCGGCTCGAGAACTTCCGCGAGCAGGCGGGTCCGCGCCCTGGTGGCCCCGTCCAGCTCGCCGATCACGAACGGGTTGTCGGTCGTCTGGCGCAGCCGGCCAGGACCGAGGTTGCTCGCGCCCATCTCGACGGTCCCGACGATCAGTCGCTCGCGCGAAACGATTGCCGCGATCCGGTCGTGCACGAGGCCGTTTCCGAGCGCGACGTACGTCTCGACGATGTCGCGCGCTTCGAGCGCCGGCAGCGCCACCTCGAGCGCCGGCGCCTTCAGCGTGATCAGGGCGAAGTCGAAATGGCCATCGAGCTCCGCCGTGCTCGCCCGGGCGTCGATCTTCACCCGGCTGAGCTCGCCCAACCGGTCGAGCTCCAGGCCCGGTTCGCGCAGACGTTCGACGTGCTCGTGATTTGCATCCAGCACGACGACGTGCCGAACGCTCCCCTGCATCAGCGCGGCGGTGATGCCGCCGATCGCGCCCGCGCCGACGACGAGGACCCGGGCCTCGACTATCGCGAATCCTCCCCGGCCGGCGAGTCGTCCCCGCCGTCGAATTGCACCGGGGGCGTCTCGTGGAGCAGCTCGCCCAGAGCGGCGTACCGCCGGTCGCGCTCGACCAGGAGTCGGGCGGCGGCCCCATCCGGATAGTCGTAGAAGCCGCCGCCGCCCGTGGTGCCGCGCCGCCCCTCGCGAACGAGCCGGGAGAGCACCTCCGGCACCGCGAAGCGCTCGCCGAATGCCTGTTCGTGCTGGCGGACGACCGCCTCGTAGATGTCGAGTCCGGCCATGTCGGCAATCTGGAACGGGCCGAAGAACGGCAACCTGAAGCCGAAGCAGCTGCGGACCACCTCGTCGATCTGACGTGGCGAGGCGATTCCCTCCTCGACGCACCGGGCCGCCTCGCAGAACAGCGCCATCTGCAGCCGGTTGGCCACGAATCCGACGCTGGGGCTGACCGTCGAGGGGCGCTTGCCGATCGATTCCAGCAACTGCACCACCCGGGTCACGACCGCCGGCTCGGTTCGCTCGCTCGGAATCACCTCGACTCCGGGCGTCCACTCCGGCGGGTTGAACCAGTGCATTCCGAGAAAGCGATCCTGCCGGCCGACGAACTGGACGAGCTGGTTGATCGCCAGGGAGGAGGTGTTGCTGGCGATGATCGCGTCCTCGGGGGCCCCGTCGTCGCAGGCGAACAGGACCTGGCGCTTGACGTCGATGTCCTCGCTCACCGCTTCGATGATCAGGTCGGCTCCGTCGATCGCGGTCGCGATCCCCGCGGCGGCGGTCACCGCTTCGGACCTCGCCGCCGACGCGTCGTCGATCAGGCCGGCCCGGGCGTGGGCGCGCATCCGCTCGATCAGCCGCTCGCGGGCGGCGAGGCACAGCTCGGGCGTGGCGTCCGCGAACGTCACGTCGAGCTTGGCGATCACGAAGCTCTCAGCGATGCCGAGGCCCATCCTGCCCGCGCCGACGATCGTCGCGCGTTGCAGGGCCCCGGTGGGGACCGTCACCGCTGCACCCGGGCGCCCGCCGGGACTTGCTCGCCGGCGGCCCGGCCCACCGAGGTCGGCGGCGCGCCTGGCCCCCGACCGCGCACCCCTAGCAGCTCGCGCGCCTCCGCGGGCGTTGCCGGGCGCCGCTCGAGCTCCGCGGCAATCCGCACCGCCCGGCGTACGAGTTCCGCGTTGTCGTGCAACAGCTGCCCGCGTCTGTAGAAGACGTTGTCCTCCATCCCCACCCGAATGTGCAGTCCGATCGCGGTCGCGATCGTGGTCAGAGGCAACTGGGTCCCGCCCATCGCGGAGACGGTCACCCGAAGCTCGCCCGCGGCGACCGGCAGCTCGTCGAGCCGCTGCACCATGTCGAGCAGGTTTCGCGGCGTGCCGCGGGAGCCGCCCTGGGTGGGCGTGTGGAGGACGAAGTTGATCGAGTACGGGGGTTCGAAGATCCCGAGACCCAGCAGGTACGCGGCCTCCTCGATCATCACCGCCGAGTAGATCTCGAGCTCGGGCTTGATCGCGCGAGCTCGGATCTCCTGCGCAAACCGCTCGATGTCGTCGCGGTGGTTGGGGAAGAAGACCTGCTCGCCGCGGATGAAGAAGTTGAGCAGGCCCATGTTGAGCGAGCACATCTCGGGGTCGAGCAGGATCGTGTTGAGGCGTTCCGCAACGGTCAGGCGCGGTGAGCCGCCGGTCGTCAGCTGCACGATCGCGTCGGTCTCCTCGCACAACCGGCGGTGGATCAGGCTGTAGATCTCGGGATCCATCGTGTTGGAACCGTCGGGGTTGCGGGCGTGCACGTGCAACACGGCGGCGCCGGCCGCGGCCGCCTCGATCCCCTGCTCGATGATCTCGTCGGGCTGCTCGGGGAGCCGGGCGTTCGCCTCCTTGCCGTGGATGCCGCCGGTCAGGGCGCAGGTGATGACGATCGGGTCGGTTCGAGGTTTCCACATAGCGCGCTACGGTCTGACGAACTGACAACCTATCATCGGCGCTGAGCCAAGCGATGGGGCGGGCGGACGCATCAGGTGTGGGTGACGCCGGTCGGTGTCAGCTCGACGCCGACATCCCAGGCCACCCCGGGGAGCGGCTCCGGGGCGATCAGCGTTATGTGTCGCTCGGTCACGGCTGCATCGTTCCACTGCTTGTGCGGGACGCCAGCCGGCAGCACGACGAGGTCGTGCCGCCGGGCGGTGACCCGGTCGAGCGCGATCTCGGCGCTCAGCTCACCCTCGAGTACGTAGTAGAACTGATCGAACGGGTGGATGTGGGTGTCGGGACCCGCCCCGCCGGGCTCGACGGTGCCGACGTAGAGCGTCATGCTCTCGGATCCGTCGCTGCGCTGCAGGAGCTTCTGGAACGCGAATCCCGGGGTCGCGGGATCGAAGCCGTCGCTCGCGAGCGGTTTGACGAAGTACGGGCGGCCGCCCGCATCGGTGGCCTCGGTCGGCACCATGACCGGGTCGTTGGGCTGGGGGCCCGGCGCCAGCACCTCGAAGTGGAATTCGGGCACGTCGCCCTCGTTCCAGTTGTGGTGGGGGGTGCCGGCGGGGATGAACACCAGCGTGTCGTGTCCGGCGGTCAGGCGCTCGCTCCCCAGCTGGAGCTGCATCTCGCCGTCGATGACGTAGTAGAGCTGGTCGACGAGGTGATAGTGGTGGGGGGGAGCCGTGGCTCTTGGGGCCACGTGGCTGCCGATCACGCGGCAGCTCTCGCCGCTGTAGAGGATCTGGAACTCATAGCCCTCTCCGCGGTAGGCGGAGAAGTCAACGCGGGCGGACGTGTCTCATGCGGCGATCCTATTCGTCTGACCGTAGGACGACAAGCGGGTACCTGGGCCGGAGCGCACGGGCGCGTTCGCGAGCAACCCGGTCGTGCGCCGATCAGCGGGTCGAAGCGCCGGCACCAGCGAGGATCTGATCGCTGGCGGCGACATTCAGTTCCAGGTCGAGGCCGGCCTGCTCCCAGCTGGCACGGAGGTCGTTGACGTGCTTGCGCGCCATCAGAGCGGCGGCATCGCCGTCGCCGACCTGGATCTCCTCGAGGATCCGGTGGTGGAAATCGAGCGCGCGCTGGGTCAGCGTCGGCGCCGTCATGAAGCTCTCGAGGATCGGGGCGAGGAGGTCTGAGATCGGCGCCCTGATCATCACCAGCGCCGGGTTGGCGCTCATCCGGGCGACCATCAGATGGAACTCCTGATCGAGCTTGCACCACGCGCCGATGTCCTCCAGGGTGCTCGCCTGAACGGCGAGATTTGCCTGCAATTGGGCCACGTCATCGGTTTCGGCGCGGAGGGTGGCGAGGCGCGTCAGTTCGGGTTCGAGGATCAGCATCGCCTCGTGCAGGTGCCGGAAGGTGACATTGCCGCGGCGAAGCGCCCCCTGCAGCTCCCGGTGCGCGCGCTGTTCGTCTGCGCCTCGGACGACCATGATCTTCGGGCTGGCACGGACGATCAGCCCGGCCTCCTCCAGCGTCCGCAGCGCCTCGCGGACCGTCGAGCGGCTGACCTGGGCCTCATGGGCGAGTGTCGTCTCCGACGGAATCCGGTCGCCGGGGGCCAACTCTCCGGACAGGATCCGGCCGCGGATGATCGCCGCGAGGGCCTCGTACGCCCTCGTGACGCGTACCGGTTGCCCGAGGAATGCCTCGCCGAGCGCCTTGTTGTTGGCCAGACTGTCTGGCATACTCGCGTAAAGTGAATCAGATCGACGGCGACACCGCGCGTGCTTCCGTCGCCGAATCGTCACCGGCCTCGTATCGGGGCTTTGGTCCGCGGCCCGCGATGGCGGATATCAAGCTGTTCCACGGGTACATGGCGGTCATACCCGAGGTCGACCGCGAGGACTTCGCGGCGCT
Organism: uncultured Solirubrobacterales bacterium; assembly: GCA_963830475.1. Classification (GTDB taxonomy): domain Bacteria; phylum Actinomycetota; class Thermoleophilia; order Solirubrobacterales; family Solirubrobacteraceae; genus Palsa-465. The sequence goes on along the minus strand of CAWHMX010000014.1, from coordinate 14,253 downwards.
GCAGCGGCGCTTCGAGGAGCCGTTCGTCGGCATCACCACCGACGGCGTCCCCCGGCACGACGTCTTCTCGCTCCAGGAGCCGGGCGCGCCTTCCGGCTCGATCGCCGAGGCAGCCAGGGGGTTCCTGGAGTCGCTGGGCTCCGACGACCAGCGCCTGGCCGCGCTGCAGCCGTTCGACAGCCCGCACCGGCGTCGCTGGACCAACGCCTTCTCGACCTGGTTGCCGCCCGGCCTGTTGTTGGACGATCTGACAACAGCCCAGCGCGATGCGGCGATGGGAGTCATCTCCCGGTGCCTGAGCGAGTCCGGCTTCCAAGAGGCCCGCGACGTGATGAAGCTCAACGAGGCGCTCGGTGACCTCGTTCGGAGGTACCGCGACACGCTTCGCGAGTGGATCTACTTCTTCACGATCTTCGGCGAGCCATCCGAATTCGAACCCTGGGGGTGGCAGCTGATGGGCCACCACCTCGTGATCAATTGCTTCGTGCTCGGCGAGCACGTCGTCGTGTCCCCGGTGTTCATGGGCGCCGAGATGATCGAGCTCGACGAGGGCAGGTTCGCCGGACTGCGCGTGTTCGACTCCGAGCAGACCCGCGGCCTCGAGATGATCCGCTCGCTGTCGGCCGGACAGCAGGAGACCGCAATCCTGTACAGGTCGATGCGCAATGCGGATCAGCCGCCCGAGTTCTACTCGGGACGGGTCGAGGGCCGGCACCGCGGCGGCGCGGGGCGCGACAACCTCGTGCTGGGCTACCAGGGAATCGCCGGGTCGGCGCTCGAGCCCGGCCAGCGCGAGGCGCTGATGGCGTTGATCGAGACCTACCTCGGCAGAAACGCGGCCGCGCACGCGGCCGTCGAGCTCGCGCGGGCCGAGCGCCACCTCGACGAGACCTACTTCGCCTGGATCGGCGACCCCGACAGCGACGGGCCCTTCTACTACCGCGTCCACAGCCCGGCCGTGCTGATCGAGTTCGACCACCACTCCGGGATCTTCCTGACCAGCGACGAGCCGCAGCCGTTTCACGCCCACACGATCGTGCGCGCGCCAAACGGCGGCGACTACGGCATGGAGCTGCTGCGCCAGCATCGGTCGCCGGCGGCTTCGTCGCTCGGCGTCCCGAAGCTAGCCGGCGCTCGCCTCGGCGGTCGCCTCGCGCTCGGGATCGATCCCCTCGATCGCGTCGGTCAGGCTGGTCCCGGGCTGCAGCGCCGGCAGCGTCCCGTACAGCAGCGGGATGGCGCACCGATAGCTCCGCCGACGACAGGCTGCGACCGTCGGCGCTGTGATACTCGCCGGCGACCCGCCAGGTCTCCATTCGCCAGATGCGGTCACCCTGGATGTAGAGCACCTGTCCGGTCAGCCAGGCAGCGTCATCTGAGCTCAGGTACACCGCCAGCGGCGCGATGTTGGCCGGGTCGTACGGGTCGAACGCCGCCGGGTCCTCGGGCGCCTCGGGGAAGATGCCCTTGCCCATCCGGGTCCGCGCCTCGGGCCAGATCGCGTTGGCGGTGACGCCGTACGGCCGCATCTCCATCGCTGTCACCATCGTCAGCGCCAGCACCGCTCCCTTCGAACATCCATAGAGCCCGCCGCGTGGGAAGCCGTACAGAGCGATGCCGGAAACGGTGTTGATGATCCGCCCGCCCGGTCGCTCGCCCCGCTCGGCGACCGCGCGCCAATGCACGCACGCATGATGGGTCAGCGCGAACGCGCCCTTGATGTTGATCGACGTCAGTTCGTCGAACGCCGCCTCGTCGATGTCCGCGATCAGGTCCCAGACGAGCACGCCCGCGTTGTTGATGACGATGTCCAGCTTGCCGTGCTCCTCGACCGTCCGGTCCACCAGCGTGCCCATCGCCGACCAGTCGGCGACCGACGCGGTGTCGACGGATGCGCGGCCGCCGGCGGCCGCGATCTCCTCGGCGACCGTCTGCGCCGAAGGCACGGCGGGCGGGTCCGAGACTCGGTTGTTGACGACCACGGTCGCCCCCGCGGCGGCGAGCGCGAGCGCGTGCTCACGCCCGAGCCCGGTGCCCGCACCCGTGACGATCGCCACCTTGCCATCAAGCGCACCCATCTCACGTCACCTCCGTCGTGGTTTCTGCCAGGTGCGCGAGCGCGTCCTCGAGCATCGGCGCCGACAGCTCGCGGGCGCGCGGCACCCGGATACGCTCGTGCATCCAGCGGAACTTCGCCTCGGCCTCGTCTAGCCCGATCACGCCGCTGCGCACCAGGGCCATGAACATCTCGACCTGGACCTCCAGGAAGGACAGCGAGTCGGCCGCCTGCACCAGGTCCGCGCCGGGCCAGCCGCCGTTCTCATGGACGCGGATCAGCGCACAGGTTTCCGCCAGCAGCACCGGGTCGGCTCCCTGCTCGCCGAGCCAGCCGGCGGCGACGCGCATTCCGCGGTCCTGGTGCCAGTCGTTGTAGTCCGTCGCGGGCCACTCGGGCTGCGAGCGCGGCTCCTCCTGGGGAACGGCGCGTTCGATGTCGTGCAGGACTGCCGCGAGCTGGAGCGCGTCGCTCGCGCCCGGCTCCAGCGCCAGCAGCCAGTCGCGGGTTCGCTCGAGGTGGCGTGGGTGGGGGTGGGAGTCTGCCACCCACGCCCTGGCGCGCGCGACCAGTTCGTCCCCCGCTACTGCCACAGCGCCTCGCTCGCCAAGCTGGCGCCCTCGGCGAGCGCGCGGAACTTCGCCCAGACGACCGTCGGGTGGACCTCGGGCGTGTAGACCGCCCGCGAGGAGAAGCCGCAGTCGGCGCTCGCGATCACGTTCTCGCGGCCGACGAGGTTCGCGTACTGGATGATCCCGTCCGCGATCAGCCGGGGGTGCTCGACGAAGTTGTGGGCGTGGCACAGGAACCCGGGAATCAGGACCTTGCCGTCCGGCAGGTGGGTGTCCTGCCAGACCCGCCATTCGTGCTGATGGCGGGGGTTGCCGACCTCGAACGAGTAGCCGCCGGCGTTGATCTCGAGCATCGGTCCGACGACGTCCGCCAGGGGGGCGTCGTGGAGCCGCGGTCCGTGGTTGAGGCCGTAGCAGGTATGGAGCCGAATCCGATCCTCGGGGATCCCGCGCAGAGCGTGGTTGACCACCTCGATGTGGGCCGCGACGATCGCGTCGCGCTCCTTGGGCTCGCGATCCTCCATCAGCAGGTCGATCATGAACGGGTCGTCGACCTGGAGGATCAACCCCGCGCCGATGATCGCCTGGTACTCCTCGCGCAGCGCCTCGGCGATCGCCAGCACGTACTCCTCCTCGGTGGAGTAGTACTCGTTCAGGCCGAACGGATGCGGCGCCGACGCCGGCAGGAACGCCTCCTGCACATCGACCTCGCCGAGCGCCGCCTTGAGGTTCTCGATGTCGCGCTTGACCGCCGCCTGGCCGGCGTAGCGAATCGGGCCGGTGCAGACCATCACGTTGGCCCGGCTCGGGCCCGAATCCGACGAGTACTTTCCGAGGTACTGCGCGTAGTACTCGGGGAACATGTCCACCTCGAGCTGCCACGAGGGCGCCAGCGACAGCTGTCCCTCGCGGGCCTCCATCCCGTCGAAGCGCTCGACCAGGTACTGAAAGAAACCGAGCTTGCTCTGCTCACCGTCGGTGACGACGTCGATCCCCGCGTCGGCCTGCTCGCGCACCACCTCGCGCACCCCGTCGCGGACCAGTTCCTCGAGCTCGGCCCCGTCGGTCCCCCCGGGGTCGGTCTCTTTGGCCCGCATCGCGTCCAGCAGCTCGTGGGACCGGGCGAGGCTGCCGACATGGGTCGTCAGGATCCGCTGGTCACTTCGTTTCACGCCGTTCTCCTTGACTGGTCGAGCCGGAGCGCCGCAGCCCCCGGACCATGTGGTCGATGACGGGACGCCGGCCGGCCCTCGCCTGGCTGCGAGCCCGCTGCCCGGTCTCCGGCCGAGCCTGCAGGAGGTAGATCCGGCGCCCGGAACCGATATTCGGCCCACCCGCCCCGAGCGCCCACTCGATGTCCATCGGGGAGCCGTTCGCCCGCTCGAGTCGCTTTCCGATCTCCGCCAGCGCGACGACCTCGGCGTCGCTCAGCGAGCTGGCGGCGCCGACCTCTTCTGGCAGCGGGGTTCGGCGCGTCGCGTCGAGCTCGTGGTCGGGCCGGTCGGCGAACGGCTTCTGCGCGATCGTCCGCGACCGCAGCTCGAGCGTGACCTTGTCGACGCAGTAGCGATCCGGCGTCACCTCGCCCGAGACGAGCGCCGTCCCGAGACCGACGGTGCTCTCGATCGTGATCTGCGACGGGTCTCCGGTCAGCGGGTCGATCGTGAACATCACGCCTGCCGCCTCGGCGTCGACCATCGCCTGCACGACGACCGCCATCTCGCCCTGCTCCGGCTCCAGGCCGAGGTCGCGCCGGTACCCAACGGCCTCGAAGCTGAACAAGCTTGCCCAGCAGTCGACGATCCGTCGCCTGACCTCGGCGGCGCCACGGATCCACAGGAAGGTCTGCTGCTGTCCGGCGTATGAGGAAGCCTCGCCGTCCTCGCCGGTGGCGCTCGAGCGCACGGCGACGGCGATATCGGTCCCGCCCGCCCCGCCCGGCAGCCGGGAATAGGCGTCGTCGATGTCGGCGGACTCGAGCGGCACGGCCGACATCAGTGCGGCGATGTCCGATGTCGCGGCTTTCAATGCCGCGATATCGGCCGCACAGCGCAGCCGCTCGCGAACCTGCTCGGCGAGGCCGTGGGCGTTCATCCACTCGGAGAACGCCTCGGTGCCGACGACGAATCCGGGCGGCACGTCGACCGACAGCGACAGGAGCCTGCCGAGCCCGTGCGCCTTGCCGCCGATCCGCTCGACGGGAACGTCGGCGCAGTCGGCCAGGGCGAGCACCGCCACCGGCATCTGCGCGTTCCCGCTCACCGCGACGACGCTTCGGCCGCCTGCAGCACGCGCACGACGCCGCGGTCGCCGTCGACCTGCAGCAGGTCGCCGGTATGGATCCGCCGTGTGCCGGCGCCGGTTCCGAGGACCGCCGGCATCCCGTACTCGCGGCAGAGGATCGCGGCGTGGGACATCATCCCGCCGACGTCGGAGACCGCCCCGCGTACCTTTCCGAACACCGGGGCCCAGGCCGGCGCCGTCGCGGTGCAGACGAGGATCTCGCCGTCCTTGACCTCGTCGATCTGCTCGGTGCTGGTGACGACTCGCGCTGGGCCCTCGACCACCCCCGGCGATGCGGCGACGCCGCTCAGCTGCGCGCCCGCGTCTTCGTCATCGCTGAGCCAGTTCTCGACGGTCTCCATCGTGATCCCGAACTGCGCCGTCAACAGTCCGCCGAGCGCCGTCGGAACGACGCCGACGGCCGGCTCGGGAACCCACGCGCGCAGCGCCTCGACGATCTCGCGTCGGCGCGAGACCAGCGAGCGCCAGTGCAGGGTCAGGCCGGGGGAGGCCTGGGCCCAGCTGTTGGCCGCGTCGAACAGAGCCTGTCCGACCTCCCAGCGATTCAGGTAGAAGAGGTCGTCCTGGTCGTCGAGCAGCCCGGCGCTCACGATCCGGTCGGCGAACTCGCGCATCTTGTTCCAGAAGATCGTGTGGTGGCGATGCTCGATGTAGAAGTTGTGGTCCTGCAGATGCGGTGCCACCAGCCGCGCCAGATCCAGGCTCTCGTCGAACGCCTGGCGCCGGTCGGCTCCGATCAGCTGGCGGTATTCGTCGGTCAGACGGTCGCGCTCTGCGAGCAGCTCCGGCTGCGGACGGTCGATCGCCTCGCCGCGCTCGAGGCGATCGATGTAGCCGCCGATGGCGGCGAACGGGACCGAAAGGTCGTCGATCCAGGCGCGCTCGTTGTGGAACAGCCCGGTGCCGGTGGAGACGTAGAACCAGGGGTCCTTGACGCGATCGAGCGCGGCAACCCACTCCCGGCCGGCTCTCTGGCTCTCCAGCCGCGCGAGGACCGTTCGCGGCTCGCCGGAGCGCAGCTCGGTCCCGAGCCCGAGATCGAGCGCGAGCCGCGCCAGCCGCTTGAGCTCCTCGTCGGGTCTGAACTGGCGTAGCTCGACGCCCGCGGTGAGCCGCGCCAACGTCTGCTCGGAGATGCCGGGAAGCACGTCCTTTGCGACGTCGTGGAAGTTCAACTGGGCGACGTACGCCAGCACCAGCATCTCGAAGTGGTACTGGTAGCAGAGGAACAGGTTGGCGATCGTCTTGCCCCACGCATCGAGCAGCGTGTGGCCGCTGCTGTAGCCGCGCGCGTCGAGCACGACCCGCTCGGGCTCCAGGTCCGGCAGGGTCGGGACGGCGATCGCCTGCAGCTCCGCGGTCAGACCTTCGAGCTTGGCGATCCAGCGAGTGACGAGGTCATCCCAGTTATCGAAGTAGTGGCCCGCCCGGCGCATGAACTCGGGCAGCCGGCGGTCCTCCTCGCCGGGGTCGGTGAACGGGATATCGGCCAAATAGAGGCGGCCGTTCAGGACCCGGCTGGCCGCCGACTTCGCGCCGGGGATCGCGAACAGCCGTGACACCACCGCGCTGACCGAGAGCATGTAGGCCTCGTGGACGATCGTGTCGAACGGGTACTCGACGTCGGGGCGATGCATCCCGTCCCAGTACCAGAACTGCTCACCTTCCCAGGCCGCGTTCTCCGTCGAGAACAGCAGGTATGGCGGGTACATGCTGCGCCAATCCTCGGCGCCCGCCGGCGTCCCGATTTCCATCGGAGCGGGGAACCTGCGCTTTACGATGGTGGTCACGATCTCCTCTTCCGGCCGGTGGCCTGCGACGGCCAACCGTAACGGAGAAATAACGTAGTTTCAAACCGATTGTCTGACGACGGGGCCTCCCCAGACCCGCGCATACGGCGCGACGTCGCGGGAAAGCACGCTGTCTATAGACACCATCCTAACCAGATAGTCGGACAATCAGACTTGACACGCGATTAACGTCGAGATAGCTTTTCCGCAGTTCCGGCCCGACTCGGTCGCAGGCAGAGCGATGTGGGTACGGGTCCTGTGATCGAGGAGAGGAGGAAGTATGCGTGTTCCTGCAAAGCGCGGTCGGCTTGCGCTAGGTACGGCCGTGATGGTCAGCGCGCTGGTAGCCGCCGGAAGTGGCACGTCGATGGCCAGGGTCGCAAGAGGCACCCCTTCGTGCGTTCCACCCGTGCCGTCTTCGCTGCCGAAGGATCCAAACGGCGTCGCACACAAGCTGACCGGTGCCGCGAAGGCCGCGATGGGCGGCTATCCCGGCACCGTTTACGCGAGCCCGTGGTCTCACTACAAACCCAAGCACGGCCCGCCATGGGTCATCGGGATGTCCAACAACGAGGGCAACCTCAACGCCCAGGACGTCCTCAAGGGTCTTCAGGCGGAGGCAAAGCTGAACCCGGGGCTGGTGAAGAAGATCATCACCACGACGCCGGCGACCCCGAATGACGTGACGACGCAGATCCAGCAGATGCGCTCGCTGGTCCAGCAGCACGTCGACTTCATCATCTCGACCCTCGGCTCGCCGACGGCGCTGAACGGCGTCATCGACCAGGCCGCCAAGGCCAACATCCCGGTCATCAGCCTGCTCGGGCAGTCGACCGACAAGCATGCGGTCAACCTGCAGCCGAACCCGATTCAGCTCGGCTACTACGGAGCCAAGGGCCTGCTCACGTCGGTAGGCAGCGGCAAGGGGCCGGTACTGAGAGTGGACGGCATCCCCGGCCTGTCGATCGACACGGGTATCAACACGGGAGCAACCGCGGTCTTCAACGCGTGCCACACGCAAATCGCGGGGTCGGTAGTCGGCAAGTTCGACCCGACGATCGCCAAGACCCAGGTGCTGACGTTCTTTACAGGGCACCCGGCAAGCATCGCCGGCGTCTTCCAGGTCTCCGACATGGCGCCCGGCATCTTCAGCGCGTTCGCGCAGGTCGGACGCAAGGTCCCGCCGGTCGACGACATCGGCGCACCGGCGGCCTCGCTGGTCTACTGGAAGCAGCACGTCAAGAGCGGCTACAAGGGCAGTGGCGTCGCGATCCCGGCGATCAAGGACGGCACCTACTCGATGGCGGTCGCGCTCGCGATGTTGCAGGGCGACGGTGTCAAGATCACCGACGTTCCGTACGCGCCGCCCGTGATCACCGCGGCCAACCTGAACCAGTGGATCGAGCCGGGCTGGACGGCGTCGACCAATGCACTCGGCGACGGCCCGCCGTCGGCGGTGCAGATCACCTCGCTGCTTGATACGTACTTCAACAAGAAGCCGACAATCAAGTCAGCAGCCTAAGGCCCTAACTGAGCACAGGACCCGGGGCCGGTGGCCCGAAAGCCACCGGCCCCGGCGGACCTGCGTCGGTCGCCAAGCATGTGAGAGACAATCGACCTGACCTTGTGACCACAGCAGCTGACAACGCGCCCATCCCGACGGCGACCGGGGCGGGCGATGTCATCCTCCGGGTCGAGCACGTCGCCAAGGCGTTCGGTCCGACCCAGGCGCTGCGCGACTGCTCCGTCGAATTGCGCCGCGGCGAGGTGCTGTCGATCATGGGGGAGAACGCCTCCGGCAAGAGCACGCTCGTGAAGATCCTGTCGGGTGTGCACCGGCCGGACTCGGGCGAGATCGAACTGGCGGGCATGAAGGTCGACAATTTCGGTTCCCCCCGCCAGGCTCAGGCGCTCGGGATCGCGACCGTCTTCCAGGAGATCCTGGTGGTCCCCCAGCAACGGGTCTTGACGAACATCTGGCTGGGGAGCGACCGGATGTTCAAGCGGCGCTTCAGCGACGAGGAGCGGCGGCGTCGCGGACGCGAGGCGCTCGCCGAACTGATCGACTCGCCGCGATTGGGCGCTACCGCCGGCACGCTTCCGCTGAGCGATCGCCAAGCACTATGCCTCGCTCGCGCTCTCGTCCGCGAGCCACGGATTCTGATCCTCGACGAGGCCACCTCGGCGCTCGACGTCGCCACGCGCGACCGGCTGTTCACCGTGATCCGGCGGCTGCGCGAAGCAGGGCTGCGGGATCATGTTCATCTCGCACCGGATGGACGAGGTCGAGGAGATCGCCGACCGGGTCACCGTGATGCGATCCGGTGAGAGCGTGGCGACGCTGGATCGCGCCGACGTCAACACGCGGCGCCTGGTCGAGCTGATGACGGGCGTCAAGGACGCGGGCGAGGAGATGCGCCCCACCGTCGAGGTCGGCGAACGGGTCCGCGACCACGTGCTGGTGCGGGCCACCGGCGTGCGACTGCACGACCGTGCCGCCGCGATCGATTTCGAGATCAAGGCCGGGGAGCTCGTCGGGGTCGCCGGGCTCGAGGGCCATGGCCAGGACCGGTTCCTGCGCGTGTTAGCCGGAGCGCCTGCGGTCGACGGGGAGGTCGTCTGCATGACCGAGGGCAAGCCCAGGGCGCTCCGCAACCCGTCCGACGCGCTCGCGTCCGGGATCGCCTACGTGCCCAAGGACCGGCGCACCGAGGGCATCTTTGCGACTCGCTCGATCCTCGAGAACTTCCAGGTCTCGACGCTGCCGGCGGACCGCAAGTACGGGCTCGTGCGCCGCTACCTGACCGAGCGCCGGTTCGACCGCTACGCGGAGATGATGAATATCAAGACCGGTCACCGGGGCAACGTCATCACGTCCCTGAGCGGCGGCACTCAGCAGAAGGTGGTGATCGCGCGCTGGCTCGCGACCACTCCGAAGGTCCTGCTGCTGAACGACCCGACGCGCGGCGTCGACATCGGCACCAAGGGCGACATCTACCAGGTCTTGACCGACGCCGCGGCGGCCGGGGTGGCGGTCGTGATGCTCTCCACCGAGCTGATCGAGCTCGTCGAGCTGATGGACCGGGTGCTGGTCTTCCGCGAGGGCGAGCTGTTCACCGAGCTCGCCCGCGAGGCGCTGACGCGGCCGCGTCTGGTCGCCAGCTACTTCGGGCGGGAGCACTGATGGCGGTCGAGACCGTCCGCCGCGGCGGCCAGCCGTCCGCCCTGTCGGCGTGGTTGAGCCGGGTCTCCAAGCAACCCGCGGCGTTCTCGGCGCTGCTGGCGGTGGCGCTCCTGATCGTCAACATCATCGTCCAGCCTGACTTCGTCGCCTCGGGGCAGATCGCGGGGACGCTTGGCACGCTGGCTCCGTTCGCGATCGCGGGGATGGCGAGCACGCCCGCGATCCTCTCCGGGGGTGGCGGGATCGACCTGTCGGTCGCGCCGCTGATGGGCTTCACGAACATCCTGCTGGTCACCAAACTGCTCGGCACGACCTTCGGCGGCCCGGTGCTGGCGGTTCCGATCCTGTTGATCATCGGCGCCCTGGTCGGCGCGATCAACGGCGTCATGGTGACGCGCCTGCGGATCCCGCCGGTGATCGCGACGCTGGGGACGTATTTCGTGCTGTCGGGCGCCGACCTCGCGCTGGTGCCCAATCCCGTCACCACCAACCCGAACTGGACCGACAACCTGGCCGGCTCGGTCGGGCCGGTCCCGGGCGCGATCATCACCGTTGGGGCGCTGATCCTGTTGTGGCTGTGGCTCCGGCGGACGCCGTTCGTCGAGATGCTGCTCTCGGTGGGCGACCACGACGCGACCTCGTTCTCGTCGGGCGTCAGCGTCGACGCGGTCCGGATCGGCGCCTACGCGCTCGGAGGGCTGATCGCGGGGGCCGGGGGGATCGCGCTGACCGGGCTGGTTCAGTCGGCCGACGCGCAGGTCTTCACCAACTACGTGCTGGTCGCCCTGGCGGCGGTCGCGCTCGGCGGCACGAACATGCTCGGTGGCCGCGGCGGCCTCGTGCTCTCGGTCGTCGGCGCCACCAGCATCTTCCTGCTCGAGAACCTCCTGACGAACCTGCACGCGTCGGCGTACTTCATCCAGGTCGCCTACGGCGGCGTCCTGTTCATCGCGGTGCTGCTGGGCTCGACCGTGTTCCGACCAAAGTCGGGGACGAGCGCATGAGCGTGCTGACACCGCTGCGGCGGATGTCGTCGGGTTCGGCCGGCGCCGGCGACGTGCGCGGCGATTCGCGGTTCAGGCGGCTGTTGCAGACGACGCCGTTCCTGCAGGTGATCTCGGTGGTCGTCCTGTTCCTCGTGACCGGTGCGACGATCGACGGCTTCTTCAGCAAGACCTCGCTGTACTCGACGCTGATCCTCGCCTCGTTCCTGGGGATCGCCGCGGCGGGCGAGACGCTCGTGATCCTGATCGGCGGGATCGACCTGTCGGTGCCGGCATTGATCAGCGGCGCCAACCTCGTCTCGACGCTGCTGGCGGGCAAAGGCTGGGCGTTCGGTCCGGTGATCCTGTTCGTGCTGGCCTGCGCGGCGATCGTCGGCGCCATCAACGGCTTCGTGATCCATCGCTTCAAGGCGTCGCCCCTGATCATCACCCTCGCCACCGGCGCGATGGTGACCGGTGGAACGCTGGGCTGGACCCACGGTGGGCAGGTCAGCGGTATTCCACCGGGATGGCTGTCGCGGTTTTCCTCGCCGATCGGCAGCTTCCTCGGGATCTCGTTCCCGCCGGTGCTGGTCCTGTGGCTGGTGATCGCGATCGCGCTCGGGGTGATCCTGCACCTGTCGGTCAGCGGCCGCAAGATCTACGCGACCGGCGCCAACGAGCAGGCGGCGGAGCTTGCCGGGATCAAGACCGAGCGCGTCTGGATCGGCTCCTTCATGACCAGCGCGGTCGGCTCGGCGCTGGTCGGGATCGTGCTCGTCGGCTTCACCGGTCAGGGCGAGGCGGGAGTCGGCGATCCGTACCTGTTCCTCGCGCTGGCGGCGGTGCTGGTCGGCGGGACCTCGTTGGTCGGCGCCCGTGGCGACTACTCGCGGACCGTGCTGGGAGCGCTGATCATGACGCTGTTCACGACCCTGTTGGTCGGCCATGGCGCCGGCCTGGCGCTGCAGGAGATCCTGACCGGCGTGCTGATCCTGCTGTTCGTCGCGATCTATGGCCGCGAGCAGCGAGTCCGCGACCGGGTGTAAGAGATTGCCTGGGCCTCAGTCGAGGCGGGATGCCCGAAGCTCGCACGCGCGCGCGTGCGCCTCGAGCCCGGCGATCCGGTGATGGCGCGCCAGCGCCGCGCTCGCGGACGGCTCGCACGCCTCGGTCTCGCGGTAGGTGACGGTGTGCATGAACGAGCCGACCCAGAGAGGCTCGAGCTGGCCGACCCGCGACACAGCCCGAGGCCGGGCGAGCATGTCCTCCGACAGCGCGATGCCGGCGCCCGGACCGAGGAACAGCTCGCCGCACCGGTGCAGGCGCTCGAGGAACCAGCGCGGCTCCAGCGGTCATGACCTCCACCCGCTGGGGCGCGTAATGGTCCGCGAGCGCGCATGCTGCCTCGCGGTCGTCGACGACCTGGATGGCGCCGCGTCGGCGCCATGCCGCCTCCGCGTGGGCGGCGCCGGGGAGCGTCGGCAGCTGGTGTGCGATCTCGCTCGCGACCCTGGCGGCGAGGGCGGGGGAGGTGGAGATCAGGACCGCCCGCGTCCGCGGCCCCGACTCGCCGGCGGCGATCAGGTCGGCGGCGATCAGCTCCGGGTCGGCGTGGTCGTCGGCGATGATCACGATTCCGCGATCGATCGAACCGGCATCGGCGGCGAGGACGCGGCGCTGAGCCTCCTCGAGCTCCACGTCGCCGATCCCGAATACGCGCTCGACGCGGTGGATCGACTCCGTTCCGAACTGAAGCGCCGCAAAGCCGCGGACGCCACCGACCCGGTAGATCTCGGTCGCGCCGCCCAGCGCCACGGCCGCCACCAGCAGGGTCGCGGCGTCGCTGTCGGGCTCGCCGAGGCAGACGGCCACGCGGCGAACGCCGGCGCTGACGGCGGCGATCACCCCAGCCTGGGCGCAGGACAGCACGAGACCGCCCGGCCATGTCCCCGGAAGGCAGATCCCGACCGAGCCGATCGCGATGTGTCTGACGCCGGCGCGCGTTCCGGGAAGCCCGTCGGTCTCGAAGTCGGCGAGCGCCGCTCGCTGCGCGGTGGCAAACCGCCGCGCGCGTTCCTGGACGAGCCTGAGATCGGCCAACGTCGCCGGCGGCACCCAATCGACGCAGCGCTCGATCTCACCGGCGCCAAGCCGTACCGGACGGACCGGCCCGGAGAGCGTCCGCTCGAGCAGGGCGTCGTCGCCGCGGCGTCTGACGGCGTCCAGAGTCGCGTCGACGTGATCCGCAAGATCGCGACTGCTGTAGTCCTGAAGGTCGGTGGCCGATGCCGTGCTCATGACTACGTAGTCAAAGGTAACCATATTGTCTAGCCTTGACGCCGTCAAGCATGGCCAGATCTTCGCTCAAGACCACTAGCCACGACGTCGCCCGTGAGGTTGGCGTGTCGCAATCGACCGTCTCGCGAGCGATACGCCGCGACCCTCGGGTGCATCCGGGAACGGCCGCCCGGGTACTGAGCGCGGCCGAGCGGCTCGGCTACGCGCCCAACGCGTCCGCGCGAAGCCTGGTCACGAGTCACACCGGGATCGTCGCGGTCGTGCTGGCCGACATCACCAATCCGTTCTACCCGCAGCTGGTCGAGGCGCTGCACGAGCAGCTCGCCCGCACCGGCTACCGGATGATCCTGTTCAACGAGCGCACGGACTCCCGCGGCGACGGTGGGATCGAGCGGCTGCTCGGCAGCGGCGGCGCCGACGGCGCGGTCTTCCTGTCGGTGACGATCGACGCCGGCGTCGCGGACCTGCTCGCCTCGACGCCCGTACCGACGGTACTGCTGAACCGCGACGCCGAGGCGCCGCTGGTGGATCACATCCTCGCCGACCAGGAGGGCGGCGCCGCCCAGGTGGCGGAGCTGCTGGTGCGGCTCGGCCACACCCGGATCGCGTTCATCGGCGGTCCCGCCAACACCTCGACCAGCCGCGGTCGCGAGGCAGGGTTTCAAGCCGCGCTCGAGCGCCACGGCCGCTCGCTGCCGCCGGCGATGACGCGCGTCGGAGAGTTCACGCACCAGAGCGGCTTCCAATGGACGATGGAGCTGCTCAACTCGGACGAGCCGCCAACCGCGATCTTCTGCGCCAATGACGTGATCGCGTTCGGCGCTCTCGACGCGACCCGGCGGCTGCAGATCAAGGTGCCGGAGCAGGTCTCGATCGTCGGCTTCGACGATATCCCGATGGCGGGCTGGGAGGCGTTCGCGCTGACCACGGTCCGCCAGCAGTTGACGGAAATGGCGCGCGACGCCGCGAGGCTGCTGATCGCGCGGATCGAGGACCGCGACGCCGGCGACCCGCGACGGATCGTGTTCCCGACGCACCTGGTGCAGCGGTCGACGACCGGCCG
>CAWHMX010000013.1:0-77677 GCA_963830475.1 uncultured Solirubrobacterales bacterium | reverse complement strand
CGTACCCGGCTGAGAGCCAGTTTCAAGTTACTGGGGGTAGGCACCGGACTGTTGGTGCCGGCATGCGGCCCGCGTGCGAGCCTGGTCGATTTTGGGGGTTTCGCTCTTGACTGCCTTCGAATCGCACAGATAGACTCGCGCCCGCCCATCTCGCATCCGGAAGGAGAGAGTCCGTGTCAACAAGGCTTAGCGCCTCGCGCCTCGGCGTGTCTGTGGCCGCCGTGGTGGCGACCACGTGTTTTGGGGTGTCATTGGCGTTGGCCGACCCGGTCCCGTCGCCCGGCAGCCCCGGCCACCAGTACGCGCCTCCGCTGACCCGCTCGACGTTCTCGGATCCGAGTTCCGCGCTGCGGCCCAAGTACCGCTGGTGGCAACCGATCGCAGACGACAACGACGCGACCCTGCGCTCCGAGGTCGACGAAATGGCAGCTGCGGGTGCCGGCGGCTATGAGCAGAACGGCTTTGGAATCAACATGAACCCGGCCGGCATCACGCCCCAGTTTCAGAGCCTGGCCAACAGCCAGGACTTCAATGACATCTTCGGATGGGGCACGCTCGCCTGGTCGGACCGCACCGCCGCCTCGGAATCGGAGGCCGCCCGAGACGGCCTGATCGGCGACATGAACGAGGGGTCGCGCTGGAACAACAACGTCCCTACGGTCTACAGCCAGAACCAACCCGCCGCCGAGAAGCAGGTCGTCATGGGCGACACCCAGCTGCAGCCCGGACAGACCCCCAGCACGGAGCTGCCGCCGGCGCTGGCCAATCGCCAGTACGGGGTGACCTCGGGGGTTTCGACGGAGCTATGCCAACGGGCCCAGCCCGGCGACCGCAACCTCCAGGTCGACTCGATCGCCGGACTCCTAGCCGGTGACACCATCACGCTCGGTCAGGGCCCTGGAGCGGAGTCGGCCTCGATCCGGACGGTCGGCACCGCCTCGCCGTGCGTGCCGCTCTCACAGCCGGCCGCCGCGGGCGCAACGGTCGTGCACGTGCCGCTGGCGCCGAGCGACCTGGGCAGCACGAGCGCGACGACCACGTCCTCCACGCTGAGCACGATCAGCGGCACGCTCGGCACCGCGATGCTGCCTGCCCAATACCAGCAGGGGGAGGCCGTGACGATCGGCAGCGGGCCCTCGGCGCAGACGGACACGATCGCCTCGGTCGGTACCTACGACGTGGCCGCCCCGACGACCGTCGCTGCCGCCGCGCCCGCCGGCGCGAGCAGCGTGCTGCTGTCGAGCACAACCAACTTCTTGCAGGGCGACAAGATCACGATCGACGCCGGGCAGCCGGATCAGCAGACCAGGACGATCACCGCTGTCGGCGAGAGCGGCACGGGCGCGACACTGTCTGAGCCCACCGCCAACGGCGATCTCGGGCTGACCGTCGCCTCGACGAGCGGCCTGGCCGCCGGCAACCAGATCGTGATCGATCCCGGCAAGCCCGACGAGCAGGTGGCGACGATCGCCTCGATCGCCACCAAGGCGACCACCGACAATCTGCTCCTCCAGGACACGACGGTCGACCGTGCCTTCCCTGCCGGCACGACCCTCCAGCTAGCCCATCTCGGGGTGTCGTTCAGCCCGGCGCTGTCGGCATCGGCCACCGCGGGTGAAACGGTCACTGACACTGGCACGGGCATCACCCTGACCCACCCCCTGACGGCCGACCATCCGGTCGGAGACACGTTCATGGCCCAGGGCACCGGTCTGACGCTGACCAAACCGCTGACACAGGCGCATGCCGCGGGCGCCGCCACCGTTCCGCAGACGACGCTCTACACGCAGGCCAACCCGGGCGACACGACGCTGACGCTGATCTCAGCGGCCGGCATGGCCGCCGGTGACACGATCACGTTCGGCGGCTCCGAACCCGAGACGGACACAATCTCGGCGATCGGCAGCGCGAATAGCCACAACCAGACGGTGACGCTCGCGCAGCCGCTGACCAAGACGCACTTTGGGGGCGAGGCTGTGCTCGACATCGCACCGCGCAGCCCAGCGACGCAGCTTGACGCCGCCGCACCCGTCGGTGCCACCAACGTCAAGGTCGACAGCACCACCGGAATGGCCGGCGGCGACCGGATCGTCATCGGCAGCGCGTCTGGCGTCGACGAGCTCGCCATCATCGCCAAGGGCGGCGTCGGCACCCCCGGGCCGAACGGCACCGGCATCACCCTGTCCAAGCCACTCAACTACGCTCACGACGTCGGTGAGCGCGTCGTCGACAGCCCACTCGCCGATGACACCGCCGGGGTTTCCGACCTCGGCGTCGAGCACCTGGTCGCGCTCGTCTTTGCCCAATGCACCGGCGGTACGTCCACGACCTGCCCCGCGACGACGCTGGACGGAACGCGCGAGCTCGACCCTGACTCTGTCCAGGTTGCCACCGACAAGGTCGTCTGTGGAAAGCTGCAATACGGCGGGCCGCTCCCGCAGGGCAACGGAAACCCGTGGGAGGAGGTCGCGATCTACGAAACGGCCGATGGCGAGATCCTCAACGGCGCCACACCGACAAGCCCTAATTATTGGCTCGACCACCTCAGCACCACCGGCGCCCAGGCGATGGCCGGCTACTTCGACGGTCACATCCTCAATAACCCTGTCACCGAGTCGGCGATCCGATACGAGGACGCCCACACCGGCAGGCCAGCAGTGTTCGAGGACTCGCTGGAGGAGTCGATCAACCTGAAATGGACGTCCGGCATGATCGACGCATGGAAGCAGTACCTCGGGTATGACCCGACGAAGCTGCTTGTCGCGTTCGTCGGCAACAACAACGGCATGAGCAACACGCCGCTGTTCGACTTCCCGCAGTCCGACGGGCAGGGCGGGACGCTTGGCTCACGCGTGCGTCAGGACTACCTCCAATTGCGCGACGACCTGTACGTCGACCGCTACGTGCCGACGCTGAACGCCTGGGCCGACAGCCACGGCCTGGTCACTCGTTTCCAGTCCTACGGGGACCCGATCGACACCGGCGAGGCCGCAGCCAACGAGGGGATCGCCGAGGGCGAGCACCTCGCGTGGACCGACGAGGACGAGACCCAGAAATTCAAAGTCGTCGCTTCAGGCAGCTACCAGAACGGCAACAAAGTGGTCTCCGACGAATGCTGTGAGGAGATCTCCGACGTGTGGGCCGACACTTTCGGAGTCGACGGATCTGGCTCGGGCCCAGAGGGCAGCTCGATCTTGTCCAACGCCAACTCGGCCTATGCCGACATCGCCGGCGGGGCCACCCAGATCGTCTGGCACGGCTGGCCCTACCAGGCCTTCCCGGCCGGCGCAGCGGCGGTTTGGCCCGGGAACACCTACGGCGGCGACACGACGTTCTCCGCCGCATATGGCCCGAACGAGCCGCAGTACAACGTCAACCAGGCCGAGAACCTCAATCTCGCCAGGCTCGCTCTAGCTCTGCGCCAAGGCGATCCGGCCTTCGATGCTGCCGTGTACGACGGCAGCATCGTCAGTTCCTCCTCCCTGGCGCAGAAAGGCTACACGTACGGGTACATAAGCCCGGCGTTCCTTAACTACTCCGACGCGCGGTACGGCTATGACCCGAATGGTGGCGCGCAGAACGCCGACGGCAGGCCGGAGAAGGTGTTGTTCCCGGGTCACGGTGACTACCGCTCGCTGATCATCGACAACCAGTCCGAGATGGCGGTCGATGCCGCCCAGAAGATCCTGTCGCTGGCGCAGAAAGGACTCCCCGTGGTGATTGTCGGGGCGGTGCCCGATTCGACTCCGTCGGCGTCGCCGGGCACCGTGTCTGGCATGGCCGCGCAAGATGCGGTCGTCCAGCAGGCGATGACAAGGCTGGTCGCGCTCTCCAACGTGCAGGTCGTTGCCGCCGCGACGGCTACCGGCTCCCAGGCTGATGATGGGAACGTCCCCGCCGCGCTCCACGCATTCGGCATCGACGCGACGACTGCGCTGTCACCGGTCAGCTTCGCCTCGGGTGCAACCGCCCAGCCGGTGGCAACCCTGCGCCGCCACGACGGGAGCACCGACACCGACTATTACTACCTGTTCAACCCCAATCTCACGGCGACAGTCAGTCCGCAGGTGACCCTTACAGGGACTGGCGCCCCGTATCGGCTTGACACGTGGACCGGCACCGCGTCTGCGATCGACGGGTACACGACGCCCGGTCCGGACCGGGTCGGCTTGTCGGTGCGGATTGCGCCTGGCAATTTCGCGCTGATCGCGATCTCGCCGCACGCGCCTGTCGGTACGACTCAGGCGCCGTCGGTGCACGCGACGTCGACCATGGGCGATGCCGACCCGGCCTGGTCGGTCAACGTCGTCCGCAACGGTGGCGGCTTAGACGTGCGCGCGGGGGAGACCGGCAGCTACACCACGACTCTGTCGACCGGCCAGATGGTCGACAGCCAGGTGACCGTCCCGGCGATCAGCCCCGACGCTGGTCCACTGACGCTGACCGACTGGCAGCTGTCGGTTGACAGCTGGGGCCCGACGCCGTCGGGCGATCCGACGCAGAGCTCGCACACGCCGATCCCGGCGAGCGGCACGTTAACGGTTCAGCCGCTGCCCGGCAGCACCAACGGCGCGCTGCCGTCCTGGACACAGATCACCCCGCAGGACGGGTTCCCGGTCGCCGACAACCTCACCAACGTGGCCGGAATCGGAATCTACTCGACCTCATTCACGCTGCCGAGCAGTTGGACGCCGGGCACCGACGGCGCCTACCTCAACGTCGGGGTGGCCGTCGACACCGTGCAGATCACCGTCAACGGCCGGACGGTGAGCGGGATTGATCAGAACGACCGAAACGAGATCGACCTCGGCCCCTACCTGCAGGCGGGTACCAACACGATGACCGTCCAGGTAGCCACGCCGCTGCGCAACGCGGTGGCCGTCGCCCCGGCGACGCCCGCCACCGGTCAGGTCCCAAACTCCTCGGAGCCGATCGGGGCGCTGCAGGGCGGTAAGCAGGACGCCAACATGGGCCTGATCGGCCCGGTCACCCTGACCCCCTACGCCCAGGTCGCAGTGCGCTGAGACTAGGGTCAGCGCACCGGGCCATCGCGCGAGGGCGGCGCCACCCGGACCACGCGCGCCGACGCCTCCGGCGTCTTGGTGATCACGACGGCCTTGCCGGTCGGCAGCGAGCGGATCTGCTCGGGGCCGATCGCGGGCCGGTCGACCAGGCGGGCGGTGCTGCCGCGCTGCTTGCGCAGCCCCATCCCCAAGCCCAACACCAGACCCGCGGGCTGCTCGTGGTAGGTCCGCTCCCAGGTCCTGACCGTTCCCGCCATTCGGGAGACCGCCTCGGCGGATTCGGGAACGTCCTGGCGGTGCGCGATCTTGACGCCGGTGTTGCCGGCCACCTGTTCGCGCAATCCCCGGCCGGCGCGATCGAGATCGGCCAACTCCTGGGTCGCGACGAAGACGCTGATGCCGGCCTCGCGGGCCCGCGCCACCAGAGCCATCGTGTTGTCGGATCCGAGCGCGGAGAACTCGTCGATGGCGACGAGCGCCCGCTCGGCGTGACCGTCGCGAAGCCGCGCGCCGGTCGCGGTCACGAGATCCTGGACGACCAGGGTCCCGATCTGCGCCGCCAGCTGTCCATAGGTAGCGGAGTTGAGGCTGAAGAGGATCGTCTGTCGCTCCGCCAGCCCCTCTCGGAGGTCGATCGCGCCCGGCGTGTCGCCGAGAAACGCGCCCGTGTGGGACTCGGTGATGATCGCCAGCCGTGAAGCGAGTCCCCGGATCGCGCTGAGCTGATCGCGGGTCAGCGATCTCAGGTAGTCGCTCAGGTCCTCGCGTCGGCGCGGTTCGAGCGCCCGCGCCGCGGCGAGGAGCCGGTCCGGATCGAGCAGCTCGACCACCCGCGCCAGCGTCACCGGCCGGTCCGGTTCGAGCTCGGTCATCGTTCGCAGCGCCAGTTGCGCGTAGCGCTCGGCGGCCCGCCGGTAGTGCGGCTCGCTGAACTGCTCGGTGGCGATCAGCTTGTCCTTCAGTTCGGTCGGATTCCCGACCGCCAGCGGGTTCCACTGCTCCGGTCCGTCCAGCGTCCAGACGCGGAACGGCCGGCCGGCGCGGGCCGTCGCCGACTGGAGGCTCAGCTCGAAGCTCGGTGAGCCCTTCAGGTCGATCGCAACCACCGGGCGGCCGCGCGCGATCTCCTCCGAGAGGATCCGCAAGAGCGTCGTCGATTTGCCCGAGCCGCTGGCGCCGAGGATCAGGCCGTGCGCCGCGAGGTGCCGGTCGCTCAACGCGACCGCCCGCCCCGATCCATCCTCGACGCCGAGCAGGAACCGGTCGGGCGTGTCAGCCTGGCGCAGCGACGCCCGACGCCGCCAGACGGCCGCTGCGACGGTCCCGGCGCGCAGCGAAAGCGTGACCGCGGCGATCGCGACCGCAACCCAGGCGGGCGCGACCATGAGCGCCACCAGGATCGCCGCTCCGGCGAGGCGCGGCTGCCACGATGGACGTGTTCGGTCGACTCGCATCGGCAACAGGTTCAGCGCTCGATCCCGGTCATCCGCGCGTGGATCGGGGCGCGACCTGTCGCGATCGCCGGCGGGGCCCCATGGATTCCTTCGGCGGCGAGCCGCTGCACGTGGACGAGGGACGCGATCCCGGCTCGGCGCGCGGCGGTCTCGATCCGCCGTGCTCCCGCGGCGTCCGGCACCAGGTAGAGCACCGCCGAGACCCGATGATCGCTTGCGTATGCGCGCATGATGTGTCGCAATCGGTCGGAGCTCTTGGCGGTCAGCTCGAGCTCGACGGCCAGCCGATGACCGGTCGCGGTCGTCGTCAACAGGTCCGGGTAATGGAGCGAGGGTCGTCCGTCCCGACCGAGGGTGCCGACGCCGATTCCGGCCGGCGGTCCCTCGCGATCGGCTCGATGGTCATCCGCACGCAGGTCGCGTTCGAGACGGAGGTCGGTCAGCTCACCGAAAACGCCCTGTCGGGCGGCCAGGTACAGCCAGCCGACCCCGATGTCGTGCCGATAGGCCTTGAGGTCGACCCGCGGCGCCGGCGCTCCGGACTCGATCACGCGCAGGCCGCGACCCGTGATCGAGACCGCGGCGGGCCGGGCTTCGAAGATCCTCTGGCTCGCGATCAGGCGTCCGCCGGCCAACCGCCGCAGGCGCGCGTTCAGCGCCCGCGTCGGGAGGTCGGCAAACGCCATCGCGAGTTGCGGGACCACCATCACCCGGTGTCCTGCGAGCAGCATCAGGATCTCGCGGTCGCGGTCGTCGATCGGCGCAGTCGCGTGGGCCACCTTCCATAGAGGCGCCGGCGGCCTGAGATTCACCCCCCCGGTCGCGATATCCCGGGGTGCTCGCCCCGTGAGGCGAGCACCCCGGACACCAGCCCCAGTGGGTCTCCCAGAAACATTCCACCCGAAATTGCTCGTCCGGCTGACCACTGGCCTTTGTCCTCGGAGCCTCGCGTGGCGCTGCCACGCCACGGCTCCTGCGTCCTCGGCCAGCGGCCCCCGTACTTCGCCCTTTCGGGCGCCACGTTCCTCGGAGACCCACTATGCGAGGACGTTCAGGGCCGCCGGCGCGACCGAGAACTCGATCTCGTCGAACGCGCCGATGTAGTCGCCGTCGACCTGGAGCGGCAGTGGCCGGTCATCGAGCGACCGCACCCGCAGCCTGATCTGCTCGCTGAAGCCGACGATCTGGCGGTGATCCGTGACCCGACGGCGGGACGACAACGCCCGCCACGAGATCGTCGGAATATCAAGCGGGCTCGTGCGCTTCAGGACCACCCCCGCAAGGTCGCCGCTGTCGAGCCGGGCCCCCTCGGCCATCTCGACGGCGCGGTCGCCGAAGTAGGTGTACGGGAAGGCGTTTTGGACGAGCACGGTCGCGCCCTTGACGGCGTCCTCGGCGCTCGCCAGTGCGGCCTCGAGCCGCGGCGGGCGCAGCAGGTAATGGCGCGAGAAGGTGCGGGCGGCGACCCAGGCGTAGTAGTACTCGCCGAGGCGAGACTTCAGCCGTGGGTGGGCGTCGACGTGCCGGACGACCTCGGCGTCGAGCCCGACCCCGGCCGAGAACAGGAAGTAGCGGTCGCCGGCGCGGCCGAGGTCGACAACGCGAGTCCGCCACGCGTCCGCCAGCCACAGCAGGTGCTCGGTGGCGTCGACTACGTCGGATGGGATCCCGAGCATCCGGCAGTAGACGTTCGCGCGGCCGCCGGGCAGGCAGGTGAGTGGCGTTTCCGACCCGACCAGGCCGTTCGCCGCCTCGTTGACGGTGCCGTCACCGCCGAACGCGACGACCGCGTCATAGCCCTCGGCCGCGGCCTCGCGGCACAACTCGGTGGCGTGATCGCGCCGCTCCGTGTCGACCGCGTCGACCTCGTAGCTTCCGCGCAGCGCGTAGACGACGAGGTTGCGCAGGCGGTCGGAGACCGTCGCCGCATATGGGTTGACGATCATCAGCAGGCGCTTGCGCGGTTCGCCGTCGGCGTCGCCAAGCGACTCCTGCAGCTGCAGCCCGGGCTCGACTGAGGTCGCGCTCATCCGCCCCCCTGAATACCAGAAGGGCCTCTCGGGCCGCTCAGCTGGTCAACATCGCGGCTGGTCCTACGCTTATACTTCGGTTCACATAGCAGTACGCATCCAGAGGGGTGGAGGGACATGGCCCTACGAAGCCCCGGCAACCTCCCGCAAGGGAACGGTGCCAATTCCATCAGGCTCCAACGACAGGCCTGGGAGATGTGGGTAGGGCGGGCCTCGCGGACCTCCGACCACTTCAACCCGGCGGAGGTTTCTTCATATGCCGCCAGAAGCACTCAGATGCAAGGAATGTAAGACCGAGTATCCGCTCGACGCCCGCTACGTGTGCGAGCGCTGTTTCGGCCCACTCGAGGTCGCCTACGCGCCACTCGCCGACGCCGATCCGGCACAGCTGCGGGCCCGGATCGAGGCGGGGCCGTACTCGCTGTGGCGCTACACCGACTTCCTTCCGGTCGAGCGTCCCGAGACGGCGCTGGGCGCGGGCTGGACTCCGCTGCTGCGCGCCGACCGGCTCGAGCGCGAACTCGGACTCGACGAGGTCTGGATCAAGAACGACGCGGCGAACCCGACGCACTCGTTCAAGGATCGGGTCGTCTCGATCGGGCTCGCCAGGGCGCAGGAGCTCGGCTTCAGGACGATCGCCTGCGCGTCGACCGGGAACCTCGCCAACGCGGTTGCCGCGCACGCCGCGGCGGTCGGACTCGAATCCTTCGTGTTCATCCCGTCCGACCTCGAGGAGCAGAAGATCCTCGCGACCGGGATCTACGGCACCCACCTGGTCGCCGTGCGGGGTAACTACGACGACGTCAACCGGCTCTGCACCGAGCTGTCGGGCGAGCACGAGTGGGCCTTCGTCAACATCAACATGCGCCCGTACTACGCCGAGGGGTCGAAGACGCTGGCGTTCGAGATCGCGGAGCAGCTCGGGTTCGAGCTGCCCGACCGCGTCGTCGCGCCGATCGCCTCGGGGTCGCTCTTCACCAAGCTGGCACGCGGCTTCGGCGAGTGGATCGACGTCGGCCTCGTGCAGGGGGCGCTGCCGGTGTTCAACGGCGCCCAGGCGGCGGGGTGCTCGCCGGTCGCCACCGCATTCGAGGCCGGGCAGGACTTCTGTCGCCCGGTGAAGCCCGACACGATCGCCAAGTCGCTGGCGATCGGCAACCCCGCCGATGGCCCGTACGCGATCGATCTCGCGCGCCGTAGCCGGGGCTCGATCGACAGCGTCACCGACGACGAGCTCCGCGACGGCATCAAGCTGCTGGCGCAGACCACCGGGATCTTCACGGAGACCGCCGGTGGGGTCACGATCGCGGTCCTGCGCAAACTCGCAGAGCGCGGCGACATCGACCGCTCCGAGCGGGTGGTCGCGGTGATCACGGGCGATGGTCTGAAGACGCTCGAGTGCGCCCGAGGCACCTTTGAGGCGTGGGAGATCGACGCCAAGGCCGACGCCTTCGAGGCCGCCCGCGAGCGTCTCGCTGTCGCGGCGTGAGAGGATTCTGCGGAGATGTCGGTCACCGTGAAGATCCCCACCCAGCTCCGCCTTGCGACCGACGGTGAAGCGGTCGCCGAGGTCGACGGGTCAACCGTCGGCGAAGTGCTCGATGCGCTGTACGAGCGCTTCGCCGAATTGCGCAGCCGGATCGCCGAGGATGGCGGGCTGCGCCGGTTCGTCAACGTCTACGTCGAGGGTGAGGACATCCGGTTTCTGGCCGGGCTGGAAACGCCGGTGTCCGACGGCGACGAGGTGACGATCCTGCCCGCCGTCGCCGGCGGGTAACTCGAGCTACGGGCCCTAAGGGCCCGTAGGAAAATAATCTTGCTGTTCTGGCGGCGTCTGGAACCACCGGGCGGGAGGCGGCGAAGCCGTCGTACCACCAGTACGCCTTGTTTCACCGCCTCCCGCCAGGCGGCCCCAGCCACTCGCCGGCTCAGCAACCTAATTTCCCTAAGGACCCTAACCGGCCGCCTGCGAGCCGGCGGTCTCCGAGGCGACGCCGGGCGTCTGAACGCCGAGCCCGACCGGACAGCTGACGCCGGTTCCGCCAATCCCGCAGTAACCCATCGGGTTCTTGTGCAGGTACTGCTGGTGGTAGTCCTCGGCGTAGTAAAAGGGACCCGCCGGCGCGATCTCGGTCGTGATCTCCGGGAAGCCGGCTGCCTTCAGTTGGTCGCCGTAAGCGACCTTGGACGCCTCGGCAATCTTGCGCTGCTCGTCGCTTGTGTAGAAGATCGCCGACCGGTACTGGGTCCCGACGTCGTTGCCCTGGCGCATGCCCTGCGTGGGATCGTGGCTCTCCCAGAAGGTCCGCAGGATGTCGGCGTAGGAGATCTTGGCGGGGTCGAACACCACCAGCACCGACTCGGTGTGACCGGTGCGCCCGCTGCAAACCTCCTCGTAGGTGGGGTTCTCGGTATAACCGCCGGCGTACCCGACGGCGGTCGTGTAGACGCCGGGGAGCTGCCAGAAGTCTCGTTCGGCCCCCCAGAAGCAGCCGAGTGCCAGGATCGCGGTCTGATAGCCCTCGGGAATTTCGCCCTGAAGTGGCGTTCCGAGCACCGCATGGCTTGCCGGAACCGGGATCGCCGCCGACCGGCCCGGAAGCGCCTGATCAGGGTCGACCATCGTCGCTTTGTGACGGAAGAGTGCGTGCATATGAAGAAGGTTAACGCGACAGGGGACTCAGCCGACCAGCCCGAGGTTGGACATGACCGACTCCGAGTAGGTCTGCTCGGCGTCCGCCGAGGCGGCGCCGAACTGAGTGACGAGCGCATCGATCTCGGCGACCAGTGGGCGATCGGCCTTCGTCTCATGACGCTGCAGCACCGTCAGGAAATTGTGAAAGCGGCTGCTGACGTTGGCCGAGGCGGCGAGGTAGCGGCTCAGGAACGATTGCGTCGCGGTCGGGATCACCCGCGGGTAGCTCGATACCTGTGAGGCGTTGGCGCAGAGATCGCTCGGCGGCATCCTCAGCACGGCGTGCTCGGCCCAGAGCAGCTGCCTGATCGCCTTCGCGGGGGCGCCGTAGGACCATTGCAATCCCCCGAGAACCGTCGACAGCTGGGCAAACGGGCGCTTGGCCTCCGACAGGAACGCCAGCGCAAGATCGCCGCCGATCTCCTCGCCGAGGTTCGCGAGCACCGCTTGGCGTACGGGGGTGCTTGGCTCGCCGTTGAGCTGGCCGAGGGCGTTCTCGCAGGAGCTGGCGACAGTGCTCACAAGCGCTGCGTCGCGCTGGCGCCCCAGGTTGGCGTTCGCGACGAGGCTCTGGATGTACGTCTGATAGGCGGTCAGCGCCGTGTGATCCGAGGCTGCGTTGAGCGACGGGGTCGTCGTGCTTACCGGGGTCGTCGTCGTGCGCGTCGTCGCGGCGAGCGCATCGACGGCACCGGACGACAGCGCCGCGCCCACGGCGAGCACGACAGTCGCCGCCGCGGCCAGCGGCAGGCCCCGACGCGTCCCCCGGGGCGACCGGGACTCGCCCGCCGGCCGGGCAAGTCCAACCGATCGGTCCGGGTGCGATACCGATGATGAGTTCTCGTTCACGCCTCTCGTCCTGCTTTAACGGGTCTGGACGGCGTTAGTAGCGGTGCCGGCGGAGATGCCCAGTCGAGGATAGTCGGGGGGAGAGGGTCCATCCAGGGCAGCTGGTCACGAGACGTACAAGCCCGGGTCACATCGAGGTCAACCGCGGCTTACAGGATGGCCACAACTGGAGTCAGCCTCAGACTGCGCGCAGAGTATAGGAAGCTGGCAATTTCGATCACCATGAGCGAAGGGACACCTGAATGAGAAAGTTTGGCGCCTTCTCGGCCGTGGCTGCGGCGGCTGCGGTGATGGCCCCCGCGGCGTTCGCCGCCACGCCGCACGCGACCGTCAAAGCGCAGCGCCTAGACCGCCGTGATCCCGAGGGGCAGGCGACCGGGCCGACGTGTGCGTGCCCCGGGGAACTCCCAACGTCGTGATCCCCGGGCGTCCTGAGGCAATAAGGTGTTTTCTCCGCGGCGATCTGATCGACTGAGGGGAATGGCATGGCGCATGAATTCAGTGGGACGGCTGTGATCGACAAGCCCATCGACGACGTGTTCGCCTTTTTGGCGGATGGAACCAACGACCCGAAGTTCAGCCCTCGGGTGCAGCAGATCCAGCGCACGACGGACGGCCCGATCGGTGTCGGAACGGTGTTCGAAAGCACGGTCAAAGATGCCGGCATGAAGTCGAGCCGGAGGTTCGAGCTGACTGATTTCGAACCGCCGACAAAGATCCGCTGGACCGAGCGATCGCACAACGCGGTCACGGTTCCCGAGGGCGGCTACGACCTGGAAGCTGTGGGGGAGAATCAGACGAAGGTCACCATTCACAACACCTTTGAGGGTCACCGAGTCGGAAAGCTGCTGGTCGGCTTCGCGGCGCGCGCCGCGGTCAAGGACGCGCCGGACTTCGCGCGCCGAATCAAGGCCGCCGTCGAGGCGGCCTGAGCACCTCGAGGACAGGCGGTATACGCACGGGCTGACGTTCCGGGCCCGACCGGCTGTGTTGCCGGGGTTGGGCGTGGTCGGCCCGGACGCCGCGAGTGGCGACAGACGGTGGCTGGCCGCGTTCGCCCGGCGGCAGCAGCGTGCTCACCAGATCACGACGATCACCTTCCATAATTACCCCGAGAGCGCCTGCGGTGGCCACCGTCCAACGATCGCCGACCTGCTCTCGGTATCGGACGAGCGCTCCGAACAGGCCGCGCCGACGCCGCGGTGGCCGCCGGCAGACTCGACCACGTCCCGGCGATCATCGATGAGACCAACTCCGCCGTCTGCTGGGGTGCGCCCGGGATGAGCAACGTATACGCCTCGGCGTTGTGGTCCCTCGACTACACGCTGTTGCTGGCGCAGGCCGGCCTGGACGAAGTCAACTTCCAGGGACGGATCGCGGGGTGCACCCCCTACAGCCCGCTTTGCACCGTCGGCCGGGGACACCGTCTCGTCGCCCAGCCGGACTTTTACGGACTGCTGGCGTCCCTGCAGGTCCGGCCCGGGGCCTTTCTGAAGCTGACCAACACCGCCGGCGGGAGCCTCCGCGCCTACGCTGTGCAGGGCAGCGGCGGTTCTCTGTCGGTCGTACTCGACAACCTCGGCGGTCCCATCATGGTGGCGCTCCACCTGCCTCGGCGCGGCTATCGGTCCGGCTCAGAGACCACGCTGCGGACGAGCTCGGGTCGTGGGCTTGCCGCGACGAGCGGGATCACGCTCGGCGGCCAACAGATCAACTCGAACGGTGTCTTACCGCCGCCGCGGTACAGGACGATCGCGCTGCGCTCAGACTCCGCAGCGATCCCGGTCAGCGCGGACACGGCCGTGATCCTCCGGATTCGATAGTCGTCGCGGCATCAAGCCCGGCCTGTGGCGCCACCGGGCTTCGACAAGGGCCGGTGCAAGTCCGACCTTTGCCGTGTGGTACGGTCGCCGTTGTCGGCGACCTGGGGTGTAGTCATGTCTGTGTTGCGGTGGTTGGCCCGCCCGATCGGCTATCTCGCGTTCGTGGGAGCTCTCGCGGCGCTCTCGGCATCGTCGTGGCTACTCGGCGAAAGCCATGAGTTGGGTTTCTTTTCGGGCTGCCTCGCGCGGACCCTTTGGCGGTATCCCGAAGTTGTCCGCCGTGGGGTGCAGACGGCGTGGCTGACGTGGCTGATCTTGTTCGGCCTTGCCTTGAGTCCGATCGATCCGCTCGCTACCCGCTGGGATGAGATCGCGCTCGGCGCTGTGGCGTCGGCGGTGCTTTGGCACCGGCTTGTCGCCGGTCAGCAAGTCGGGCGTTGAGGTTCTCGAGGGCTTGCTCGAGACCGACTTCGGTCGGGTCGAGTTCGCGCATTGCCGCCGCCAGTCGGTACTCGGCGAAGTAGTCGGGGCTGACTCCGAGAGCGTGAGCGAGCAACTCCATCGCGCGGAGCGACGGCTTGTCATGGCCGTTGGCGAGCATGTTGATGTGCGCGTGCGTCATCCCTTTGCCGTCGATCGAGTTCGTTGCGTTGGCAAGGCCTCGATAGCTGAACCCGCGGGCCTTCATCAGGAGCCCAAGCGCCTCGCCGAACGGCCGGTCACTTTCGACGGTCATCGAATCGCTCGCTTTGCATCAGGCGTAATCATCGCGCGATCGTGAGAGGTTAGAATCACCCTGGTAGGTTACCTACCTACCACGTCGCTCCGTCCACCGACGACGCTCGGCACCCGATCGGAAGGTCAGCGCAACGTCGACTTCTACTCATCCAGGATCGAAACCTTCCAGGGCCGGGCCTCCTGACCAACCGCCGACAGCGCCAGTCGGCCGCGGCGGCACGCTCAGATCTCAAGATCTGGATATCGCTTCGACGCCCCGGCCGTCAGTCGATGTGACCCTCCTGGGTGGCTTTGCGGCTGCCGTCAACGGCCAGCCGGTGCCGCATAAGGCTTGGCGTCTGAGGAAGGCGCGCGAGCTGGTCAAGTTGCTTGCGCTCGCTCCGCACCACCGACTCCACCGCGAGCAGGCGATGGATGCGCTCTGGGGCGACCGCGAGCCGTCTGCGGCTGCGAACAACCTGCATCAGGCCGTTTACGTTGCACGGCGTGCGCTGGACGCCGACGCGATAGAGGTGCGGGATGAGATGCTCCAGCTCAGAGCGGACGTCGATGTCGACCGGCTCGACTTCGCCGCGGCCGAGGCACGCCGCGCCGGGACGGCGGCAACATACCGTGTGGCTCTCTCCCTCTATGCGGGAGAGCTGCTCCCAGAGAATCGCTATGACGACTGGGCGCTGGGACGGCGGGAGCAGCTCGCCGAACTTGCCGGCGAACTCGCGGCCGAACTCGAGGCCCTCCCTTCTGCCGACGCCGACCGACCGCCGTCGCTGCCTGCCGACCCAAGCTCCTTCATCGGGCGCAGTCGCGAGCTAACCGAGCTGGGCTCGCTGCTTCGAGACACGAGGCTGCTCACCCTCGCGGGGACCGGCGGTGTGGGCAAGACCCGGCTGGCTCTGGAGTTGGCTCGGGCCGTCGAGCCGTCCTACCCGGATGGTGCGGCTCTGGTCGAACTCGCCGAGGTAACCGACGCCCGGCTGGTTGCGGACGCGATTGCGGCCGCGCTCGACCTACGCGCCCTGTCCGGACAGAGCTTCATCGACGTCGTCGTCGAGTACGTCCTGCCGCGGTCTCTCCTGCTCGTCCTCGACAACTGCGAGCACCTGCTTCCAGCGACGGCGGGGCTTGCCGACACACTGCTTCGCTCCGCGCCGCGGCTCACACTACTCGCGACGAGTCGCGAGCCTCTGCGTGTGCCCGGCGAGGTCGTGTTCCGGGTTCCGTCGCTCGACATCGCTGACCCCGAGCAGACACAGGGCCCGCACGACCTCGGGCGCTACGAGGCCGTGCGGCTGTTCGTCGCGCGAGGCGTCGCTGCACGCCCGGGCTTCGCGCTCGATGCGGAGAACGCGGTTGACGTTGCCCGTATCTGCTTTCGCCTCGACGGCTTGCCGCTCGCGCTCGAGCTCGCCGCCGGTCGCCTGGGAGCGCTCGGTCCGGCGGCGATCGCGGAGCGCCTCGAGGACCGATTCCGGGTACTCCGCACGCGGAGCGAGGCGTCCCCCACACGGCAGCAGACGCTCAAGGCGACGCTGCAGTGGAGCCACGACCTGCTCGAGTCAGACGAGCGCGTGCTATTCCGTCGCCTTGCGGCGTTCGCTGGGGGTTTCGAGCTCGAGGCGGTCGAGAGTGTTTGCGCCGACAGCGACCTGGACGCAACCGGCATCGCCGACCTGCTTGCCCGTCTCGCCGAGAAATCGCTTGTGATCGCAGACGAGGACTCGTCCCGCAGGCGCCGGTACGGTCTGCTCGAGACCGTTCGCCTCTACGCGCGCGAGCGCCTGGACGAGGCCGGCGAAATAGCCACGCTCGCTCAGAGGCACGCCCAGTGGGCGCTCGCGGTGGCCGTGAAGGAGCGAGGCTCACCGCGCCTCGATCGAGACGCCACGAACCTACGAGCGGCGCTCGACACTCTGCTGGAGAGCGCGGCCGACGATGCGCTCCGCCTCTGCGTTGCGCTCGGACCGTTCTGGTTACGCCGGATCGACCTCCACGAGGCGGGTCGACGGTTCGAGGAGGTCCTCGCCGCCGTCCCGGAGCGCACGGCTGTGCGGGCGCAGGCGTTGCTCGCGGCGGCCGCGATCGACTTCCGCAGCGGCGCGCTCGCGCGCGGGCTTCAGCTGGCGGAGGAGAGCTACGTCGTGGCGTTCGAGATCGGCGACGCGGACGGTCAGTGGCGGGCGCTCCAATTCCTGGGAGAGATCGCCGTCGCGGGCGACGCTGCCAACGTCGCGATGCCCTGGCTCGAGCGCGCACTCGAGCTCGCACGACGCGAGGGATTTTCGGCTCGTGAGGCGATTTGCATCTACTCAATCGGCGTCGCTTACTGGATTCGGGGAGATCTGGCCCGCGCCGAGGAGCTTCTGACCGAAAGCGTCATGCTGTTCGCCGCGCTCTCGGGCTCCTCCGAGCGGATCCCCTCCCCGGTCAACATCGCGGAGATCCGGATGAGCCGGTCCGGCGACCGGCCGGGCGTCCGGGTCGTGTTTGAGGACACGCTCCAGCCCTTTGTCGAGATCTCCTGCGACGCCGCCGTCAGCTACGTCCTCGCGAACCAGGCTGGGATCGCGCGAGCGCGCGGCGACATGGTGCGAGCGCGCGCGCTGCTCGATGAGAGCACAGCGCGGTTCGAGGACTCCGGGGACCAAGCCGGCAACGCGGCGGTCCTCGTTCGCCGGGCGTACCTCGAGCTCACGGAGGGCGCCCTTCCGACAGCCCGCCGAGCCCTTGAAAAGGCGCTCGAGATCCGGCGCTCGCTGGGTGATCGGCGCGGGTTCGGCCTCGCGCTCGCCGGGCTTGGGTTCATCGATACGAAAGCCGGCGACTACCACAGCGCCGAACGACGCCTCGCCGAGGCGCGTGATCTGTTTCGACGCGCGGGCGATCGATGGGCGCTTGCGAGCACACTCTGGCGGACCGCCGACCTTGCCTTTGCCCTTGGAAACCTCGACGACGCGGAGGCCGCGCTTCTAGAAGCGCGCACGGTGCTCGTCCCGACACAGCGGGAGCGCTGGATCGCCAACACCCTCGCTGGGCTCGCCGAGGTCGCGCTGCTGCGCGGCGACGAAGAGCGGGCCTTCGAGCTTTTGACCGATGCGCGCGAGCGCTATGCGGCGCGGCACGACGTCGTTGGCGCGGCCGACGCGGAGGAGCGGCTCCGCGGGCTTGCTAAGGGGCTCTAAGTCCGCGCAAATGAGCCCGACCTAGAACTCCTGCAGGTCAACAAGAGGAGTTGAAAATGAGTCATACCATCGCCCCAGTCCTTGGGGAGGCGACAATCCAGGAGCTACGAGAGGCCGTCCGCGGAGAGATCGTGACCGTGGCCGATCCTGACTACGCAGAGGCGTGCCGAATCTGGAACGGCGCGCACGACGGCCGCAGCCCAGCGCTCGTCGTCCGTTGCGCTGGGGCCGCCGACGTGATCGCGTCGGTCGGCTTCGCGCGGAGTAACGGCCTGGCGATTGCCGTTCGCGGCGGCGGCCACAGCATCGCGGGTTTCTCGACCTCGGATGACGCGGTCGTGATCGACCTGTCATCGATGGCGAGCGTTCGCGTCGATCCGGTCGCCCTCCGAGCAACCGTGGGCGGAGGCGCGGTCTGGGCGGATGTCGACCATGAGACGCAGGCGTACGGGCTCGCGACGACGGGCGGGCTTGTGTCGACGACCGGCGTCGCCGGGTTCACGCTCGGTGGCGGGATTGGCTGGACGATGCGGAAGTTCGGCCTCGCGTGCGACAACCTGGTCGGTGCCGACGTCGTCACTGCAGACGGCCGCCTCGTTCACGCTAGCGAGACCGAAAACGCAGACCTGCTCTGGGGTCTGCGCGGCGGCGGCGGCAATTTCGGCATCGTCACGCAGTTCGAGTTCAACCTCCATCGGCTCGGGCCACTCGTCTACGCCGGGCCGATCTTTTACCCAGCCAAGAGTGCCCACGAGCTCCTGACTGTGTTCCGCGATTGGGCTGGGGAGGCGCCGGACGAAATCACCGCCGTCGTTGACCTGACCACCGCGCCCCCGTTGCCGGTGATCCCAGCGGAGTGGCACGGCAAGAAGGTCGCTGCGTTCGTTGCCACTTCAACCGGCCCGGTCGACGACGGCGACGACCTCGTCCGGGCGATCCGGGACGTGGCAGAGCCGATCGTCGACCTGCTCGGCCCAATGCCCTACCAAATGATCCAGACGCTGCTCGACCCGCTGTGGCAGAAGGGGATCCACGCCTACTTCAAGGCGACGAACCTCGCCCGCCTCGACAACGAGCTCATCCACCGGCTTTGCGAGCTCC
Source organism: uncultured Solirubrobacterales bacterium (assembly GCA_963830475.1). Taxonomy (GTDB): domain Bacteria; phylum Actinomycetota; class Thermoleophilia; order Solirubrobacterales; family Solirubrobacteraceae; genus Palsa-465. The sequence goes on along the minus strand of CAWHMX010000013.1, from coordinate 58,784 downwards.
ACCTTGCGGCGCCCGGGCCGCAATGCGAGATCCACGTGCACCAAATGGGCGGTTCGGTTGGACGCGTCGCCGAGGGCGCGACGGCGTTCGTCGAGCGCTCGATGCCGTTCGTGCTCAACGCGGTCACGGGTTGGCACGACTCGAACGCCGGCGACGCTCACACCGAGTGGGCGCGCGCCGTCATCGCCGCGGCTTCCGAGGCGTCAACCGGCCGTGCCTACGTCAATTTTCTGGGCGACTCGGACGGGGCCCGGAAGGCCTATGGCGACCAAACATACGCGCGCCTCGTGTCGCTGAAGGATCGATACGACTCGACGAACGTGTTCCGCCTCAACCAGAACGTCGAGCCGTCGACCGTAGATGGCTAGTCCAGCCGACACGACGAGGGCACCGTCGGTGTCGCCCAGAAACCTCGAAGCGCTCGACGGGGCGAGCGCTTCGAGGCCTGGACGGTCATGACCCGGAAGCGGGGGGCAAGGGGGTCCGCGTCCAAGCGTCCCGTGCTGTTCGTCGTCGATCACGACCGGAGCTCTTTCGACTCGCTGCTCGCCGACCTGTCGCGGCGATTCGGCAACGACTTCACCGTATTGGGCGAGACTTCGTCCGCCGCGGCGATTGACCTCTTGCAGGAGCTGGCGGAAACCAACGAGCCGGTCGCGGTGCTGCTGGTCGACGATGTTGCGGCTGACGTCCTGGCGCGTGCGCACGAATTGCATCCGTCGGCCATGCGAGTCCTGCTCGTCCATCGTGATTACTCGACGACGAGTCCGGCCGTGCAGGCGATCACGCTCGGACGCGCCGACTATCACATCGTCCGACCGTGGGCGGACGAGGAGACGGCGTATCGCACGATCAGCGATTTTCTGTCCTCGTGGACGAGAGGGCAGAAACCGAACTTTGAGCAGTTTCGGATCGTCGCCGACGAGCGCGACGTCCGAGCACTGCAACTTCGCGACCTACTGACGCGGTTCAGCCTGACTTTCGGGTTCTACGCAACGGATAGCGATCGCGGCCGTCAGTTGCTGAACGATGCGGGCATGGACGCGACGCCCGCGCCGGTGCTGATTCGTTACGACGGCCAGGTGATCGTTGATCCCCAACTGCCCGAGCTTGCACGTGCCATTGGGGTGAGTGTCAAAAATGACCTTGACACGTGCGACGTCGCGATTGTCGGTGCTGGGCCGGCGGGACTGACGGCTGCGGTGTATGCCGCGTCCGAGGGCCTCGAGACCGTGCTGATCGAACAGGAGTTCTCCGGCGGACAGGCCGGTAGCAGCCCCCTGATCAGGAATTACCCTGGTTTCCCGCATGGCATCAACGGTGCTGTCCTGATGGAGCGAACGTGCGAGCAAGCTTGGCTGATGGGAGCGCACATCGTTTTTGCCCAGCAAGCCGTCGCACTCGAGGGTCACTGCGGAGATTGTGTCGTGCACTTGCTCGACGGAACCGAGCTACGCGCGCGCGCTGTCGTCGTCGCGACGGGAATCGAGTGGCGGCGGCTCGGCGTGCCGAGACTCGAGGAGCTGGTGGGCTCGGGCGTCTTTTACGGTGCGGCCGTCAGTGAGAGCCGAGCTATGCAGGGGCAGGACGTATTCATTATCGGCGGCGGCAACTCGGCTGGACAGGCCGCACTGCATCTCGCCAGGCACGCTCGTTCTGTCACCGTACTCGTTCGCGGCGACAGCCTCACCAAGTCGATGTCGAGCTACCTCATACGCGCCATCGAGTCGACCCCGAACGTCGCTGTTCGGTACCGGACCGAGGTGGTCGATGGCGCCGGCGAGGGGTCACTCGAACAAATCATGCTTGCCGATCGCGCAACCGACACCGTTGAGGAGGTCACGGCCGATGCGCTGTTCATCATGATCGGTGGCGAGCCCCACACGCAATGGCTGCCGGCTGAGGTCGCACGCGACGAGCAGGGTTACCTGGTCACGGGTCGAGACCTGCTCGAGGATCCTGAGCTGCGCTGGGACCACGATCGCGAGCCCACGCCGCTCGAGACGAGCATGCCCGGGGTGTTCGCAGCGGGCGATGTGCGCCACGGTTCGATCAAGCGAGTGGCCTCGGGCGTGGGGGAGGGCGCAACCGTGGTTCGGCTCGTGCACGAGCATTTACGGGTCGGTCAATCCGAGCGCATGCCAACGTGAACGTCATCGCGTGCTCTACTCTGATCGCGAGCAGACATGACCCCAGCGCATCCCAATCATCATCATCGCGACACGATCGAGAAGATCTTCAGCCACTCGTCAAGCGGCAACATCGAATGGCGAGACGTGCTGTCGCTGCTGAACGCCGTCGGCACGACGATCGAGGAGCACAACGGCATGGTCAGGGTCACGCTTGGCCCCGAGACCGAGGTGTTGCGGCCTCCGCACGGCAAAGACATCGACGAACAGACGCTCGTAGATCTGAGGCGGATGCTCAGGCAAGCCGGTTTCGGCCCCGAGGGCGACCCGGCGATCACCGACCAGCGCTCGCGCGACCACGGCGACGGGCGGTGGGGCGAGCCCACGTAGTCCCGTGTAAGTGGTCGGCGAGCGGGCGTTGCCGGTGCTTGTCGGTGGCTAAGAGCCGACGCCAGCCCCAGCCAGACCCCTGAATGCGTGAGCGCCAGCACCAGTATCGCCTGCGAGTCCTCGGAAGAGCACGAGCGATCGCGCGAAGGCCTATGGCCGTAGCATTCCTGCGATGAGCACGGGGGCATACGCAGAGCGCGCGACAGCGTCGTCGACGCCCGCGCTGTTCGGGCGTGTGATGGGGCTCGTCGCCGTCACGGTTGGGTTCGCGACGTTGGGCGTTTGGCTGGGCCGAAACTCGGGCGGACCGACGTGGTTCATCGCTTGGCTGGTCGCGATCGGCTGTCTGGTCGGCCTCCAGTTCGCCAACGCGCGCGGGAACATGGGACTGGCGTTGGTGCTGTTGTTCGCGTTCGGCCTGTTGATCGGCATCAGCGTCTCGATGACGGTCAACTACTACGCCGCCGTCGATCCCACCGCCGTGCGACAGGCGTTCGCGGCGACGGCGCTGTTCGTGGGAGTCCTCGGGTCGGGCGGATACGCGGTGCGGCGCGACCTGTCGTTTCTCTACCGGTTCGCGTTCTTTGGACTGCTGGCGCTGCTCCTCGCCGGGATTGTCCTGATCTTCGTTCACATCTCAGCCGCCTACACGGTCTGGTCGCTCGTCGGCCTGGCCGTCTTCGGGCTCTACACGGTCGCCGACTTCAACCGCCTCCGTCATGCGGGCTCCGACCAAGCGATCCCCCTCGCGGCCGGCATCTTTCTCGATGTCCTGAACATCTTCCTGTTCTTCCTGCAGATCTTCGGGCGCTCAAACTGACGTCTTTGCTGCCGCCGGTCGTTCGCAGGCACGCAAGACGGCTGCGGACGCCGGCCCGAGCCTTCCGCCACAGTCCTGGACCGCATCAAAGGAGCGCAGAACAGTGAACGAGCACGCGCCATTCATCGACTTCGAGAACCTGCCGGCCCCGAGCGAGGGTTTCCTCGCCAGTCCACGGGACTGCTCGAAGGGCATCTGGCCAAGAAGCGGCCGGAAGACTGCCCGGCTAAGCAGAAATGCGGGCGCTGGTCAAGGCTCTTCAGCGAGGGTTATGTTCCAGTTTGCGGAGTCGCATAAACTCGCTCATTGGTGCCTCGCCCGAACTGGCTGCCAACTGTCGCGGGCGGCCTTCCACAGACGAAGGCCGCGGTCGCGTGCGCCGAGCGCTTGCATCTCGGTCAGCGTCAAGGCGATGGCACGCCGTACCTGCTCCACCCGCTCGAGGTCGCGAGACTGCTCCGTGATGCAGGAGCCCCAGACCACCTGATCGCTGCCGGCGTACTCCACGACGTCCTCGAGAAGAGCGACGTGCGCGAATCAGATCTGCGCATCCGCTTCGGGGCGCGGATCACGGACCTGGTCCTGGCCGTCAGCGACGACGACCGGATCCCTGCCTATGACCGCCGCAAAGCGGCGCTTCGCCAGCAGGTGGCCAGCGCCGGGGACGACGCCATGGCGCTGTTCGCAGCCGACAAGCTCTCCAGGCTTCGCGAACTCCGTCGCGAGACGGCGCTTGACAGCGAGGGTGGCCACACGGCGGCCCGGGTCCGGACACTACGTGCCCATCGCATACTGCACTATCAGCGTTCACTGGCGATGCTCGAGGAACGCCTGCCGGAGTCGTCGCTGGTGCGGGATCTCCGTCATGAGCTCGACGCGTTCATGGGCGAGCCGGCAACGATCACCGCCGCGAGCTAAACAGCGAGCCCTGTTGTCGGTGGAGCGCGGCCGCTGCGACGACGTGAGCGCGCAGACCAAACGCCCCGATACTGCTTCGTGTAGAGGGACTAAGGCCGCGCGTGGTGGCGGCGTCGTCGCGCAGCCTGGGAATACGATCCAGCCACTGGCGCCGCTGCGAATCGAGGAGGTCGGACGATGACGGACACGAGCGAGATCTTGGATGCCTCTCCGAGCGATGTCCCGCTCGGCGTTGCGGCGGTCGCAACTGCGGTCGACGCCTGCTTGAACTGCGTGCAGACCTGTACGTCGTGCGCGGACGCGGATCTCGCCGAGGACGACGTCGCTGAGATGCGCACATGCATCGCGCTATGCCTGAATTGCGCGGATGTCTGCGAGGCAACGGCGAAGGTTCTCTCACGACCAGCCCACTGGGATCAGCTCGTGGTCCACCGCTTGCTGCAGGCCTGCGTCCGGACCTGCACAAGCAGCGCTGAGGAGTGCGCCAGGCATGCCAAACACCATCGACACTGCGCCATCTGCGAGAACTCTTGCCGAGTTTGCGTAAACGCGTGCAGCGCGCTGCTCGACGCTGAAGCCTTGGAGGAGCTCCGCTAGACCGCCGCCGGTGAGGCGCGAGCGCGGAGTCGGTGAGCGATCATCGCCACGCCGGCGCCGAGCACCGCGTAGACGGCTAGGACGATTAGGGCCTGGAAACTTCCGTGGCCGTCGAAGTAAACGAGATCGCGCATGGAGGTGACGGCGGCACCTGGTGGCAGGATTTGACTGAGGATTCGCCAGAACCCCGGGAGAAGTTCAGGAGCCGAGCTTCCGCCAGAGGCCGGGTTGCCGACGACCAGGAACAGCAGGGCGCCGATTGCTGTCCCGGCTATCCCAAAGATCGCTTGGAACGCGGCGATCGGCAGGCCGATCGCGAGCACGAACAGCGTGGCCACCCCCCACACCGCGAAGAAGTGGTCGGGAAACGCCCCTACAAGGACGTTGGTGACCAGAGCCGTGATCAGTCCGGCGCCGACTCCGATGGCCACGGTGGCGATTAACCGGACGGGCTCGGGACGGTTCCGGGTCAGCATGAAGACGAGTGTGGTGCTCGCCAATCCGGCGATGATCAGGCTGAGGACCGCCGAGTAGCTGGTGGCGCCACTGGAGTCGGATGACGGCAGTGGCACCAGATCGTGGACCGCCAACGCCCGACCCGATCGGCCGGCCGCGTTGGCGAAGGTTCTCTGCAGCAAGGCGGCCACAGGGGGACTGGCGGCGCTGGCAACCAGCAGAACCGGCGTCGGAATGGGCTGGAACGCGCCGTAGACCGAACGGTCAAGGACGGCGGTCCTCGCCAAGGTCAGGGACCGGTAGGCGTGAACCGCGTAAGCGCCCGGCGCCGCCCGCGCGAGCTCGTCACCAGCGGTGTGAGCCACCGCGGGTGTCCCGATAATCCCGATCGGAAGACCGTGAGGCTTCGGCGAGTGATTCGCCGCCACGTTCGACGAGACCAAAGCGAACACCGCGGCCAGTGCGCCGAGCGAGGCGACCAACAGTTTGCGATCGTCCGCGGAGAGAGATCGTCGCCGGGGGTTTCCGTCGTTCATGGACGCAAACATACGGCCGTGGGTCCTCTTGGCGGCAGTGATAGCCATGAGCGCTCTTTCGCTTGCGGTCGATAGGTCGATCACAGCTGAGGAATTGCACGACGGTTACCGGTTCGGGCTGCCTCCGGCCATCATCGGCCCGATCTCGTCCTGGCTCGCGGCGAAGAAGGCATGGAAGCTCTCCGCGTCGGGCCACTCGTCGAGCACCATCATCTCGCCGTCGTCGGTGGCGTTAAGCGGTGCGCGATCAGTCCGTGCTGCCTGGCTTTCGCGACGATCGCCTGCATCCGCGACGGGTCGGCAGCGGCGAACGCCTCGATCTTCGCCGCATCGGCCCTGGCACGTAGCGTGATGATCACTGACATCAAAATCCCCCGGGTCGCTTGAAGGTCCGGCTGCGATCCTCTCCGATCCGAAGGCTTCGTTGTCAAATACGTTGTCGACCAACGTAGCCCGAAAGATCGACACAGACCGGAATCAGGCTCCGAGAACCGGCCCCAGTTTGAGGGACCTCGATTACTGACCGACCAGCCGCACGCGGCTACCGTCGGCGCCGCCGTCCACCGTCGGTGGTCAGCGTAAGGCATCGCGCACAGCGTGCCGTAACCGCCGCGTTACCACCCCTGCGGTAAACACGCTGGCATGTTCGTGTGCGCGTTCCGGAGACGGCTATGAAGATGAGCACCTCCGACCGCGCCGCCGAACTGATTGCGAAGGTTCGGGGCGACGTTGAGGAGATGATGGCCCAGCGCGGCTGGGTGCTCGCGCAGACCCTCACGGGGCCGCGCAGCTACCAGATCACACGCAAGAACGGGAATGTCCTGTTCGAGGCTTCGACGTTCCGCGATCTTCGGGCGTGGCTGTTGAAGCAGCCCGCCCTCGACGTCGAGCGCCGCGCGTTTTCTTAGTGCGCTTCGGGTGGCCGACATGGGTCGGCCGTAGCGACTAATCGAGCTGACCAACGGCCTACCCAGGGCCGGGCGCGAATCCTTTCGCCGACGTGCCGAGCGCCGGTTGGTCAGCAAACCTTGACGTATGGATGCTCGTTTACAAACCCAAGCAGGACAACGTGCTCAACGCGATCCGCGAGACGCAGGAAACGATCAGCAGCAACGAGAAAGAGCGCGGGAAGCTCGTGGCTGCCGCCCGCGAATGCGGGCTGTCGTCGGCATCGACGGGAAAGCGCTGGGCATGAAAAGCAAGCGGCTTGGGCGAGGTTCGGGAAGGCCGACCCACCCCGGCCACCGTCGCCCATCCGAGGAGGACTGAGATGGCACCCAAGGCGACAGTGGCAGTCGTGGGCATGTTGGCACCCACGGCAGGGTCTACCTCAGCTTGAGGCTGACCGCGTACGGCAACAGGCGGTCTCGTATCACTCGGCGCCGTTGAGAAGGACGTGGCGGAACGCAAGCCGCGGCTGGCGCTCGACCCGGTTGTCGAACGCACCTGGAAGCCCCCCGTCGAGGTCGAGGCGCCCGCCGAGGCGGAGTCGGTCCCAAGCGTCGACGTGTTCCCGGACCAATGGTGGGTGCGCGACGCGGGGCAGTTCCGGCCGAACACGCCGACCATCAGCGTCTACCGGCAAGGATCTCTAGCATCGCACGACGTCGCTTTGTCGCTGTGCCAGCGTTGCCATCGTCCGCTCCCTCTCAGATCGACTTCAGGCGCTCGGTGAAGTCCGCAATCAGTGCGTCGAGCACGCCGCCCATCACTCCCTCGCCCATGGACGCCGCCTTGCCTGTGATCTGGGCGTTGGTGTGGACCGTGCCACCGCCGTCGCTCAAGGTGAATGTGACATCGGCGTTGGCGTAGCCCTGACCGCCGGCCTCGCTGGACTTCACCTGAAGCACCGCCCGGTGAGCGCTGTCGTCACGCTCGGTCACGTTCACCGTCCCGGTGAACGTCATCGACATCGCGCCCATCCTCACGAGTATCTCCGCCCTTGCGGCGTCCGGTGCGGTCCGCTCCAGCACCCGGCCACCCTCCACGCATGGGATCAAGCGATCCAGATCGAGGATCGCCTCCCAGTTGTAGTCGGTCGGCTTACCGTTATCAAACGTGTGATCAAGCTCGGGCAATGTTCCTCATTTCGTAGATGCTTAGCTATCGATCTAACGATTGATATCGATGGGCTCGCGCGACATGTCACCACGCATCGGCAACTACACCGTCGGACCCGAGACGGCCACGCTGACGGTCAGAACCGGCAAGCGGGGCGCGGCTGCGATGGCTGGGCACGACCTGCAAATCACCGTCTCCTCCTGGTCGGCGACGCTGGAACTGGCGTCCGACCTCGCGGACTCCAGGCTGTCCCTGCAGGCCGACTCGCGCTCCTTGCGGGTGGTCTCAGGAAGCGGAGGCGCCCAGTCGCTCGGCGCGGACGACATGGCGAACATCGAAACGACGATCGACTCCGAGGTGCTGAAGGGGGGTGCGATTAGCTTCCAGTCGACCCACATCCACCCTGGCGCCGAGGACGGCGCGCTGCACGTGCACGGCGACCTCCACCTCCTCGGCCACATCGGGCCGCTCGAGTTCACGCTGAAACTCAACGACGCTGGCCACCTGAGCGGCAGCGCCACCGTTGTCCAGAGCGCGTTTGGGATCAAGCCATACTCGACGCTGTTCGGGGCACTCAAGGTTGCCGATGAGGTCGAGGTGTCGGTCGACGGTACGCTCCCTTCGTAGAGCTTGTTTCAAACCAGGAGGCGCATGTGTGCGGCAAATCCAGTGGCGGCGGCGCTCAGCTGCCCGTCGTCAAGACGACCTTCGTCGCCTCACGCGCATCGAACGCCTGATACGCCTTCGAAGCTTCGGCGAGCGGCACGCGGTCGGTGATCACCGCCGAGGGCTTGAGCGCCCCGGTTTGGATCATCGCCAGCAGCCGCTCGCGGTCGCGTCCCGGGTTGCCGATCGAGAACGCCAGCGTGATCTCCTTCTCGAACATCAGACCGTTGTTGAGCGGATAGTCGGGCTCGAAGTGCGCCCCGACAACAGATACGACGCCCTGCGGACGCACCAGATCCAGCGCCGAGGTCAGAGCTGCAGGGGAGCCTGAGGCCTCGATCACCGCATCGGCTCCGATCGCCGCGGTCGCGGCTGCGACAGCCTCGGATGCGTCCGACGGATCGACCGCCTCGGCGCCGAGCGACTGGGCCAGCGCCCGCCGGGCGGGTATCCCGTCGACCGCGATGACCAGCCGCGCGGTGCCGACGGCGCAGATCAGCGCCATCAGACCCACCGGCCCACAGCCGAGCACGACGACCACGTCGCCCGCACCGACCGCGCCGCGCTGGACGGCCAGAAGGCCAGTCGGCAGGATGTCCGCGACGAACACGGCGTCCTCGTCCGAGACGTCGTCGGGGATCGGCCACAGGCAGCGGTCGGCCCGCGGCACCCGCACGAGATCGGCCTGTCCGCCTTCGAGCCGCGGGTAGACGCCGGAGTAGCCGAACAGGGCCCGCGACACGCACTGCGTGGGCCGCCCAGCGCGGCAGTGCGCGCAGGTCCCGTCGGAGGTCATGCTCGTGTTGACCACGCGCTGTCCGAGCTTGAGGGCGCCGAGCGCGTCGCCCGCGTCGTGCACGACCCCGACGAACTCGTGGCCGAGAGTCGTTCCCAGCTCGAACCCGGGCGTGTAGCCGTGGTAGGGGAGCAGGTCCGCGCCGCAGATCGCGGTGTGGGTCACGCGAACGATCGCGTCGGTGTCATCGGCGAGGCTCGGGTCCGAGACCTCCTGGACGGCAACGGCCTCGGTACCGACGAGCTTGACTGCCCTCATGCCGGCTCCTCCAGCTCGATCAGGTTGCCGTCGGGGTCGATCGCGAAGCAGCGGTGTCCGCCCCACGGCGGGGAGAACGGCTCGGCGAGGAATTGCACACCCATGTCGCCGAGCTCGCGGTACGCGGCCAGGCAATCCGCGACCTCGAGCACGAGGATCGCGGCGAGCTCGCGAGGGGTCGCGTGGGCGCGACCATCGCGACGCCGGGACGGTCGTCGGCCGGGTGGCCCTGCTCGGCCAGCGACAGCCGCGTCCCGGCCCTCGTAAGCGTTGCGTAGGGTGGATCGTCGTAGGTCGCCTCGAGCTCGAATCCGAGCTGGTCGCGGTAGAAGGCGACCGATGAGGCGAAGTCCGACACCGCCAGAATCGCCCCTGCGCGGCGAACGTCGAGCACCATCAGTCGCGGATGTGGCCGGCGTCGGCGACGATCACCTGGCCGGTCACCCAGCCGGACTCCTCGGACGCCAGGAACGCGACCGCCGGCGCGATGTCCTCCGGCAGCCCGTGGCGCGGGATCGCCTGAAGCGACTGGACGAAGTCGAACGAGTCCTTGTGCGGCGTCGCGAGGGCGCCCTCGGTTCTGGTGATGCCCGGGGCGACCGCGTTGGCGGTGATCCCGTACTTGCCAAGCTCGGTCGCCAGCGCCCGCGTCAGCCCGACGACGCCGCCCTTGGCGGCGAGGTACGGACCCATGTTCGGGGTGCCCGCCAGAAACGCGTTGGAGGCGATCTGCACGATTCGGCCGTAGCCCGCCTCGCGCATCGTGCCCTCGACGGCCCGTGAGACGAGGTAGGCGCCGTCGAGGTTGACCGACAGCAACTTGCGCCAGTAGGCGAAATCGACGTCGTCCCATGGGATGAACGGGACGATCGCGGCGGCGTTGACGAGCACGTCGATCTTGCCGTAGCGGTCGAGTGTCTCCTGAGCCATCCGCCCCGCGTCCTGTTCGCTGGAGATGTCGGCGGTGATCGCGAGGCCGTCCAGCCGCGACGCCGTCGCCGCGGCGCCCTCGCCGTTGATGTCGACGACCGCGACCTCGGCGCCCTCGGCGTGGAGCTTGTCGGCGATCGCCCTGCCAATTCCCTGTGCTCCGCCGGTGACGATCGCCACCCGTCCGTCGAGTTTCATGCCTGGCCTCCCGCTGTGCTCAGCGCTCCGCTGCCGACGAACGGCTCGGGAGCGAGCGCGTAGCTCTTGAACGCGTCCATGTCGTGGGTGAAGATCACCTCGGCGCTCCACTCCTTGACGAGCCGTTTGATGCGCGCGATCGAGCGCACGCCGGCGACCGGGTCGTTGTGGAAGCCGGCCTGCTGGCCGTTCTCATAGGCGCTCATCGTGTACGAGACGTCGGCCATGAACATCAGCGGATGGCCGTCCTCGAGCTCGACCAGCATCGAGTAGTGGCCGACCGTGTGGCCGGGGGTGTGGAACAGGTGGATCCCGTCGGCGAACGCCACGTCCCCCTCGATCAGCTCAAAGCGCGCGTCGGGGTGGTCCCATCCCCGGTCCGCGTACCCGAGCCGCTCGAAGGGCTCGGGCGTCCGCGCCTCGCGCAGCTCGTCGCGGTGCAGGTAGACGGTCGCGTTCGGAAGCAGCTTGTTGGCGCCGCAGTGATCGAAATGCAGGTGCGAGTTGATCAGGACATCGACATCGTCGGGCTTGAAGCCGCACCTGGCCAGCTGCGCCGGGACGCGTTTGCTCCTCGGTCTGCTGGGGGAGCTCGAACGGCAGCATCGCGTTGACGAGGTCGAGGTCATAGCCGCTGTCGAACATGAACAGGCCGTCGGGGTGCTCGATCAGCACGCTGTAGACCGGGAACCGCACCGGAGTGCCACAGCCGACGTTCCACGTGATGTGCGACTGGTCGATGACGAGCGACCCGCTGTCCAGCAGCCGCACCCTGGTTGCCTTTGCCATGGTCAGTCGAGTGCCTTTCGCACGGCCACGAGCGCCGCTGCCCGCTGCGCTCCAAGCTCCTTGACCCGGTCAGGCGTGTAGTCGAAGAAGCCGCCGCCGGTCTTGATCCCGAGTCGTCCGCTGTTCTTGAGGTCGGTGGCGGTGCTCGATACGTCGGTCATGTTCGAGAGCGATTGGTTGAGGTAGCTGGCGACGCTCGTGTAGATGTCGAGCCCGGCCATGTCGAGCAGCTGGATCGGTGGCACAACCGCGAGCTTGTAGCCGATCCCCCACTTGACGCACAGGTCGAGCCCCTCGACGTCGATCACACCCTCGTCGACGAGCGCCAGGCACTCGCGCATGATCGCGTACAGCACCCGGTTCTCGACGAAGCCGGGGGCCTCCTTCTTGAGCGTCACCGGGTGGTAGCCGATCCGTCGGGTCAGCGCTTCGATCTTGCCGGTCACCGCGGGGTCCGTCTGCTCGCCGGGGATCACCTCGTTCATCGGAATCAGATGCGGCGGGTTGGACCAATGCCAGCCGATCAACCGCTCGGGGTGCTGGAGGCCCTCGGCCAAGGTCGTGACGGGGATGCCCGACGTGTTCGAGGCGATGATCGTCTCTGAGGAGATCTGACCTTCGATCTCCGCGAAAACCTTGCGCTTGAGCTCGACCTGCTCGGGAATCGCCTCGGCGACGACCTCCGCGCCGTCGAGGGCTTCGGCCTGATCGGAGCTGTAGGCGATGCTGCCGCCGTCGCGAACCGGCACCTCGAGTCGGTCAAGCACTCCCTCGACAATTCCGACCATACCCTTGGCGCGCTCAAGGGCATCGGGGCTGACGTCGAACAGCTTCACCTGCAGGCCGGCTCGGGCGAGGACGGCGCCCATGCCCGGCCCCATCGTGCCCGTACCGAGAATTGTCGCGCGGCTCAGTTCATCCATCTGGTTCGCTTCCTTGTCCGAGGGTTGAATTCGACAGCTCCTGGATGCGCCGCCACACCCGCTCTGGGGTCAGCGGCAGCTCGTTCATCGGCACGCCCGCGTCGGCGAGCGCGCAGACGATCGCCGCGGGTACGGCGGCGAACGCTCCTTCGCCGCAGCCCTTGGCGCCATAGGGCCCAGGGCCGTCCTCGTTCTCGACGATGATCGAGGTCATCTCGCGGGGCAGGTCCGCGATTCGCGGAATCCGGTATTCGAGAAGGTTGTCGTTGGCGACCCGGCCGTCGACGAACCGCATCTCCTCGAACAGCGCGTTGCCGATTCCCTGCAAGGTCGCGCCTTCGTCCTGTCGCTCGACCAGTTGCGGGTTGATCGCCTTGCCGACGTCGGCGATCGTCGACGTGCGTAGGACCGTCACGACTCCAGTCTCGGGGTCGATCTCGACCTCCGCGCCGGCGACGCACACCTCCCAGAAGTGTGGGCCCTCCGCGTAGGATCCCGTATCGCCGCCGCTCGGGCGGACCTCGCCGCCCTCGATGATCTCGCCGCCGCGGAAGCCGAAGCGCCGGGCGATCAGATCGGGGTACGAGATCTCGTCCTGCGCGAACGCAGCCCGCCCGTCGGTGAGTTCGATCTCCTCCGGGCTGACCTCCCACAGCTCGCCGGCCGTTTCGCGCAGCCGAGCGGCGACCGCGGTCGCCGCTCGCTTGACGGCGAGTCCCGCGATCGTGGTCGAGCGGCTGGCTCCGGTCGAGCGGTCGTAGGGCGTGAAGCGGGTGTCGGCGCCGTGGACGCGCACCCGCTCGCTCGGTACGCCGATCTCCTCAGCGGCGATCTGCGACATCACGGTCCGCGGGCCCTGGCCCATCTCGGTCGTGCCGACGTAGACATCGGCTGAACCGTCAGAGCAGAGTCGGACAGACGCCCGCGATACCGGATGCGCTCCGGCGGCCAGCAACCCGACGCTGACGCCGCGGCCGACCCATGGCCGCCGTGGCTGACCCCAGCCGACGCCCAGCGCGGCGCGCTCGACGTCGCCGATCAGATCTGCGTCGAGCGGCTTTCCGCTGCCGTCGGGGCGGACCGGGTCGCCGGTCAGCACGAGGTTGCGCTGGCGGAGCTCGAGCGGATCGATGCCCGCACGACGGGCGATCTCGTCGAGCTGAGACTCGCCGATCCACTGAAGGTGCGTCGCCCCGAACGCCCGGTAGGAGCCTGAAGGTGGCGTGTTGCAGTAGACACACCCCGCGTCGACCTCGACAGCCTCGAAGCGATAAGGGCCCGGTGCCGCGTCGGCCGCCGTGGCGGTCACCCGGGGGCCGTTGTCGGCATAGGCGCCGGTGTCCATCGAGAACTCGACCTCGCGGGTCAACAGCGTGCCGTCGGCTGCGGCGGTCGTGCGCATCCAGCAGCGCATCCCGTGGCGGCGCGACGTCACCATCGACTCATCGACGCGCGTTCACGATCCGCACCGGCCTCCCCGCCTTGCGAGCCAGCGCGACGGTCAGCGGCTCCATCTTCGTGTAGGACTTCGAGCCGAAGCCGCCGCCGAGGTACGGGACAATGATCCGGACCGAGCCGATCTCAAGCTCGAACAGGTCGGCGATCTCGGCCTGCACGAGGAACGGGTGCTGGCAGTTCGCCCACAGCGTCACGCCGTCGCCGTGGTAGTGAGCGATCGTGGCATGGGTTTCCATCGCGTACTGGTAGACGGCGGGGAACGTGTAGCTGCCCTCGAAGCTGATCGCAGCCCGCGCGCGGGTCTCCTCGACGTTGCCGGCCGAGATCATGTGGCGGTAGCAGACGTTGCCCTGCCCCTCACCGAGTTCGCCGAGGCCGTGGAAGAGGCCCACCTTCGGCTGGCGCTGGTGCAGCCGCGGCGCCTCCGGGGCGAGCGCCTTCTCGATCGTGTCGAGTACGGGCAGCTGCTCATACTCGACCTCGATCGAACGCAGCGCGTCCTGGGCGGTGGCCTCGTCGATGGCGGCGACGGCGGCCACTGGCTCGCCCACGAACCGGACTCGATCGAGCGCGACGATCGGGCGATCCTTGATCGCGTGCCCGTAGTAGGGCTCGATGTCCGCGAGGTCGGCGCCGGTCAGCACGGCGACGACGCCGTCGCGCTGCGAGCGCCGCGGTCGGATCGATCGAGCGGACCAGGGCGTGCGCATGGGGGCTGCGCAGGACCTTGCCATGCAGCATCCCGGCCATCTCCATATCGCCCACGAACTGGGCCTCGCCGGAAAGCTTCTCGCGCGCGTCCTTGCGCGGTCGCGAGATCCCGACCTCGCGCAACGCCCTGCGCTCGATAACCGTCAACTCGCCACCTGGCGCGCGGCTTCGAGGATTGACCGATAGCCCGTGCAACGGCAGAGGTTGCCGTCCAACCCGTGGCGGATCTCCTCCTCGCTGGACAGTTCGCCCGCGTCGCGCAGGCTCTTGAGCGTCAGCAGCAGCCCCGGCGTGCAGTAGCCGCACTGAACCGCCGCGTGACGCACGAACGCACCCTCGAACTGCTCGAACTCCGGTGTCCGCGCGAACCCTTCGATCGTCAATACATCGCGGCCGCCCGCCTCGACTGCGAGATAGTTGCACGCGCTCACCGGATGGCCGTCGACGAGTACCGTGCAGGAGCCGCAGACCTGGACGTCGCACGAACGCTTGGCCCCGGTGAGCCGAAGCCGCTCGCGCAGAAAGTCGAGCAACAGCTCATTGGGCTGGACCTGCTCGCGAACCTCGCGCCCGTTGACGGTCAGGGACAGGTCCATCAGTCGCCTCCGGGCATCTCGAACGCCCGGCCGCGGCGACGAAGCTCCCGGATCCAGGCGGCCCAATACTCGTCGGCGAAGCCGTCCTGGTATTTCGTCGCGTGAATCCCCTCGAGCAGCGATTCAGGAATAGGGTGCAGCGGTCCGAACGACGTGGCGAGCAGCTGCATGTGCAGCGCGCGCTCCAGCAGCGCGCTGGCGAGCACGGCCCAGCGGACGTCGCGCTCGGCCACCAGGACGCCGTGGTTGCGCAACAGCAGCGCCGTCCCGCCGCCGAGCGCCTGCGCGACCTCGGCTCCCTGGCGCTGGTCCATGATCAGGTCCGGGACACCGTCGTAGGTCGAAACGCCCTTCGTGAACAGGACGCTGTCGTGGGTCAGGAAGGCGAACTCGGCATCCGTGGCGCCGAAGGCGGTCGCGTACGCCGGGTGACCGTGAACGACGCTGCAGACGTCGGAGCGCCGCTTGTAGACCTCGGTGTGCAGCACCGTCTCCAGGTGCATCCCGTTGCCACCGACGGTCGGGTCGTCGTCCAGGTTCACCTCGAGGATGTCGTCGACGGTCACCTCGCCAAGCGCCACCCCCTTGCGCTTGATGTACACCGTGTCCCCGTCGGAGGCGCGGGCGCTGACGTGTCCGAGCGTCAGGTCTTCGTAGCCGAGCATCGCGAGGATCCGGCACGCCCACGCGACGTCCTCGATCAGTCGCCTGTCCTGGGCGGTGAGGCGATCACCCGCGGTGGTCCACAGCGTCACGCTTGCGTTTCCTTGCGTTCCGTGGGCGGATAGTCCGGATGCGGGAAACCGAACACCATGATCACGTCCTCTGTGCCGGTGTTGGCGACCGCGTGCCAGGTCCGGGCCGGGACGAACAGGCCCTGTCGGGCAGCGAACGGGACGCGCTCGCCGTCGAGGCGCAGCTCGCCCGAGCCCGACAGCACGAATGCGACCTCCTCCGTCTCGTGCGAGACCATCGCCGTCACGCATCCGGGCGTGAACACGGAGTATCCGAGCGACGAGCTGTTGCCGCTCAGCGACTTATCGGTCAACACCATCCGGCTCCAGCTCCCGCCGGGCAGCGGGATCGGCTCGACGTCTTCGAGCGCGACCGTCCTCACCATCGCCCCGTCTACAGCACCCATTTGCCGTCCCTCAGGATCCAGCGGCCGTTGTCGACGATCTGCATCGAGGCCTCGAGGACGACTCCGTCGAGGTGCAGCACTGAGACGTTCTGGCCGCCGGGGTACGCGTTGTGGTTGTCGCCCAACGCGCAGTGGACGGTGCCGACGCGACCCTTCTCCGAGGGCGTTCCGAACGGTGCCACCTCGCTGACGCCGAACGCGAACTCGCCGATCACTGTCGCGTTGTCGACGCCTTCGACGACTTCGCGCAGCCGGCGGGCCTCCTCGCCGCCCTCGATCTCGACGGCCTTGCCGCCCTCGATCGTCCAAGTGATCGGCTCCTTGACCTGGCCGGGCAGGCCGATTCCCGAGCATCACTCCGTCGACGACCATCGTGCCTTGAGTCTCGTCCTCGACGGCGGCGAACGCGACCTCGGCCCACAGCGGCAGTGGGCCCATCATCTGGCCGCGCTTCTTGATCGAAGCGACCTCAAGCGCGGGACGGTCCTTGATCGTGACCGTGAAGTCGGTCCCCTTGGCGGAGGTGACGCGCACTTTCTCGACGCCCTCGAGCGCCGCCATCGCGTCCCAGGCTCGCCGCTGCGCTCGCAGCAGCGCCTCTTCGGTCAACCCCCACGAGCCCATGCCCGGCTCGACCGATGCGATCTTCGCGTTCGCCGCGCACGACTCCTTGACCGCCGAGACGTGCGCGAAGCGATTCGCCCACTCGAGGTTCGTGATGATGATGATCTCGTCGGAGTTGACCATCGCCTGGTGCAGGTTGCGGGGCGGAGCCATCGGGAACAGCGTGTCGGCCAGCCCGCGGCGGACCTGCGTCTCGTTGTTCATGACCACCGGCCAGGCGCCGCGATCGACGCACACGTCGGCTACCACGCGCGCCTGGTCGATGTGATCGTCGTCGGTGATGATCGTCACCACGTCGTCGGACTCGACCGACATGCAGACGTCGACCACCAGCTCGGCGTCCTCCCGGATCGACTCGGCCGTCTCGGCTTGGGTTGTCTCGGTCACGGTCATGCCTCACCTCACCTCCTGTGTTTGAAACGCAGGCAGCACCTCGCGTGCGAAGCGCTGGACCTGTCCGAACTGATCGATCGCTCCGAAGCGGCAGATGAAATGCGTCACGCCTCGGTCGCGGAACTCCCGCAGCCACGCGACGATGTCGTCCGGCGTTCCGACCGGTCCCCAGTTGGAGAGGTCCATCGCCCGCGAGAGCTCGGGGTAGTACTTGGAGATGTAATCGTCGAAGTCCGCTCGCGCCCGCTCCTTGGACTCGCCGATGTTCATCGTCACCTGGTAGGAGACCGTGTAGTCGTCGAAATCGCGCCCGTGGCGGGCGGCCGCCTCTTTCAGGTAGCCGATCTGCTCGGTCAGCTCGTCTGGATGCTCGGCGCGGCAACAGGTCATCCAGCCGTCGCCCAGGCGGATGATCCGGTCGCAGGCGCGCTCCATGATCGCGCGCATCTTCTCGGTCGGCTTGTCTCCGACGAGCCGTGGATTGGAGACGATCCAGATCGGTGGTGGAGTCTGAAGCGGGCGCAGGGGCGCCATCTCCGTCCCCGAGTGAAATTCGACGTCGTCGTAGCTGTAGTACTTGCCCTTGAAGCTCGTCTTGCCGGTTCTGAACAGCTGATTCAGGATCTCGAGCCCCTCCTCGAAGATCGTCGCGCGATCCGAGAACGGCAGCCCGAGCGCTTCGAACTCGCGCCGCACTCCCTGCTCGGGGTTGCCCATGCACGACCCGAAAATCGTCCGCCCGCCCGAGAGCGCGTCGAGCGTCGACCACTCCAGCGCCAGGTACAGCGGGTTGCGCATCGAGCTGACCAGGCAAGCGGTGCCGAGCTTGAGCCGTTGCGTTCGCTGTGAGATCGCTGCGAGCAGCGCGATCGCCTCGTAGCGGGGCTTGGAGAAGAGGCTGTCGCCGACCCAGACCGAGTCGAAACCGAGCTCCTCGACGGCATCCGACAGCGCCAGCAGCGCCTGAAGGTCGTAGTCAGGGGCGATCAGCGGCTCACGGTTGTTGACGTTGACGCCGAACTGAAGCGGCTTGTCAGCCATGGGCAGGAGGCTCCTCTTCGGGTTGGCTTGCTGTCTGCTCCTCGAACAGCGCCCCGGCCGCGGATGAGCGCAGGACCCGCTGGGGGACTTCGATGTGCTCCTCGAGCAGGCGGGCCGCCAGCGCGGCGTCGTCCGCGTCGACGGCGGCGACGATCGCCCGGTGCTCAGCCGCCGACTTCAGGACGCCACCGCGCAGCTCGACCGACTTCTTCAGCAGCCGGCCCATCTGGGCGATCAGCTGCGCGTGCATCTGCTCTAGGGTCTTGTTGGCCGAAGCGCGCACCAGGAACGCGTGGAAGTCGTGGTTGATCTCGAAGAACCGCTCGGTGTTCCCTGTCTCGGCCGCGTGCTCCATATCCCTGCACATGCGGCGCAGCTTCGCCCGGTCGGAGTCTCTGAGCCGGGGCACCGCGAGCTTGATCGCCAGCGACTCGAGCGCCTCGCGGACCTCGTAGGCGTCGAGGAACTCCTGCTGGGTGAGTGTCTTGACGACCGCGCCGCGACGCGGAACGATCGTCACCAGACCCTCGGCGGCGAGCTGCCCGAGTGCCTCGCGGAGCGGGCCGCGGCTGACCCCAAGCGACTGCGCGAGGCTCACCTCGCCGAGCTCGGTGCCGGGTGTCAGGTGGTTGGCGAGGATCTCCTCGCGCAGGTAATCGACCACCTGCTCGCGCAGCGTCCGATTCTGCACGGGGACCTCGGTGGCTGGGCGCGTCGTGCTCATCTGGCTCCTCGGACATACGGAACGCAGAGCGCCGGCGGCAGGTAGGAACGGCGGCCGAAGATCAGCAGCGACACGATGATCGCGATGAACGGGAGCATGTTGACCAGATCGGTGGAGATGTTGACGCCGGCGAGCTGCAGCGCGGTCGCGATCGACAGGCAGATCCCGAACAGGAAGGACCCGGCCACCACCCACACCGGCTTGCCTCGAGCCAGCATCGCGATCACGATCGCCATGAACCCCTGACCCTGCGTCATGAACGGGGTGAACACCCCGGCGCCGACGATCGCCAGGTACGCGCCGCCGAGCCCGGCGAGCGCCCCGGTGCTGAGCGCCGCCCAGCTGCGGGTCGCGACGACGCTGACACCGGCGGCGTCGAGCGCTTCGGGCTTCTCGCCCGCCGCGCGGAGGTTCAGCCCGATATTCGTGGCGCGAAACATCCACACCAGGAAGCCCGTGAACGCGAATCCTAGGTAGACGATCAGTGGCTGGTCGAACAGGCTCGGACCGAGGACCGGGATCTTCTCCAGCAGCGGGATCGAGACCGTCGAGGGCGCGCCGAGACGCGGATAACTGGTACCGAATTGAGCGCCTTGTAAGACGCTGGTTATGCCCTCGCCGGCGAGGGTGATCGCGATCCCGACGACGATCTGATCGAGGCCGAGCCAGACACAGAGCACCACCATCATCGAGGCGCCGATCATCCCGCCGATCATCCCGAACGCGAAGCCGACCGCCTCCGAGTGCACGTAGTAGGCACCGATGAAGCCCAGGTAGGCGCCGAGCAGCATCATTCCCTCGAGCCCGAGGTTGAGCACCCCGGCCCGCTCGGAGATCGTCTCGCCGAGGGCGGTGAACATCAGCGGCACGCCGGCGAGCAGGCCCCCGGCGACCAGCGAGGTCAGCACCGCCTCGCTGAAGACGTTGCTCGCGGCCGCGAACTGCAGCACGATCATGCGCCCGCGCTCCCGGCCGACTTGCGGCCCAGCAGCGGCTTGCGAAACGCAGCCCGCAGCCCCGGCGTCAGGTAGCTGCGGCCGAGTTGACGCTGTCGGCCGAAGTACTCGATCACGGTCATGAATAGCAGGATCAGCGCCACCAGGACGAGCAGGAAGTCGGTCGGCAGGTTGACGTTCGAGGCGGCGATGTCGCCGCCTGTTGAGAGCACCGCGAAGAACGCGATGAACGGAATCACCGCGATCGGGTTCAGGCGGGCGAGGAACACGAACGGGATCACGGTGTCGCCGTATGCGGGGTTCCAGTTCGCCCGTGCGTAACCGAAGACACCGAGGATGTCGACCGCGGCGGCCGCTCCGATCAGCCCGCCGCTGATCAGAAACGCGTTGATGATCAGCCGGCGGACGTTGACGCCGACGTGGCCGGCGGCGCGCGGGTTGGCGCCGAACACGTGCAGCCTCAGCCCGAACGCCGTCCGGTTCAGCACGTAATAAGCGACGAACGCCGCTCCGAGCGCGACGAGCACGCCGATGTGAACCCGGGTCCCCGGAATCGACGGGAGCATTCGGTCGAGCGGGATCACTCGGGTCTGGGGGATGTTGACCGTCGGATCCTGGAATGGGCCCTTGACGAGGATGTTCGCGACGCCGATGCCGATGAACGACATCATCAGCGTGGTGATGATCTCGTTTGTCCCGTAGAACGCCTTCAGCAATGCCGGGACCAGCGTCCACGCCGCGCCCGCCCCGATCGAGGCGAGGAACAGGATCATCATCTCCAGTGGCAGCGGCATGTGCTGCAGGTCAGGCGCGAGCCCGGTGATGAGGACCGCGCCGAGCAGGTACTGGCCGTCATAACCGAGGTTCCAGATGTTCGCGCGGAAGACGATGATCAGCCCAACCGCGATCAGCAGCAGCGGTGCGCCGAGCATCGCGCTGTCTGCCCACGAGCCCTGCTGGACGCCGTACTGCCAGATGCCCTGGTAGAAGCTGACCGGGTCATGCCCGAGGATCACCAGCAGCAGCGCGCCGGCCAGCAGCGCCAGGATGACCGGCGCGACCGAGCGGACCAGCGCGTCGGTGATGCTCGCGACCCGGCGCGACCGCGGTTGCGCCTGCTCCTCGCCCGTGTGGGGCGGCTCGACCTCGACGACGTCGGTGGGATGGGCGGGAAGCGAGATTGGTTCGGTCACGCGGCGGTCTCCATGCCGAGCGTCACGTCCCCGATCATCAGTCTTCCGACCTGCTCGCCCGCGGCGGGCCCGTTGTCGACGATCCCGACGATCCGCCCCCGAGAGATGACGGCGATCCGGTCCGAGACCTCGAGCAGCTCATCTAGGTCCGTCGAGATCAGCAACGCCGCGCCGTGCTCGCGCAGGCCCCCGATCGTCTCACGCACGGCGCGAGTCGTCTTCAGGTCCAGGCCGTATGTCGGTTTGTGGAATACGACCACCTTGGCGTCGAACGAGAGTTCGCGCGCGAGCAACAGTTTCTGAATGTTGCCGCCCGAGAGGGTGCCGGCGCGGGCGTGGATGCTGGGCGTCCGGATGTCGAACCGGTCGACGAGCGCGTCTGCCTCGCGTTCAATCGCCGTACGCCGGATGTTGCCCCGGCGCCAGAAGGGCGATTGACCGATTCGCTTGAGCACGAGGTTGATCGAGACGGGCATGTCGGCGACGATCCCCTCGCCGAGCCGGTCGTCGGTCACGTGACGGAGCCCGAGCTTCTCGCGCCTGGCGACGCTGAGCGAGCCGATCGGGGCGCCCAGGTAGCTCACCTCGCCGTGCGTCAGCCGGCGCTGGCCGCTGATCGCCTCGGCGAGGGCGCGCTGCCCGTTGCCGTCGACGCCGGCGACTCCCAGCACCTCGCCGAGCCTCAGCTGCAGCGACACGTCCTCGATCCCGGGCTGGGTGCCCTCGCCGCGAGCCGACGCGTGGCTCAGTTCGAGCGCGATCTCGTCGCCGGCGCCGGCGGTCATGTCGGAGCGGTGCCCCTCGGCTGCCAGCTGGAGTTCGGGCAGCTCGGACGGTTTCTCCGAGTCACCGAACATCAGCGCAACAATGTCGGTTTCGAGCTGCTCGGGCGAGCTCGCGCGAACGCGCTGATGGTCGATCACCCCGGTAACGCGGCCGCCTCGCAGGACCGAGATCCGATCTCCGAGCGCCACCGCCTCGTGCAGTTTGTGGGTGATGAAGACGATCGCCAGTCCGGACTGTTTGAGCTGCTCGAGCACGTGCTGCAGTTCGCTCACGGCTTGCGGGGTCAGCATCGAGGTCGGCTCGTCGAGGATTAGAATCCGCGACCCTCGCCACAGCGCTTTGATGATCTCGACCTGCTGTTGGCGCCCGAGCGCGAGGTCGCCCGCGCGCGCGTCCGGATCGACCTCGACTCCGAGCATCGTGCCGAACTCCTTGAGCCGGCTGCGCGCAGCGGCGACGTCGAGTCGCATCGCGCGGCTGTCGCCGAGCATCAGGTTCTCGATCACGCTCAGCGCCCCGATCAGCGTCGAGTGCTGGTAGACGGTGCCGATCCCGAGCTCCAGCGCGACGCGCGGCGAGTCGATCCGGACCTCCTCGCCGGCGACGCGGATGACGCCCGCGTCGGGTTGCTGCATTCCGGCCAGGATCGCCATCAGCGTCGACTTGCCCGCACCGTTCTCGCCGAGCAGGCAGTGGACCTCCCCGCGGCGCAGCGCCAGCGACACATTGTCGTTGGCGACCACGCCGGGGAAAGCCTTGGTGATCCGAAGCAGCTCGACCGCGTAGGTCCGATCGGTGGCCGTCGGCACGGTCAGGTCCGGCGTTCTGGTCGGCTGCGTCGGCTCAGGCGTGACTCACTGCCCCTTCAGCAGCGCTTGCGCCTGCGACGCCTTGGTCGCAATCGGGACCTTGATCTTGCCCGATTCGATTCCCTTCTGGGCGGCGGTGATGGCTGACCACACCTTCGCCGAGATGTACTTGCTGTGGAGCAGCGAGATGCCGCCATTCTTCAGCGTCAGGTTGTAGCCGTGGGTGCCGAACGTGCCGCTCTTGATGTCCTGCAACGCCTGCGTGTACGCGCCCGTGAAGTTCCACAGCACCGACGAGAGCAGCACGTGCTTGTTGTCGATCGGGGTCATATCGCCGATGTCGCCGATGTACCAGACCTTGTGCTTCGCCTTCGCGGAGCCGATCGCCTGCAGGTAGCCGAACGACGCATCGTCGCCCATCGCGAAGATCACGTCGGCGCCCGACGCGATCATGCTCGTCGCGACCCGCTTGCCGCCTGCCGCATCGTCGTACGACGCCGGGCCGATCTGCCCGAATACGATCGGGAGCTTCGGGTTTACGGAGTGCGCGCCCGCCGCGAAGCCGCCGGTCATCTCGTACCAGTTCGTGTCAGACGCCGAGATGATCACGCCGATCTTGTTGGTCTTGGTCGCGCGGGCGGCAAGGATTCCTGCGAGATAGGCGCCCTGCTGGCTGGACGTCGTGATGTTCGACAGCGTCCCCTTTGACTTCAGCGACGGAATGTCGTAGGTGATCATCGGGACGCGGTACTGCTCGGCGACCCGCTGCGCGTTGGTGTCGTAGCCGCTGGCGTGCGCGACGATCAGCCCGGGCTTGCTGAGAGCCAGCTGGCGCAACACCGCGGTCGTGTTGTTGTAGCCAATGTCCTGGACGACCTTGACCTTCAGCCCGAACGGCTTGGCGGCGGCCTTGAGGCCGTTGACGCCCTGGGCGTTCCAGCCGTAGTCGGTGGTCTTCGCCGGCGTGGCGATCGCCACGGTGCTGAACGGCAGACTGCTCGAGTGCGACGCGCTTGCCGCAGCCGCGCTGGGCCTTGTGTTACCGCTCGACGAGCTGGCCACCGCGGCCGCGACCAGCGCGAGACTGAGCACGGCGACCACGACTCGCTTGAACCTTATGTGCATTCCCAATCCTCCTCCTGAGCACCTCTCACAGCACACCGCGGTCTGCCATTCGGCTCGGCTGTGTGCTGTGAACTGTCAACAACGGACCATACTGTCGCGCGGCTCCGCTCGTCAACCAGGCCTTCAAGCCCTAACGCGGCCGTCATGAAAGTCGGTCGGCTGTGAACTGTCGACAGCGTAATATCGCGGCGGTGAGGGAGCGGGCTGCGCGGATAGGCCGGCTTCGCCGCTGGTCGCTGGCGGCGATCGTCGCGGCGTGTGTCGCAGCTGGCGCGATCCTGCTGGCAACTTCGGGGGGTGGCGCTGCGGACACGGTGGCGTCGGCGGCAAATGGCGGCGCGGTGGGCCGCATCGCGACCGCGCCGCCGGCGGTTTTCCGCGCGGCGATGGTTCGCCGCCTGCGCGCCCGGCGCCTCAACTACCAGTGGGTTGCGTGCGTTCCGAGCGGCCGTAGGTTTCACGGCGTGAGGATCGTCCGCTGCAACGTCGACTTCGGGATCGACCCGCACGTCGAGGCCTACTGCTCCGTCATGCGCAGCGGCCGTCTGCTGACGAGCGCCGATGACCGGTCGATCCCGTGTGGCCCTGATCGGGCGGGCCGGATGCCGAAGCTGATCACATACGGCTGAGCGCCACCGTCGCGACGCGTGAAATGAAGACCAGGAGGAGTTCTGTGCGGCAACCAGATTTCACCCTCACCGCCGGCCCGACGATGGCCTCCCCACGCGTCCTCGCGGCGCTCGGGTCGCCGATCATCTTCGACTACGACCCGGCGTTTCTGGAGCGCTTCCGCGAGACTGAACGTCTGCTGGCGCAGCTTTATCGGACGACCGGCGACGTCGTGTTGATGCAGGGGGAGGCGGTCGTCGGGCTCGAGGGGGCGGCGCGTTCGCTGATCAAGCCGGACACGCGGTGCCTGAACCTGGTCTCCGGGGTGTACGCGGCCTGGTTCGGCGACTGGCTGCGGGAGTACGGCGCCGACGTCCACGAGCTGCGGGTTCCGTACGACGAGGCCATCGACCCGGCGATGGTGTCCCGGGTGCTCGACGAGCACGGTCCGTTCGAGCTCGTTGCGCTAGTGCACTCAGAGACTCCGTCGGGCATCGAGAATCCGCTGTCCGAGATCGGCCCGCTCGTCCACGAACATGGCGCGCTGATGTTCGCCGACGTGGTCTCGTCGCTCGGTGGCTCGCGGCTCGAGATCGACGCGTGGCATGTCGATGTCGCCATTGCGGGCCCGCAGAAGTGCCTCGCGGGACCGCCCGGAATGTCGCTGATCACCGTCAGCTCGCGCGCGTGGGAGGCGATGGAGTCGAACCCGAGTGCTCCGCGCGCGTCATTCCTGTCGCTGCTGGACTGGAAGCACCGGTGGATCGAAGGCGGCCGGGTCGCGTTCCCGTACACGCCTTCGGTGAGCGACGTAAACGGCGTTCACGCCGCGCTGGAAGAGGTGCTCGACGAGGGGCCCGACGCCGTCATCGCGACCCATCGCCAGGCGGCCCGCGCATGCCGCGCGGGCGTCCGGGCGATAGGGCTCGAGCTGTGGCCGAAGAGCGAGTCATATGCCGCCAACTGCGTGACCGCGGTCCGGATGCCCACGGGGGTCGCCGTCGGCGAGTTGCTTACGCACGTCCGCGAGCGCTACGGCGTCATGCTCTCCGGCGGCTACGGGGAGTTGAAGGAGAAGCTGATCCGGCTTGGCCACATGGGGCCGGCGAGCCGCTCGCTCTACCCGCTTGTCGCGGTCTCTGCGCTCGGCCGCGGCCTGATCGACCTTGGCGTCTCCGTCGATCTCGGCGCCGGTGCGCAGGCGACGATGGAATCGCTGGCCGAGAGCACAGCGGGGGTCCTCGAGGGCTCGACACCGTGAAGCTCACGCCCTTCCGGCTGCACCGTCCCGAGACGGTGGAGCAGGCGAGTGACCTGCTCGCCGAGCTGGGGCCCGCGTCGGCGCTGTACTGCGGCGGCACGGAGTTGCTGCTGGTGGCGAAGCTTGGGTTGACCGACTTCACCGACCTGATCGACGTCAAGCGGATCCAGGAGTTGGCCGGAATCGACGCGAACGGAGGGCTCCGGATCGGGGCGACGACCACCCATCGCGAGCTCGAGCACTCGCCCGTCGTTCGCGACCGCTGGCCGTCGCTGGCGGCGATGGAGCGCCACGTCGGGAACATCAGGGTGCGCAACGTCGGGACGATCGGCGGCAACCTCTGTTTTGCCGATCCGCACTCGGACCCTGCCACCTACCTGATTGCCGCCGGCGCACAGCTGACCGCTCGGCGCGGAGGAGGTGCGCCGCGGGAGATCGCGGTCGAGGAGTTCACTCGCGGGCCCTACCGGAACGCGCTCGCCGCCGGGGAGCTGCTCGTGGGGGTCAAAGTTCCGGAGTTGTCACCAGGGTCGGCGATCGTCCACCGCAAGATGTCGTTCCGCGAGCGCCCGGCGATCACGGTCACGACGAAAGTGACCGTGATCGATGGTGGGGTTGCCGAGGCCCGGCTGGCCGTCGGCTCGGTCGGCGTGGCACCGGTGCGGCTGCGCGGCGCAGAGAGTGTGCTTGTCGGTGCTGACGCGAGCGCGCCCGGGCGACCAGCGGCTGTTGCAGTTCGCGGAGGCCGCAGCCGACGAGGCGCAGCCGGTCGCCGACGCCAACGGTTCGGTGGGATACAAGCGCCAGCTCGTTCGCGTGCTCGTCGGCCGGTGCGCGCGCGACGCCGTGGCGGAGGCACATGACCAGACGGCGGGCTAACTCCGCGACCAAGGACTGCCGCTGCTGCTAGTGGTTCTGGCGGTTTGTACCGTCGAGTGGCGATGCGTTCGGAGATCCAGCTGGCATCGCCGCCCGCGGCCGAGGCTCAAGCTCTAGCTGACCCTCAGAGTATGCGGACCGGGTGGGTTTGACGTGCGAAAGACGGGTAATGAGCATTTGGTTATCCGGATAGACCTCGACCGCAATTCGGTCAGCTGATCCTCGGACCAGGTGCGTCCGAACCGGCCGTGCATTGCGACACGTCGGCATCGGGTCGCCGAATTCCTGCATCGTTGTCAGCACGTGCATCGTGTCCGTCCTCGCGTGACGCTCCGGGCGAACGAGGTCGCGGCGCTGCGCAAGCCGTCGGTCGCTGCTTGGGCGGTCAACCAGATCGGGCGGACCCAGCCGAAGGCGTTGCGAGCGTTGTTTGCGGCCGGAAACGATCTCGCACGCGCGCAAGCGCGGGCCGCCGCGCGCGCTCAGAAGGAACTCGCCTCCGCTCGGGTCCGCCGAGAGCAAGTCGTCGGCGCTCTGGAGGAGGCCGAGGCGCTTGTCTCGGTCGCGGCGCAACGAGCCGAGAACGCCAAGACCGAACTCACGATCGCCGAGCAGGCGCTGCGAGAGCTAGGCCAATGAGCGCGCACAGGTCGCCACGACGCTCGGCTTCAGACGTCAACGCATCTCGCCGACCGCTTGCAGAGAACACGAAGCTAGCCGCGCACGTGAGACCGCCGGAGCTTCGTGATTGAGGAAGTGAGCGCCGAGTGGTGCATGAGCGCGACAACCCCGTTGGTGACCTCGGAGAGCGGGCTGCCTGGCGAGCGGCCGGAGCGGGAGATCGCCGGGCTCACCGTCGCTCATCCTCTGCCTCGTCTTACTTTGCTGGCGGCTGGTCTTACTGGTGCTGATTGCCTCCTCTGCGACTTCAAGGGCGGGGGAAACTCAAATCGCGACGTAGCGAGCCTCCGACGGGTACATAGCCCGGGACTGGATTGCAGCGTTCCGCTCAAGCGAGTAGAGTCGTTCGCGGACGGTCGCTGACCAAGCCGACCAGCCGTCGCTGCAGCTGACCTGTTGCCGTCGCTGCGACTAGCCGAGGCGATTGACCTCCGCCCATTGGACCCTTTCCGGGGTTCGAGACCTCTGGGTTTGCTCGGAGGGATTCAAGTTGTGATCGCACCGCGGTCACGACCGAATGCAACCGTCAGGAGCTAGGAATGTCCATTTCCACACCGAACCGTGCCACCAACGGCGCAGGCTCCACGCGAGCGTTTGCGGGTCTTTCTGAGGGGTTGGCTGCGCAGGTCCAGGAGTTCGTTAGTAAGCCGGGTCGTCTCCTGATCGATGGCGACTGGGTGGAGGCGGTGAGCGGGAAGACGTTTGAGACGTTTAATCCGGCGACTGAGGAGAGTCTCGGGTGGGTGGCGCACGGCGCGACCGAGGACGTTGAGCTCGCCGTGGGTGCGGCTCGTCGGTGCTTTGACGACGAGCGCTCTGACTGGCGCCGGATGACGCCATCGGAGCGCGGCAAAGTGATCCATCGCATCGGCGATCTGATCGAGCAGCACGCGGACGAGCTCGCCGCGCTCGAGACGCTGGATAACGGCAAGCCGTTGGCGATCGCCAAGGCGGCGGACGTCGCCCTGTCCGCGGACCTGTTTCATTACATGTCGGGCTGGGCGACGAAGATCGAGGGCAACACGATCCCGATCTCGGCTGTTACCTCGCCCGGGTCGGAGTTCCTCGCTTATACGCGTAAGGAGCCGGTCGGTGTGGTCGGGCAGATCATCCCGTGGAACTTCCCGTTGCTGATGGCGGCGTGGAAGCTCGGCCCGGCGCTGGCGGCGGGTGTGACGGTGGTGCTCAAGCCGGCCGAGCAGACGCCGCTGTCGGCATTGCGACTCGGTGAGCTGATGCTGGAGGCCGGGCTGCCGGCGGGCGTGGTCAATATCGTGACCGGGTTCGGCGATGCGGGTGCGGCGCTGGCGGCCGATGCCGGCGTCGACAAGGTTGCGTTCACGGGCTCGACGGAGGTCGGCCGGCTGATCGTGCAGGCGGCGGCGGGCAATCTCAAGAAGGTCACCCTCGAGCTGGGTGGCAAGAGCCCCCAGGTGCTCTACAAGGATGCCGACATGGACCTGGCGATCCCGGGCGCCGCGAACGGCATCTTCTTTAACCAGGGCCAGTGCTGTAACGCCGGCTCGCGCCTGTACATCGAGCATGAGGTGTATGACGAGGTGGTCCAGGGGATCTCTGACGAGGCCAAAAAGATCAAGATCGGCTCGGGGCTGGACGCCGATACCCAGATGGGTCCGCTGATCTCCGCAGAGCAGCACGACAAGGTGCTCGGCTACCTGTCCTCGGGCCTTGACGCCGGCGCCAGCGCTCCGGCCG
Source organism: uncultured Solirubrobacterales bacterium (assembly GCA_963830475.1). Classification (GTDB taxonomy): domain Bacteria; phylum Actinomycetota; class Thermoleophilia; order Solirubrobacterales; family Solirubrobacteraceae; genus Palsa-465. The sequence continues at coordinate 29,614 of CAWHMX010000013.1, read as the reverse complement.
GCGGCGGACGGGCGGGCGACCGCGGTTACTTCGTGCAGCCGACCGTCCTGACCGACACCACACCCGACATGAAGGTGGTCCGCGAGGAGATCTTCGGCCCGGTCGTGTGCGCGATCCCGTTCCGCTCCGAGGACGACGACGTCATCCGAAGCGGCAACGACACCAACTACGGCCTCGCGTCGGGGATCTGGACGAGAGACATCAACAAGGCCCACCGCACCGCTAACCGCCTGCGCGCCGGCACGGTGTGGATCAACTGCTACAGCGTGTTCGACGCCGCGATGCCGTTCGGCGGCTACAAAGAGTCGGGTTGGGGCCGGGAGATGGGCCACAACGCGCTCGACAACTACCTCGAAACAAAGTCCGTCGTCACCCAGCTCGCATAGACGCGACTACCGTGCCGAGCCCGCGTCTCCCGCGCGCGGCTCGGTCGGCCCCACAGGGTTATGTGGCCACCGCGAGGAACCCGCCGACCACGGCGGTGCCGCGTCCTGAACGCCGGCTCCCGCACACTCGCTCAGGACAAATCTCGGCAATCCCTCGCCCACGGCGGCCGTTTACCCATCGTCGCCCACGCAGGCGCGTTAGGGTCGGCGGGAGGCGCCGGGGCCGGGGCCGGGGCCGGGCTGGGGCCGCACGGCTTAGCTGACTGGCCTGGTCTCCTCCCGCCGACCCTACCGCCACCCGAGGCCACGCAGGCTGCTGCGTTCGGAGTTGTGCTTGCTGCCCGTGGGCGAAGTCGATGATGGCGGAGTTGCCAGGCCAGGCGAAGGCTCGGGGACTCGATCAACCGGCGGACGCCCGGTAGTGCTCGCGCCAGATCAGCCTGTAGATGGGGATCCAGCGTGGGATCCGGTTGATCACTGGAATGAACGGGATCAGGACGAAGGCCAGGCTGAGGACGCCCATCACGGCCATAACGAGGATGTCGGCGTTGGCCGAGGTCGAGAACGGCTTGATCTGATACCAGAATGTGTACAGCCATAGCCACGACTGTCCGGGGTAGCTGCCGGTCTCGTTCATCATCCCCCACTGATTGCCGAGCAGGTTCTCGGTCGCAGCGCGGTTGAAGAAGTATCCAGGGTTGGCCGAGGCGGGAAGATTGCCCCCGTTTGCCGCGGCGTTGTCGCCGTTGTCGTCCTGGAGGAACATCAGGATCTTCGTGTAGTCGGTCTGATAGAACTGTTTAGTCGTCAGCAGCTGGCCGTCGAGACCACCGGCCTGCGCATCTGCCAACAGCGCGCTCATCATCTTCGCCAGCGGCCCGAAGTTCGTGCCGCTGCCGGGGACTGTGACCGTTCGGTTCGAGTTCGCGGTCGCCTTGGCGAGCGCCTTGTCGTACGCGGTGGTCCACTTGCTCTGCTGTGAGGACGACGCCGACGTGTAGGTGTTGACCGCGCTCTGGAGCCCCGGAACTGAGGTCATCGTCATCAGCGGCGCGATCACGTAGTCCTTCGCCGTGTCGATCGGGTAGCTGACTCCGAACCAGTCAGCCGGCCTGATCCCCGCGATCTGCTGCGGCTGACCGTTCGTGTTGTACGGCGGGCCGTAACCGGCGGTAGCACTGCTCCCGTCGAGCTCCTGAGTGGCGACACTTACAAAATCGATCGGCGCGGCTCTTGACCATGACTGAATGGTGGTCGGAGGATCGTCGGGGGACGAGAACAGAATCGCCAGGATGATCACGATCGCCAGCACGACCCCGAGCGCGATCGAGGCCTCGCGGATCAGGTCGTAGGGTCGGTAGCCCCCGTTCCACGTCCGGTACTGCTCGTCCACCTGTTTGCGTTCCTCGCGCGTCATCCCCTGGGCTCCGTCTCGCCCGTCGGCGGGGTTTCTGCTTTGGTCGTCGGCTGCGGCGGCTGGTCGGGCCAGTCGGCTGCGTCGGGCGTCGCCGGCCTCTCGGCCGCAGCCCCGATTCCGGCGGTCGCTGGGGCCGCCAGGATGCGCGCGCGTTCGTCGACCGTGAACGGCGGCACGATCCCGTGTTTGCGGACGAGCAGGACGTGTGCGACCACGAGCGCGACGACGGCCACGGGCAGCAGGAAGATGTGATAGCTGTACATCTGCCCGAAGTCCATGAGGTTGAAGAACGAGCCGATCCCGATGGCGTTCATCGCGTCCTTCGCCTGCGTGGAGATCCACTGCGAGTCGAAGTTCTGCTGCGACACGTACCCGGTCAAGGCGCACGGAATCGCAACCAGGAACGTGACCGCTCCGGTCACCCAGATGCGCTTGCGACCACCACGCCAGGCGGCCATCCAGTATTTGCCCCACAGGTGGACGACCATTAAGAAGAAGAACAGCTCGACCGCCCACAGGTGGATGCTGTTGAAGAAGTGGCCGATCCCGGTCACATGCCACCACGTCGGACCCTTGAGCGCGAGGATCGAACCCGAGCCGATGATCAACACCAGCGACGCGAGCGAAAGCACGCCGAAGAGGTAGATCCACGACGACATATACGAGGGCTGCGCGTCGGGCAGAAGCTTCTCCGGCGGCAGCGCGGCAACGGCGCGCCTGCGAAGCTCGACCGTCCAATTCTTCCGAGCGGGCCGATCGGCTGCGGCGCTCACGACGGGCCGGGGTCGCCGCTGTGCTTGGGGAACGGCAGCAGGATCGCAAGCACGAACACCACCAGCATCAGCGCCAGGACGATGACATTCGGCACCGACAGAAAAATGAAATGCCAGTGCGCGATGTGCGGCGGATGGTTGAGATTGAAGATCGCTGCCATCACGAGCAACCCAAGCGAGCACCCGCAGCTGGGACAAGGGCAGAAGCTGGCGCACGCCAGAATATGTGGAAGCAAACATGCCACGGTCAGCCTCGTCGACATCACCCAAAGCGGGTGATGCAAGTCGATCCGTGGATGACCTGCGGGTCAGAGAAGGACCCGAACCTCAGGCCAAGTGCAGAGGTCGCCAAGGCCAGCCTCCAGGTCTCGCGATATACGACGCCTCCCACTCGGTCTCGTCAGCAATAAAGAGGGCGAACGAGCAAACGCTCGATCCGTTAGCACCAGTCTCAGCCGCGCCGACCGACCCGCCGCTGCCGGCTGCGCAGCCGTCTCGATCGAGGTAATCGGACTATCTGACACTGCTGCTCTGGGAAGCCACCAACCGCGGCCTGGTCGCGGGCGAGACTTCCCCATCGTCGCCACACGAGCGGTAAGCGGTCGGCTGCTGGTCTGACGTCGGCCCGACGCGAAGGAGAAGTCCAAATCCCAGCGACCGATGCTGGCGACAGCGCCCGGTCTGTCGGGTAGGTCCGGCGCCTTGCGACGCCGGACCCCCCTCAGAACCGGACGAGCACCTTTCAATGCATCCGGCTCAAGCAAGCAGCGAAGGTGTGGTGCCGAGTCGGCCTTACGATCCTGTCCCTGGAGACTGGATCGTCCGCGGGTCCACTCACCCCGACCGTGATCGTGGCGTCTAGCTAGTTGTCCGTTGGCTGGGGCGTCATCGTCATCTTTGTCTTCGGGCTCACCTGACCACGTCAGCGCCCTTTCGGGCCGGGCCACCAGGGCCCGTGACCGGCCGGTTATCCACCGCGATCAGTTAGAGGGCCGATCGGCCGCGGTGGTTTCCTGAGGCCTTTCGGCTGCCGGCATGGTGCTTCTTGGTCATCCTGTGCCCGCCACAAGTTGGGCTCTCCTTACGGTCGGCTTACCGGACACGGGTCCGGACCCCGAACGGGGTTTCCACGTTCCACACGCTCAAGATGCGGCCGGGGTGGGCGCCCTCTATAGCCCGGGGACGGTGGTGCTCAATCCAGACCGACCACGAGCATCGGCCTGCACCCGGCGCATCGCAACGCCGTGTCCCTGCACCGCGCCACAACCTCCATCACTGCGCGGCTCCGCTTGACGAGCCCTCAACGAGAGTTCAAGCAATTCGCCCGTCCGGCGTTCCCCTCGCCCGTCGCCACCGGATGGATCGGCAGCGTCTTTGGCTTTCCCCCCAGCTTCGCACCCCGCGATTACTCGCAGCGCACGTCGGGGCGGGGACGGATCATGTCGGTGAAAACTGTCGTTGTCGGCTTCGTACAAGACTCGGTCCGAAACCGGCGTCTTGTCACACTGCGTTCGGCTCGCCCCACGAAGTTCGCCGGCTCCCGCAGCGCTGACGGGTCAGCGGCGGGCGAGCCGGCGTCCGCTCTCGGTGTCAGGTGGGGTGTAGTTGAGCTCGAAGTGGTGGTAGAGCGCCGATTCATCGGCCTGGGAGAGCTCATCGCCGTGCTGCTCGATGTTCGGTGCGGACTCAACCTGCGCCTTGGTAACCGCTACTTGCAGGTCACCGGGACCTACCGTGATCCCGCCGAGCGGCACAAAAGTTAGGTGGCGACCGATGAAGCCCTCCTTGACGGTGGCGAACTGCGGCTCATCGTTCTCAACGTCAACGTAGACCTCCTGCAGCTTGCCGATGTTCACGCCGTCACGATCGATCAGCATCTTGCCGCGCCACTCCGCAACGTTGTAATGGTCAGCCTGTTCGTCCTCGGTCATCGTCGAAACCTCCTCGTCCTTCCTCACCGTGTGGCAGTTATCCATCCTAGAGCAGGCTCTACGACACGCCGGCGGGCAAACGCGAGCGACGATCCTCAAGCGCGCGACGCGCCCGCGACTTCTCGTAGCAGGTGGCGCTGACGGTTTGATCGAGGAGCAGCAGGACCCCGGGGCAGCCAAGAAGGCCCGCTTTCGCGGGCCTCTCGCTTACGGCAGCGGCTTCGAGGCGGTTACGCCTCGACGAGCTCGCGTGTCTTGTGTAGGAGTACTTTTCCGCTGGTGATCTTCGGCGGCTTCGGGAGTGCGGGCTCGAGCTTTTCCTCGCGCACCCAGTTGGACGCGACGCGGGTTGACTCTTGAGCCTGTTCAGCGTTGTCGAAGACGCTGACGGAGCTGATGACGCCGTCGTCGGTCCCGATCAGGTAGTAGCTGTTGAAGCCTGACAGCTCGCTGAGGCGGGGGAGGAGGCTGTCCTCGGCCTTCTTGACGAGCTCGCTGATACGAGTCTTGTCGACCGCCTCGTAGCGTCGAATGGTGGCATTCATAAGTGATGCTCCCAACTCTCTTCTTGAGGTGGGGATAACTCGGTTGAGTCATCCGATGCCGCCCGGGCCCGAGGTGGCGTCGAGGGGAGCTTGTAAAGCTCGACGACGTCGGTGGGGGCTCTGACCGCGCGACGTAGCGTAACACACTTCTTGACGACGCGAGATTACGTTGCTACGTTCATCTACGTTATTGATGTAGGACCGACTGATGTCCCCGTTTTCTGTCACCGTGCAAAACGTTCCCGATCGAGAGCTCGGCCCCCTGCTGACGCAGCTCTCGCAGGCCGGCTTCGACAACCCGATCATCACGTCTCTGGGCGCCGATGGCGTCTTCGACAAAGCCGACACGCCCGCTCGCCCGCGGACCGCCGACCTTCCAGACGATTGGCATGTGGTGCGCGAGCGCGACGGAGAGTCGTATCGATGGCCGAGCGGTCGCGATCGCTACTCGCCCTACCGCGTGTTCATGGGCAGGACGCGCGCCGAGGGCGCGGTTCAGATCGGGCTTGGAGAGACGATCCGCAATAACAAGTGGGGGCGCGACCGCAAGTACGTCGTTGCCTTCCTGACCGGCGGATCCCCGCAGCAGCCGCTAGTCGAGTTCGTCGCGGCAGACGATTATGAGCAGACCCGCGAGCTGATCGCGGTGATCCGTGGCAGCGACGGCGGACGGCGCATGTACGGCGCCGGTGACGCTCTGCCCACGCTCTACACAGACCGCTTTCGAACCCAGACCTACAACGAGCGGGTCGACCATCCCGGCGCCTGGAACAAGGTCGCCGTAGTCGCCCGTGAAGACGACGACCAGGCGATCCTCAACCACGCGCTGATCCAAAGCCGACGACGCCACCGCCCCTAACCACGACGGCTCGGCGGCGACCAAGCCACGATGCAAAGCCGCTCCCAGCGGGCGTCAGCCCCCGACTCGGCGGGCTGTCGTCCATAGCGCGAGCGCGCCGCTCCCCGACCCTCAGCGGCGCGAAGATGTGCTTCTGCTGCTCCCAGCCTCGCTGGAGCTCGTGCATGGCGGCGGGCTGGTGAACCGTTGTCCGCAGACCTTGGCCCTGTGCAACTGGTAGCGCGGCGGGCGCGCGTGACTGAGCGTGGCTCGCAGATCATCCAGGTGCCCGGTGGACTGAGCTTCGGTGCCGAGAGCCGCGGCGGCCGGTCCCCGTGGCGCTGGCGCGTGAGCACGCGGCGCGTCGACGTGCGCTGACGGAGTCTTCGGCCGCTCGCCGATCCGTCGGGCCTGATTCTTGCTCGTGTTCACGCTTCACGCTCAACTATCTGGCTAACGGCGCGCAGGCTGTGGCGCTGTTTGATTGCCGCGAAGTCGAGGCTCAAAGCTCCCGCTCCTGGTCCGCGCCCTTACCTCGGTGCACGTCCCGGTGGGGGGTTTCGGGCGGCTGCGCGCCGCGCTCTGCAGCGCTGCGTAGCTCGGCCAGCTCGCCCGGCTTCAGTCCGTCGTGCGCGGCGTCCGCGGCACCCCGTGGCGACCATCCTGACGCGAATGCGCCCTTCCACGCCAGTTGAGCAATGATCCATGAAATGACATCATAAGAGACTAAAAGAGCCATAACAAGCTAGAAGAGATAGATAGAGACTAAGCCGGATGTTCGCGAACGGAAACGAACGCCCACGCCCAGCACCAGGCGCTTTGAAGCCTGAACGTGGCCGCCGACGCGGTGTCTGCCGTCCGGATCACCTCCGTCTCACTTGCGCGCGCCGTAATGCCGCAAACCGAAGTAAGGCGGGGAGGTGACGCCGCACCGGACGGTGCCAGCAGCATCTCCCGGAGCTGGTCGAGCCCGCCGCCGTGGCGAATCTCCCAGCGGCTCACGAGACTTGCCTGGACGAAAGTTGCCCCGGCGGCTCTTCATCACCCCGGGGCCGGCGCCGGGACCAACGGCGGCGCACGGCGTCACGCTAGCGCGGCTTTTGGCGCACCAGAGCCGCGCCGCGGCCCGCTGAGACACTTGCCCTGCCAGGTGTCTCAATAGGGGCCCACAGCGGCGTAAAACACCTCCTGCGGCATCGCCGGGGGTTTCGGGCCTTAGACGGTCGGTAGCCGTTCGTTTTGCCTGCAACAGGCAAGGTTTTGGGGCCGCTTGAGGGCGCTCGGTGCCGCCCTAGTCCCCACCAGGTGAGAAACGCGCCCGGCAGGATTTGAACCTGCGACCTTTCGCTCCGGAGGCGAGAGCGATCCTACGCACTATTCACCTAACGGCCCTGGAAATCGACTGGTTCTGCGGTGTGTTGCGCGACCCGAATTCGGCCTGATCTGGTCGAATTCGGCTAGGTTTGTGCCCATGAGCCGCTCCTGTGGGCACATTCAACGACCGCACTCTGCCTGACACGCAGCCGCGTCGTAGCAGATCGGTTCATCTCGTTCTTCTTCCTCGCGGGATGTATGGGGAGCGTTCCGATCGCTCCGTGAACCGCATCGAGGGCACGTCGGTGCCTCGTGCGGAGAACAGCGACGGGCAGGATCTTGAAAACCCAGTCGAGGAGGTACTCCGTAAGACTCGGTGGTCGGAGGTCAGCGGCGATCGGGTTCGTGGTGGCATTGCGCTCGTCCGCTCCGGCGATGCGGCAGCAGCGGTCCGTCGCCGATGCGATCGTCAGCTGCGTGCCTCGGTGCCAGTCGAAGGAATCGTCAGTGATTCCTCGGGTTTAGATCCGGCTGTTCGGTTGCCAGCCAGTGAAGCCAGCCAATCGCTCGGCACGCCCGCGCGGTGCGGCTCTTCCGGCCGCGAGCCAAGCGGCCAGAACTCACGAGCGGGTTTCCCGGCTCGAGGCTCGCCGAGCAGGTCAGATCGGCCCAAGCCGCTTCTTCTTTACATCGACCGGACCCCGGAGGAACTACACTTTGTTCCCCAGAATGCGACTCAAGTTGCTTAGGATTCTCGCTGCGTTGTTAGCCAGATGATCTTCAGGCAGATTTTGCATGAGGATCTTGGTTGCGCGTCCTACCTGATCGGGGACGAAAACGCGGGCGTGGCGGTGGTTGTCGATCCGCGCTTTGAGATCGATGAGTACCTGGAACTGGCGCGGTACATCGGGGTTCGGATTGCGCATGTGTTCGAGACCCACAACCACGCGGATCACGTGTCCGGTCATGGGCGGTTGGCGGTGGCGACTGACGCCATGATCCACGTACACAGCCTGGTAGCTCCCGAGTTCGAACACGAGCCGTTTGAGCACGGCGATGAGTGGTTGTTCGGGACCCTCCGGATTAAGGCCTTGCACACTCCAGGACACCGTCCGGAGCACACAGCGTTTCTATTGACCGACACGCGCCGCGGCGACGATCCCTGGGCGGTCCTAACGGGCGATTCGCTGTTCGTGGGGGACGTCGCCCGGCCCGATCTGGCGGTCGAGAAGTCCGAGGGTGCGCGTGGGATCTTCCACTCCCTGCACGATCATCTACTGTCACTACCGGACCACATCGAGGTCTGGCCGGGTCATTTGGGCGGGTCGATGTGCGGTGGACCCGCAATCGATATGAAGGTCGCGTCGACGATCGGCTTTGAGCGGCTTCACAACCCGCTGTTGCGGATCTCCGAGGAATCCGAGTTCGTCGCGGAGACGATCGCCAACCTTGGCGCTCAGCCGCCGAACTTTCACGCGATCGTCGATCTCAACCACGGGCCGCTGTTGACCGAGGGAGCTGAGTTGCCGCGGCTGTTCCCGGGCCAACTGCTGCGCTGCGCCCAGGAGGGCGCGCTCGTGGTCGACGTTCGCACGCTGCTGCAATTTGCCGAGGCACACGTGCCTGGCGCGATCTCGGTACCGCTTCACCGTGGTGGGTTCGGCACCAAGCTTGCGTGGCTTGCGGCCGACGCGGACAAGATCGTGTTCGTCGGACGTGACGACGAGGACGGGCGACGCGCTGGGGGCCTGGCCGCCGCGGTCGGCCTCGCGCGCTCCGCGCAGCGCGGTGGTCTGCTCGCGGGCGGCATGACCAGCTGGACGGCGGAAAACCACCCGGTTGCGCGGCTCGAGCGTCTCGCAGTCGAGAAACTCGGTGCGCTTCTAGACGTCCAGCCTGGCACGCAGGTGCTTGACGCGCGCGAGCTCTCTGAATGGCGTACCGGCCACATCCCGGGGTCGATCTGCGTTCCGTGGCACGACATCACCGCGATCCCCGACGACCTGGACCCCGCGCGTCCGGTCGCGGTGATCTGCGCCTCGGGTCAGCGCGCGGGAGTTGCGGCCAGCCTGGTGCAGCGGCTCGGCGCCCGAGGGGTGATCCACATCACCGGTGGTGGCGTGCCGAAATGGGCGGAGCTCGGAGGACCGGTCACTACGGATGACCCCGGCGCGAAGAAAAGCCTGAGCGAGATTCCCACGGTGGCGTGAGAAAGCGACGTTTCGCACGCGTCAGGAGCCCGTCGGACACTCCGCGTTCGCATATCCCGATGTGAATGGGGAAGCCTCGCCTGTCTGCTCGTCGAAGGTATGCCGGCTCGTGCAGCCGGTGTCGTTGGCGAGTAGATGAATTGAAACCGACGTCACTTCAGAGGTGGTTCGCACTCGGTGCACGTCGTCGTGCGGCGGCACCAGCACGTAGTGGTCGCCTGGCTGCAGAGGTCGGCGCCGTGCGCAGGCGATCGCACCCTCTCCTGGCCGGTAGATCTCCTCGTCCTGCGTTCCCCGATACACACCGATCAGACCCCAGGCAAGGTGGTCGTGGATTGGGGTCATGGAACCCGGGGGTACCACGAGGCTGAAGAGGCTGAGCGAACGGTCTGCAGCCCGGAAGAGCAGCCACTGTCCGATGCCGCCGCCCATGCCGCTGTCGGGAACATCGTTCTGAAAGCGCTCGGGCAGCCACGTGCGGTCGGCCAGTAACTCCCTGAAGCGCGGTCGCAGTGTCTCGCACGCAAGCGCTGGTGAGTCGGCGTCCGCGACGACGCCGCGGACGTACGCGACAAGATCGCGAACGACCGTCGTGTCAAGCACGTACTCGTCGTGCTCAAGGGGGGGCAGTGGACCGTGATGCTGATGCATGTCGCACATGTGGGTTTCCTTCCGTCGTGGATGAAAGAAAGAGTGTCGTCGTACCGGAGTCCGCGCGGTTTAGGGGGACCTTCGCTGGGCCAGGCGTGCCCCCACAGCGACCGACCTGCGCTCCCACCAGTCCGACATACTCGGGGCCGCAACGATCGTCACGAGGACGAGAATCCCGCCGGTCACGAGGTCGCCGACATATTCCGGGGCCGCGAGCGCACCCAGGATCTCCTGGAGCGTTGCGAGCGACAGCACGCCGGCCGCTATCCCGAGTGGGCTGCCGCGTCCCCCGGCGAGGCGGATGCCGCCCAGGATCGCTGCGATCGTCGCGAACACCAGAGGATTGAACCCAACGTTGGGAAGCGCCGAGCCAAGGCTGTAGGAGTTGAGCAGTCCGGCGGCCGCAGCGCCTGCGCCCGAAACGGCAAACACGCCGAGCAGGATGCGTGACACCCGAACGCCGGCGATCTCGGCAGCGCGGCGGTCGTCGCCCGTCGCGCGGATTGCGGAGCCGACCCGGGTGAATCGGAACACCATCGCTGCCGCGAGGAACCCGCCAATCGTGACAAGGCTGCCGATCGAGAAAACTGTGCCGATCTGCTGGTCGAGACGCAGGCTGGCGCCGATGTTGTTGTAGGTCACGTCGTTGTTGTTGCTGATCACGTATGTGGCGCCCAGAATGACGATGTAGCCGCCGAGGGTTACCGGCACCGAGCTCATGCGCAGACGCGATATGACGAGGCCCTGGAGGAGCCCGGCGGCCAGTCCGGTACCGATACCGGCAGCGGCGCCAGCGAGCGGGCTGCTCTCACCCGTGAGGACCGCGACCATGCCGCCGAGGCCGTACATCGAGGCAGTCGAGATGTCGTACTCGCCGATGATCATGCTGAGGCCAACTGCGAGCGACAGCAGACCGTAGTTCGCGAACGTCTGCAGGATGTCGTAGACGTTGCGGGCGCCGATCGTCGCGCTGGAAACCGTCGGGAGCAGCGCCAGCGCAGCCGCGGCGATCATCAGGATCGCAAACGGCAGGACGTCACTGCGGGCGCCGGCAAGTCGGTTCGACCCGTTCCAAGGCGGCCTCATCTGGACGTCCGAGTGACCAGGTGCACGACGATTACGACCAGGAACACCACCACGCCTTCGACGAGGATCTGGATCCCGGTGGAGTATCCACGCAAAAGCAGCAAATTCGTGAGAGCGGCAATGAATGTGGCGCCCAGGAATGTTCTCCAGACCGATCCGCGTCCCCCGCTGATCAGCGTGCCAGCAACGAGCGTGGCCGCGAGCGCGTTATACGTGTAGGAGTTACCGATCGCCGTCGTTGCGGTCGTGTTGAAGGCGCCGAGGAGGATTCCGTCGGCCGCCGCGGCGACGCCAGCGAGGGCAAAGGCCCCGGTGATGATCCAGGCAACGGGCAACCCTGCGGCCCACGCCGCGCGGCGATTCTCGCCGGTGAAGTAGATCACCTTGCCGAACACCGTCCGGCTCAGGACAATGCCGACCACCAGGGTCAGCCCGACCAGCACGTAGAAGTTGAACGGCAGCCCGAGGAGCTGGCCGCCCAGTGTCGAGTACGAGGTGCTGGCACCCGACGGCCCGACATTCTCGCCGCCGGTCAGCCAGGTTGCGACCGCGATCTGAACTGAGCCCGCGCCGATCGACACGATGATGGGGTTGACCTCTGCCACACCGACCAGCAGTCCCTGGACGCCGAAGATCGCGGCCCCCAGCAGAAGCGTCAGGAGGATCGCGACAACCAGCCCCAGGTGCAGCGACGCCAGGAAGGCCATCGCGGCGATCGAGATCGTCGTCCCGAGCGATAGCGACAAGAAACTCCCGCTCAGCATGATCACCGTCGCGGCGATTGCGGCGATGCCGATGAACGATCCCGAAAACATGATCGCCTTGAGGTTTGCGACCGTGGTGAAGCCCTGCGTGGTCAGGGCGGCGATCACGACGAGCGCCGTTGCGATCGCGGCGCACAAGGAATAAGCCGCGCCGGAGAGTGACGTCAGTTGTGCAGCGCGCGGGCGGCTCTGCTCGCCAGTCTGCAGCTTTGGCCTCGAGTAGCTCATGCCGGTGCGGGCCGAGCGTGCGTCATGCCGGCGAGGACATCGGCCGGCCCAAGTTGGGCGCGCGGTTGTGTCGAAACGATGGCGCCCCGGAACATCGTGACGATGACGTCGGAGAGTTCCAGGAGCTCATCGAGTTCCGTCGAGGAAAAGATCACAAGGGCTCCGGCGGCGGCGTGACGGATCAGGCGGTGAATCTCCGCACGGCCGCCAACGTCGACTCCGCGTGTCGGGTCGTCAAGAAGGAGAACCGCGGTCGAGACGCGGTCAAGCCCGCGACCGATGAACACTTTTTGCTGATTGCCGCCGCTCAACTCCGCGACCGCCGACCCGAGCCGACGGCGCTCTACGCCGACCAGCTCAGCAAGGTGTCGTTCCGTCGCGGACGCGCGGCCAGCGCGAAGCACGCCCAGGCGGGACAACGAACGCAGGCGCGTCGCGGTCAGGTTGGCCCCGGTCGGCTGACCGAGGAAGAGTCCCTCGCGCTGGCGGTCGTTGGAGATGTACACGATTCCAGCCCGCGCCGCGCGGGTTGGAGATCCCAGCCGTAGGCGTCGAGCTGTGACCACCTCACCGGTGGCGTCGGGCACCAGGCCAGCGATGGCCCGGAGAACCTCGCTCGTCCCGGACCCGACCTGTCCGGCCAGTCCGACGATCTGGCCGGCGCTCGCCCGCAGGTTGAAGTCGCGCACGTTTCCTGGAACGGTCAGCCCGGTGACGGTCAGCCCGGGTCCGGAGGCTCGTTCCTCCTCAAGCGGGCGCAATTCCTGACCCGCCTCGCCGAGCATGAGCTCGATGAGGCGCGACCGGTCAAGTTCGCTGACTGCCGCCGTCGCGACAACCGCACCGTCGCGCATGACGACGACTTCGTCGCACACTTCGAAGATCTCATCGAGGCGGTGCGACACGTAAATCACGCTGCGCCCCTGCGCGACGGCGGCGCGAATTGCCGCGAAGACGTGCCGGATCTCGATGTCGCTCAGGCTGGCGGTTGGTTCGTCGAGGATCAGCAAGTTCGCGTCGCGCCCGAGCAGCCGAGCGATCTCGACGAGTTGGCGCTCGCCCATCCGCAGCCGTTCGACCGGAGTTCCCGGCGCTATGTGGCCGAGCCCCACCCGCTCGAGCAGCGCGGCGGCCGCGGCGTGGTTTGCGCGCGGGCGCCGGATCAGGGGTTGTCCGAGGTTGCCGAGAAAGAGGTTCTCGGCCACGCTCAGAACCGGCACCACGCTGAGTTCCTGATCCACGAGCGCGATTCGGTGTGCTTGTGCATCTTGAGGTCCGCGCAGGTGCACCGGGTTGCCGTGGACAAGGATCTGACCCTGATCGGGACGGACGAGGCCGACGAGCGACTTGACGAGCGTGCTCTTCCCGGCGCCGTTGTGTCCGCACAGCGCGACCACCCGGCCGCGCTCGACCGCGAGCGAGACGTCGCGCAACGCGCGAATCGCGCCATAGCGCTTTGAGATTCCAGCCACGGCCACTAGCGGCGCCTCGGCGCCGATATTGGTGCTCATCGTGTTCTCGTCGATCGCCGTTACCGCCAGATGCCGCGTATCACCCGCCGCCGCGGTCGGGGCGGCGGGCGATGCTGCGCTGTACCTAGCGCATCGCTAGTACGTGCACTGTGCCGCGAAGTGCGACAGATTGGCTTTAGTGAAGCGATGCTCCGTATTGAGGTTCACCTTCTTCGCGACCTTCTTGCCGCCGAGCGCCGGCACGATCTCGGTCGCGGCATCCGTTGCCTCGACGGTCGGCGACTGTGTCGCGTCTCCATAGAGGGAGCCGCTGCGCAGCGCACTGACACCCTGCGGCGAGCAGTTGCTGCCGGTGAAGACGATCCCCTTGGGCAGCCCGACCTTCACTCCCGCGCCCTTTGCCGCCTGGATGGCGCCGAACGCCATGTAGTCGGCCATGCCGTAGACGGCCTGGATGCCGCCCTGCGAAGCGTACTTGGCGTAGAGCGCCTTGGCGTCGGTTCCGCTCTGGACCGGGTCCCATTGCGCGTCCTGGGTCGCGACCAGCTTGTACTGCGGATATTTGGCCAGGTATGCCTTGAAGGCGGCCATGCGCTGCTGGACGTCGATTTGCGAGCTGGTACCGGTGAGCGCGATCACGTTTGCTTTCTTGCTGCCCTCTGCCTTCAGGCCCTGGACGATGTTCATCGCCGCGAACTTGCCCAGCTGTGCAGAGTTCTGCAGGTTCTCAAGCGCCACGTACTTGAGCCCTGACTTGATCACGGCCGTGCCCACAACGTAGACCCGGATCCCGGCGGCGCTGGCGCGGGCGAGTGATGGAACGATCGCTGTGGAGTCGGCGACGAACACCACGATCGCCTGCGGGCTTTGCGATATGGCCTGCGACATCTGTTGTGCCTGCGCGGATGGATCGAAGTTGTTGTAGAGCGAGCTCACCGAGTATCCAGCGGCGTGCAGCCGCGTCTCGATTGTCTTGTTGTATGCGGCGCAGAAGGTGTTGGCCTCCTCGCAGCCGAGGTAGAAGACCTTCTTGTTTGCGGCGCTGGCGGCTGGGGTGGCGCTGAGGGCGCCAACCGCTGCGAGTGCCACCACAAAGACAGCCAAGCTGACTGACTTAGTGAACTTTGAGTTACTCCAATGTTGCAAGCGTGTAAGACGCATCGGACTTCCTTTCTAACGAGGTCGGCTTGAGTGCGAGCTGGATGTGGGATCAGTCGCACTCGGCCAAGCCTGAGGCGACACGGGGGAGAGGCTCAGCTCATGACCACCCCCCAGTGACCAGCAGCCGCGTATTCGCGTCCGCCGGCGCGCGGAGGCTAGCAGCAGCACAGCTGCAATTCAGCGGCGTGCCGGTGCCCGCCCGCCGATTCATCCCGAGGCACGAAGCTCGGTAGGCGAGCCGGCCGAGAGCACCTCGCAGCCGGACTCGGTCACGACGACCAGTTCCTCGACGCGTGTGCCGGTGACCCCGGGCACGATCAGGCAGGGCTCGATCGTGATGCACGTTCCGGGTTCCAGCGGCGTGGCATCCCAGCGGAAGTCGGGCCGATCATGCACGTCGATGCCCAGTCCATGACCGAGCGTCGTCGTCTTGTACTGCCCGACACCGAGCCCGTCGGCGACCCCCCGGGCGAGCTCGTTGAGCGTCCGCGGAAGTACTCCCGGCTTGATCGCCGGGAGTACTTCGTCAATGATGGTGACGGTCGCGTCATAAAGACGTCTACGCTCCGCGTCGACGTCATCCAGCCCCCCGGCGACGAACATACGGCAGATGTCGCCAGCGTAACCCTCGTAGCTCGGGCAGATGTCGAGCATCACCCAATCGCCGCGCTGCATCACGTAGGAGTTCTCGCGCGTCGGTAGACCGCTTGCGGTTGCCGTGTTGGGACCGGCGGCGACCACCATACCGCCGGCCAGCTCGAGGTCCCCGAAAGACCGCATCGCGTGGTCGGCGGCGAGCCCGATCTCGTGCTCGCTGGCACCGACGCGAACGACCTCGAACGCCGCCTCAAGCGCCCGAACGCCAACCTCCTCGGCGCGACGTATCAGGGCCAGTTCGTCGGGGGTTTTGATGGTGTACGTCTCCTCGATGACCGATGTCGCTACGAACTCGGTCGTGGGCGCACGCTCCTTCAATGCCACGTAATGGGCCGCCGGAAATATGAACCAGTTGTCGATCCCGACCTTCCGGTAGCCATGCTCGGCAATCAACCCGCCGAATTCGAGCCCGAAGCCCTCGCTGTAGTGCGTGTCAGGGACGGCGGATACGTCCTTCGCTCGAAGCTCGTCCCAGCGCTGATCGACTGCAAGCACGACATCGTCGCCATCCAGCGGGAAGAGCACGGCGCAGGAGCCGGCCATCGTGTAGCTGCCGTCAGGGAGGGTATTGGCGGCCACGAAGCGCACCGAGTAGTTCGCGAGGTACTGCACTGGCCCGTGGACCTTCGCGTTCGAGTAGGCGAGCACCGCGTCGATTCCCTCCGCGGCCATCCGAGCACGCACCCTCGCATATCTCGAGTCGAAATCTGGGGCAAACACCTAAACACCTTTTCTTGGGGGGAGAAAGTGTGTTGTACGATCCCAGCGATGTCAAATCTCATATCTTTGATATGACCTTGGTGCATGATGAGCTGCGAACGCTCGCCCAACGAGCCGAAGCGGCGATTCGGGAGGCAATCCTCGATGGCGAGATGCTTCCCGGTGCGCGCCTAACAATCGATCAGCTCGCTATCGACCTCGGGATGAGTTCGATGCCGGTTCGTGACGCGCTGCGCCAGCTGGCGGCCACCGGTTTCGTGGAGTATGCCCCGCACCGAGGGGCCACGGTGGCGCTGCTCTCGCTCGAAGACCTTCGTGACACCTGGGATGCGCGGCTTGCGCTGGAGGGCACCGCGATCCGCCGGGCGGCGCAGCAATTCAGCAACGCTGACCGTATCGCCGTTGACTCCGCGATCGCCCGCCACACGGCCGCGCTTGAGGATGGGAACGGCAGGGGAGCGCGCCTGGCACACCGCGACATTCACATGGGGCTTTACGCCCCCTCCACGTACAACTGGCTCGACCTCCTCGTCGGGCCGATCTGGATTCGAAGCGAGCGCTATCGCGGCGCCGCGCTTGCCGATCGCGGGGATGCGCTCCAGCTCGCCGGCGAGCACCGCCGGATCCTTGAGGCTTGCCAGGCGCACGACCCCACCGCCGCCGAACGGGAACTTTATGGCCACCTCGCACGCACCGCGAATCTGCTCGGTGAACGGTTTGCCGGCGCTCCGCTATTCGACGAGACTCAGCCGACGCGCATCCGACCTGCCATGCGCGCGACATGAGCAAGCTCGCGTCACTCGGCGAGCTCAGCGCGTGCGTCGAGAACGGGATGACGATCGGGTTCGGCGGCAGCCTCTTACACCGCGCGCCGTGCGCGTTCGCCCGTGCGCTTGTACGCCGTGGCGTGCGCGATCTTGAGTTCGTCAAGTCCTCGCCCGGGTACGACCTTGACCTTCTCTGCCGCGCACGCGCACTGCGCCGCGCGCGCGTCGGGGTCGCGGCTATGGACGCCGAACTCGGGCTGTTGCCTTCCTACCGGAAGGCGGTCGAGTCCGGTCAGCTCGAACTCGAAGAGCACTCATGCGTCACGATCGTGTCGGGGCTGCGCGCCAGCGCATACGGAGTCCCGTTCATGCCGGTCAACGGACTCGACGGCAGCGAAATCCCAGCGCTCAACGGCTGGCCGAAGGTCGAGGACCCTTATGGCAGCGGTCGGATCGTCTACGTCGTGCCGCCGATCCGTCCGGACGTAGCAGTCCTCCACGTCAACGAGGTCGACGAGGACGGCAACGCGCGCCTGTACGGCTCACCGCAATGGGACCGTGCGATGAGTCGCGGCGCGGCACGGGTGCTGGTCACAGCCGAACGGCTCGTGCCGCGGGAACGGATCGAGGAGCAGCCCGAGCTAACGCTTGTCCCCGGGTTCATGGTCGAGAAGGCGGCGATTGTCCCGCACGGTTCGTGGCCGGGCTCGATGTACCCCGATTACCCGATTGATCTCGACGCCGTCTCACGCTACCTGGAGGACGGCGAGCCCGCGCTCGCGCGGCATCTCGAGGAGGCGCCTGAGGTTGGGAAGCACGCCTTTGTTCGATGACGTCAGCTACGTCGTCGTGAATCTCGCTCGGATGATTCGTCCGGGCGAGATCGTTTTCACCGGTGTGAACTCGGCGGTTCCCGTGGCTGCCTGTCTGCTGGCGAAGCGCTGCTACGACCTGCCCTTCACACACCTCAACGTCGCCGGTGGAATCGATGCGCGCCCTGAGCGCCTGCCGGCATCGAGCGGCGACCCCTCCCTACTCACCGGGACCGCCGCGATCTTCAACAACGAGGATTTTTACGACCTGTGCCTGCGCGGCCGGCTCGACGTCGTCTTCCTAGGGGCGGCGCAGATCGATCGCGATGGACGCGCGAACGTCTCCGCGATCGGATCGTGGGCGTCACCCAAGGTGCGCCTGCCCGGCGGCGGCGGCGCGGCCGTGATGATGCCGACCGCGCGGAGGGCGATCCTGTGGCAAACGACGCACTCCACTCGCGGGCTCGTCGAGCGCGTTGATTTCGCGACGGCTGCCGGCGCGACCGCCGTTGTTACCCCGATTGCGGTGTTCGCGCGCTCGCGCAACGAGCCGTTCGCGCTCGTCGAGTACCGTGAGGACGTCTCACTGGCGGAGATCCGGGGGCGGACAGGGTTCAGCTTCGCTGCCGATGCCGCGGCCGTGAGTGCGAGGCCGACTGCGACTGAGCTGGACAACCTGCGGCAGCTCGATGCGAACAGCGTCCTCCGCCGGCTGTTTGGCCGCCCCCGAGCGTTCGCATCACCCGGGACCCGATAAATCCATCCGAAGGAGGCAGCATTGAACGAGGTCGATTACGGCATGATGGGCGTCGACTGGGAGGAGCGGGTGGATTTCACGCGACTTCGCAGTGAACGGCTGGAGAAGGCGCGCACCGCAATCGCCCAATCTGACCTTGACTTCATGATCGTCCTGCGACTTGAGGACGTCCGTTACCTGACGGCATTCCGCCACCACCTTGGTCCGGTGGTTGCACTCGGGTGGGCGGCCGCGGTGCTTGCCAAGGACGGGGAGCTGGTCCTGTATGTGATGGACGACGACTATTGCCGCGAGCGCATGCCGTGGCTCGAGCATTCGCAGATTGAGGGCCGGCCCAACGTGCGCGAGCGCGCAGGCGTGGTCGAATGGGCGGAGCGGCTGAAACAGCGGTGGCCGCAGATCGCGGGCGCGCGGGTTGGGATCGACGTGCTCACTCCCACGATTCACGACGCGCTGCGAGAGGAGCTCACCGAAGCAGAGATCGTCGACGGCTATCCGACGCTCCTGGAGGCGAAACTGATCAAGACCGAGCAGGAGATCACCTGCTTGCGGATCGCGACCGCGATTACCGAAGCCGGGCACCAGGCGGCGCTTGACGTTCTCAACCCCGGAGTGCGCGAGTGTGAGGTGCTGGCGGCGGCGTGGCAGAAGATGACCGCGCTTGGCTCGGAGTGGACGCAGTGCTCGAACATCGTCGCGTCTGGCCCTTACACGGCGCCGTACAGGCGGCTGACCTCTGACCGGATAATCCGGCGCGGCGACCTCGTGATCATGGACATCGGCGGCTGCTACAACGGCTACTGGGGGGACCTCACCCGGACCTGGATCTGTGGCGACGTCGGACCCACCGACCAGCAGATCGAGCTTCACCAGAAGGCATACGATGCGCTCTTCTCCGCGTGCGCCGCAGCTCAGCCCGGGGCCACCAACGCTGACGTGTTCGCCGCCGCTGGCGACGCCGTCCTCGGGAACAGCCTGGGCCACGGGGCAGGAGTAGCACCGTGGGAGCCTCCCTACTTCAGCGCGCAGTCGGCGCGAGATCCACTGGAGCTGCGACCAGGGATGGTCATGAATCTCGAGCCCTACGCGGGGAAGCCAGGGATCGGCGGATTCCGAGTTGAGAACAACCTCGTGGTTACCGCCGATGGGCCAGAGATCTACACGACGTTCCCGTTCGAGAAGCGGCTGGTACACCGGGTCCACGAGCTCGACAGGACGACCGCCCGGACGTGACGACGGTTCTCGTCACCCCACACAGGTTTCCGGATCTCGAACCGGAGCGGTCAACGCTCGAGCCGCTCGGCGCCGAGGTGGTCGCCGCGAAGGACCTCGCAGACGTGAAGCGCCTGGCGCCGGAGGCAGCGGGGCTACTCGTGACCAGCTTCGTGACCGTTGACGCCGGACTGGTCGGCACGCTGCGCTGCTGCCGCGCGATCGTGCGCTATGGCATCGGTGTCGACGCCGTCGACACCGACGCCGCGACCGCGGCCGGTATCCCCGTCGGCAACGTGCCTGACGCGAGCGTCGAGGAGGTGGCCGATCACACCGTGATGCTTGTGCTGGCGAGCCTCCGGCGGCTCTTCGAAAGCTCGCGGGCGCTGGCGGACGGCACGTGGGACGTGTCGGCCATGCGCGGTACGCGTCGATCGTCGGCCCTCACAGCGGGGATCCTCGGGCTCGGTCGGATCGGACGCGCGGTCGCACAACGGCTCGAAGCGTTCGGGATGACCGTGATCGCCCATGATCCGTTCCTCGCTGGGGGTTCGTCTCATCCGCTGTTAGAGCTCGACGAGGTGCTCCGTCGCGCTGACGTCCTGTGCGTCCATCTCCCGCTCACCGACGCGACGCGCGACCTGCTCTCCGAGCAGCGTCTGGCGCTGTTGCCGGAGGCCGCGGTTGTCGTCAATGCGGCGCGTGGCGGCATCGTCGACGAGGAGGCACTGGCGCGACGCCTGGCGGAGGGCGCTCTATGGGGCGCCGGTCTCGATGTCTTCTCGGCTGAGCCCCTGCCCGCGTCGCACCCGCTGCGCAACGCGCCGCACGCAATCCTGACTCCACATGTTGGGTGGTACTCCTCGTCCTCCGCCCGCGATCTACAGTGGCGCGGAGCGGCGCAAATCGCTCGAGCGCTGAGAGGCGAGCGGCTGGATCCAGTCGTCAACCCGGCGGTCTACACATCGTGAGCGGTGCTGCTGACCTCCCCAAGCGCGTCAGCGTGCGACGTATGTCCGGGCTGCGCCACGAGGTCTGTGCTCGCCACCATTGCTTCACGGTCGACGAGCCCCTCGAGCTCGGCGGCAGCGACACCGCCGCGAGCCCGCTGGAGCTCCTCGCGGCCGCGCTGGCGACATGCTCGGCGGCGACAATCGAGATGTATGCCGCGCGCAAGGGCTGGGAGTTGACCGGCATCGAAGTGGATGTCCAACTCATCCCTGCCCACGGAGATCTGCCCGCCCAGTTCGAGCTCGTTCTGCGACTGCCGCCGACATTGCCGGCGGACCGCCGCGAGCGGCTCGAGCGGATCGCACGTGCCTGCCCGGTGCGCAGGGCGCTCGACGGCGCCGAAGTGGTCGAGCGCGTAGAGACCGTCGCATGACGGACACGAAGCTGCTTCACGACCTGTTCGGCCTCGCGGGCCGCGTCGCGCTGATCACCGGCGCCCGCCAAGGAATCGGCGAGGCGATTGCCGACGGCCTCGCCCGGGCCGGCGCGGCCGTGGCGGTGACAGCTCGGGACATCCGCACGCTCGAACCGCTGGTGAATCGACTCGGGCCGGCGGCGTTGCCGCTCGAGCTCGAGCTCTCCGATCCGGATGCGATCGAGCGCTGCGTGCACCAGACGACCGCACGATTCGACCGTTTGGATATCGTCATCAACAACGCGGGTCTGACCGTTCGGGCCCCTGCGGAGGAGCTCACGCTCGCCGACTGGGAGCGGGTCTTCGCCACGAATCTCCGTGGGCCTTTTCTGCTCTCCCGCGCGGCGGCCGAGGTGATGAAGGATCAGGGCGGCGGACGAATCGTCAATCTCTCGTCTCCATTTGCGCGCCTGGGGCTCGCCGATCGAAGCGCGTACGCGGCGAGCAAGGCCGCGCTCGAGCAGTTGACGCGCTCGCTAGCGGTGGAATGGGCTCGGTACGGCATTACCGTGAACGCGGTCACGCCGACCACCGTCCTCACCGAAAGCCGGCGCGAGCTATTTCGAGACCAGTCCGTGATCGACGCGCGCGTTGCCCAGATCCCGCTAGGGCGGCTGGGCCGTCCCGGTGATGTTGTCGGAGCTGTGCTGTTTCTATGCGGACAGGCCGGGTCATTCGTCACAGGCGACACGCTGCTCGTCGACGGCGGCTACACGATGCGCCGCGAATGACGGGACGTCTCGACAACCGCCCCGAGATCGGCATCGGGCTATTCGGCACCGAACCGGTCGCCCGGATGGTCGAGTCGATCGTGCAGGCCGAGGAGTTGGGGTTCGCGAGCGCATGGATCGGCGACTCACAGAACATCTGGCGTGACGCCTACGTGACCCTCGGAGCTGCCGCCATGGCGACCCACTCGATCGGGCTCGGGACGGGCGTGACGAATGCGGTCACCCGTCACGTTTCGGCGCTCGCCTCGGCTTGGGCGTCCCTCGCCGAGCTCGCGACGGGGCGCCTGGCTTTCGGAATCGGCACCGGCGACTCGTCGCTGCGGACGATAGGCGCCCGGCCCCTTTCGGTCGGCGAGCTCGAGCGGCGTATCGCCGTGATCAGGCGCCTGCTCGCCGGCGAGGAGGTCGAGGACGCGCAGACCGGCGCGAACTATCGCCTCCAGTTCGCTCCCGACGAACCGATTCCGATTTACGTCGCAGCAGCGGGTCCGGGCTCGCTGCGCATGGCCGGCCGAGTCGCCGACGGCGTGATTGCGTGCGTCGGCATCGACCCTCGCCTCGTCAACGCCGCGCTCGCACATGTCGCCGCCGGCGCCGCCGACTCGGGACGCGATCCCCGGAGCATTCCGGTCGTCCTTTGGACCGCGGTCGCAATCGAGGATGACAGCGTCACGGCCCGCGATCGGGTGCGCGCGTTCACCGCGAGCGCGGTGATTCCACCGCTGGTCGCGCCGCTCGATCCGGCTGAGCAGACCGCGGTCCAGGCAGTGCGCCATGCCTACGACTACCGCGATCACATGCGCACTGACGCAGAGCATCGCGCGACCGTGCCCGACACCCTGGTGCGCAGGATTGCGCTGGCAGGCACTCCGGCAGACTGTCGAGAGCAGCTCGCGCCGGTCCTCTCGTACCCGATTTCCCAGCTTGCACTCGTGCCGTTCGCCGAAACCCCTGGCGGGCGCGACGTGGTGGTGCGGCGCCTGTGGCACGAGGTACTTGGCGAGATCAGCCCGCCGGCGCGCCCCTAGAGCGAGAGAGGAGACGACGGATGGCGATTCCCCCGTATCAGGAGGCCGGCAACGGGCCGTCGATCCTTCTCGGTCACGGCACGATGATGGACCGCAGGATGTTCGACGAACAGCTGAACGGGCTCGCGGGCTCGTTTCGTGTGATCGCATTCGACCACCGCGCGCGAACAGCGAACTGGCGCGGTCCCTACACGCTTGACGACCTTGCCGATGATTGCGGCGAACTGCTGGACGCGCTCGGCCTCGAAAGGGTGGTGCTCGGCGGTATGTCGATGGGCGGCTTCATGGCCCTGCGGTTCGCGCTACGCCATCAGACTCGACTCGCGGGGCTGGTTCTAATCGACACGATGGCGGCGGCACCGATCTCACCGCATGAGGAGCTGTTCCACGCCCTCGCGGACGGCGGTCCGCTCTCGGAGGACGTCGTCGAATGGCATGCCGACATCGTGTTCGGCGAGACGACCAAGCGGACACGCCCTGAGCTTGTTGAGCACTGGCGGGCTCGCTGGCGTCATCTCACCGGCGCGTCGGTTTACTGGGAGTCAGAATCCTGGCTGCGCCGCGAGGATGTCTCGGGTCGCCTGGGCGAGATTGCCGTTCCGACGCTCGTCATCCACGGCGAGGAGGATGGCATCCTGCCGATGGCATCGGCTGAGGAGATGGCGCGGGCGGTCCAGCGGGGGCGGATCGTCCGGATCCCTGGTGCCGGGCACACCGCCAACGTCGAGCAGCCGCAGCTCGTCAATGACGCGCTGTCCGAGTTTCTGATCTCGATCTATTCGGGCGAATGAGCGAGCCGACCCAGGAGACGATGGAGGCTGCGGTTCTGCGCCAATTCGGCGCTCGGCTGGAACTGACCCCCGTCGCGATGCCCTCGCCGCAACCCGGCGAGGTGCTCGTGCGCGTGGACGCAGTGGGCCTGTGTGGCACGGACCTGAAGGTCATCGACGGCGCGCTTCCGGGTCTGCGGCTACCGGTGATCCCCGGACACGAAGTGGCCGGCGAGATCGTCGCCGGCGGCGATCCTGCCCGACACGGCCTCAGCGTGGCCTGTTACCTCTACGAGCCGTGCGGACACTGCAGATGGTGCGCTCTTGGTGCACACGCACTATGTCCGCACGCAGCGCGGGTCGGGCGCTCCCGCGACGGTGGACTTGCGACCCACCTCGTGATGCGCGAGGAGAACGTGCTCCCGTTCGAAGGAATCGACCCGGCGCTCGCAGCCGTCACGGTCGATGCGGTCGCCACGCCGTGGCGAGCACTCCGCGTCAGAGCGCAGCTGCAGCCAGGAGAGCACCTGGCGATCACCGGCGCAGGCGGCCTAGGCCTGAACGCGATCCAGATTGCGCGCGATCTCGGGGCTGCCGTTGCAGCGGTCGACCCGGCGGAAGTTGCGCGCGCGAGGGCGCTCGAGTTGGGGGCGGAGCTGGCGGTTCCGCCAGGGCAGGCGTCCACGTTGCGGGAGTGGAGCGATGGCGGCGTGGACGTGGGCCTCGAGGCGTCCGGTAGATCCGATGGCTTCGTGGCGCTTGCGGCGAACGTTCGCGCCGGAGGCCGGATCGTGTGCTGTGGGTATGGCGCAGACACGCACCATGACGTCGCGTCGATGTTCCTCGTTCTCTCGGAGATCTCTCTGCTGGGCTCGCGGGCGAGCGCGCGAGACGACGTCCGGGCGGCGCTTGACGCCGTCCAGAAAGGACGGATCACCCCCGCGATCGCCGCCTCCATGCCGCTCGATCGCGTCAACGATGCGATCGACATGCTTCGCAGGGGCGGCCTCGGCGGGCGGCTCGTGATCCGGTTCCCGTGATGCCCTCGCCCGCGAACTCAAGCCGAAATCAGCGCGCGGATACGCTCCACGATTTGCGCGACCAATACCGATGGAAGGAGACACTGATGCGAGCCGCGGTGCTGCCTGAGCCGCACGCCAATCTTGAAGTGCTCGAACGCGCGACGCCCGAGCCCGGCCCGGGAGAGGTCCTGGTCCGCGTTCACGCTTGCGGAATCTGCCACAGCGATGTCGCGCTTGCGGCGGGCTACTACGATTTCGCCTCCTTCCCGCGTGTCCCGGGCCACGAGATCACGGGGACTATCGAAGCACGAGGCGACGGCGTGACGTGGCCTGCCATCGGTGCCCGCGTCGGGATGCCTTGGCTGTACTCGTCCTGTGGTCATTGCCGTCAGTGTGTCCGCGGCAACGAGATCCTTTGTGAAAGCGGACGCATTACCGGGGTCAACGTCGACGGGGGCTACCAGGAGTTCATGCTCGCGCCTGCGCAGTACGTCGCGCCGCTCCCCGATGGGCTCGATTTCGCCGCGGCAGCGCCGCTGATGTGCGCGGGACTGACAGTTTTCAATGCGCTGCGCCTCGCCGGATTCGCCGCGGGGGATCGCGTCGCGGTGATCGGGCTCGGAGGCCTGGGGGTGCTCGCAGTCGAGTATGCGCGTGCGATGGGCGCTGCAGTCGCGGTGGTGTCCTCAAGTCCTGAGAAGGAGGAGCAGGCCCGCCGCCTCGGGGCAGACCTGTTCGTCGCTGGTGGCCCCGGCAGCGGCGAAGCGCTGGCGGGCTGGGACGGCGGTGCCGACGTCATCCTCGCGACCGCGCCCACACTCGCGCCGGTCAACTACGCGTTCTCGGGGCTGGCGGCGGACGGCACAATGCTGGTGCTCGGCGTGGGGCCAGGCGAGATCTCGGTCGGGCCGCTCGAGCTGATCATGCGCCGGCGGCGGATCATCGGTTCACCGTCGGGCTCACGACAGGACCTGCGCGACGCGCTCGAATTTGCGGCGCTGCATGGGATCGCCTCTGAGTTCACCTCCTACCCCTTGGAGGCCGCCGACGAAGCGCTCGCGGACACGCGCGATGGTCGCGTCAGCTCGCGAGCGGTCCTGACGATCGCGTGAGCGCTCCGGTCGTCGATAGCGGCTCGTCGTCCCGCGAGCCGCCACTTCGTGGGCTGCTCGTCGCGGATTTTTCGCGCGTCCTCGCGGGGCCGCTCGCCACGATGGTCCTCGGCGATCTCGGCGCGGAGGTGATCAAGGTCGAGCGTCCGGAGGGTGATGAAACCCGCGCCTGGGGACCACCGTGGGGCGCGACGGGCATCAGCACCTATTTCCAGTCGGTGAATCGAAACAAGCGCAGCGTCGTGCTCGACCTGCGCGAGCCGGCGGACCTCGAGCTCGCACGGCGGCTGATCGAGCGGGCCGACGTGCTGATTGAAAACTTCCGTCCGGGGGCGATGGAGCGACTGGGCCTCGGCGAGGCGGACGTGCGTGCGCTCAATCCGCGGATCGTCACCTGCAGCCTGACCGGCTTCGGTGCCGGCGCAGGCGCCGCGCTGCCGGGCTACGACCTGCTAGTCCAGGCGGTCGGCGGGCTGATGAGCATCACGGGAGAGGCCGCCGGGCCGCCGGTCAAGGTTGGAGTCGCAGTGGTGGATGTGATCACCGGGCTGTTCGCCACCGTGGCGATCCTCGCGGCGCTGATGGAGCGCGCCCGGAGCGGCCTCGGTCAACGCGCCGAGATTTCACTGCTCGGGGCGCTGCTCGCCGGCCTAGTCAATCAGTCCTCAGCGTTCGTGGGTGCCGACGAGGTGCCAGTGCGGATGGGCAACCGCCATCCCAGCATCACACCGTATGCCTCCTACGCCGTCGCCGATGGCGAGATCGTGGTCGCCGTCGGCAACGATCGTCAGTTCGCCGGCCTGTGCACAGTTTTGGGTGCGCCCGAGCTGATCGGCGATTCGCGCTTCGCGACGAACCCGGCGCGAGTCGATCACCGCGAGGAATTGGACGCGCTGCTTGGTCCACTGTTTCTGCGACACCACCGTGCCGCCCTCGCCGACGAGCTAAACGCTGCCAGCGTCCCAGCGGGGGCCGTCAACGACATTGCCGATGCGTTTCGCTTTGCGTCCGAGCTGGGACTCGGGTCGATAGTGGAGCTCGCGCAGGGCGTCCGGCAGGTCGCCGACCCGATCAAGCTCAGCGCCACACCGGTCACTTACCGCCGCGTTCCCCCCGGGCTCGGAGCCGACGACGCAGCGGTGCGCGCGTGGTTGTGTTCCGACAGCAAGCACGCCGAGGATTGACACACTCCCGCGCTCGGCAAATTGAGCCTCGAAGGCCGTGCTGGCACTCGCGCGCGAGGCCGACGAGGCGCTCACCGGGAAACCCGGCGTGATGGGCACCGGGCCCGAGCACACGTAGCATCCCGGGCGCGACCACGTCTTCGTCGCCGCTGAGGCCGACATCTACCACAGCGACCTGTCGGCACTCACGCTTCAGCTCGGCCGGCAGAGCTGCGGGAGCGGCCGACCGGAAGCCGCGATCTCGAGCTCAAGCGTGTCGCGTTCCTTCCCACCCGCAATCCGATGGCGCAAACCAAAGCGGATCGACGAGCTCGTAGTGGCCTGGTCATCGTTCGGGTTCCGATCAGAGAATCGAAGATCGACTCGAGGAGCCACATGTCCCAACAACCACAGCGACAGACGCCTCCGGCAGCACCACTGCTATGAGGGCGAAGCCCGACCTCGGCAAGGAGAGCTACAGAGGAAGCGACCGGCTCACTGGCAGGCGTGCCGTAATCACACGCGCCGACAGCGGCACCGGCAAGGCGGTCGCGCGCCTCCGCTAAGGAGGGTGCCGACGTTCTGCGCGCAGTTAGCGCATGCGATAGCGCAGTCTCTCAACACGCACTGCCGACAAACTAAACCTCGATAGAGAAGATCCGTAAGAGCCGGACTTTCCTAAGACGCTAGTGGAAGGACTCGAAGCTTTGACATGAGGATTCCCAGTTACCACGGATGGCTCATCCGCGATGTGACGATCGATCCTCAGCCGCACGGGCCGGAGCCCCTGCCTGGAACCGGGGGCGGTCGCAGAGAGCACGCTGGCGTGGACCCTCAAGCACGGAGGGGAGATCCCGGACGGCATCCCGCTCCGCGTCTACGACAGGACGGGCACCAAGTACGAGGCGTGGTTTTACAAGCGCGTGCGGCCGCACGGCTCCAGGTTCGTCGTCACGGCCGTCTACACGGCGGTCCGTATCCGTCGCTGCGCGGGACCGTCGTTCGGTTCACGCTGTGGAACCGCGGCTATTGATCTGGACCTCCGGGCGAGAAGAGTCGTCGTCGTGCGGTTCGGGTCGCCCGTAGGCGGCCGGGCCGCCACCGGCGCACGCAGCGCTTACGCGCGGTCAGGAGTGCTTGACAGGTGCGAGACGTGTCAGGTAAGCTTGACCTATGACTGATGAGCAGCAGGACAAACGACAGGAGGACGTGCTCGACGCGATCCGCCAAACGAGGACCGCGGTCCTCGAGGCGCGGGAAGCTGAGAAGCGCGACCAGGAGAAGCTCGACGGGCTCGTGGCAGCCGCCCGCGCGTTTGGGGCGACATGGGAGGCGATCGGGCAGGCAGCCGGCATGACTAAGCAGGCGGCCTGGGAGAAGTACGGAAAGGAGGCGTGATGGGACGCAAGGCCACAGGGGCCGTCGTGGAGCATGTCGGGACAGATGGAAGGGTCTACCTCAGCTTGAGGTTCACGGCCTACGGCAAGCGCCGGTTCGTGTCGCTCGGTCCGGTCGAGAGGGACGTGGCGGAACGCAAGCTGCGGCTGGCGCTCGACCAGGTTGCCGAGGGCACCTGGAAGCCCCGGTCGAGGTCGAGCTGCCCTCTGAGGCGGAGCCGGTCCCGACGTTTGACGAGTTCGCTGACCAGTGGTGGACCCGCAACGAAGGCCAGTTCCGGCCTAACACGGTCGTGGACTACAGCTGGCGACTGAAGCACCTGCTGCCAACGTTTGGACCGCTGCGGCTTGACCGGATCACCTACGACACGGTTGAGCAGTACGTGCCCGCGAAGCTCAACGAGGGGCTTTCGCCCCGCAGCGTGAACATGCAGGTCACGCTTCTGGCAGCGATCCTCGAGGGCGCGGTCGAACGCGAGTTGATCTCTCGCAACCCTGCGAAGGGCAAGGGCCGGAAGGCGCGCGAGCATGAGCCGAAGCGGTCGTACCTCGACACCGCGCAGCAGGTAGAAGCACTGCTGCGCGCTGCAGGGGAACGCGACAGGGCCGCGAATGAGATCCGCCGGCACGTTGAGCGCAGGGCGATGATCGCCACCCTCACATTCGGAGGACTGCGCGTCGGCGAGTTGTGCGCGCTCCGGTGGCGTGACATGGACCTCGCCGCCGGCTGGCTGCACGTCAGCGACTCAAAGACGGATGCTGGCCGGCGGACGGTGAAGATCCGCGGGGCGCTCCGCGACGAACTGCTCGGCGTCAGGGCACGTCGGGGCGACGTGGATCCGAACGGGTTCGTGTTCCCAACGAGCACGGGGAACGAGTTCACGACGAACAACGTCCGCAAGCGTGTGCTGACCCCGCGGTCGAGCTGGCATCCAGGCGGCTGCTAAAGCGCGGGTTTGCGCCGCTGCCCAAGCGGATCACCCCGCACTCGCTGAGGCGGACATTCGCGTCGGTGCTCTACGCGATAGGCGAGGACCCCGGAATCGTGACGGACGAGATGGGCCACACCGACCCGGCGCTTGCGCTGCGGATCTACCGGCAGTCGATGCGTCGAGACGAGGGGGAGAAAGCAGGCTCTCCGGTCGCTCATCGAGGGCGGCGAAGTGGCAGTTATTGGCAGTTCGGCGGTTGAGACGGCTCAGACCGCCGATACGCGAGAGGCTGCCTGACCGAGAAAACCCTGCGTTAGCAGGGTTTTCAGGAG
>CAWHMX010000012.1:0-259824 GCA_963830475.1 uncultured Solirubrobacterales bacterium | reverse complement strand
TCGGCTTGAGGCCGAGCCGCTCGGCTGGCGATTGGCTTTCGCGGCCGGCTCAGAGTGGCGGGAGGCCTGTTTGGTCTATGTCTGGAGGTTTAGGATTGCCTCCGAGAGCCATTGTGCCTCCTCCGTCCACGACAGAACGACGTCGAAGGGACGGATGACGAACTTCGATAGGCCGGCCTCGATGTAGCCGTTGATGAGCGTTCGCAGTCCGTCGGCGCCGATGGGTAGTAGGGCGAGCGGGTCGATATCGGTTCGTCGTCCGACACGTCCTCTGAGCCGCTCGGGAGGGGGCGGGGTTCGTGCGTACGGGATGCTGAGGCCGAAGTGCTCGGGGTCGATCTCCCGGCCGGCGTGCCGGGCCGCGTTCTGGATCTGCTCGCGGGCAACCCGCGCCTCGGTCGGGGTCAGCTGCGCGCCGAGCCAGCCGTCCGCGATCCTCCCGACGCGCTCCAGGGCCTTAGGGCCGCGACCACCGAGCCACACCTCAAGCGGCTCCTGAACCGGCGAGCCGCCGACGGAACCGCGCTGAACGACCATCGCTCGGACTCGTGGTCGACCGTCTTGCCGGCCCACCACGCGCGCAGGAGAGCGAGGACCTCCTCGAGCACGGCGCCGCGAGTGGCGCCGGACGGCATCAGCGCGTTTCGCTCGGACGGTTGCTCGATCCCGGTCACGAAGCTGAGCAGTAGCCGACCGTTCGAGATCTGGTCAAGCTGCGCCAGCTGCTTGGCAAGCACGAACGGGTGACGACCGAGCGGCACCACATTCGCACCGAGCCTCACCCGATCGGTCATACCCGCGAGCAGCGCGATGCCAAGCAGCGGATCCAGAATCGGCGCGACTGGTAGATCGGACAGCCAGATCCCGTCAAAGCCGCTCGCTTCGATCGCTCGGCCGAACGCGACGATCTCCTCGCGCGACAGCGAGCTCGGATGCGGAGCGATCGCTAGACGAACCTTCATCCCGTGATACTCCCAGACGTCGTCAGCTGCCCTGCGGTTCCA
This sequence comes from uncultured Solirubrobacterales bacterium, assembly GCA_963830475.1. Lineage (GTDB taxonomy): Bacteria > Actinomycetota > Thermoleophilia > Solirubrobacterales > Solirubrobacteraceae > Palsa-465. The sequence goes on along the minus strand of CAWHMX010000012.1, from coordinate 258,820 downwards.
GACCGCGAGTGCCGCTAGCCGTGGTGCCAGACGTACGCGGGGATATCCACGGACGGTGGGCTCAGCCCTCACGATCGCTTCCGCGAGTCGGCCTGGCGATGTGAACCTGCGTCAGGTTCGAGGCTAACAACGGTCAGCCGAACACCCAGTAAGCGCGGAAGCCTGCGTTTCGCGGGAGATCGCTTCCGCCTCGGGAGCAGCGGCTTTTAGATCTAGCGACTACAGCGGCGACCCTTCGCTCGTCCCGAGCGATGTAAGCGCTCACGATCCAGATCCGCCAGCAAGCATCAGGCGGTGACCAGCGACCCGTCGTCGTGGGCCAGCGCTTGGACTGGCGCTGACGCGATTGAGAACCGTGCACGCTGCGGCTGCCGTCAGCCGTGCGAGGTGTGCCGGTGGCAGCGGACCAGCAAGGGCCTGATAGTGGCGGGTCAAATCCAAAAGGACGGGTGTGATCGTGGCGAGAAAACAAGCGTTGCCGGCAGACCAGCTGGATCGATTGAACGAGCGCTATCGCCGTGAACGCGACGCGCTCGTGGCGCTTACCAACGCGCGCACCGCGGTCGAGAAGGCCGCGAGCCGAGTCGATGCCGCCAACGATGCACTTGAGGAATCGCGCCGCCGCGAGCAGGACGCCTACCACCAGGTTGTGGCGCTTGTCGGTGCGGCCGCCGCCGCAGAGCTGAGCGGTGGCCTGCCGAGCGGGAAGACGTTACGCGGAGGGCGCCGGTCGCGCGCGAGGGGAGGGCGCGCCACCGCCGTAGCGGCGCCCAGCAAGGCCGAATACGAGATGGCGGATGATCGGGTCGATGGCGTCGCTGTGCAGTAGTCGCGCAGGAACGCTTGGAGCGGGGGAGAGAGCGCGGTGTGCCGGCGCTCGGAAGCCGCGCAGTTTCCGTATTACGTGGACGACAGACTTGATGACCGCCGAACGCACCACTTCCGACGGCGCTCTGAGCAGGCGGTCGTCGAGGGGAGCATGACGGTGAGCTGGGTGGTCAGCGTCAGCGAGCGCCGCAGCGACGTGGCACGCACCTACCAGAGCCCGCCGCACGAGAGCGCCGCCGACGCGCGCGCACTCGCGGCGATCATCCTCGGCCGGCCGCAAGTGATCGGCGACGGCCCGTGGCGGGAAGCGATCCCGGGCGGGCAGCGGACCGTCCGCGTCGAACACACCTACGACGGCCGCCTGTTCTGAACGACGCGAGCAGCGCGCCCTTCGGCTGCACGTCGCGCAGCGCCGTCACCGCCGGACAGCCGACCAGCGGTCGCAGCGGTTGAGCAGGAGCTCCGGGGGCGCGCCGTTCGCGCGCGCCACGCGGCCGCTTCGAGGCGCCGTCGACCACGCACGCTCCCGGTGGAGCCTCCGGCGTCTTCAACTCCTGCCCCTTGACGTCGACCCGCAACCTTGCGTCGCTGAACCACGACCGAACGCTGCACCTTCTCCCATACGGCACCCCGAAGCACCTCAACCATCTCACCACGTCAACCACATCCACCTCGACTCTCCCTGCTCGTCGACAGCATCACATCCCCTTCGGCAGCACGAACCACCACGGCGACCACCCCCAGATACCATCTAGATCACCGAACCGCCTCTATCCACATAAGTGCTATCATCACCGAAATCGGAGACACACGGCTGGCATTCGAGGAAACGTGACCACGCACCAAATTTCAGGGCACCGGCGGATGGCGACTGGCGGGTGGTGATCTCGGGTTGTGGTGACGATCCGGCGGCTGGCGCTCGGTAGCGGTTTCAAGTATTTGATGGAGTCGATCGCGGTCGGCGACGGGCCCGCGCCGGGCGACGTCGCTGGCGGCTTACTATGAGGCGTCGGGGACCCCGCCGGGGGTGTGGATCGGCGCCGGTCTGAGTGGTCTGGCGGAGGGGAGGGGGTGGCGCCGGGGTCGGTTGTGCGGGAGGAGCAGTTGGTGAACATGCTCGGCCGGTGCGTCGATCCGGTCACCGGCGAGCCGTGTGGGCGGCGGCCGAACCCAGAGCCGGCGCCGCTGTCTGAGCGCGTAGCGAAGCGGGTCGCGCGCCTCGCGGACGATCTGACGGACGCGGAACGGACGACGGCGATCGCGGAGATCACCGCCCAGGAGCAGGAGCGCACGGCGCGCGTTTCGCCGGCCGGTGGCGGCGTTTGATGTGACTTTCTCGCCGCAGAAATCGGTCAGCGTGGCGTGGGCGTTGGCCGACCGGGAGACCCAGGCGCGGCTTTATGAGTGCCATCGCCGGGCGGTCCAGGTCGCCCTTCAGTACGCGGAGGAGCACGTGTTTCATTCGCGGTCGGGCAGCAACGGCGTGCTGCAGGAGAAGGTTGAGGGCGTGGTCGCGGCGGCGTTCACGCACTACGACAGCCGGGCCGGTGATCCGCAGTTGCATGACCATGTGGTGGTCTGGAACCGCGCCCGGTCCCGCTCGGACGGCCGCTGGCGGACCTTGGACAGCCGCGGCATCTACCGCCAGGTCGTCACCTTGTCGGAGATCTATGACGGGGTGTTGGAGGACCTGATCACCGCCGAGTTGGGGGTTGGGTGGGAGCGACAGGCGACGCGTGGGGGGCAGGTGAAGGCCGAGATCGCCGGGGTGGGGGAGCGGCTGATGGCGGAGTTCTCGCAGCGTCGGCACGAGATCGACGTCGCCGAGGACCAGCTGCGGGACGAGTTCGTCGAGGCGTGTGGCCGGGCGCCGTCGGCGGTTGAGAAGCGCCGGATCGCGCAGCAGGCGAACCTCCAGACCCGCCGCCCGAAGCGCAGGCGCAGCCTTGCGCAGATGTCGGGGGAGTGGCGGCAGCGGGCCCGGCCGTACATCGGTGAGAGCGAGGCGTGGGTCGCGGGCCTGGCGCACCGCAACGATCTTCCGGCGCTGCGCCAGGGCGATCTGAGCGCCGGGATGGTCGCCGAGCTGGCCGCGGTCGCCCGCGAGCGCACGGTCGAGCGCCGCGCGACGTTCACCCGCGCGAACGTGCTCGCGGAGGCTCACCGGCAGCTGCGTGGCGTCCGGTTCGCGTCCTACACAGGACCGGATGGCGGTCGCGCAGCGCAGCACCGCGATCGCGTTGGGGGAGTCGGTGATGGTCTCAGCGCCGGAGCTTCATCACGTCCCCGAGCGCTACCTGCTCGCGGACGGGACCTCGAAGCTGCGCCCCGACGACCAGCTGCTGTACACGACCCGGAGCCTGTTGGATGCCGAGCACCGGCTGCTTGACGCCGGGCGCAGGCTCGACGGCGCGACCGTCAGCCGCGGCGCGGTCGCCCGTGTCACCGCCACGAATCTCTCCGGTCGTGACCACGCGTTACGGGTCGACCAGGCGCTGGCGGTCGAGCGGGTCGCGACCAGCGGCCGGGCGCTTGACGTGCTCGTCGGCCCGGCCGGCACCGGCAAGACGACCACGCTCGCCGGGCTGCGAGCGGTGTGGGAGGCAGAGCACGGCGCGGGCTCGGTCGTGGGCCTCGCGCCCTCCGCGGCCGCCGCCGAGGTGTTGGCGGCGGAGCTTGGGATCTCGACCGAGAACACCGCGAAGTGGATGTTCGAGCACCAGCAGCAGGCCGGCCGCCGCGCCGAGATCGACCAGCTGCTCGACAACGCAAAGCACTCCAAGCTCACCCCCGCGGCGCGGCAGCGCGTCGAGCAGTTGGGTTCCGAGCTTGCGCAATGGTCGCTGCGTAAGGACCAGTTGGTGATCGTGGACGAGTCCTCGATGGCGGGGACGTTCGTGCTCGAGGAGCTCGCAACCGCCGCCCAGCAGGCGGGCGCGAAGCTCCTGCTGGTCGGCGACCCCCACCAGCTCTCAGCCGTGGAAGCGGGCGGCATGTTCGCCGCGCTAGTCCGCGACCGAGACGACGGGGCACCCGAGCTGGAGGGGGTTCACCGCTTCACCAACCAGTGGGAGAAGGAAGCATCGCTGCGGCTCCGGGAGGGCCATGAGGACGTGGTCGAGGTCTACGAGCGCCACGGCCGGGTGATCGGCGGAGACCAGCAGGAGCTGATCGCGCAGGTGTATGCGGCGTGGAAAGCCGACGTCGAGAAAGGTCTGACGTCGTTGATGATCGCCGCCGACGCGCACACCGTCGCCTCGCTGAACCGCCGCGCGCGCCAAGACCGGGTCGACGCCGGCCTGGTCTCCGAGCGGGCTGTTGCGCTCACCGGCGAGCAGTGCGCCGGTGTCGGGGACGAGATCGTGACCAGGCAGAACGACCGGCGGCTGACCACCGAGAAGGGATGGGTCAAGAACGGCGACCGCTGGATCGTCACCGCCATCCACGACGGACGGCAGCCTCACGGTCAGGCGCGGCGGGGGTGGGGGAGCGGTGCGCCTACCCGCCGCCTACGTCAGCGGAGAACGTCGAGCCTGCGTATGCCACGACCGCCCACCGCGCCCAAGGCCGCACCGTCGACACCGCGCACGCGATCGTCTCGGCGGCGAGCACCCGCGAGGTCCTGTACGTGTCCGCGACCCGCGGGCGTGAGAGCAACAAGCTCTACGTCGATGTCGCCTATGACCCTGACCCGTCCTCTGGGCACCCCGGCACCGTCGAGCGGCTCACCCCGGCAGCCGTGTTGCGCGGTGTGCTTGCCAACTCGGGTGTGCCGCTCGCTGCGCACGCCGAGATCCGCGCCTGCTGGGATCAGGCGACCGGCCTTGAGCGGCTGATCGCCGAGTACCAAACATTCGCCCAACACGCGCAGGCCGAGCGGTGGGAGAAGCTGATCCGCAACTCCGGACTCGACCAGGACCAAGTCGACCAAGTCCTGGGCTCTGATGCTTACGGGCCGCTGACCGCCGCGCTGCGAGGCGCCGAAGCCAACGACCTCAACGTCAACCACGCGCTTCCGCAGCTGATCGCGGCCCGGTCGCTGCACGACGCCGGCGACATCGCCGCGGTCCTCCACCACCGCGTCGAGGAATGGGCCGCCGGTGCCGGCGGTCGGCGCCCGCCCGCCCGCAACCTGATCGCCGGGCTGATCCCACGCGCCCAAGGAGTCACCGACCACGACCTCGCCCAAGCCCTCAAAGAACGCGAGCACGCGATCGAGCACCGCGCCGCCGCCGTCCTCGACCACGCCATCAGCTCCCGCGCCCGATGGCTCCAGGCGCTCGGCACACCGCCGACAGCCCGGCAAGCGCGCGCCCACTGGCTGCTGGCGGCCAGGACCGTCGCGGCCTACCGCGACCGCTGGGACATCACCACACCCCAACCGCTCGACACGCGCGGCAACGCGCGGACGATCGAACAGGCCAGCCAACAGCGCCATGCCGCCTCCGCAGCCGCCCGCGCGCTGCGAATCGCCCGCCAGGCCGCCGACCAGCGCTCGCTCGCCCACAGCCCCGCGGTCGAACTCGAACGCGACCGGCCGACCCGCGACCTCGGTCCCGAGCGGTAATCCCGCGCCGCCGGAAGGTTCGACCAGCCGGCTCGGGCTCGCCCCCAACCTGAAGAACGCTGCGGTGCGGGAACCAGCGCCGCCCCGGTCCGGTCGCCGTGGCTGTCCGCGCCCTATCGGTCAGTGGTAGCGCGGACGGTGCGGTCGACCGGCCACGGCAACGGCCACCAGTGACCCCGCCAACGCCGCGAACAACAGCTTCACAGCAAGCTTCGGATGCGTCAGCCACAGCCAGCACAGCGGCGCCAGCGCCGCGACGTGCGTCCACGTCGCGGCCGTCCCCACTGCCGGTCCGTGTCTTGGCTGCAGCGCCACCGCAACCACCCACGTCGCCGCCAGGCCGGCCAACATCAGCCGCCGGTAGCAGCGAAGCAGCCTGCCCCGCCGATGAGACGAACGGATATAACGCGGTGCCATCAGAACACCAACACTAATCCGCGACCCGGACGGAGAAAACCGCCATTGATCAGCCAGCGTCGGGCAAGACAGCAGCAGCCATGCGTCCGCATCTGCCGCTGCTTCACGCTGACGCTTTTCTCCTCGAAGCGGCGCTCTTGCTTGTCGGCGTCGGATTGGTGCTTTTGCTCAGAAAGCGGCAGCCTGCGAAGCGATCAAATTGGCTCGTCGAGACGACTCGTGTGATTGGGTAAGCCGAGGGCTCGCCCGGGCGCCTACCCAATTTCAGCTCAGAACCTTGCCTTGGACGTGCGGGGCTGTCGAGGCCGACGGGCCGCGCCGAGACTTGCTTGGGTGTGGTCTGGTTAGCCCCAGCCGGGTCGGAGCATGACGTGGGTCTGTGTGAGGACGATGTCACCGAGGCCGTAGTCGATCCTGAAGTGCACGAGTGGCGAGGGGGTGTTGGAGGTGGAGCCATCCCAGGTTTGTGTGTTGGGCTTCGGGATGATGTGAAAGCGGGTGGTCAGCCCGGCTGGCTGCAGGAACCTCGCGTACACATAGATGGGCCGGCTGTGGTAGCGCACGAAGTAGCTCCAGTGAGGATCGTTGAGCCTGATGCGCGGCCCGTCGGCGATCGTGGCGGTGACGGTGGCCCGCCGGGTCAGCCACACTGCGAGCCCGACGCGGTCGCATGCGATCGAGTTGGGGATTTTGCACGCGATGCCCATCGAGGGGGGCTGTAGGAACGCGGTTGCGGCGGGCTCGACTGTGCCCAGGCCCGAGAGCGGCAGAGCCCCAGATGGTTGCGCGGTCGGTGTACCGCCGCCGGAGCTGAGGATCGCCAAGAGACCCGCGATAGCGGCGGCGGCAAGTACCGCGATTCGGATCCGGCCGTGAGTCATTGGCAGCCGTAGGCTTGGTTTATCCGCGCGTTTCGAAGGATCCGACTGGCTGCGGCGAGGACAGACGGCGGTGCAGGGACCGAGCCAAACCAAGCCGACGCGACAACAGCCGGGCTCCGCGGAAGGAAAACCACCGCGGCGTAGCGGTTAGGACCGACAGTGCGGGCCGGCTGCAGCTCGTGGTTGGACAGTCGCCATCGTCGCCACGGACGAGCGCCGCTTCTTATCGGCAGAGAGGAGAGCTCTAGCAGGATTCCGTTCGCAGACACAACGGTCGGCCCCTCGTGGTTGCCGTGCCCGACTAGCCGGTAGGACGCAAGAGCTAGAACGCCGATCGGGTTGCTGCAGTCGCGGTAATTCCCTCGGTGAACTACCCAGTGCCAGCCCGCCGGCAATGGCACTGTCAACGCGGCCACATGGATGCGATGCACCGCGGTGTGTGCGCGGCGATCGGGCGCCGTGGCTGCCGTGCCCGCAGCTACACCGGGTGTTAGCGCAGCTAGGACTGTGGTTGTGATCAACCCGGCCGCCCCGTGTATGAGCTTCGTCGATGCCATAGCTCTCATGCGATTCATACGATCGCTGCGACGCGAGAGGTCCCGAGATGCTCGGGACGCCACGCCCGGCCGCCCGCGCGTCGTCCGAGCGGCCGTGTCCGGCTGACTGCCGCTCCGAGCGATCGTCGACCCGAAGGGCAGACCGGCGGAGCCGTCTGAGAACACCGGCGTCTCGTGACCGCGGAGCCGCCACCTTCGGCCTGGCGCAGGCACTCGAGGCAAGGCGGCCACGCAGACGATTGCCGATCTCGACATCGTCGGCAGCCAGACGTTTGAGCTCGTCAGCCGCAGCACCAATTCCGGCGTCATGAAGCTTGCTCACGAGCAGTCGCCAGTACAAGGCTTCGATCTACTCGATGGCCTCGCGAGGTCACGCCGTTGAGGAATGTGATTGATCAGGGACCTGCCGATGTGCCGGGCACGTATAACCGGTATGCGGAGGGTTGTCGTGGCGTCGGTGGTGGTAGCGGCTGCCGTCCTCGTTCTGTCGGGGACGGCCGGAGGGCGTCTCACTACCGGGCGTGTGCATGTGCCTGGGCGGCTTAGCGTCGGTGTGCCGGCTGGCTGGCAGGTGCTGCACGGGTGGCTTAGTTCTGTGGTTGACCCGGCGCCGAGGTTGGCGTTCGCTTCATTCCCGGCCAAGTTGTCTCGGCGTTCCTGCGAATGTGGATTTCCGAACGTCGTCGGCTTCCCGCGCGACGGCGCGTTCTTGTTCGTCTGGGAGTACCTTGACCCGTCTCGTCGGATGCTCGCCCGGGCGCCGAGCCGCCCGACCCGTTTCCTGGTGGCCGCCGGTCGGGGGGTGCGTCGGACATGTGATGGACCTACGGACGGGTTCGGCTTCAAGGACGGGGGCCGGGTGTTCCAGGTCGAGGTTTACCTCGGTCCGGGGGTCACCCCCGGGCTGCGCGCGCGGACGGCGGAGATGCTTGACAGTCTGCGCGTGCCGCCCGACGCTAGACAGGCGCCGACGCGTTGATTCTGCACGCGCTCAACGGACGTGCCGGGCAGCGACAGACGTACGGACGTGTGGTTGCAGTGGTTTTGGCAGTGCTTATCGTCACGACGGGAGCCGCGGCGGCGGCGGTCTCGCTGTCCGGTGGGTCCAGCCCGCCGGTCCGGCTGCCCGGCGGCAGTGGCCTGTGTCCGGTTAGTTACCCCTACGTCGCTGACACGAGCCAGAAGCTGGCGTATCCCCCGAACTATCCCGGGGTACCGCTTAATGACGTTCGCGGCATGAGATGCTTTGCGTCCCCGCGCGATACGCGTGCCGCCGGCTACGTGATCGCGTCTGCGCCGATCGGGGACACGATGCTCGGTGGGTTGTATCTGGCTCCGACCCCCGCTGCCGTCCGCCACTTGTGTCAGGCCGCAGCGAGCCTGACTCACGCCGTCGTGTACTGCCCCGGTCGCCTCCCGGTTCCGTGGCTCCGTGGTGGCCCCGCTTGCTCGCTCGCTGGCTGTTCCATGCTCAGCTTCTCTGGCAGCTTCACGGCCCCGGCCTCATACGTCGGCTCGTCCGCGGGGATCGGCGATCTGACCATCTGGGAGGGCTCGGCCCGACAGTTGCGGGTTTACGTCCCCTACTTGGCCGGCTGCGGCTTCGGCGCTCACCCGCGGCCGATCGGCCACACCACGTTCCGCGGACGCCCTGCAGCCTGGTACCGGTGCATGATCTCTGCGCAGGGCGCAGGCTCCCTACTGGAATGGCGCATCGGCCGACTGTCGTATGGGATAACCGCCGACGGCCCCGCCGGCCTCCGCCGTCGCCTCGTCGAATACATCGCTGCACACCTCGTGCGGTCACCGTCCTGAGGTGATCTCGAGTGAGCAGTTGCCTCGTCTGCCCCGGGTGTTTGGGATCACGCCGGCCGTGCTGCTCGTGGGCTGAGCTTCGCGATCACGGGTCGGGGATTGCGTTCCGGGGTGAGCCCGCATCGTTTGTGGAATCTCTGGGGTTGGGACCTCTGGCGGGGTGTGGTGCGTATAAGAGACGATGTCTGTAGTCGATGACCCCTGCCGTTGAGCCGATGTCGGGCGGTGCCGAGCATGTTCTGGGGATCGGACGCGCCCGGCCGGGCCGCCCGCGCTTCGCGCGTGGTCAGAGTGGCGTGCGCGAGCGTAGTGAGCGGTCGCTGATCGCCGGGGCCCTGGCGGGCTCCGAAGACGATCTTGAGGCACTGTTCGTTTCTCATTGGCCGCGCGCGTATCGGGCTGCGTATTTGATCGTCGGCGATCACGCGGCGGCCGAGGACATCGCGCAGGAGGCGTTCCTGGCGGCGGTCCGGCGGCTTGATTGGTTTGATCGACGCCGGCGGTTCGGTCCGTGGTTGTCGGCGATTGTGGCCAACCGTGCGATCGATTGGACGCGGGCGCGGACCGCGCGGCGTGAGAGCGGGCTTGACCCGATCGAGATGGATGCAGCCGCCCCGGAACGGGTCGCGGTCGGCTACTCGCCGAAGGTGCTGGCCGCGCTACGGGACCTGCCACCGGAGCAGCGTGCCGTGGTAGTGCTTCGCTACGTGTTGGAGTACACGCCGGGTGAGATCGCCGGAGCGCTTGAGCTTCCTCGCGGGACGGTCAACTCGCGGTTGCGCCGTGGGCTTGACGCGCTCGAGAAGCGACTTGGGGAGATCGACCGGTGAACGTCCGTCAGGAGTTGCGGCGGTTGCGGGCGCCTAACGAGCCCGCGGCGCAGGCGCGCGCGTGGGAGGTGGTCAGCTCGAGTTACCGCGCCCGCGCGGCCCGGGCACGGCGGGCGCCTCGCTGGAAGCTGGCGGTTGCGCCCGCGTTGACGGCCGCGGTGCTGGCCGTTGTGTTGACGCCCGCGGGCGCGACCGTCAGCCGTGTGATCAGCCACGTGGTGGCGCCACCGCCCGCCCAGCCGTTGCTGTCGCTGCCCACGCATGGGAAGCTGCTGGTCTCTGGTGCCGGCGGGACCTGGATCGTTGCCCCGGACGGCACACGCTCCCGGGTCGGGTCATGGCGCGATGCGAGCTGGTCGCCGCACGCCCGCTACATCGTGGTCGCCTCCCGGAACCGGCTCGCGGCGGTGACCCAGGGCGGTGAGATCAAATGGGAACTGTCCCGACCCGCTGTCAGCGACCCGAGCTGGTTTGCGCCGAGCGGCTTTCGGGTCGCGTACCGCTCGGGAAGCTCGCTGCGGGTCGTCGCCGGCGACGGGACCGGCGATCACCTGCTCGCCACACACGTCGCACCGGTCACACCGGCGTGGCGACCCGACCACGCCTACCAGCTCGCGTACATCCGCCACGGACAGGTCGTTCTCCGCGGTGCGGATAGCGGCCGGGCGTTCTGGACCAGGCCAACCGGGTCGGCGATCAAGCTCCAGTGGTCGGCCGACGGCAGCCGGCTGCTGCTGCTCACCCGTCGTGCTGCCCGGGTGCTGAGCGGCAGCGGGCAGACGGAAACGACGATCAAGTTCGGAGCCGCCAACCGGCTGATCGGCGGGTCGATCGCGCCGGACGGCAAGGAGGTGGCGCTCGTGCGCAGTCAGGGCGTCCAGATCGCCCACCTGACGTCACGTGACGTCGTGAGCGGCGCCGCGCTCGCCAGTGTGCTGCCGGGCGCCGGGATCCGCGAAGTGACCTGGTCGCCGAACAGCCGCTGGCTGCTGATCAGCTGGCCGAGCGCCAACGAATGGGTGTTCCTCGCGACCGGCCAGAAGCCGCACCTCATCGCAACGTCGCGGGTCGCACAGCGATTCGGCCGATCAGAAACCAGCCGGCTTCCCCACCGCGCCGCGAGCACTGAGCTTCCAGAGCTCGACGGCTGGTGCTGCACCGCCGGCACCGCAACGAGCTCGCCTCAACACTGACAGGTGTTCCCGAGAATCCACGGCAAGCGCCCAGACCTTCTGATGAGTAAGCGATCGACCAAGGTCATCCGCGAAGCGACCGGAACAGCTGCGGCCGTCGCGCTTCTGACCCTGGCCTTGCCAGGCCACAACAACGCCCTGGGCGAGGGGGATTCGCCAAACCCTCGACCGCGGCAGCGGCTCGTCCGTTGACGTCGATCCTCGGGGTCCTGCGCCGTCCGCAGACCCCGGCCGATCGCAACCCGGCGCTGATCCGCCAGCTGCGGAACCAGGACCGCAGCACGTTCACCGTCGGAATCGATGGACCGCAGGTGCTGTCGTTGATGCGACTCGCGACGATCACGCCATGGGGACAGCGGATCTATGTGGTGCCGTTCCTGCCGCCGACCGCGGCCGAGAGGCGGCGGCTGCCGCGCAAGTATCGGATCGGCGGGGAGCGGATCGCCACTCCGACCACCGTCACGCTGCATATCTTCCCGATGTCCGGTCACAGGATCACGTATTTCTTTGGGGGCGGGGCCGCCCCGGCGTTCATCGAGGGCGGGCGCGTGCTCGGCAACGGCGCGTACGACACGAAGTTCTACAAACACCCGCGCCAAGTGATCATGGTCGTGCCCGACGGTGTCGCGAAGGTGGCGCTGTAATCCCACCGGCTCGGTCGCCAACCATCCCAAGCAGCCGATCAGGTCCGGCTCAAAGCCCGTGATCGTGACTGTGCACGACAACATCGTGGCGTTCGTCGCGCCGGGCAGATTCGAGCGACCTCATAGGGAATCCTTTGCCCGACCCGGTCAGGAGATCTCGTGCGGGCCGGATGGCAAGATCGTCAAGCGGATCGACAACGCCTCGTCGTGCGGACCCCCGCTCGGGAGTTGCGCGTAAGGCTTGTGGGCGGGGTGATCGCAATGACCGCGGTCGTAGCGCTTGTGGCTCTGGGGGTGCCAGGTCACCGTGACGGGTTGGGCGCAGCGAGCCCGACCAGCGCCTCGAGGGCGGCCGCAAGTTCGCTGACGTGGCGCCAGCGGGTGCGGGCGTCAAGGCAGGCTCTGATTGACGAGCTTGCGCCGCTGCGCCGGCCGCAGACCGCGAGCGAGCGAGCCCTAGCTCGGACGCTCAGGCCGGATGACGTGCCGTACTACTACATCAACGAAACGATTGACCGAAGCCTCGTCCGCTACGCGACCACGACCCCGTGGGGGGAGCGGGTCTATCTGGTGCCGGTCGCTCCATGGTCGCCGCGGCGGATCAATTGCTGCGGAGGATCGGGTTACTTGCCGCCGGTCGAGGCGATCGTCGCGTACTCCAGACGCAGCGAGTTCATGGCCTACGGAACCGCCTCCGGCATCCTGCGAGGCGCCGCTGGCATCGATACTGGTACGTACAGCCACGGGGTCTTGACGCGCTCCCGGTCGGTCTCGATCGTTCCCGACGGCGTCACGAAAGTGAGCTGGGTACTTCCCCGGCAGCCCGGTGGCTCGGAGTACGGCTGGCCGACGTATTCGCGTGTCGGGCACCTGAGCGTGTCGGTCCACGGAAACGTCGCCACGGCGGAGTCTCCACGGTTCGGCCGCATAGAAGCGGAGATCTGGTACACGGCCAACGGGCGCGTCTTCCGGCGCTTCGGCAGCGTCGGCGCGGCCCATCGGGTCGTCCCGCTCGTCGGTCCGGGCCCGGAGACGGCGCAGTCCCGCGCCGCCGAGCAAGACGCCTCCACACCCGACCACGTCTCGGTGACCCCGTCGACCGGCGGGCCGAACACCCGGTTCGCGCTCCGCTTCCGAGCGCTGCTCAACAACGCGGAGTACGGATTGCACATCACGAAGCCGAACTGTCCCGGCGTCCATCTCTCCCACAGCTACAACGGCGAAGGCAACCCGCGAGGCAACCTCAGAGGGGACCTGATCAACGCGCCACTGGTTGAACCGAACTCCCAACCACGCTGCCCCGGGGCCTACAGCGTGTCAGTCAGAGTGACCGCAATCGGACCGATCGGACCCAAGCAGGCCCACCCGGTCAGCTCGAAGCCCTTTGGCACCGCGACCTTCACAGTCCACTGAGCAAACCACTCCGCATACTCGACCCCTACCGCTGTCGACTACTGCTTGTGGCGGCCACGCTCACGTTCGCCGCGGCTCTCGCTGCACCAGCTCTCGCGACCCCCGCCGCGACGACTGTCGCCCCGGTGACGCTGCCAAAGCTGCCAGCAGGCTGGACGGCCTGGAGCGCGCGTCCCTTCCTTCTGAAGCCACACGGGACGCACGTTGAGACGACCATCACCAGCTGGGGCTATCGGTTCTCAGCTCCTGGACCCGGACCCGGGAACGCGGTCCCGGCCGGCGGGATCATGATCGACATCTCGCTCCTAAGAAGCCAGGCCAATCGTTCTCACAGAGTCAACCTTTGCAGCACCGCGCCCGTCATTTCGGGATATCCGCGCGTCACGCTGCCGCTGGCGCTGCCGAAGACGACCACCGCCACACTCGAGGGGACACCCCGGGTGAAAGAGTTCCGGGTGTTCGGCCGATACCGGAACCTCTACAACTTCGAGGTGCGCGTCGACGTCGACACACGCCGACCAATCGGCCCCAGGTGGTCGGTCGCAGAGCGGGTCCTCAGCGGACTTCGCTTTCCGAATTGGCCGACAAGACGGAGTTGCTGAGCGCCATATGCGCGGCTCGCCGTTTGAGAAGGTGCGGAAGCTCGAGCGCCGTCGTCGCTATCGGGCGGGTGTTCTACTGGCGTGTGGGGCTGCTGGCGGTGGTGGGTTGCTGATCGCCAGCGGTCAACACGACTCGTCAACCAAGCTCGGCGGCCATCGAGTAGCGCCGCCGCCGAAAGCGTCGGGCCCGGCCTCCTCGCGAATTCTTCATCTCGGGTCGGGCCAGGCGCAGGTCGGGGCGCGGCTTCCCGAGCCTGATGGTGTGATCTTGCTCGCCCGGGTCACAGCTCCCGGCGATGTCCGCGTCTCGGTCGAGCTGACCGTCTCGAACGTCGCTGGGCCGGTCGCAGACATTAGATTTGCGAACACGCCCAGCAAGCGTGACCCCTCCCTGTCATGCCGGGCACAAGGCGACACGCAGATCTGCAACCAGGCCGAAGAGTGGTGTCCGATGCCGGCCGGGAACTGGCGATTGCGCGTCACAAAACCAGCCGGACCCGCTGCGGACGTGCGAGTCGACTTCGTCGTTGGTCCCAAGCCGCGGTCGAGTTCGACGTCCGCGTGACTTTGAGTTGTCATCAGCCGCTGCCACTACCCGGAAGCACCTGCACAAGCGTCAAGCACTTACGCCGCGTCGCCGACGCAGCAGTAAAGACGTCACTGCTGTCTCTTGGCGACCGACGCATGTTTCTCACCCCTTCGCGTGAGACAGTGGCATGGTCGCAGTGCGGCGAGCGGCCTGGCAGACGCCGGAAGCCGTTCGAGTGCGTTTATGGACGTATTGTGGCTGCGAAGAGGTCCATGTTTCCGGTACGGGTGTCGTTCCAGACGAGGTGGAACGCTCCCGCGCTGGCGGTGATGCCCTGGTAGTCGCCGATCCACCAGGCACCGTGCTTGGGGCCGGTGGCGGTGCGGCTGTGCGGGTCAAACGCGGCGGTCGTCACCTGGATCGGCGGGCCGAAGCTGAGTGGGTGAGCCGGTGAGAGAAGCAGGACTTCGTTGACGCGGCCGTTTGCCAGCGCGAACGCTGAGATCGCGACATGGCCCGCGTCGTTGACGGCGAGGTTTGGCTGGAAATAGGTGACGGCGTCCTTGGGTGTCGCGGTCACTGGTTTGGACCAGCTGCGGCCGTGGTCGTATGAGGCGTGCAGGAGGATGTCGGTGTGAGTCGCTCCTCGCTGGTGTCTGACAAACGCGACGTACAGCGCGTCGCCTTGGGGGGCGATCGCGACGGTGACGCCGGCGTTCGGGAGGACGTTCCCGGGCAGACTGATGTTGAGCGACTCCCAACCAAGATGGATGGGTCTACCGAAGGTGTTTCCGGCGTCGGTTGAGCAGGCGGCAACGGCCTGTCCGACGAGGTCTCCTGAGGGATCCCAGTGCGACATCTCGTCGGCGGCGACAAGCACCACGCTGTGTGCTCCGGTAGCGATTTTCGGTGTGGCGCTCTGTGTCGTGGTGCGATGAGCATTCAGGATTGTGCGCTCGGGCTCGAAGGTCTGTCCACCGTCGGTGGAGCGGCGCATCGTCACGCTGTCGCCGCCCTGGTGGGTATTGCTGGCCCAGACCACGTAGACGTTGCGCTCGGATGGTGTCTGCCCTGCGCCGGCGGCGATCCAGGGCTGGTCGAAGTACTGTCCGCCGGTCACCAGGATCACCGGTTCCGAGAAGCTGCGCCCGCCGTCCTCGGTTCGCCACGCGTACATGGTGCGATCGGCATCTGTGCTGCCCGTCGCGGTCGCCGAGACATAGCCGCGGCCGTGGGAATCGAACGCGACGGTCACGTCGTCGCCCGCGACGGGCTTGCCCTCGGGATGCGGTAGGAGACCGCCGTTATGCCAGCTCGCGCCCGCGTTTAGCGAGAAGAAGGTGGCGATCAAATTGGGGTTCCCCGTGTGCGCGGCCTGGCAGGCGACGAGAAGCTGCCGAGGGTGGCGGGGATTGGCTGCGAGGGACGGCCCGACGTGAACTCCGTAGTGATCGCGACTTACGAGCACGTTCGCGACGCCGGCGGGTCGCCGTTGCCCAGCGGCGTGAGAGGGCAGCGACACGCCGGCCGCGGCGACCGCCACGGCTGCTCCGCCGCGAAGCAGGCTCCGGCGGGAGATTGGATCCTCGAGCCGCGCTAAGGAGGGGTGTTCGTTCATGCCTGGCTGGCCTCCGATTCGGTGTTTGGGGCGCCCATCAGGTTCTGCGGTGTGAGTGCCTGTCTGTGGTCGTGATGGTCGGGCGGCGAGTTCGAGATCGTGCGAAAGGGGTGCGAAAATTCCGCGAA
Source organism: uncultured Solirubrobacterales bacterium (assembly GCA_963830475.1). Taxonomy (GTDB): domain Bacteria; phylum Actinomycetota; class Thermoleophilia; order Solirubrobacterales; family Solirubrobacteraceae; genus Palsa-465. The sequence continues at coordinate 242,798 of CAWHMX010000012.1, read as the reverse complement.
AATCGGTGGGCGCGGAGCCGAGCGTGGGCGACACTGTGCCGGTGCGCGCTGTCTCGGACCCGGCCGGCCCGGTTGTGCTCGTCGTCGAGGACGAGCCCGAGATCGCAGCGCTGATGCGGGACTTCCTCGAGGCGGACGGATTCCATGTCCTGCTCGCGGCCGACGGCGAGGAGGCGATCGCGGCGTTGCGGACAATGCCTGACTGCGTACTGCTGGACGTGATGCTCCCGGGCGCGTCGGGTTTCGAGCTCTGCCGCGACATCCGCGCACACTCGGACGTCCCGGTCCTGTTCCTGAGCGCCCGCGATGGCGACGGCGACAAGCTGCGCGGCCTCGGGCTCGGCGCTGATGACTACATCGTCAAGTCGGCGACCCCACCCGAGGTTGTCGCCCGCGTCAGGGCGGTGCTGCGTCGCTCGGGTGCGAGCAGGGGCCGCGGGCGGCTCCGGTTCGGCCGTCTCGAGGTCGATCTCGCCGCGCACGAAGTGCTCCTCGCCGGCAAGGCCGTGGCGATGACCGCTCGCGAGTTCGAGCTGCTGCGGGTGCTCGTGCAGCACCCACGGCAGGTGTTCAGCCGTGAGCACCTGTTCGAGCTGGTGTGGGGAAGCTACGGCGATCGCAGCGCGGTCTCGGTCTATATCAGCCGGTTGCGCGACAAGATCGAGCAGGACCCGACGGCTCCCCGCTACATCGTCACTGTCTGGGGTGCCGGTTACCGCTTCGACCACAGCCTCGCACGCGACCGCAGCGAATGAGCCGACCGCGCGTCTCCGCCCGCATCGCGCTCGCCGCCTCGCAGCTCACGCTGCTTTCTTTCGTTGCCGGGGCGGCGACCGCTGGCTACCTCGTCGAAGCCCACAACCAGGAGGCGAGCCGCAACACCCGGCTCACCGTCGCGGCAGCGTATGTTCAGCACGGCAAGGCGCAGGCCGAAACGGAGCGCTGGAAGCAGGGACTGACGAGAAAGCTCACCGCGCTCGGATTGGGAGCATCGCTGACGCTCGCCGGCCCGCCGGACGGCAAGCGCCTCCTCTACAACGAGCCCTACCGGTCCTTGGACAAGGAACCCCCAGACACTCAGCCGACCGCGACGTACGTGTTCCCGCTTGCCACGGCCTCGGACCAGAGTCTCAGGCTCAGTCTCACCGCTCCGCCGCTCGACCAGACCCGCAGGCTGCTCGTCGCGCTCGCGTCAGGTCTCGCCGCGCTAGTTGTCGGCACAGCCATCCTGATCTGGGCGGCGGGCCGCTGGCTCGTCACGCCGCTTCGCCGCCTCAACACACAGGTCGACGCGATTGCCGGCGGCGACCCGACCGAGACCCGCGCGAGCTCACCGATCCGGGAAGTCGAGCACGTCGCCGCGGCCGTCGAAGGCATGGCCACCACCCTCGCGCAAACAGCCGAGCAGGAGGCACGACTCGAAGCCCGACGACGCCTGCTCGTCAGCTCGATCGCCCACGACCTCCGCACCCCGCTGTTCTCGCTGCGCGGCTATCTCGACGCCATCGCAACCGGAATCGGCAACCCCGGTGAACGACTCGACCAAGCCCGGTCAAAAGCCCAGCAGCTCGATCGGCTCGTCACCGGCCTGTTCGACTACGCACGCGCACAGATCGATGATCGACCCCCGCTCCAGACTACGGACCTTGCAGACGTCGTTACGAACACCACCGCCGCGTTCGAGATCACAGCCGACGAGCGTGAAATCAAGCTCCAAGCGACGGCCCACACTCGCACACCGGTAAGAATCGACCGCGACGGATTCGAACGCGCGCTGGCCAACGTCATCGACAACGCGTTGCGCCACACGCCTCCAGGAGGAACAGTCACGGTCACATGTGGCGAGGACGCCGACGGCGCCTTCGTCCGCGTCGTCGACGACGGTTCCGGCATCGCGCCCGCCCTCCTACCGCACGTGTTCGAGCCAACGGTCCGCGCCAACAACGGTCACCGCAGCGACCGAGCAGGCCTCGGGCTCACCATCGCGGCCCGGCTACTCCGAAACCAAGGCGCCACGATCCACGCAGCCAACGCCCCCGGACGCGGCGCGATCCTGACGCTCCGGGTTCCTTTCACGGCCGCATAGCCTCAGGACTGCCAACCATCCCCGAGCGACCGGAATCTCCGGCGACCGCGGACCGGCAAAACATCCCACTCCGATCACACCCCGAGGGCACGCTGGCGCTGACAGCCAAGCGAAGTCGCGATCGGCTCAGGACCTCCGCTTTCCCGCGACAGCAGGCGGCTCAACCGCCGAGGTTTCCACGAAAGCCTCTCGTGGGAGCGGCAGCGCGTGCGATCGCGTTCGTGGCCGAGCGCTCGTCCGCGCCGGCGCTGCCGTAGCAGCGGTCCGTCGCCGATTCGATAGCGGTCCCCTGAGCGAGCGAGCTTGAGCAATGCAATCGTGCGAGGTCGCTCGCGGCGCGCTGCTGGATCCGTGGCATTGCGCTCGTCCGCGCCGGCGATGCGGCAGCAGTGGTCCGTCGCCAACACGATCGTCCGCCACGCGACGTCGAGCCGATCAAAAGTCATCGTCTCCGCGGACGCTGAGATGGCTGCTTCTGTCGGGTAGCACTCGCTCGATCAGGGCCGGACCTCACGACCGGATTGCCACGACCTGGATCGTCCGGGTTTCGCAGTACCGGAGGAGCGAACCGTCGCCGAAGCGATCGCTGAAGCCAGCGACCGGGCGACGCGAAGCGATCGCTGAGCAAGGCGTCCGCGCTCGGCCGGCGGAGTCCTGCCGAGCCTGTTTCGATGTCCGCGCCCTCAGTCGTCTATCTGGCCCATCTGCTCGTCCCACGAGTAGTCTGGGTCGAGCGCCGGGTTCTGGGCCAGCGCCTCCCTCAACAACTCGGCCGGTACATGACGTCGCAGTCGCTCGTATGCCTCCCGCGCCTTCCTAGCCTGGTCAAGCAGGGTCAGGTCGCGGATGATCTGGTCAACGCGGATTTTCACCAGGCCGACGGCGACGGCCATGTCTTGGCGACTCAGGCTGACGCACGAACAGCTCGCGGGTGGTCGGGAACGTGAGCCGGAGTCGCTTCACGTCCTCCATTGGAGAAGGGTCCTACAGCCGAATCGTGCAGGCCCGGGCGCCGCTTCTACGCGCACATCCCGGTACCCACGGCAGTCTGCTCATACCTCGTCAACCGCGCGACGAAGAAGACGTACGGGCACGGAGCGCTCTTCTGGACCGACTCGTAGTCCGCGTCAGAGCGCTCTCGCTAGTCGACGGGAATCCGGAGCCGGAAGCTGGCACCGTTGCTCGTTGGCTCACAGGTGAGGTCGCCGTGGTGTTGCTGCGCGATGCGACGGGCGATGGCGAGGCCAAGGCCGTGACCGGGTTTGCCAGGGTCCAATCGGACGAAACGTTCAAAGATGCGTTGGACCTCGTGTTCGGGTACGCCCGGTCCATCATCGGCGACGACCGCTCCGGCGAAGCCATCACGCCGGTATAGCTGCACGTCGATTCGGCCGGTGAGGTCAATGGCGACAAGTGCGTTGTCGATCAGGTTGCGCAGGACGCGGTCGAGTGCGTCTGGATCGCCTCGCACGGTAGCGCCGCCGTTCGCGCTGAGCGTGATCGCGGCGCGTGGAGCGCGCAAACGCGCGTCGTCGACGAGCGGGCTCGCGATCGCCACAAGGTCGACCTGGATTCGGCGGGGGCGGGCTTCCAGGCGCGCGAGCCCAAGGAGGTCGTCGACCAGGCGGCCCAGACGCCCGGTCTCGCGAACAACTGCGGCCTCGAGGCGGTCACGCTCGGGTCGTTCAGGTTGTTCGCAGAGAAGCGTTTCGACACTCGCCTGGAGCGCTGCGATCGGTGTTCGTAGCTCGTGCGAGGCGTCGGCGACGAAGCGACGAGTCGCCGTGTCGCTGGCACGCGCTTCCTCGATTGCGTTCTCCAGGGCGTCGAGCATCTGGTCGAAGGCGGTGGCGAGACGCCCGAGCTCGGTGTCGGTGCGACTAGGGTGGAGCCGGAGTTTGGAGTCGCCGTGAGCGATGCGGGCCGCGGTGTCGATGATGCTGGAAAGAGGCCGCAGCGCGGTGCGGGTGCCGTGGACGACGAGGATCGTCGCGAGCGCAAGCGCCGCGGCCGCGACGAGGAACTCGACGAGCAAGAGGTCGGTGACGGCGTGGTCGATGCTCGCGCGGCTGGCGCTGAAGACAACGCGCGTTCGGTCAGGCAGGACTAGATCGAGCGTGAGCAACGATCCGCGCGTCTGGATCGTCGAACTGATCTTCGTTGGGCCGGTGCCCGGAGGCGCCGCGAAGCGAGTGGCGATCCCCTCTAGCGCGAGCCCCGGGATGAGCCGCTTCACGGCCGGCGCGGAGCCGGCACGCTCAACGGCGACACCGGCATGCGTCAGCCGGCCGCGGAGATCGCCATTGAGCCTGGCGCGGTAGGCGAGTGTGACTGTGGTCACAACGACGGCCAGGACGATCACGAGCACGACGAGCGTGGTGGCAGTGACGCGAGCTCGGAGCGAGCCAGTGTTCATCGCGCGTCGAGTCGGTAGCCGAGCCCACGGACGGTGTGGAGGATCCGCGGCCCGTGTACTTCGAGCTTGCGCCGCAACGCGCTGACGTGGACCTCGACGACGTTTGGGTCGTATTCGTCGTAGCCCCAGACCTGGGTGAGCAGCTGGTGCTTGGAGAGCAGCAACCCCCGCTGCCGGACGAGGTATGCCAGTAGCCGAAGCTCCGTCGCGGTCAGCTCGAGCGGTGTGCCCGCTCGGGCGGCGAAGCCTGCTTGCTCGTCGACCACGACGTCGCCTGCCTCGATCGCTGCGCCGAGTCGTCCCGTCCGTCGCAGTACGGCGCGCACCCGCGCCAACAGCTCCCCGAGCGTGAACGGCTTGACGAGATAGTCGTCGGCGCCAAGCCCGAACCCGTGGAGCCGATCCTCAACCGCGTCGCGGGCGGTGAGGAAAACGATCGGAAGATCACGTGCGATTCGCAGGCGCCGCGCCAACTCGAACCCATCGCCGCTTGGAAGCATCACGTCCAGAACGGCCAGATCGGGGGCCGCCGCGAGAATCGCATCCGAATCGGGACAGTCGGAGAAACAGGTGACTGTCAGCCCCTCGCGCGCGAGCGCGCGTGCGATCGCCTGCCGGACCGGCTCCTCGTCCTCGACCAGCACCACGCGTGGCGACCGCGCTCCCACGCGGCAGAGTATCCCTCCGATCCCCGAGGCGAGATGCTGGCTCGCCCGATCTTCAGGCTCAGCACAGGATGCGTTGTGACGCTGCCGAAAATGAGCGCTGTCACACCCTCCGTCCGCACCAGCACGTCGGCGCCTGCAGCTGGGCGGGGTATCCGAACGGCATGGACGGAGGCTGCGCTCGCCATCGCCGCATTCGCGGCAATGTGCGTCCTGGTGCTATCGATCGCGGCTCAGACCGCCGAGCCCGATGACGGCGCCTACCGCGCATCGATCGTGGCCGTCACCGAAGGGCATTTCCTGACGTTGTCACTCGCTCAGGCGCAGACCCTGGCACGCAAGCTTGGCGACAACCCTGCCGCCCCCCCGAACCAGTGGGTTCAGCTGCCCGACGGGCGGTATATCAGCGAGAAGGACCCGGGTTATCCGTTCCTCGCGGCGCCGTTTCAAGCGCTCGGAGTCATCCGGTGGGCGCCATTGTTCTTCGGGTTACTGGCCTGTCTAGGGTTGTTCATCGGCGCCCGGCGCTGGCTCGGACGCTTCGGCGGCCTCGCCGCGGTCGGCCTCTACTGCTCCTCCGGAGCGGCGCTCGCGTTCGCCTGGCGCGATTACATGCCGACCTTCACCGACGCCTCGCTGATCGCGGCCGGCTCCGGACTCTTGCTGTGGACGATGCTGTCAACCGAGGCCAGTACCCGGAGGCGCACCTGGGCTGGCCTCGCCGGATTTGTAGCAATCGAGATCGCGACCTTCGTCCGCTACACCAACATCGTCATCTTAGGCTGTGCCGTGATCGCTATAACCGTGGCGTGGTGGCTGCGAGCCGCAAGATTGCCCCTCCGCACGCTGTGCTGGTGGCTCGCGTCGGTGGCCGCCTTCGGCGCCGGCGTGGCCATCTTTAACGACCGGGTCTACGGCGGTCCGCTGACCACCGGGTACCAACCCGGCGAGGTCTCCTTCGGGCTCGGCGCGATCGGGCCAAACCTGCGCCTGATGCCCGCGCACCTGATGCAGGCGATACCGATGCTGGTGCTCGGACTGATCGCGCTTGCGTGGATCGTCGTACGGTGGCTGATGCTCCACCGCGTCGACGGCGAAGTCGGCGCAGTGGCCCATCGCGATCTATCCGTCGGTGCCGCCCTCGCCGCCTCGTGGTTCGCGATCTGGGCGTTCTACTTCGCATACACCTGGACCACCGACCCAACCAACGTCGCCGTTCAGGACGTCAGGTTCTACCTCCCGGCGACCGGCGCTATCTCACTGCTCGGTGCATCGCTCGTGACCAGACTCCCCGCCGGAATCTGGCGCGTAGGCGTTACCACGGCCGTCGTAACAGTGATGTTCGGCCTGGGCGTCTGGGCCTTCCACGCGATGTACGCCGCATTCGGCATCACCCTCCACGGATAGGAACAGCCCGCGAAGTCCGTAACCATCGCTCGTATGAACGAGCTCACACCACAGACGTGAATCGGACGAGCGCTTCAAGCAATCGATCGGAACTCTTCCGACGATCGGATTGACGACCAACCGCTGCCACGGCATCGTCGGCTCGGGCGAGTGAATCGCCACGAAGGAGATCGCCAACGCCGCCGCTATCCCCGCCACCGAGGCAAGGAGGGCCCGGAGCAACTTCCGCTTATCCGTCGCCGACGTAGCAGCGAAGACGGGACTGCTGCCCCGCGACCAAGGCCTACCTCGCTCGCAAAGAGGCCGAAGGCAAAACCAAGAAGGGCGCGCTGCGCTGCCTCAAGCGCCACCTCGCGCGCCGCTTCTACCACCTCCTCGCCGAACCTCCCGCCGACCAACAGCAAACCGCCGAGCCCGAGTCAATCCCCGAGCGCGAGCTGCCCAAGGTCCCCGAGCGTCCCCGCCCGCAGCGAGACATCGAGCAGATCAGCACTGCGCCCAGCCCGATGGTCTGCATCACCTAAACCGCTCCGACCAACAACCGATCAGCGCCGTTCTCAGGCGCGCTGGCGTTCGCGGTGAACACCCACCGCCGGAGCTGCCTGCCGCAAACAGCCGCTATCACGGCCCGATTCCGCCCTCCGCGGACGCCAACGACGCATCCTAAGCCCCTCTGGCGCCCTCGAGCAGCCGCGCGCGACCCGTCACACCCCAAATCTTCACCCTCCAACCGACATCCCCGAGCAGACCCAGATCACCGCAAATAGCGATCGCGCCTTGACATAGAAGCGAGCTTGCGCCGCAATTGGGCGGTAAGCAGCCGACTGCTGCTCATCGTCGTCCCAGACCTGGAGCAGCACTCCCGCCACCGGTCTCTGCAGCCGCCGACACTGATGCTGGTTCGTGAAACCGGCACTGGCCTGCATCCAGAACTTCGCGGACCGCCAGCTCAACCATCTGTCGAGTCGGCATTGACCTGCCCGTGGTCCCAGCCGCATCTGCGACGCTGATGATGTCGTCCGCTCAGATCAGGCCGTCTGGTGGGGGCAGCTGCTCAGATCGGCAGGCGGGTTATCTCGGAAGGCCAGGCGGATGTCGTTCTTGACCACTGTTGTGTCACGTTCGATCCGGTTCTGTTTGAGCTTACTGCGAGGCGTTTGGCCGTTGACGATGCCAACCAGCAGATGCCAGTCGGCGGACAGCTTCCGTGTGGAGGCGACGAGCTTGTGCGCGTCCCCCAACTGCGTCGGTGTCGAACCCAGTGCGGTGACGCACGCACCTGTGAAGCCTCGCTTGACGATCGCCTGCTGCGCCCTCAGATCGCCCGTGTAGGCGCTCGCGGCGTCGCGTGCCAACTCCTTGTACAGCGGTGCCCGACAAAGGATGGTGCGCTTCGGCCCACGCCTTGCACACCTGTCGTAAGCGCGTGTGAACGTCGCCAATGCCACTCGGAGTCCGACCGACCCCAGGCAGCTTGCTTTCTGGGTGGCCAGCAACGGCGTCGAAGGCCCGAAGGTAACGGTCAGGCAGGCATTTCGGACTGCCACCATCCAATTCGGCTGCCTCTCGCTGAGCGCTGACTCTAAGCCCAATCTGGCTGCGCTGAGAAGCGCGTACTCGTTGCCGGTCAGCGTGCCCGGCGGGGGCGACGCCGCAAGCGCCGACGGCGCACCACAGCCGAGCGCGACCAAACCTGCCGCAACGACGGAGAGGACCTTGGCCCGGAGTCCCATCGACGCGGCCGTTAGGGCGCACTCGGGCTTGGCGGAACGAAACGCCGCGGTATACGCACGAACTTCGGCAGCTTGAGGTGCTTACTGCGATGGGTGGTGGCTCCCAGCCTGATCCCGCCGCCAACTAGGGTCGTGCCGCCGCCCTTGCTCGGCCGCTTGATTGAACGCTTGGCCGCGGCCGCCAATCCGTGCCAGCGAGCCTTGAACTGGCGGTTGCTGGCGTTCTTCTCGTGGATTTTCTGTTTGAAATTGACACCACCGTACGCCGTAAAGCTGTAGTTGACGGTGACTCCGTCTATCTGCACTGGTGTCGTGTACTGGGTCGGGGTCCCGTAGACTTGGAGGTACTGATCCCAGGTTGCCGTCGGCGACCACGCGGGTTGCGCGATCCAGTTGCGGTGAAGCCCGCTGTCCACGAGCCGGCCCATGACAGTGTTCGGACCAGCCTCCTGCCGCACCCACTGAGCGGCGACGCGACTCATGTAGATGCGACGCAGCGGCTCCCACTGTGGCGCGGTGTTCACCTCCTGCACCAATTGGGGCAGGATCCATTGACGCATCAGCGCCTCGATGTCCGTCGTAAAAGCGTCCTGAGGACAGATCGGGTGAAGTAACTGGCCAGGCAGGCTTGTGACCGGTGCCAGCTTGACGTTCAGCGGGGCGCTGAGGATGTACAGCTGCGTGTTGGTCGCATGGACGGTCGCGACTCCCGGCACGATCCAGATGCGGTACGCGACACACAAACCCCCATCGGCGGGGGTTGGGGGAGGCAGGTTCGCGACCCCCTGTACGAACTGAGCCCCGTCCGGCGTGGCCGGATTCTCCGCCGGCGCGACCGCTTCCTTCAACAGAAGATCTGACTGCAGCATCACGCGGCCGGCGTCGGTCAGCGCCAGACGCGGATCGATGATCTGCGGCGGGGAGTTCGGCGCCAGGTTGACCCAGAACGTGCTCGGCGGCAGCGTCAGCCAGGTGAAGAACGCATCCGAGTCCTCCGTTGCGGTTTGCAGCCCGGTCCCCGGGTTGGTCGTGACCGGCGCGCCGTCGCTGGCCATCGAGTACTGCAAATCGCCGTGGTGCGGCCCGTTCAGCGACAGATACCGCAACTGGAGCGAGGTGAAGTCGATCCCGCCTGGGTCCAGCGCCTCCGCTGGATCTCCCAGCTCCTCCGGCAGCGCCCCGTCCTCGGGAGCCTCACCCGCACTTGACCCGCAGCCAGCAGTCCCCGCCGCCAGCGCGGTGCGCGATGGGACGCGCCCAGCTCGCAGGGCTCCCCCCTCAAGCCCATTCTGATCACCGCTGCCCCCGCCACCGCCAAGGCACCCTGGGTTCCACATGCCCTGCGCCTGCTCGAAGCTGCTCTGCAGCCCCGCGTTCATCTCTTTGAGTTTCATCACGCTCAGCCGGCGAATCGTCCAGTTCCGCGCGTTCTCCGCAGGACTAAGGCTCGGCGAGTACGGCGGATACGGTTCGCCGTAGGAAAACTCTTCGAGGTTGGGCAACGACCGAATCAACGCCGTGCAGTTCGTGCTGATCAGCTGGCAAGGCCCAAGGTCGGAGTAACCGCCCCTGACGGCCCAGTCGGGGATGCCGGCGGCCTTCAGAGCCTGAAGGACCCGCTCCTCGGCGTGCTGGCCGGACCAGAAATTGCCTGCGCTCGGAAGCACCTCCTCAAAGGGCTGGCCCTTATACGTGCCCCAGAAACTCGCGACATTTCTGCCCAGTCCGACCGGGGTCCCTCTCAGCCACATCCGATACTTGAACCAGAGGACGCCCTGCATCTGCGGAGCCCCCTGTGGAACCTGAGGCATGTTCAACGGGCCGCCGGCCGTTTGAGCCCCGGCGGACCCGCTGACGGCCAGCGGCAGGGCAAGCGCCGACAGCGCAACCAGGAGTGAGACAATCACCCCCCTGAGGACTGCCACCCGATGATGCGTCGCGCGCAACAGCCGCAAATTGAACCACCCGCCCCAGCTGATGGCAAGTGAGAATCGACCCGTTCCTGCCCTCCCAGGATTGCCAGATCGTCGGCGATCGGTGAGCATCTTCTTGGCGATTTCCAGCGGCTTGCTGCCAGTCATCTTCCTGGTTCCCCTTCGAAGTCGACTCCCCCTATCAACGGTGACGCAGGCCGACCGCCGAATATTCCACGGACACAACGGAGGGGCGAGACCTCGAAATCCGCATACCTACCTCCTTTCGATCTAATGCCACGTCTGCCGGTACGGAGCCTGGCGATAGCAGCAAACTCGGAAGCGACCCGGATCATCGATCGCACTGCCGTGAAGAGGAAGTAACCCAAGGTATCGCCGTGCCATACCCCGAACGTTGTTCTCGAACAAGTGGTCACTCTTGCGGAGCATCGGTCTCCTTGGCAGCGCGAGGCGGTATGCCAGGGCGTCTGCGTGCGTGCAGGGGGCGCCTATTCTGGGACTTAGGCTTTGCAGTTCCTTTGCAGCTGTCGTTCCCGACGCTCTGCGACGGCCTGATCGTGACGAGCGTCGGAATGAACGTGAAGGACGAGATCCTCACCCGCTCGGCACGGCAGGCTCACTACCCGACGGCAGCGCAAGCCGAAACGGGTCCTCGGCGTCGACGAAGTCAACGACCATGACAGCCACTGAAATTAGCTAGATCGCCCAGCACGTCAAAAGGCGAGATCACCCATTCTTTATGCCGAGTGCGCAGCTGCCCCGCCCGCTTGTAGGTGGTGCGGGCTGAGCTCCGAAGCGGCGGCTTGCCGACCACGAGCGAACCGGGGCCCACGATCGGGTGAGGATCTCAAGAACCCCGGGGCGAAGGACAGGCCAGCACGACCGAGGTCTCGATCTGACGATCAGGGATGGTCCAGTGAGTCTTGCGAACGCTCGTCTTGCGCTCCGTCGAAACCAACTCGAAGCCATGCCGTCGGTAAAACCGAATCGCCCAGTCCACCGCCGCCCACGTCCTGAACAAGAGTCCCACGCGTGCCGGCCAGACTGCTGCTCGGTCGCCGGACCGGGCGTGATCACGCCGCTTCTGCTTCGACCGTGCGTCGACCCGAAGCAGAAGCCCGCGTCGCGACCAACGGGCCCGGCCAGACAGCCCGCTTTTCGTGAATCGAGCAGGGAGCTCGCCGATGATCTGACGCTCCCTCCTCGTGCATTGCGATCACACGGAACGTCGATGTCAAGCTGGCGGCAGGCGCCGCTCTGCATATGCACCACGCGCGATTAGAGGCGGGGGAAGACCGACCCGGATCTGGCGAGTTGCGCGTCTCTCGTGGGTCCGGCGCTCGGGACCTGCATTTGTCGTCGCGCGGGCATCGCGGCTGGGAGTGGCGTTGCCTGCCTACGTCCATTGCCGGGGATAGGATGTTGGCGGCGAACGGCGATCGCGGCTTGCGCAACGCCATCTTGCAGGCGGTGGCCGCCTGCAGCAAGCGGGCGAGGATGCGTTCGTGCGTGCGAGCGGGACGACGACGCCGTTCTGATCGGGAGGTGGTCGGTGAGCGCTACCGGCAGGCGTTCGAGGGTTCGGCGTCAGTGATCTCGGTGGTGTAGGTGAGCGCCACTCCGCGGCGGCCGGTGGGCGGGAACTCACTTTCTGGGCAGGGCGGCGGCACGCGTCACGGCTAGGCCGATCGAGCCGCCGGGGCCGGTCGTGATGGTCGCTGGTGACAGAGGGGTGATCTTGCCGGTGGCGGGGTTGATCGCGTATTGGGAGAGGTCGCCGATGTCGCCGGTGATGTAAGCGTTCTTGCCGCCGGGGGAGAGAACGACCAGCTCGGGGGACCGTACGGTGCGCGCGGTCGAGGCCGGCCTGCGGCTGAGCGCGCCGGTGGCCGCGTCGATGCGGTACTGGGAGACGGTGTTATTGCCCGCCGTGACGACGTAGGCGTTGTTGCCGTCCGGTGTGATCACGAGGTCGTGGGTGCCGCTTCCGGTGGGCACCGTGGCTGGCGACAGGGGGCTGAGCCTGCCGGTCGTGGGGCTGATGCGGTACTGCCAGACGGTGTCATCGATGGGGTCGGTGACGTAGGCGCTGTTGCCGTCGGGGGCGATCGTGACCGACTGAGCTTCGCGTCCACCGGCGACGATCGCGACCGGCGTGGGGCTCAGGACACCCGTCGTGGGGTTGATCCGGTACTGCAGGAGGTTGTTGGCGGTGCCTGTGGTGACATCGGCTACGTAAGCGTACTTGCCGTCGGGGGCGACCGCGATCGAGCCGGGGGCGCCTGGGGTCTTCACTGTCCCGGGCGAGATCGGGGTCAGCTTGCCGGTGGCCCGGCTGATGGTGTACTGAGAGATGGCATCGGTGTAGTAATCGGCGACGTAGGCGCTGGTGTCGTCCGGGGCGATCGTGATCCAGATCGCGCCGCGTCCTGGTCCGATGGTCACCGTCGCGGGCGATTTGAGGGTGAGCTGCCCGGTGACCGGGTTGATCGTGTATTGCGAGATCACATCGTCGCGCGCGTGCTCGCCCAGAACGTAGAGGCTGGTGCCGTGCGGGTTGACCGCGGCCGCGGTCGGGGTTCGAGCGCTGGCTACGCTCTTCGGTGTGAGCGGCAGCAGCGCGCCGGAGCCGTTCGGGGAGGAGCCGAACTGCGAGACCCCTCCTGTGTGCCGATCGGCCGTGTACACGAACGGCGCGACGGTCCTCCGGGCGGTCGCTGTCGGCCGCGCGGTCCCCGAGCACCCGCCAGCCAGCACGCCGGCAGTCACCGGCGGCAGCGCGGCCCACCCGATCCGCCGCCCCCGCCTCGCGCAGCGGCGGAGGCTGATCAGCGCCGTTCTGGGGACACTCCTGCTCGGGTGTCGCCCCGCTCGCATCAGCGCCTGGGTATTCGCGTGCTCGTTGATCTGTCGTTCATGATTGGGTTCTTGTTGATTAGTCGGGTGCTGCGACGTTCTAGATGCTGGTTCGTGGAAGCAGGTGGGGGGGAAGCCTCTCAACGGGCAGCCCCAGCTTCCGCGGGGGCGTCTCTCGAGGCTCAGCGGCGGGAGGCCTGAGTTGAGCGCAAGACAGGTTCGCCGGCCGTGGCAGTGGTTCGCGATGGTGTCGTCGTGCTGATCCGGTATCCGATCCCTGGGGTGGTGTGGATGATCGGTGGTTGTCCGAGTTTGCGTCTGAGGCGGGCGATCGTGGTTTTGACTGTGTTGCTGAAGGGGTCTGTGTTCTCGTCCCATGCCTGTTCGAGCAGTTGTTCTGCGGTGAGTGCACCAGGGCTTGCTCTGAGCAGTGCTTCGAGGACCGCGCGTTCTTTGGCGGTGAGTTCGATGTTCTGTCCGTTGCGGGTGACGGTGCCGGTGAGCGGGTCGAGCTCGATCCCGGCGGCCTGGAGGGTGCGGTGGTGGGCGGTGGGTTTGCGGCGGGCAAGCGCGCGGACTCGGAGGATGAGCTCGGGGAAGTGGAAGGGTTTGGGGAGGTAGTCGTCGGCCCCGAGTTCGAGTCCGGTGACCCGGTCTTTTGGGCTGGCGGCAGCGGTCAGCATCAGGATCATCGCCGGGTTCTCGCTGTCCGTGATGAGCTGGCAGATGGTGTCGCCGTGGATGCCGGGGAGATCGCGGTCGAGCACGACGACGTCGTAGGGGTGCAGGCTGATCTTGGTGGCGGCGTTATCGCCGTCGTATGCGATATCGACGGCGATCCCGTGATCGCGGAGCCCCTCGGCGATCGTGTTGGCCAACAGCGGCGCGTCTTCGACGACGAGGACTCTCATGCGAGCGCGGGAGCGGGTTGTGTGATCGCGGCCGCTGGCAGCTTGATTCGGACGCGGAGTCCGCCTTCGGGGCGGGCGTGCAGCTCGAGCGAGCCGTTGTGCGCCGCGGCGATCGCTGCGACGATTGAGAGTCCGAGGCCGTGCCCGTTTTGTAATCCGGTGCGATCGGGGCCGAGGCGTTTGAATGGTTCGGCAAGCCGCACGACTGCGTCCTGCTCAAGGACCGGCCCGCCGCTCTCGACCAGGAGCCGCGCCTGCTCGCCGTGTCGCCGGAGTGCGACGTTGATCGTGCCGTGCGCCTGGTTGTGACGGACGGCGTTGTCGATCACGTTCTCGACCATTCTCGCCAGCAGCGTTTCGCTGCCGGTCACCCGTATCGGGGTGAGGCTGGTGTGCAGCTCGATCTGCTTGTCGGCGATTATCTGCGAGTGCCGGGCGACCGCTTCGCTGAGCAGCTGAGCCAGCGACAGCGTTGTCTGCTAGCCAAGCTCGCCATGCTGCGCGCGCGATAGCGCTAGGAAGCTCTCGAGCAGCCGGTCGGCCTGATCGAGGCCTTCGCGAAGGTTCGCGTCAACGGCGGTGAGCTGCGGCGGCACGTTGGGTTTGGCGATGGCGACATCGAGCACCGCGCGCATCGTGGTCAGCGGGGTGCGCAGTTCGTGTGAGGCGTTGGCGACGAACCGTCGCTGGGCATCGAACGCGGTTTCCAGCCGGCCGAGCAGCGCGTCGATTGTCTCGGCGAGCTCTCGCAGCTCGTCCCGTGGGCCTTTGATCGCGAGTCGCTCGTGGAGGTTGGTGTCGGTGATCTCCCGGGTCGCGGCGGTGATTGTGCGCAGCGGTCGGAGTACGCGGCCGGCGACGAGCCAGCCCAACAGCGCCGAAATGACCGCCATGACCGCCAGCGCGATCCCGGACTCGACGACCAGGTCGTGCAGATCGGCGATCCGCTGCGCCACGACCACCGAGGAAAGGGTCGGCTGTGCGCCCAGCGGCCGGATTGGGGCGTGGTCGACAAGCGCGTAGGTGATCGCCAACAAGGCTGCCCCGCAGAGCAGGAACAGGCAGCCGTAGAGTGCCGTTAGCCGAAAGCGGGCCGTGGTTTGTGCGTGCGCCAGCCCGCCGATCAGACGTGCTGACCGCTGACGCATCGTCAACATGACACTGCTCGGATGGCCGTTGGTGTGCCTCACGTCATCCGGTGTGGACGACAATGGGCCGTCAGCGATCGTCTGCCCAGACCTCGGTCGTGCAGTGCGCAGCGCGGGCGCGAGGCCGGCGAGCGCGACCAGCACGCAGACTGCAACTGGCACGGTCAGCGTGATCCACAGCGGCGCTCCGACAAAGATGTGGTACGGACCGCCGCTGCCGCTGAGCATCGGCCGCGCCCACGCGGCCCCGAACACCGTTCCGAGCACGGCGCCAGCCACCCCGGACAGCGCAAGCTGGGCCAGATGGCGGGCGCGGGCCGGTGCCGGGGTAGAGCCGATAACCCCCGGGACCCCGAGCCGACCGTGACCCGGCACGATCACAGCGCCGGCCACGATCGCGGCCACCAGCAGTGCGAGCAACAGCACGAGCACGGCGAGGGCCTCGATGAACAACGTTTCCTGCGACGAGGTAGACGGACCCTGTCCCTCGACGCCCACCAGGATCTGAGAACCGGTGATCGCGCCGGTCGGCAAAGCCGCCTTGAGCTCAGCGAGGTCCGCGTTCAGCTGCGCGTTCGTGGCGGCGTGGCGGAAGTCGTAGAGCATCTGCTCCTGCACGGGTGCACCCGCTCGCTCCAGCGCGCTGATCTCACCGGGCAGTACCCAGCCGTCCTCGTCGGGGTTGACCGACGAGGAGTACCCAACGATCCGGAGCTTCGGCCGGCTACCGAGGTTGGTCGCGGTCGCAGCAAGCGCCCTCCACAAGAATCCCGGGACCGAGAACTGCGGTCCGCGGGTGGGCGAGCTCGTCGCCAGCTCCATCTCCCCAGCAACAGACGGCCATCGTTCGTAGTTCTGGGCAATGTCATCGAGCGGTCCGGAGCGCGACGCGCGGCCGACCAGAGTCAACGCCATCCCCGAGTTCTGAACGTCGACGCCGGGCTGGATTGTGAGGACGACCGTCGTCTGCGGGTACGGGCCGGCCATGGCGGTCACGTCGCGCAGACGGCTGGTCCGGGCCAGCTCAGTCCCGGTCACCTTCGAAGCGTCGATCGTGAGCGCCACATCCGGGGCGCGGAGCTTGGCAAGCGCGGTCTTGAATTGCAGGTCCGAGCTTGTGGCCAGGGTTAGTCCAAGCACCCCGGTCGCGGTCGCTACCCCGACCGCCACAAAAATCACCACGATCTGCGCCCAACGGCGAGACACACCACCCGCGACCGCTTATCTGAGCTCGTTCGTGTTGTCAAGTACCTCCAGGCTGGTTCGGCTCCGTGGACGCCCTGCCTTATCTGGGCCCGCGACTGCCAGAGCTGGCTGTCGGTGACGAGATGGTTGATTGGTCGTTCCGGTGGAGCGACTGCGGCCGCTCTGTCTTTGCTGGGCCGCCACGCTTGGCGTGGGTGCCTCGGTCGCTTCGGGAGCTGGCCGCACGTGCGGTACTCATCGGTGGTTGGGCTTGGTTGGAGCTTTTGATGGGCGGGTCGAGCGCGGCGGGGCCGAGCGCTCTGAGAAGGTGGTAGGAGCGGCGCGCGAGTTTGCGAGCGATCGTCATGCACGCGCGGTTGTGCGAGAGCCCACGGGCCTTGAGCTTGTGATAGTCCTGGTAATCGGGGCTTGTTTTGTGTGAGGCGGACTGCGCGGCCTCAAACAGTGCCCAGCGCAGCGGGGCGGATCCTTGGCGGGTGAGCTTGCCGAGCTGCGCGTGGCGGTCTGAACGGTGAACGCCGATGTCCAGGCCGGCCATCCGGACTGCCTGTCGACTGGCGTGCATCCGGGTGACGTCGCCGAGCTCGACGAGTGTGACCAGCGCGGAGAGCTCACCGATCCCGTATTGGCTCATCAACGCGCGGCAGCCGTTCTGGTGGCGGGCGAGCGCCCGCAGGTCACGCTCGATCCCAGCGAGCTGGATCTCGAGCATGTCGATGATCTCCAACGCGACCCGGACTCGCTCTGCCGCGTCGGTCGGCAGCTCGAGCGCGGTCAGGAACTCGCGGCCGGCCAAGGTGCGCAGGTCATCCGGGGCGCCAGCGACCCCGTGGTGATAGAGGGTCGCGCGGATCCGCTGGATCCAGCCGGTCCGCTCGGACAGCAGCGTGTTACGCAACCGCGCGCGGGAGCGCCACTGGCGAACGTGCTCGGGCGGGCACCACGACTCCGGCAAACGTCCCTCACACAGCAGCTGTCGCAGCCATTTGGCGTCCGCCCGATCGGTCTTGGCGCGACGCTTGCGGCCACGCAACGCGCTGGTCTCCACCGGCTCAGCCAGATGCACGGTGCCGCCCGCCGCCTCAACGGCCCGGCAGACGAACAGCCAGCCCGTGCACGCCTCGACCGCGACGTGCACGACCCGGCCCGGGAACCGCCCGACCCACCCCTGGATCGCCGCCGCCGTGGAATCCAGCTGACCGCGCCAAAGCTCGCCGGTCACCGTGTCCAGCGCGTCGAAGGTGATCTGCCTGCGATGCACATCAAACCCGGCGACGATCACCCCAGGCGCGACACCCAAAACGAACGGGGCGCACACCACCGTCTGGGCGGTGTCACGCCCGACCGATGCCATAACGTCATCCACGGTCGGTACCTCCAAGCTTCGAATGACCGGCGGGCGCGGCCGCAACCGCGAACGCCTTCAACCAACGTCGTTCGACACGGAGGACCGACCACCTCCCGCCAGCCCAACCATGGCGCTACGACCCAGGCTGCTCATGCCATCTTTGGGCACCGCCCCGCTACCTGAGGCGGACCGGGTTCGACGGAGACCTGGTTTGTAGGTCGTAAGTAATTATATTATATTGGTTGACTAGTCACATACTGTAGATCGGAGACGACCCCGAAGGGGTCGTACACAACGGGGCTCGTTGAACGTGTCGGAGATGGCCGGGGCCGGCAGCGGTTCGAACCCGAGGGGCGGTTGAGCGCGGCCCATTCGGCTTCGACCTCTGCGGGCGGCCGGTCGCCGAGTGACTCGTGCAGCCGGTCGTTGTTAAACCAGGCGACGTACTCGAGGATCGCGAGCTCGAGCTGGGATCGGGTCTGCCAGACGCGGTCCTTGATCAGCTCGGTCTTAAGCGAATCCACGAACGACTCGCACATGGCGTTGTCATAGGCATCTCCGACCGATCCGATCGACCCGAGCACGCGGTGATCGCCAAGCGTCTGGCGGTAGTCGAAGGACACGTATTGACTGCCGGCATCGGAGTGATGTATGAGCTGCACGTCGGCGCCGTGCTCGCGGGTGCCCAGCGCCATTCTGAGCGCGTCGAGCACGAGCGTGGTGCGCATCTTCGAGGAGAACTGCCAGCCGACGATCTTGCGGGAGAAGACGTCGATCACGAAGCTGAAGAACGCCGTCCCTTCCCAGCAGCGCAGATACGTGAAGTCGGCGATCCACAAACGGTTCGGCGCCTGGGCGGTGAAGTCCCGCTCGACCAGGTCGGGCCAGCGCGGAGCGTTGCCGTCCGGCGTGGTGGTCTTCCATCTGCGGCCGCGGCGCTTGGCGCCACAGATGCCGTTGGCGGCCATCAGCCGCTGCACCCGGCAGCGCGAGACGTCCTCACCGGCCCGCGACAGCGTCTTCCACATCTTGCGGTACCCGTAGGCGTAGAAGTTGTCCTGATGGGTCTGGCGGATCACCCCAAGCAGCCGCTCGTCCTCCACCACCCTGGGGGAGCGCTGGCCAGTCTTGCGCTGGTAATACGCCGACGCCGACACCCCAAGGGTCCGGCAGATCGGCTCGACGCCAAAGCGATCCCGGTACTCGTCGATGAACCGGGTCACTTCGGTCGGCTCTCGTCGAGCTCGTTCGCAAAAAACAGCGACGCCGCGCGCAGAATCTCGTTCGCGCGGCGCAGCTCGGAAACCTCACGCTTGAGCTCCTTGATCTCCTCACGCTCGGCGCTGGTCGGCAGATCCGGCCGCAACCCTTGGTCGGCCTCAGCCCGACGAACCCGCTTGCGCAGCCCCTCAGACGGCAGCCCCAACTCCGCCGCGACATGGCTCACCGGCCGGCCAGACTCCAACGCGAGCCGGACACCGCGATCCATCAGCTCCTGTGGATACTTCCTCGGACGTGGCATAAACGGCGACTTCCTTCCCGAGAGCCGAAACCCTCGTTTCAGAGTCTCCGTTAAACCCGGCCTGCCTCAAGCTGCGAGTTGGTTGATATCGCGGTTCAGGGCGCGCAGGTCAGAGATCTGTTCGCGGGCGATCCTCGCCCTAGCGCCGGCGGGGAGCTTGCGCAGCTGCCGGCCGACACGGTCAAGCTCCCGGGCGTGATTCAGCGCGCCGGGCCCCAGCGAGGCCTCGAATTCGGGGCACAGGTCCAGCAGATGCCACCGCAGCCGGTTGACGGTACGCGTGCGCTCAGCGACGAGATCGTTGCGGTGATCGAGCAGCAGCCGGATCTCCATCGCCCGCTCGTCCAGGAACGCGACCGGGAACTTCTCGACCCCGTCGCCCATGACAGCCCTAGCAACAGCGAGCGCGTCGATCTGATCAGACTTCCCAGGCTCACGCTCGCCTTTGCGCGAGGCACCCATCCGGTGCGGCGGCACTCTGACGACCCGTTCGCCCGCCGCTAGCAGCGCCTGCTCCAGGCGCCCCGAACACGAGCGGCAGTCCTCGATCGCCCACACCCGCTGCTCATCGAGCTCCCGCGCCCATCGCACCGCCGCCAAATGCCCAGGCCCGCCAGCCTCGATCTCGCGGCTACCGCGCACCCGACCGGTTCCCTCATCGACCGCCGCCAGCGCGTGCGAGGCCTTGTGCGTGTCCGCCCCGATCACGATCATGCATCCGTCCCTTCGTTTGGTCCACACCGAATGAAGCGGACCTCCGGCGGACAACTGTCACGAGAGGCGAAACCCACGCTTCTATCAAGTCACGCCGGCGATCCTTCAGGCGGCGGCGGGCGACACAAGCTTTACCAGCCAGGCCAAGCAGTCGACGCAGCAGTCGAGAGTCAGCCCGCCGCCAGACCGAGGACCTACCGACCGGGTCGGACGTCACCGCCCCGACAACCGAGCACTCTGGCAGTGACAGCAGTCACGCTGCGGACTCTGCAGCCGCCGACACTGATGCTGGTTCGTGGAACCGTGAGTGAGCTGTCAGTGTCGTAGCGGCCAGTCGCGCACCCGGATTCTGGCATTGCGAGCGCAGAATGCGACGGTGTCGCGGGTGTCGCTGTCGGCGGCCGTGGCGAGATGCAGTGCGAGCATCGGGCAGACGGCACGACGGGTGCTCGGGATTGTCTCAGGCTCGCGTGTCCGAAGGCGACGGCGCGCTCGCTTCCAGCGTGAGTAGGCAGCCCGCTAATCTCGGTGATCGCTGCCGGTTCGAGTGCGGAGGGCCCGTGGTTCGGTTCATCGTTTTCTGGAAGAACACGCCGACTGACGTCAACGCGTTCGAGCGGCACTACCGCGAGGTGCACATACCACTGGCCTGGAAGCTGGCTGGCCTGCGGCGGTACACGCTGAGCCGTAACGCGTCCGTAGTCCGCGGAGAGGAGCCGCACTACCGCATCGCTGAGTTGGACTGGGACGACATGGCTTCGTTGCGGCGGGCATTCGAGTCTCCCGAAGGACGCGCTGTCGCCGCGGACGTCGCCAAACTGGCCGAGCTGAGCCCCGATCCACAGAGCGAGATCTACGAACTCGAGGACGTCTAACCCGCCGCTTCTGCTGCGTCGCGAGGCTGTCGCACACAGCACTCAACGTTCTGGTGCATCAATTGGGTGGCGAGATAACACATGCCAGTCAAAGCTTGCGGAGCTTGAATCTGGGATGAGACTTTCAAATCGGGCCACGATTAGGTCGCTTCTCCCACCTCGCTGGCACAGGGATCTTTCCGCGGCTTTGTGCAACGGCCTCTCGCCGGCTGAGAAGCCGGAGCAGGGACTGTTCGTCTGGAAGCTGGCTGATCCAAGCAGGAGTCAACAGCCGTGTAGGTCCGGCCGACGAGACGGCCGCAGCTTCGTGAGGGAGCGGCACTCCGCCGGCAGGGACGGCCGGTTCCTCCTGCTCCCCAGCTGCGAGTGTCGCGTGCGGCGCGGTGACTGCTCGCGTTCGGTGAGATTACGGAAGTCTTGCTGAGACTGGCTGCATCATGTGACGGTCCACTCTCAGTCCCCCGAGCGTTCGGTGTCAATTACCGAGCACTGGTGCGCCGTCGTTAAAAGCTCGTGCTTGAGAATGTCGGGAGGCCGTTGGCGACCGTGTAGACGCCGTAGTCGTCCAGCGTCGTGTCTCCGTCTCGGTCGAACTCGAACGAACCGAGGACCGAGTTGTGCACGTTCGCGAACAGGGCTGCGAGGACGGCGGCCTTGTCGTTGCCCTTGGGCCCGAGGCTTGCGACGGTGTCGAGACCGAGCTTCATCGCTGCATACCCGTAGATCGCGTATGTGTCGGGATGCGAGGTTCCGTAAGCCTGCCGGTAGGCGGAGAGAAAGCTCTTCCCGCCGGGGTAGTGCGCTAGGGCGAGCACCGGCAGGGTGCACTTGAACCGCGGTGCGATCTGCGCCGGGATGCCGTGCTGCGCGGGGTTCGTAAAAGAGCTCTCGCAGACGCCGTCGCCGCCATACAGACCGGCCGTGGGAATCGTCGCAGCGACTTCCTTCACCAACCTGACCGCGCCGCGGGAGGTCGAGCCAGCGAACATGAAGCAATTCACTCCTTGGGCTTTGATCCGCCGGGCGTAGGAGAGATAGCTCTCAGCGGTCGTGTCGATCGCCGTGTCGGAGACGATGTCTGCCCCTAACCCCAACCCTAGGAGACGGATGAGCGTCGCGAGACCGCGCCCGTAGGAGCCCGTGTCGTGCGCCAACGCAATTCTGCCGCAGCGGTCGTACCCCATCAGATCGACTAGCGCCGCCGCTTGATTCGTGTCCAGCGGCACGAGCCGCAGGAACGTACGCCTGCCCGTCGGGAAGTACTTGTACGGCTCACCGGGCAAACTGCCCGGCTCGCTTGTTGTCAAACCGACATAGGTGCTGGCCGGGCTCACCTGCGGAACGCCCGCGCGATTCAGGATCGGCATCGAAACCTTGCTGGCATCCGAGTCGAAGTCTCCGATGTAGTAAACGGCCTTGGGGTCCCGTGCGGCCTCGCGAGCGTTGGCCGCTGTCCGACCCGGATTCCAGGTCCCGCTCTGCGCCGCGGAATCGTCGAGCGAGATGTATCTGATCGTGAATTGTCCAGCGCGTCCCCGTGCCTGAGCGAGCGCGAGCTTCGCGCCATTAACGATCGCTTGCGCGGTCGCCGAGGAGGCCCCGCTCAGGGGCAGACTCGAGTAGAAGTCGACCGTCCCGCCACGACTCCCGGCGCTCTTGCCGCTAGCGCCGCACCCGCCCACCGTGCACGCCACAACGGCCAGCAGGAAGACAACCGTTCCCCGCGAGACGTTCACACCTCCCGCCAGTCGTCGGCCAGCGCGACGCTGTACCGCAGCCCGCTCAGCACACGCTCAATCAATAGCACCAACTCTCGCCGGTCGGCAACTCAACGCCACGCCAAGACAGCGCACGCCCACCGACCCGGGCGATCTCGTTACGGCACCGTCGGCGCTACCACATCGGGCCAAACGCGCAATGCGGCCTCGCCTCGGGGAGGCCCCTCTATCCGCCCACCGGAGCCGGAGTCTGAGCGGTCCTCAGGCGCCCTCTCGCCGGGGAACGGACGCGGCTGTCTCGTGACCCGACTTCGCGGCCACCTTCCCCGAGAGAATAACGGCGACCGCGCGAGCGCTAGAGACAGTCGCGGCCAGCGTCGGCTGCCGGCAACCGAGCTTCTTCATTAGCACTTTCGCCGCGACCACACCGTCACGCCTGCCACGTGGCGGCGATGAACCCGCGCGCCGAACCAGCCGGTCCAACCCTGACCAACCGCCACCGGACCGGCCTGATCGATGCCGTCTGGCTGCGCGCCAGCGGCTTGGTCGCGGGCTAGCGGCCCCGCGAGACTTGCCGGGTGGGGGGTGTTCATGCCGGTGGTCCCGGTCACGCTCAGGTTCGCCGCGGGAACTGCGTAGCAGTCGGGCGGGTGTGCCAGGTACGGATGTTGAGACCGGAGGTGGAAGTCCTGTCCCGGGACCCTGACAGGGGGAACCCGACACTGAAGAGGCAAGGGCGCGGCTCGGAATTGACCGGGCGATCCCAGTGCGGCTTGGTCAAGCGCTGCGGGGTTTCCGTGAGGGCGGGTCTGAAAGAGGCCATAGATGCGTCGTGGTGGCGAACGAGAGTGAAGCGCCGTAAGGCGTTCCTTGGCGGGCGAGCCGTCCCGCAGCGGCGATGCCCGGTTCCTGTCGATGCCGAGGGCGTAGTGGCGACGCGATCACGACAAAGTCTCAGCGTTTCACCCTGGGAGATCTGTTGGGTTCCGGCCGGGGACGGCCGGTAGGTCGAAGGACGAGAGGACGACGACTCGATGGCCCAGCAGAAGTCCGAGGACCGAGTAGTACCGGAAGGCGGGGTAATGCCCGTTGAGCGCGCCGGGTCGAGTCCCGGTGGGCAAGGGAAGGCGGTCCCGGTCGAAGAAACGATGGTGCAGCTCAGTCTGCCGATCGCAACAGCAGAAAACCCGAAAGGGGCCACCCGCAGGAGATCCCGGGACCGGCTGGGGGAGATCCGAGCGGGAGCGCCGAAGGCGATCGGCAAGACGGGGACGGCAGCGTCGGCGACGATGGAGGAGGTTGCGTATCGATTGACGGATGCGTTTTTGAAGGTGGCGTCGAACAAGGGCGCTCCCGGTCCAGACGGGCAGACGATCGAGGCGCTGGCAGATCAGTGGCCGGTTCTGTTGCCCAGGCTGCAGGCCGACCTGTTGGCGGGGAGGTATCACCCTGGCGGGATCCGCCGGGTATTCATCCCCAAGACAGGAGGCGGGCAGCGCGGATTGGGAATACCCGACGTGGTCGACAGGGTGGTCCAAGACGCCGTGCGGCAGGTGCTCGAGCCGCTGTGGGAGCCGACGTTCGATCCCTCAAGCTACGGGTTCAGACCCGGCCGAGGCGCCACACGGCGATCGCCGAGGCTAAGGGGCATCTGGAGGACGGCCATGGGTGGGTGGTGGACTTGGATCTGGAGAAGTTTTTGGAGCCATCGTCACACTGCCTCTCGGTTCATGGGGTGGTGTCAAACAGGGCGGTTTCGGGTGCTGGGACCAGTATTCGCAGGCCTTTTCGGCGTCCGTTGCGGACGTGGAGGGCTTGCAGCTCGCCGCGCTTGACACGCTGCAACACCGTCTGGCGGGACACGCTGAGGGCGCGCATCGCGTCGACGATCGGGACGTAGCCGGCGGGGGCGTCCTCGACGAACAGGGCGCGGAGCTGGTCGTTGACGCGGATTCGCCACGGCGCGCCGGGGGTGTCCTGCTCGCCGCGCGATGAACCCGGCTTGCAGCCAGCGGAAGATGGTCGAAGCGGCGACCCCGAGCTCGTCGGCGGCTTTGCCGACGGGCAGGAGTTCGCCGTCGGGCGGCTCGGCCGGCGGCCGGTAGGTAGGGATGTTGCGGTAGCGGCGCAGTCCGCCGACGATGATGGCGGTGAACCGCTCCCCGGTGGCAGAGCGGCGGCCTTGGCGGTTGAGGATCCCGGCGATGGTGGCGTCGTCGTAGTGCGCGGCGAGCCGGGTCAGCAGCGCGATCGTGTCCTCGTCGGTCCGGATCGTTGGCTGGTGGCGGGGGAGCGGCACGGCCAGTTCGGTGATCGCGCCACCCTTCCAGCGGATCGTGGCGGTCGCCTGGTCTTGGTCGCGGTCGACGTCGAGGATGACCTCGTCGATCAGCGTGCGCAGGAGCTGTTTGCGGTCACGGTCGCTGGTGCTCGGCGCGGCCCACACGCGGCCGAGGTCGCCGCCGAGCGCGAGCAGCCGCTCGCGCTCTTCGTCGGTAAGGGCGCGTGGGCGTTGTCGCTCCCGCAGCGTCAGCTCGGCTTCGGCCTCGGCCAGCTGGGTGAGCGCGTTTTCCCAGTCGCGCTCCAAGCCGCGGGCGACGAGCCGGTGCTCGGGCTCGACCTGTCGGTAGCGCCGCTCGGCCTTCTCGGCTTGGTAGCGGGCCTGCTCGACCTGCAGCCGCCACTGGGTCAGTGCGGCGTCGTGATCTTGTTCGAGCGCTTCGGCGGCCTGCAGTGCCGCCTTGACACCGGCGGGGGTCAGCGCGGCCAACAGCGCGTCGGTGACGGCGTGGTCGATCTGCCCGCCGCCGACCCGCAGACACCAGCTGCCGCGGCCTTCGACCAGGATGCTGGACGGGCAGTGGTAGGCGGGGCTCTGGTGTCCGCGGCGGCCTTGGTAGTGGACCTTGAGCTTGCGTCCGCACCGTGCGCAGACCGCGATCCCTTGCAAGAGCGCTTGGCCTTCGCGGACGGCGCCTTCGGCCTGGTGCGCGCGCGGGCGGGTGTTGGCGGCGATCCGCGCGCGGTTGGCCTCGAACGTGGCTTTGTCGATGTAGCCGGGGTGGTGCTCCCAAATCAAGACGCCCCATTCTGCTTGGGGGAGGCGACGCATCCGCTGGCGGGTGTTGCCGTGCTCGTCGACGTAGCGTTCGCGGCGGGTCTTCCCGAACGCGTACGCGCCGGCGTAGACGGGGCTCTCCAGCACGCTGTGGATCTGATGGTAGGTCGGGGTGACCCACTGCAGCTCGTCACGCTCCCAGCGGCGCAGCGGGAACTGAATGGATTCGCGGCGCATCCACAGCCATACTTGCCGGACCGATCCGAGTTCGGCGAACCGGTCAAAGATGGTCTGGATCGCGCCGCGGACCGCCTCGTCGCGATCGAGCAGGATCTCGCCCTCGTCCTCGCCCCAGACCAGCCCGACGGGCAGCATCTTGCGCAGCTCGCCGCGCTCGGCCTTGTTGCGGATCCCGCCCTGCAACCGGCTGCGCAGCACGTGCAGCTCAGCCTCGCTCATCGTGCCTTTGAGGCCGAGCAGCAGCCGGTCGTTGAACGACCCGGGGTGGTAGACGCCGTCAGCGTCGCCGATCACGGTGTCGGTCACGCCGCACAGGTCCAACAGCCGGTACCAGTCGACATTGTTGCGCGCCAGCCGGGAGACCTCCAGGCCGAGCACCAATCCGGCGTGCCCGAGCGCGACCTCCGCTGTCAGCCGGGCGAACCCCGAGCGCTCCGACAACCCCGAGCCGGAGATCCCGAGGTCTTCGTCGATCACGACAACCTGCTCGCGAGTGAATCCAAGCTCGATCGCGCGCGTGACGAGCGCATACTGACGCTGCGTGGACTCGACGTTGCGCTCCAGTTGCGCCTGGGAGGATTGGCGCAGATACACGAACGCCTGACGGCGCAGATGCGAGCTGGTCAGCTTCGATCGCTCGCTCACCGCGTCAGCTCCGACCGCTGGTCGGCGAGCTCGGCCAGCTGCAGCAGACCGAACGCCAGCTCGCGCGCCTCGTCCGGGCGCAGATACGCCAGCACCGGCGGCGTGGGCTCGACCGACCGGCCGTGCTCGTCGCTGATCTCGCCGGCGTCCTCATCTCTCAGGCACACCGTCACCAGCTGCAGACAGCTGCCCCCGACCCGACCCAACGTCTTGCCATCCAGCCGCGCCAGCGCCTGCTCTCGGTACTCGCTCATCGCCCTGCTCCTCGGGCACAAGCGTCCGCGCGATCAACCCGGTCAGCAGCGCCATCGCGCTCTGGCGCTGGGACTCGCCGACCAGCTCCCACAGCACCACCGCCGGTGCCGGACTCTCGGTCAGTTCCAGTCGCAACTGCACGATCAGCTCCCTCGCCGCGATCATCGCGCTCGGCCCAGACGACCCGATCAACCAGCCCGTCCAGCACCCGCCGAGCCGCGAACAGGTCATCCAGCCCGGCCAACACGCCCGCCTCGACCGACTCCGACGGCGCGGCGTCTGACGCTGAGCTTTCAAGGTCCGTCCACGCCGCCGGAACAAGCAGCGTGCTGCCATCCGGCAGCACCACGATCAGCTCCAACCGACGCCGACGGCGCATCCAACCCCTCAACGCGAGCGGGCGGCCCTCCCACGCGTGCCGCGCCCGAACGACCCGCACTGTCGACGGGAAACCATCGAGGTGGGTCTTGTGTCGTGTCTTCCTTCGATCTCGTCTGCCACCAGCGGCTGATGGCGAGCTCGCTGAGCGAGTAGCGATCGGCGGCTGCTCGTGCTGATCGGACGGTTGCTCAGAGCCAGGTGGTGCTGCCGGACGGTGTTGTGATTGACAGCGAGCAGGAGCGTTCCCAAGGCGGTTCATGCGCAGCTGCGCATAAACCGCCATATGAGCAGCGCCGGGTTATGCGCAGCGCTGGCTTGTAGCTCGTTTTGAGACGGGGCTTGGCGGCCGAACGCTGCGCATAACCGGCAGAGACTGCGGTCACGCGACTCGGCGTGGTGCCGGGTCGTTCATGACCGGAGGTGAGCTGCCATGGCGGCTGTTTGTGAGCTGGTGTCCGCGCTGGATGGCGAGTTGGTGCGTCTGGGCTACAAGCCGTCGACGATGAAGTGGTATCGCGGCTATTGGCGGCGTCTGGAGCGGTACTTCGCGTCGCGCGGGGTGCGGGAGTTCTCGCTCGATGTCGCGATGGCCTGGGTCGATAAGGCGTGCGGCGGTTTCTTTGAGAAGGAGCAGGCGGGGACGCTGAAGCAGACCGACGTGTACGTGTTCCGCGTCGCGCAGATGCTCGAGGATTTCGCGGTTCACGGGGCGGTGCTGCGCCGCTACTCGCGCACGGCGAGCAAGCTCAGCGCCGGGCAGGCGGAGAGCCTCGCGGGGTTCCAGGCTTGGTTGCGGGAGGGTGGTTGCGCGGTCTCGACGGTCCGGGCGTATGGCACGGTCGCCGGTGAGTTCCTCGCGTTCACCGCCGCGCGCGGCGGTCTGGCCGGGCTGGATGGCGGGGTGATCGGCGCGTTCGTCGCGACTCTGGCCGGCTACCAGCCAAAGACGGTGGAGCACAAGCTATGCGCTGTGCGGTCGCTTTTGCGGTTCGCCGCCAGCGAAGGGCTGACCTGCGAGGCTGTGCTCGCGACGGTCCCGGCCGCGAAGTCCAGCAGGCAGGCGAGGGTCCCGTCGGTATGGCACCCGGGCGACGTCGCGAAGGTCTTGGAGGCGATCGACCGCGGGAACCCGTCCGGCAAGCGCGATTACGCGATCGTGTTGCTGATCGCGCGGCTCGGGCTGCGTGGCGTTGACGTCAGGCGGTTGCGGTTCTCAGATCTGGACTGGCCGGGCAACCGGGTCTCGGTGGTGCAGGCCAAGACCGGCCGGCGGGTGTGGCTGCCGCTGCTCAAGGACGTCGGCTGGGCGATCATCGATTACGTCCGCGACGGCCGCCCACAGAGCGATTGCCCGGAGGTGTTTCTGCGGCATACCGCGCCGATCGGCCCGTTCTCTGACCAGGACCATCTGCATCAGATCTTGGTCAAGCACGCCCGGGTCGCGCGCGTGGCGCTGGGCGAGGAGCGCCGCCACGGGATGCACGCGCTCAGGCACACGCTCGCGACCCGGCTGATGGAGGACGGCACGCCGGTTGAGCAGATCGCCGACATCCTTGGCCACCAGTCGGTCGAGTCGACCGGTGTGTATCTGAAGTCGTCGCTTGGGCTGTTGGCGCAGTGCGCGCTTGACCCGGACGCGCCGGTGTCGGGGGCGCGACGATGAGCGCGCAGGTCACGCTGCATGACGCGATCGCGGGGCTGGTGGCCGAGAAGCGCGCCGTCGGCTACAAGTACCACGCCGAGGCGCGGCTGCTGGCACGGTTTGAGGCGTTCAGCCGCAGCGAGTTGGCAGGGGTGGACACGCTCACCGAGGAGTTGGTGTGGGCGTGGATCGCCGCGGCGAAGCAGCGAACGGTCAAGCCCGCGACGTTGCAGGGCATGGCTGCGCCGGTCAGGGAGCTGGCCCGCTGGCTTGGTCGCCGCGGCGTTGATGCCTACCTGTTGCCGGGCGGGGTGCTCGAGCGCCCCGCTCGCTACATCCCGCACATTTACAGCGACCAGGAGCTCGCGGCGCTGTTCGCCGCGACCGACCGCTGCCATTACTGCCCGGAGGTGCCGTTCCGCCACCTCGTGATGCCGGTCCTGTTTCGCACGATCTACGCGTGCGGGTTGCGCTGCTCAGAGGCCCGGCTGCTGCGCGCCTGCGATGTCGACATCGACACTGGCGTGCTGCAGATCCGTGACGCGAAAGGCGGCAAGGACCGCCAGCTGCCGGTCTCTGAGCCGCTGCGCGAAAGACTCGCCGGCTACGACGCCCAGATCGCCGCCCAGCCGGGCCGAGGGGAGTGGTTCTTCCCCGGCGTCACGCCCGGCCGGCCGCTGACGCTCGGGAACGTCGGGCACAACTTCCGGCGGTTTCTGTGGCAGGCCCGGATCTCGCACGGCGGCCGCGGGCACGGTCCCCGTGCTCACGATCTCAGGCACACGATGGCCGTTAACAACCTTCGACGCTGGTTTGAGCAGGGCCAGAACGTCAACGCGTTGCTGCCGGTCTTGCAAACGTATCTGGGGCACTCGTCGATCGCGGACACCGGCTACTACCTGCGCCTGACCGCCGCGTCCTACCCGCAGATCACCGCCCGCGTGCAGCAGACGATCGGTGATGTCGTGCCACCGATGACGGGAGGGCCGGGTCATGGCGACTGATTTCGCGGTCCGCCTGCGCCGGTTCTTGACCGATCATCTCGCCGGGGTGCGTGGTTGCTCGACGAATACGATCGCCTCCTACCGTGACGCGTTCAAACTGCTGATCTGTTACTTCCGCGATGAGCGGGGCGTCGCGCCTGAGAGGCTCACGCTGGAGCTGATCGACGCCGCCGCGATCACCGGGTTCCTGACCTGGCTGCGCGCCAGCCGCGAAAACAGCGCGTCGACCCGCAACCAGCGCCTGGCTGCGATCGACTCGTTCTTCAGCTGGCTGCAAACCCAGGACCCGGCGCGGATGGCGTGCTGCCAAGACATCCTCCAGATCCCCGCCAGCAAACACGACCAGCCGGCGATCGCGCACCTGACCGTCGAGCAGACCCGCCGGCTGCTCGCCTTGCCTGATCGCTCAACCCGCCAGGGTCGGCGTGACGCGACCCTGCTGGCCACCCTCTATGACACCGCCGCCCGGGTCCAAGAGGCCGCCGACCTGACAGTCCGGGACATCCGTCTCACCGACCCCGCGATCGTCGCGCTGACCGGCAAAGGCCGCAAAACCAGGCACGTCCCGATCGACCACAACACGGCGGCGCTGCTGGCCGCCTACCTCGCCGAGCGACAGCTCGACAGCCCCAGCCACGGTGACCGCCCGGTGTTCTTCAACCAACACCACACCAAACTCAGCCGTGGCGGGATCGCCTGGATCCTTCGCAAATACCAAGCCCAGACAGCCGACCCGACGCTCGCTGACGCCCAGCTCAGCCCCCACGTCCTGCGCCACAGCCGGGCGATGCACCTCTACGACGCGGGCGTGCCACTGCCCTACATCCGCGACATCCTCGGCCACGCCGACCTGTCAACCACCGAGATCTACGCACGCGCCTCAACCGAGGCGAAACGCAAAGCCCTCGAAGCCGTCTACGACCAGGTCGTCAGCGCCGAGCTGACCGAATGGAACCAAGACCCCGAACTGCTCGGCTGGCTCGCCACTCTCTGACCCACGTCCCCGTTATGCGCAGCCCTCAGCCTGCCAGCCCACTCCTACCAGGGCCTGCGAGCAGACGCTGCGCATAACCCGGCGCTGCTCATATGGCGGTTTATGCGCAGCTGCGCATAACGACCCCTGCGGGGTTCCCTCGCTCGTCGCGTGCACCAGTCCGTCATCCATGACGCCCGCTTCCAGGTAGCGCCGGATCAGCCGCAGCACCCGCTTGTCATGCACCCTTCGTGCGACCCGTGCCATCAGTGCGTCGTGCTGAACGCGATCGAAAAACGATTCGAGATCAAAATCAACGCACCACGCCGCGCCATCAGCGACGAACTGGCGTGCCCGCTCGACAGCCTGATGCTGCGAGCGCCCCGGCCGAAAGCCGAAGCTGTGGGGATGGAAATACGGGTCAAAGACAGGCGTGAGCACCTGCGCGATGGCCTGGCAGATCAACCGATCCACCGCAGCCGGCACCCCCAGCTTCCGCAACCCGCCCGACGGCTTGGGGATCATCACCCTCCGGACAGGCTGCGGCCGGTAAGTGCCCGCATCGAGCTGCGAGCGAACCTGCGACCAATGGTCATACAACCACGGCCGCAGCTCCTTGGTGCCCATCCCGTCGATGCCTGGGGCACCGGCGTTCTGCTCGACACGTCTGAGCGCCTCAGCGAGATTCCCGCGGGACAAGCACTGCTCCCACAGGGCTCGCCTCGGTGGGGTGAACGGCGGTGCCATCCGGCGCCGGATCGTTGCTGCGCTCTGGCCGGTGGTCCTCGGGCTTCACCTCTGGACCTTCCCGACCAGGACCCCGAAGGGGTTGGCTGCGGTCAACGCAACGACCACGAGCACGAACGTCCTGACGCTCGGCTTCGCGTTCGGCCCTTCCCAGCCACCATCGATCCCGCTGGTAATACGGCCTCTGCTGACTTCTCCACAGCGAGCCAGCGCCTCACGACCCTGCCGTCCCGCACCACCCAACGAACACGCCGACCGGCGCGGATGGGCATCTGGGACTCCCGTGGAGATCTCCCCGAATAAGACCAGCGGCCTTCCCCGCGCACCCACCGCGTTTACGGACGGCCCCTTGATGGACATCGGGCTTCGCCATGCCGAGCCAGCTCGCCCGGACCGCCCCGCCTTATACACGGTTCATCTGTTCCTTGGGTCGCGGTTTCGCCTCCGGCTTCCTTCCCACCCACCTCACGGAGTGCAGTTGCCTCTGGCTTGTGGTTGGTGCCATCAACCTCCACAGGGGACTTTCACCCCCAAGTCGCTGGTCATGTCGGGCGTACTCGGGTAGGCCCGGCGCCTTGCGACGCCGGGCCCCCCTCAGAACCGGACGTGCACCTTGCGATGCATCCGGCTCAAGCAAGCGTCGAAGGTCCGTTGTCGAGTCGGCCTTACGATCTGTATCCAACTGGAGACAGATCGTCCGCGGGTCCACTCACCGCGACCGTGGTCGTGGCGTCTAGTTTGTCCGTTGGCTGGGGCGTCATCGTCATCTTTGTCTTCGGGCTCACCTGACCACGTCAGCGCCCTTTCGGGCCGGGCCACCAGGGCCCGTGTCCGGCCAGTTATCCACCGCGATCAGTTGGAGGACCGATCGGGTGCGGTGGTTTCCTGGGGCCTTTCGGCTGCCGGCAGCTGAGGTAGGCCAGAGGCGCGGTGGCGGTGGCGCTCCGTTTCCTCTGGCCCCCTCCCGAACCCGGCGTGAACCTTTCAGCTCACCGGGCTCTCCAGTGACTATTCCGTGATTGACGCGGTGGCCTCCCGTGATGGATGCTGGCGTGGCAGGCTTCGCAGACCACGAGGGTCTTGCGTCGCCGCCGCGTCATGACTTGCACCCACTCGGGTGGATCGGGCTGTCCGGGCTTGTCGAGTTCAGCGAGCTTGCGGATCTGGTGCACGCGCACCTCGTCCGCTTGCCCGCAGAGCTCGCACCGTCCCGCGAGCAGCCGGTGGACCAGCTCCTTGCGGCGGGAGGTTGCCAGGACTGGTTCGCGGTCCCGCAGGACCGCGTTCTTCTGCCGCCGGAGCGGGATACCACCGAACGTCGCGACCAGTGGCTTCCTGCCCTCGCCACGGTCGACGCTGACCTGGAGGCATTTGCGCGGCCCGTGCGGCGTCTCGATCGTGGCCCCATACTTGCGGGCCATCTTCGACACCGACGAGTCGTACTTGCCGGCCAGCGTTTTCAACAGCGAGGTCACCATGACCCAGTGCAGCCGGTTCAGTCGATAGACGTCGCCGGCGAGCAGGTAGTACTGGACGATGCCCCGGTACTCGGCCCCGTAGCGGCTGATGATCGCGTGGTCCTCGTCGTTCAGCAGCTCGGGCCGTCGCTCGGGTTTTCCCCGTTGCATGTATCGGGTGCATTTGGCCTTGATCACGTCGCCGGGTACGCGCAGCCGGATACGAGCCGTTGGCCGCTCGGCGGCCATTGGTGATGATCTGGTTGGCGTGCTGGGTGGTGATCTCGTAGCCGAGGAACCGCGCCGCGCTGGTGCGGGCGTGGGTGATCAGCGTCTTGTGCTCGGACAGCTCCAGCTTGAGATCCTCTTGCAGGAACTGAGCGAGGCGACGTTTGATCTCCTCGGCTTCGGCCTTCGGTCCGGCGAACCCGAGCAGGATGTCATCGGCGTATCTGACGTAACGCAGCCGCCGGTAGCCGGGATCACATGGATCCCCTGGCGGTAGGCTGCGCTGCTGCTTGCGCAGCGCCCGCACCGCGGCTTGGTCACCACGTTTGCGGGCACGATGGAGCGCGCTGCTGACCCTGTTGTACTCAGGATTGGGACTCCTGAGCACACCTCGGGTGTATTCCGGTATCAGAACCGTCTCGACGAACTTGTCCAGCCGGTCCAGGTAGATGTTGGACAGGCACGGGGAGAGGACCCCGCCCTGCGGCGCGCCGCTGAGCGTGGCGTTCCACACCCAGTCCTCCAGATACCCGGCTTGCAGCATCTGGCCGACCAGCCGAAGGAACCGGTTATCGTGGATCTTCTCACCCAGCGTGTCGAGCATGACCTGATGGTCAAGCTCGTCGAAGCAGTGTGAGATGTCACCTTCGATAAACCAGGTCGTTCCCGTCCAGTTGATCGCCACCTCGCTGCAGCGCGGTGTGACAACCACGGCCGGGTCGGTAACCGTGGGAGTGCTCGGAGAACTGCGGCTCGTAGTACGCCTCCAACAGCAGGCGCATCACTTCGCCGACGAGCTTGTCCGACCACGATGGCAGACCAAGCGGCCGCTGCTTCCCGTCCTTCTTTGGGATGTAGTGCCGCCTGACGGGCTTGAAGCGGTAGCGCTCGTGACGCAACGCGTCGATGATGCGCTCGATCTTGCCCAGCGTCATGCCGTCCGCGGTTTCCGCGTCGGGTCCGGGCGTCATCGCTCCCTTGTTGGAGTAGATCGCGCCCGTAGGCCAGCAAGTACAGCTGCGGGTTGAACAACTGCCGATACAGCTCATCCAACGGCAGGCCGCGCCTGCCGCGTTCACGGAGGACATCCAGGACCGTTTCGGCGCTCTGCATTACGCATACCTCCCGGCTCTTCGATGTCCAGTCACCTGTGCCCCTTCGCCCTGTGGACGGCTCTCCCGTCCTCCTTGGTGGGTCGCTACTCCCACGACTACTATGGGCACTCCGTCACCCTGGGGCTCGCGCCCCGAGGGTTGATCCCGCGTTCGTCTCTGTTGTACGTCCGAGCGTGACGTAGGCGTCCCACTCATCTCCTTGATTGCCCTCACTGGGCAACGCTCCACGCTCCGAAGGTTGCGACGACCAGCGAACGATGTCGTCGCAGAGCGTGGCGCCGGTATCGGGTGTCTTTCCGGCGGACGCCAAGTTTCGTCGTCTGGAGATTGGGATTCAGGCAATCCAGCTTTCGCCATATCACGCGGGTCCCGCGACACCTCAGCCCTGACACCTGGGCTGACCATCGCTTCGCTGGCATGCTGCTGTTCCTTTCACCTTTCGGATCCGGGTAAGCCATTGGACCCAAGAACCCTCCTTCGAGTTCCTCCCGGCTGCGCCGGGGATACAACAGAGCGCCTCGCGGCGCATTTTGCTTCTTGGTCATCCTGTGCCTGCCGGGGAGTTGGGCTCTCCTTACGGTCGGCTTACCGGACACGGGTCCGGACCCCGACGGGGTTTCCACGTTCCACACGCTCAAGCTACGGCCGGGGTGGGCGCCCTCTATAGCCCGGGGACGGTGGTGCTCGTCCAGACCGACCACGAGCATCGGCCTGCACCCGACGCATCACAGCGCCGTGTCCCTGCACCGCGCCACAACCACCCATCTATGCGCGGCTCTCTTTGACGAGCCATCAACGAGGGTTCAAGCAATTCACCGGGTAAGCCCGGCGCATCGCTGCGCCGGGCTCCCCTCAGAACCGGACTAGCGACTTTCACCGCATCCGGCTCAAGCAAGCCCCAGGGGCTCGCGGGCGGACAGAAGCGCTGGGCCTTTGCCGCGGCGGGCGCGGTGCCCGGTGCGGCAGTTGGCGTGTATGAGACGGCGGTCGGATTCGTCCGTGGTGTCGAGCGTCCACACGGCGGTTTGGATGATCGTCGTGCGGGCGGCGTGCAGCCATCGTTCCCACTCGCGCGGGTTCTGGGGCTGCTCGTCGACGGGCAGGAGCCACGCCCCGCAGACCGAACATCGGCCGTCCTGGGCGCCAAAGAGCCGTAGGTTGGCCTTGTTGATCGACGGGGCTGGGGTCTTGCGTCGTCGCTCGGCCCAGTAGTTGGCCAGGGTGGGGTCGTCCGGGGACGCCGTGCCCTGAACCATCCAATGTCGGTCGATCCTGGTCCAGGCGAACTTCTGCATGTACGCGCCGGTTGAACGGTCGCCGAACACCCATCGGTCGCGCCTGGCGTGGTTGAACTGGCCGAAGTATCTGGGGATAGTCCAGGCCCTCGGTTTGTTCGGGTGGGTAAATAACACCCACTTGTAGGTCAGCCTCCACAGGTAGTCATCCAGCGCGGAGAACGTCTGGCTGGAGACCACGCGGCGGTGGTAGTTGGCCCAACCCCGAATGATTGGGTTGAGCCGTCCGATCACCGTCCGAGCGTTGGCCCCACGCAGGGACCGCAGCTCGGTGCGGAGCCTTTCCCGGATCCGTCTGACGGCCGCCTTGCTTGGTTTGATCAGGAGCTTGTCGCCGTAGCGGCGGACGTTGAATCCCAGGAAGTCAAACCCTTCTTCGAGGGTGACGACGCGCGTCTTGTCCTCGTTGAAGGAAAGACCCCGGGGCGTCAGCCAGCCGGCGAGCCTGGCTTTGACCTCGTGTGCCTCTTGCCTGGAGTGGCAGAGTACAACGTAATCATCGGCGTACCTGATCAATACCGGCGTGCCCGCCACTACCCAACCGGCGGCCC
This sequence comes from uncultured Solirubrobacterales bacterium, assembly GCA_963830475.1. Classification (GTDB taxonomy): domain Bacteria; phylum Actinomycetota; class Thermoleophilia; order Solirubrobacterales; family Solirubrobacteraceae; genus Palsa-465. The sequence goes on along the minus strand of CAWHMX010000012.1, from coordinate 206,668 downwards.
TGCCGGTTGTGTGGTAGCGAACCCCGGCGGCCTGCTCCATCCCGTGCAGGGCGATATTCAGCAGTACCGGGCTGACCACACCGCCCTGAGGAGTTCCTTCCTCGGTGCGGTGAAGCCGATCGTGCTCGACCACACCGGCCTTTAACCACTGCTCGATCATTCCCCGAGCGGGGAATCTGCCGAGCATGGTCAGAATGTGGTCGTGGGCGATCTGATCGAACGCCGATGCCAGGTCTGCGTCTAGCACCCACCGTCGCTTCGCGCTCTTGCCACACGATGTGCGGTGGATCGCATCGATCGCGTCCTGGCACCCACGGCCAGGCCGAAACCCATAGGACCTCGGCTCAAACCGCGCCTCCCACTCGGGCTCCAGCGCGTTGACGACCCGTGCCTGGTGGCAGCGGTCGAGAATCACAGGAATTCCGAGCGGCCGACGCTTGGTGCTGCTGCCCCTCTTCGGGATGTACACCCGCCTGACCGGCAGAGCCGTAAACGGCTCGGACTGGCAATGCACCCTGTCGACCAACTTCATCCTGGCCTCGGGGGTGAGCGCCACCTCGCCATCGACGCCCGCCGTCAGGCGACCGGCGTTGCGCTCCGTCACCCGCCGCACGCTGAGCAGCGTGTTGGCACGCGAACGGAGCATCAACTTCTGTAGGTCGCGGACCCGTCCTAGGTCCCCCGCCTTTGATGCCGCGAAGATCCGCTGGCGAAGCCGCCGTACGCTTCCCTCGCAGGCGCGCCAATCAACCGCGTGCCAGTCGAGGGTCGCGTCCTCTGGTCCGTTCACCGCAACAACCGTCGCGGCGTCTAACTTGTCCGTCGGTTCCGGTGCTCCGGTCATCTTCTCCTCACAGGCTCACCTGACCGCGTCAGCCCGCTTTCGCGTCCGGGCACCAGGCCCGGTATCCGGCCAGTTATGCGGGACAGCCGGCTGGAGGGGCCAGCCATGACGTCCCGGTTTCCTGGTGTCTTTCGACCGCCGGCATTTTGCTTCTCGGTCATCAGATTCCCGCCAGTGCATGGGCCTTCCTTGCGGTCGGCTTACCGGGCGCTGCCGCCCGGACCCTGACAGGGGTTACCACGTTCCGCACGCACGAGCTATGAGCGGGGTGGGTGCCTCTTGTGCCCCGAGGACGGCGGTGCTCCTCCCGGCTGGGCGGGCTTCCCAACCGGCGCCTGCCGCTTCTCAGCGGCCAGTCCCTGTGCTCCGCTACAGCATCCCATCGGCGAAGCTGACCGTAACGAGACATCGGTCGGAGGTTTAAGTACTTCACCCGTCCGCTCTGCCTCTCGCCTGTAGCCCCCGGATGGAACGGGCGCCCTTGGGCTTTTGCCTGATGCTCCGCACCCCGCCGGGAACGCCAGCGACGCACGTCAGGCCGAGGCCAGGCCACGAGCACGGGCCTGGAACTACGCCTTCGATCCTGTTCGAACCTCCAATCAACGCGTTCACTCAATATGCGTGCGACCTCGCGTCGCAAGCCCGTCCGGCCTTCCCCTCGCCCGTCGCCACCGGATGGATCGGCAGCGTCTTTGGCTTTCCCCCGAGCTTCGCACCCCGCGATTACTCGCAGCGCACGTCGGGGCGGGGACGGATCATCGAGCACGGATCCGAAACCCAACGCTATGTCATCGGCCTAGCCTCCAGCCTCGCGGGTTTACTTGATACGTGCGACCTCGTGTCGCACTCGTGAGACCAGAAGCGCCGTCCGGGCCCTCGGCGCCGATCGCGACGAATCCACGGATTGCATACGTCGCCTCGCGACTCCACCGTCGCCAACGGCAGCGGCCGATGCCTATGTAGAACCCAGGGTCTGGCCGACAGGGCGTCGCTAATGCTTGTAGCCCAACCCAGCAGTCTCAGTTGACGGTTCTAGACCGATTGAGGCTGCTGATGCTTCGTGAACGGAGCACTCTCGACCTCGGTACGCTGAGGGCCCTGCTGAGCCTGATGCGGCGTCGGTGTTCAGCTCGGGATAATGCCGACATGGACGAGGTCGAGGTCGTCGTCGCCCATAGCGAGCGCGCGACCCTGCGAGTCGGCGACGTGTTCCTCAAGATCGATGCTGATCAGACGCGCACCGATGTCGAGGTCGAGGCGATGTCTATGGCGCCGATCCCGACCCCGGAGGTCCTGTGGCGGAAGCCGCCCGTGCTCGCGCTCGCCGCCGTACCAGGGACGGCGCTCGGCCGCCTCGGCGAGCCGTCGACTGCGTCCTCGGCGGCGTGGGCGGCGGCGGGTGCCGCCGTACGGAAGCTGCACGACGCGCCGTTGCCGCCATGGTCCAGTCGGATCCTCGACGAGATCGCCTCGCGCCTCGACGCGGAGTGTGAGTGGCTTGTCAGCAACGGCGTCCTTTCCGCCGACTTGGTCACGCGTAACCGCCGGATCGCTGAGGCTGCGCTCCGGCCATGGCCATCGGTGTTCACGCACGGCGACCTGAAGCTCGACCACGTGTTCGTCGACGGTGACGAGATCGCCGGCGTGATCGACTGGTCTGAGGCGGGTCAGGGCGATGCCCTGTTCGACCTCGCCATCTTGACTCTCGGACACGAGGAGCACGTGGGCGATGTCGTCGCCGGGTACGGCACCAAGGTCGAGCTCGATGTGATCCGCGCATGGTGGTCGGTGCGAAGCCTGGTGGGGGCCCGGTGGCTGATCGAGCACGGCTTCGACCCGTCCGCGCCAGGCTGCGAGTTCGCCGTGCTGAGATCCCAGCTGTGAGATTGCACGAGCGAGTGGTTCGACGTAGCTGCCGCTTTCGGCCACGCCTGAACGGAGCAGCAGTCACCTGGCCGCCTCCGCTCCTGGTTGACGCTGTCGCAGGTTCGTGATTCCGGCACTGTTGCCGATCGGCGCGGGAGCACCGACGGCGCTTTAGGTCCGCTGGCATTCCAGTCGGCGGAATCCGCGCTATGGGTGCTTACCGTGTCGGGGTATGTTGATTGTGAAGCTGCCAACGAGAAGCCACCCGTTGGGTAATGCGCCTCGATTCAGCTCCCTACTCAGGAAAAACGCTGGCGGTAGCCACCGCGCCCTGCGTCCCGAGATGTTTGGGTTGTAAGCGACGAAGCCGGTGTAGGGGCTGGCGCAGCCTTTGACGATGATCCCGCGGGTGAGGCGCATTCCTGCGGTGATCCGTCCGGTTACGCCGGCTCCTCCGCCACCGCACCGGCTGTCTACCGAGAGGTCGTAGGCCATCTGCTTTGAGGTGACCGGCTGCCGCGCGGTCCACGAAAGGACCACGAGGGTGCCGTGCTGCGCGCCACCCGAACTGCAACAGGTCGCGACAGCCCGTCCGTAACACGGAAGGTAAAGGCCAAGGAAGCTCGCGACCGCTTCACCAGACTTGGTCGTCTCATTCTGGGAGAGATGGAGGCAGTAGCCAGGCGCTGAGACGAGATGGACGCTCAACGGCGAAGCCACTCGCGAGTCCGATATGCCGGCTGGGAGCGGGCCGTGACCGCCCAAAACCGTATCCGAGCCAGCACCGAAGAGCGCGTACCCGCCGCCGCCGAGAAGCAAGAGCCCGACGATCACCGCAGCCCAGCGCCTACGTCGGCGCCGACGGTGGACTTCGCGTGCTTCCGGGATCAGCGCCTCCGGGGTCGGGGGCGCCTGGTTGGTCGGGGTGTCCTCAACAATCGTCATTGCCAGGTGGTCAGTCGATCTGTCGTTTAGCGCGGTCACACGGCACGCCTAGGGCAATGAGTCGATCAACTTGAGCAGCTCGTCTCGGCGATAGCCCTCGCGGCGGGCGAGCTGAACCAACTCTTGCGCCTTGGTTAGAAGCGCGCTTCTTTTGGGCGCCGCGCCGGTGACCGTGATCCCGTGGCCGCGACGGAACTCAAGCAGTCCCTCCTCGCGAAGCAATCGCAGGGCCCGCAGCACCGTATTGGAGTTGACGCCCAGCACAGCGGCGAGATCGCGGGCGGGCGGTAGCTTCTCCCCGGGCTTGGCCTCGCCGTCGGCGATCGCACGGCGGATCTCAGCAGCGACCTGGTCGTGCAACAGAGTCGGATCGGAGCGATCTACCTTCATGGTGCTATGCACCGTATCACCACTATCTCGCTGCGTCCAGTCATCAAGACTTCTCCATGGTCGCCAATCCAGCTCTCAGACTGGACACTGGCGCATTGATCGAAAGGGAGCTGTCCTCAGCCGGAGGCAACGAAGCTTCGAGATACGACGCCGCGTGTTGCGGCGCGATCTATCTCTGGAGGGATTCATGTCCACCTTGCTTGAGTCTGCCGGCCGTCGGCGCTCACCCGCGACGATGCCGGGTTACGGGGCGGGCTGCTCGCCGAGGAACAAGGGTCGGGTCTATCCGGCGGACCCGCCGAGGGTCGAGGAGATCATCGTGGTCATGCGTGCTGCGGGCGAGACCGTCCACGGAGCGCGCGTCAGGGCGCTTGTGGTGATCTTGTGGCGGGCGGGGTTGCGGATTAACGAGGCGCTCACTCTCGCGGAGACCGACCTCGAGCCCAGGCGCGGTTCGATTGTCGTGCGCCACGGTAAGGGCGGCAAACGACGCGAGGTTGGGATGGACGCCTGGGGGTGGGAGCAGATCGAGCCGTGGCAGCGTCACCGCCTCCAGCTGCCGGTCGGCCCGTTCTTCTGCGTCATCGACGGCGCGACCCGCGGGCGGAGCTGGTCACCGACCGGCGCCCGCTGCGAACTGCGGCGCCTCGCCGTTGAGGCGGGCGTGCGACGGAGGTTCGCTCCCCATCAGTTGCGCCACGCGCACGCGGTCGACATGGCGCGCGAGGGGGTGCCGCTGCCCGTCATCCAGCGCCAGCTCGGGCATTATGCGGGTGATCGTGTCAAGTGCGATCGGCTTGGTGGTAAGCGAGCGCGGCACCGAGGAAGCGGTAGGTCCACTCCTCGGCGAGCGGCCGTGTCTCGCTGAAGTGGATCGGGACGGTCGGGTAGCGGACGGTGAGCGCGGCGAGCAGCTCGGTGATGAACCCGGGCTTGGTGTGCTGGAGTTTGAACAGGCTTGAGTAGCGGTCCTCGACCACAACCGCTGCACGCGGGAGCGTGGCCATGTCGGCGATCGCGTAGGTGAGCTGCCCGTCGATCAGGCGACGCACGAGGTCGTCGAGGCTCTTGCGTTCCACAACGGCGACGATCTGTCCGTCGTCGGCGATGCCGTAGTCGCCGGCGGGGAGGGCGCGCCGCTCGGTGTCGGCTTGTTGTTGTGTGAACTTGTAGGGGTAGCGCTCGCGGGTGTCGACGAGGATCGTCAGGTGCGCGAGCTCGGCGGCGCGGCGCCGGGGGACGCGGATCCCGGGCCGTGCTTGGCGGGTCGTGCGCGCGGACTGCCAGAAGATCCCCTCGCGCCCGCCTTGGATGCGGGTGAACACGAGCTGGGAGCGGTTCTCGCGCGGGCGGTCGAGCACCAAGTCGATCGCGACACCGCGCCGTTGACAGGAACGGATCGGGACGCGCTCGACGATCTCGGGCTTCTGGGGCCAGTGCTCGGCCCGGTGGCAGTAGACCTTCGTGGTCCGCGGCCAGCTGTCACGCGCCTTCAAGACGAGCTCGCCGTCGGGCAGCGGTAGCCGGATCAGGAACGGGAGCGTCGAGTCGGGGTCGGGGTTGGCAGCAACCTCGAACAAGGTCACGCGCGCTGATGTTGTCATGAGGCTTTGGCTTGGGTGTCGAGCCGCTCGAGCAGCCCGTCGAAGATTTTCAGCCGGCCGACCTGGCCTTTGTCGGCGGCGTCGTCGCGCTGGCGCTGCAGGGTGGGGCGGAACTCGAGCGTCGTCTGGAAGTACGTGCACGATTCGCAGATCGACTCGAAGTGGCAATCGAGCCCGACGGGGCGGGCGCAGTAGCCGTTGCCGAGCATCCGCCGGTGCATCTCTGAGCGGAGCTTTCGCATCTCCGTCCCCTCCGCCTCGGCGGGGAGTTCTTTGGGCGCGTCGTAGAGCGCTTCGACCTGCTCTGAGACCTTGAAGTACTCATCAGCGACAGTGCGGCTGGAGATCCTGGCGTAGACCATCGTCATCCGCATCGACTTGTGCCCCAGCAGCGCGGCGATCGCCTCCAGCGACATGCCGCGGTTGATCGCCTGCGTGGCCAGCGTGTGGCGCAGCTGATGCGGGGTCACGGTGCCAAGTCCGGCGTCCTGGGCGACCCTGAGCAGCGCTTGGCGGACGCTCTCGGGTCCGATCCGCCGGCCGTGGTCCATGAACAGCCACGGCTCACGCAGGTTCGCTGGCCGGCGGGCGACCCACTCGTCGAGCAGCTCTTTGAGCTGCGGGTGCAGCGGGATGTAGCGGTCGGTGCGCAGCTTCCCGAGCGGCACGTGCAGCCAGTACGCGGCGCCGATCTGCACGACCGAGTCGATCTTCAAGTCCAAAAACTCGCCGCGCCGCAGCCCGGTGCGGGCGAGGAACTCGACCGCGAGGCGCGCGAACGGATCATCACTGGCGCGCGCGGCCTGGATCAGCTTCTTCGCGGCGCCATCGTCGATGAACCGCGGGAGCGGGTCATCGAGCTTGGGCACGTCACCGGGGAACATCAACGTTCGCGCCGGGGCGTCCTCGCCGTCCCACTCGGCAAGCCGCTCCAGGCAGATCCGCAGGGTTGAGAGCTCGCCCGCGATCGTGCGCTTGGACAGCCGCCCGCCGCGAAGGTTTGGCTTCTGCGCCACGTGGCGCTTGTAGCGCTCGATGTGCGCCCGGCGGAGATCCCGGACGGCTGTGACCTCGGGCGCCTGGTCTCGCAGCCAGAGCGCGAACTCGCGCAGCGTGCGCTCGATGTGCGGCATCGAGTTCGGGCGCAGCGTGACGCGCATCTGCTCCACGTAGCCCTGCAGTGTCTCCGCCAGCCTGGCGGGGACGCTCGCCCACTCCTGCGTGCGCAACGTGGCCTGGTTCGGCGGCACGCTTGCGCGGCGCCCCATTGATCACGCCGGCGTGATAGAGCGTCGCCTCCGCACCGTAGAGCCTGGTGCTGAGACTGCGGTGCGCGGAGCGGCGATCGGCCCGAAGAGCTGCCGCGAGCAGCTCGGCGCTCGCGGCGTCGAACCTGCTGCGGCTCAGCTTGTGTGGCGGCACGCCCGCGACGGCGGCGACCTTCGCGACCGCCCACCACTGCAGCTCCGCCGCCTTGGCAGGGAACCCGATCCCGTCGGCGACCTGCATGAACCGACGGTGAAACTCGCGATGGACCCACGCCGACACCTTGCCAAGCCGCTGATGGCCGCCCGCCAAGAACTCCGGTGTTGCTGGCACGTGGCCGGCGGCGATCATCCACATCACCACCGCGCTCTCACGCGGCTCGCAGATCCGCCGCTGCTCCTCGACCGACAGCCGCGACCACCCCGACGGACCGCCGACCCGCAGCAAGAACGCGCGCGCCGGGGAGGTCACCTCGTTCTCGGCGAAATGACCGGCCGCGACGAGATCGTCGCGGTAGGCATCGATCAGCGCCTCGACCTCGGGGTCGCGAGCGAGCCGGGCCACCTATGCCGCCTCTCCCTCGGTGGCGGTCGGGTCGATCTGCGCCTCGATCGCCTCCGCCGCCCGCAGGTACTCGCCCACCAGCCAGTCGTTCGCCAAATGCAGATAGATCCGGGTTGAGTCGATCGACGCGTGCCCCGCCTGCGCCTGCAACGCCTCAAGCGACATCCCCTGCTCCCGCAACCTGGTCAAGCACGTGTGCCTAAGCATGTGACACTCACGCGCGTGAGCCCGGCGCGTCCCCGCGCGCCGTCGATCACCTCATCCAACCCGGCGGCCGACAGCGGCAGCCCCCGCCGTGGGCCCTTGAGCACCACGAAGCACGCGTCCGTCACCAGACCTGATGGCCGCTCGGACTCCAAGTACCGGCCGAGCGACTCGAAGAACCGGCCCGAGACCGGCACGATCCGCTCGCGACCACCCTTCCCCGAGGCGACGAACAGCCGCCGCTCGCCCGCATTGATATCCCGCAGTCGCAACCCCAGAACCTCGCAGCGCCGCAACCCCGCCAACAGCATCGCCAGCACGATCGCCCGATCCCGCTGCGTCCACAGCGCGCCAAGCAGCCTGTCGACCTCGACCGGCGAGAGCACCCGGCAACGTCCGCGGGCGACGGACCAGCCGCACCCCGCCGCGGCCGCGCTGACCCGCACGGCGGCCAGCCAGACCACGCGGCACCGGATTGCGATCCAGGCCAGCATCGCCGCGAACGAGCAGATACTCGAACAAGCCGGCAACGCTCGACAGGCGGCGGGCGATCGTCCGCGCCGACAGTCCCGCCTCGCCGTCATCGATCCGCACCACGTTCTCCCGCCGCGGCGTGCGCTGCTCAGCCACGAACGCGAACACGTCAGCCGAGCCGACCTCCGCGGGCTCCTTGCCGACCATCTCGAAGAACACCTTCAAGTCATACGCGGTAGCCAACCACGTGTTCACCGCGCCACGAGCGCCGACGAACTCCAGATACGCGTCAACAAGCGGATGCCCGAGCGTGATCGCTCGCAACTCCGACCCGTCGAACACCCGCTCCATGCTCGGCACGAAACTCACCACACAGCTCCTCCCTCAGGACGACCGGACAGAGCGGAAAGATCGTCCCCCCGTCGGACGGCGCGCACGCGGTAGGCGCTCCGCTCCGGCCGCCCTCGGGCGACCTCCGCTACGCGCCCACCGCGTACCCAGAGCCAGCGCTAACTCCCCAGCCACGAGGTCGACCAGGGGGATCCCTGACACAGCTGCCATATCACCCGCATATCCAACACGCGCACCTTGGCGTCACGAGCACCTACCTGCAAGGAATCGACACCGACCGAGATCATCAACACCGTCCATGGCCGCCGGCCGCCTGTGATCCCGGCCAGCGCCGGCCTACGCCTCTGAGCGCAGACAGCTCCGTTTCGATCATTGGGGCACTGTGCGCCAGCGGGGATATGCGGCGCACAGCGAACTCGCTCTGGACGGTTTCAAAATGCGAGTGACGCTATGCGGGCGGAGAGTCGCACCATCCGGGAAGCAGCCTCGAAGGAGAACGCATCGGCGCGACTGTCTCCGCCCGAGCGAGGCAGAACGGCGTTCGGCTGCGCGTTCAGTGGCTTGCCAGGTGGATGATGCCGACGCTATCTAGGCCGTCGAGCATGAGTTGGACCGCAAGCGCTGCTAGTAGGACACCGAAGATCTTTTCGGTCACGAGCATGCGGCTCTCATCCAGATGATCGCTCACACGGTTCGCCCAACGGAATACGGCGACATCGAGAGCGAGCACCACCGCAAGCACGCCGAGCACCATTGCGAACACGGCGAAGGAGTCTGCTTCCGCTGAGAGTGTGACGAGCGTCACGATCCCGGCCGGGTTCAGTAGATAGGGGATGGCGAGTGGGGATACTGCGATCTGCATCGGGTCGCGGCCTTTTATCGCCGGACTCTCCTGCGGATCGGTTGATCCGAGGACCATTGTGACCGCGATGATCACGAGGATGATGCCGCCGGCAATCGATAGCGACCCCGTTGAGAAATGGAGCAGCCTTGCCAGCAGCTCGCCGAGTCCGACGAGGATGACCGCGACGACACCCGCGGTGATGAGCATCTTGCGGACGACGACCGCCTTCGTTGCACCATCCATCGTGGCGGTGACCTCCAAGAACGGCACCAGCGCGATCTTCGGTCCGATTCCGATCAGTAGCAGCAGGAAAGTATCGATCACCAGGTAGATGTCGACCGACGTGTGATCCATCGCCCGTCCTCCTTGCTCCTCTGTGAGTCGGCGCGATCTGACAGCGCGGCGATCGGCCTCGTTGGGTGACGATATCCGCCGTTCCGGCGCCGAGTCTCGTCCGAATCGGGTGATCCCGCGCTGGCCGGTCATCAGCTCGAGCATCGTCGGCAACTGCAGGATGCCGTTTTCAGGACGAGTTCCGGCGACTACTGCAAAGGGCTAACCCGGCAGTCTCGAGGCCGGGGATCCGAATTACCCACGCTGCCGAGGGCCACGGGGCGCTCCCGCTGTGAAGGGACTATTCTCCGCCGTCGACCCCAAGCTCAGCTCTCGCGCTACCGCTTCTCGATCACCCGGGAAGCCGCGATCACAGCGGTGTCACTTTTGCGCGCAGACACGGCAGGCTCGGGTTAGAGTCGCGACCGGCACGCCATCAGCGACCGGCAGCAGACTTGGGTTTGTTTTCAACTGGGGAGGGCACGAGTGAAGATCACCGAGTCAGGCACGCTCCATCACACCTGCTTTGTGGTGCACGACGTGGAGAAGACCGCTCTGGAGCTCGCGGAGTCCGGGATCGGACCCTGGGGTGTCTGGACGATCGAACCGGCGGCGACCACGGTTCGGGGGCGAGAAGTTCCCTTCTCCTTCCGGATCGCGTTCGCTCAGGTGGGGGACTCAAACTACGAATTGCTGGCGCCGCATGAGGGTGAGAGCATCTACGTTGGGCACCTGGCGGCGAATGGCGAGGGCTTTCATCACACCTGTATCAGGTACCCAAGCCGGGAGGCGTTGCGGGACGCCAAGGCAGAACTCGAGCGCCAGGAGCGAACAATGGTCCAGAGCGCGGACATGGGCGACCTCGGCGAGTTCTGCTACTACGACATCCCCGAGATCGGCTCGTTGATCGAGCTCCTCTACTTCACGGAGCTACCGCCGCCCGAGAGGGCAATCGGGTAGACGATCGCGACACACACCGCTTCCGCTCGGGGCTAATAGGAGCAGCGCGACCACCGGTTGACGATCGCTTTGGCATGTCGAGCACCTCGACGCCCGCCATCGCAATGGCGACCACGCGCTCCTGCGGATTCGGCCACTCGGAGGAGTGGCCTGCCACGCACGTAGTCGCCAGACTGGGCCGGGCCACGAGGAGACCGACGCCGGTCACGAAGCGGGGACCCCGCTCGTTGACGAGCGCGTGCCGTTTGCTGGAAGGGGTCAGCAGCGAAACTTCGAGCGCGCGTTCGCTCGAGCACTGCGGCGTGGACCAACGGCGAGGTAGAGGAGTTCAAGCGCACGACGCGGTTCACCTGACAACGTGGCCAGGGAGATGAACTCTCGGGGACAACGAAATGAAATTGGTAGACAACGAGATGAACTTCCACAGGTAGTAGTTGTAGAGGGTCACGGGGATGTTCCGGAGTGGGTCATGGGATGTCCACGCGGGTCATCGGAATGTCCAGGAGCTCCGTCAGAGATGGCGGGGACCGGGGCAAGCGCCAAGTTACGCTGCTCCTGGTCATGTTCTTTCAGCTGCAGAGGACCGCTGCGGCGCGAGGAGGTCAGGATCAGCCCCCGGACACCCCTTCAGTGACGAATGCAGGATCGCGATATCGCTATGTCGCGATAGGAATGACTTCGGCGAGCTGCGAGCCCGCGATCCCTTCCGTGGCGAAGCAGTCGCGCGACCCTGGCGCCCGCTGACGCTCCTATGTCGCCATAGGGATCGCCGGCGCCCGGTGCGCGCGGACGATCGCTATCGCGGTGGCTGTCGGGAAACCGCTCAGCGTTCCGGTGCATCAATCGGTCGTGGGACACCACCATCAGAACGCACTCGGAATCGGTCGATTTCTGGACGTCGATCTCAATTCGGCCTGAATTCAGTCTGAGTCTCCCCACCGTTGATCGCTCAACATAAACTCGCGGGTTACTCGACAGCCACGCGGAATGCAATCGCCGCGTGGCCGGCGCGGGTTCGGGAGCGACGCCCATCGAGGTAAGCACCGACCGCGATCGCTCACGCTGCCCCTTGAGCCGCTTGATCTCGTTCTCGTGGAAGAGGATCTGGTCGTCTATCCCATGGACGACGCCGGTGATCTGTGCCTGGATAGCCAACAGCCAGCCCTTAAAAGCCTTAAGCGGCACGATCGTCGAGTGGCCGGTCTCGTTCATTTCCTTCGCCCCTTTATGGGATTGGTTCGCTCGGTGGTGGGTTGGTCACCGACTCGGCGATCGACTGGCCGAGGTCGAGCAGCGAATCGATCGGACCCCGCGGGTTGGAAGTAGCTGCCGGTGGGGGCACAACGCCGACCGGTGTCCCAGTGAGTCCGAGCTGCGGGAGGACCCCGACTGCCGCAGCGACGGGCGGACCGACCGGAACAGCGGGCGGCGGGGCCGAGACGACGATCGGCGGCGCCGGCCGCGTCGGATACGCGCCAGCCGGTTGTGGGGGAGGCGGCGCGGCGTGCCCGGTGCCGAGGGCCGATCCGGAGTAGGCGCCCTGACTGTGGAGCGCGCCACCGTGGACTCCGCAGCCGCAACCGCCGCCTCCATGGGCCTGAGCGGCGCCGGTCATCCCGCCCCCGGAGCCGATCACCACAAACGGCGGAAAGGGCGGGTAGGGTGGCATCGGCGGGTAGGTCGGCATCGGCGGCTGCGGTTCTTCAGGCTCCGGCTCGCTCGCGGCCTTCGGTTCGGCCTCCGCCTCCCGCGCCTTGCCCAGCTCGATCCGGCAGATCGCGTCGGCGGCCGCCTGCATCGCCCTGGAGGCCTCACGCAGGGCTTCGCTTACGAGTTCGTATTCACCCATACCACGTCAGCCGTGTGTGCGGCGATCCCCCGATCCGAGCGGTGTGAATGTTGCCTGCGCCTACGGCACGGACGCGCAGGGATACTCTGTGCGCCGCCGCGATCGAGGTCCAAGGTGAGGTTCGCGTCAACGTGTTACTGGACGGTGACCGCGTGCCTGAGCATCGTGTCGCGGATCAGACGAGGCTGAGCGCAAGCGTTGAGCCCACCCGGCAACCGGCCGCTAGCCATCAGCCCGCCGTCCGCGTCCGTGCCGATCGGCTTTCCCGAATCCCCGCCTTCTGTTCCGCTGACAGAGCACGCTCGATATGGCGGTGTGGACGCGCTGCGCGGTTGCCGTAAATCGCGGTTATCGAGCGTCCGCGGCAGCCCGCGCTTTGGTCAACCGGCGATTCGGTCCTGACCAAGCGCTGAGTGATCCTCACCGCGAGCCGGTGCCGTGTCCGGGTCCTCCCCATCGGTACGGAGTCTGCGCGCGCGTCGCGGGCAGCTACAGCGGAACGCTCGGCTAGCCCGGTCCCGCGGCGACCCTCTCGGCGAACACGAGGCAGCGTTCTTCGACGGAGCGCGTCCGGGCCCGTGACGGTAGGGCACTCGGGTGACGGCCTGGCGGAGTCACGGCCGGTGAGCGAGCACCTGGTAGATCGAAGCCCAGCCCGTTTCGAACCCGAGCCGGCTGGCGCGCAGGTACAGCCGCCAGACCCTCGCGCGCTCGGCGCCTACGAGACGTACGGCGTAGTCGTAGCTGGACTCATACCGCCGGATCCACTGGCGCAGCGTTCGCTCGTAGTCGTCTTGTAGTCCTTCGACATGGGTGGTCGCGAAACCCGCTCGCTCGAGCGCGAGCGCGATCCGGGACAGCGGCAGCGGCACCCCGTCGGGAAATACGAACCGCTCCGAGAACGGCCCCTCGTCGGGAGTGTCTAGATCCCTGAGCTTCGCGATCCCGTGGTTCAGCAGCCGGCCGCCCGGCCGCAGCCGCGCGTGGAGCCGTCTGGCGTATTCGTCGATTCGCTCCTCGCCGACGTGCTCGACCATGCCGATACTGGCGATCGCATCGAACGATTCCTCCGTCAGCTCACGGTAGTCAGCGATCCGGATCTCGACTCGGTCGGTCACGCCAGCCTCTCTGACTCGCTCGCGTGCGAGCTCTGCCTGGCGCTCCGCAAGCGTGATCCCCAGCACGCTGACACCGTGGCGCATCGCGGCGTGAATCGCGAAGCTGCCCCAGCCGCACCCGACGTCCAGCACCCGTTCGCCTGGGCGCAGCCCGAGCTTGGCGCACACCAGCTCGAGCTTGGCTTCCTGGGCCTCCTCGAGGGTGCTCGCGCCGCCTTTGAAGTAGGCGCAGCTGTAGGTCATCGAGCGGTCGAGAAACAGCGCGAAAAACTCGTTGCCGACGTCGTAGTGATAACGCACGGCCCGGCGGTCACGGGCAAGCGTGTGGCGCTCGCCCCGCAGCCGTAGCTCGGTCTGCGGCCGGCGTGGCGGGGCGGTTACGCCGCACGCTCGGACGATCGCGCCGGCCAGCCGCAGCCGCTGCTTGACGGACAGCGGCGGCGGCTTGAACGTATCCACCATCCGCAGGGCGGCGTCGAGCTCATCGACCTCGATCATCCCGGCCGCATAGGCGCGGCCAAGTCCCAGCTCGCCCGGCGCGCGCAGCACACACGCGAGCGCCTTCGGAGTGTTGAAGTACAACGACGGGCTCTCTTCTTCGGTGGCCCGAAGCTCGGTCCCGTCCCAGAACCGAAGCGTGAATGGTCGTATTCGCAGCGTCTGCGCGAGCTCGCGACGGAGCGGTTCGGTCCGGGCCAGCAAATCACGCCGCCCGCGCCGCGCGCTCCTTTGCCGCGCAACGCGCTGGGTCGACCCGGACGACGTCCCATGCGAGGCCCATCACTTCGAGCACACGGATCAACCCAGCAGACGGGTCGATCTGCCAGCGCTCAAGGCCATGGCGATACGACGTCGGAAACGCGTGGTGGTTGTTGTGCCACGCCTCGCCCCATGTCGGGACCGCGAGCCAGGCGAGGTTGCGCGACTGATCGCGTGTGTCGTATGCCTGTCGCCCGAAGAAATGACAGAGCGAGTTGATGCTGAAGGTCGCGTGATGGACGAAGAAGATCCGCGCCGCGCCACCCCAGAGCAACGCGGTCAGGCCGCCCGCGATCGTCCCACTCAACGCGACCCCGAGCCCGAACGATGCCGCCAGCCCGGCGATCACCCACAACACGAACGTGCGGTCGACGAACCGGACAAGTGGATCGGCGAGCAGGTCCTTGGCGTATCGTTGCTCGTCGGCCACCTCCGTATCGGAGAACACCCAGCCGATGTGGGCGTGCAGAAGCCCAGCCAACTCGCCGCGCCAACCAGCACCATGCCCAACGTGAGGGCTGTGCGGATCGCCCTCCGCATCGGAGAACTGATGATGCTTGCGGTGCGTGGCGACCCAGTCGATCACCGGCCCTTCGGCGGCCGCCGAGCCGAGCATCGCGAACCCCGCTCGCAACCACCGGCTGCAGGTGAAACTTCGGTGCGTCAGCAGCCGGTGAAAACCGACCGTGACCCCCGTCCCGACAGCGACGTACGTAGTCGCCAGGATCAACAGGTCCTGCCAGTTGAGCAGGTTGCCGGTCCAGCCGAAATACATGCCAATCACGACCATGATTGGGGGCACCGCCGTGATTACTGCGCTCGCAAGCCGATCGACGGTCGGCATGCGGACCGGACGCGTTAGCGATCGCTCACGTCCTGCCTGGCTGGTCTCCATTCGTTCTCCTCACTTAGGCGCTAAGACCTAGCGGCAATAACGCCCCCACGACTCAGAGCACGGTACAGGTTCTCGCACGCCCAGGCCGGCCTCGTCGGGCATCAGCCTCCAATCGGTCTCGACGCCGACCGGCTTGACACGGACAGAGGGACCACGCGCTGAACGGCCCGGGTCATGCAAGCGTCCGGAGGCTGTCGGGTTTCCGGTCAGCCGAGTTCGTGCGCGAAGGTCAGCTCGATCGACGCTTCGACTTCCTGCTTGCCTGACTCGACGGACATCGAGGACTCGGGCGCAAACGCAGTCTGCGCGCATTTCGTGCGTCGTCGCAGACGTTGGCGTATGGGCGCCCGAGGAGCCTGGTGGTCAGGCCTGAGGGACGCTCGCGCATGTCAACCGCCTCTGGCTTGGAGGCCGCGGCGGTGTGTCCGGCATGGGCGTGGGTTCGGTCCGCGTTCGCCACCGCTGGATCGAGTCCGCCGGGTTGCATTCGCTCTCGGAGAAGCGTATGACTCTCACGCGGCAGGGAAACTCACCCGGCAAGGGACCGGTAATCGAAGGGGGAACGCAAGATGAAGAAGCTGCTCTTGGCAGCGGCAGCCGTCGTGGGCGTTGCCGCGCTCGCCTCGGCGGCGACGGCGGCGCTCACCAAGCAGGCGACGAGCGTCATCACCGCGTGCGAGAAAAGCAACGGCGACATCCGCATCGTCCACAGCCCGAGCGAGTGCCGCCACAACCAGTCCGTGCTGACCTGGAGCGTCACTGGCCATTCGGGACCCGCCGGACCGGCCGGACCCGCCGGACCCGCAGGACCTGCAGGACCTGCTGGGGCGGTCGGCCCTGCCGGACCCGCGGGAGGCGTGGGACCGAAGGGGGACACCGGGGCGGTCGGAGCGACCGGATCGCAAGGTCCGCAGGGGCCTGCCGGCCCACAGGGCCCGCAGGGACCGGCTGGAACCGGCGGCGACCCGACCGCGGATGCCTTCTTGAGCCACTTCGGCACGAACACGAATCAGGCCGCCGCTGCGAACGGCGAGACGTGCACGCTCGGTGAGATCCTGCTCTCGGCTTCGCCGTCGGTGACGGCGGACGGAGTGCCCGCGGACGGGCAACTGATGTCGATCAGCCAGAACACCGCGCTGTTTTCACTGCTTGGCACGACGTACGGCGGCAACGGCACGTCGACGTTCGCCCTGCCGGACCTGCGCGGTCTCGCGCCGAACAACATGACGTACTCGATCTGCGACGAGGGCGTCTTCCCGTCGCGTCGCTAGTGGGTCTCCCGGGAACGTTCCGCCCGAAAGGGCGAAGTACGGGGGCCGCTGGCCAAGGACGCAAGAGCCGTGGCGTGGCAGCGCCACGCGAGGCTCTGAGGACACAGGCCAGTGGTCAGCCGGACGAGCAATTTCGGGTGGAATGTTTCTGGGAGCCCCACCGGTGGACCACTAGGTCGGGAGCCGTTCGGGCGGGGGGCGCCGGCCCTCCGCCCGACCCTCGGGCCGGGTCTCGCCCGGACCATCCACGGGCCGGGGCGACGCCCGGCCCACTGGCCGACGGCCACGGAATCACCGTCGCTCGAGACCATCGCGGACGTCACCAGCGCCAACATCACCGCCGTGGCCCTGTCGATCTGTCGCCGGTCGTCGATTGGAGTACTGAGAACGCTCGCTGACTGACAGTTAGGCTTTGTTGAACGACAGATTAGGCGTCACCGCACCGTAAGGCCTCTATTCATCGAAGCGTAAGACCGCTTTATCTTCGCTTTCTAGCTTGGCCTGTGTGAGGTGGGGAGCTTCCGTACGTCGACTGGGCTGCATGGCGCTGCTGACAACGTTCGCCTCGGTCCTCGTGCTGACCGCGGGTGGCGCTCGGGCGACTCAAGGCGTGGCTAGCGCGGCGGTTCCGCCGCACGATGCAGCGCCAACGACGCCGGCACACAGCTACGCGCCCGGCACCCCGACGCGGCACCCGAACATCGTGTTCGTGCTGACCGACGACCTCTCGCGCGATCTGGTGCCGTTCATGCCGCAGGTCCAGGCGCTGCAGACGCGTGGCTTGAGCTTTGACAATTACTTCGTCTCGGACTCGCTGTGCTGTCCATCGCGGGCGTCGATCTTCACGGGAAATTTTCCCCACGACACGCACGTCTTCGGCAACACGCTGCCCAAGGGCGGGGTCGCGAAGTTCTTCGAGCGTGACGAGCAGCACGTGGCCTTCAACGTCGCGCTCCACCACGCCGGCTACGCGACCGCGATGATGGGGAAGTATCTGAACGGCTACCTCGAGCCGGGGTACGACCCCACACGCGCCGGGCTACATCCCGCCCGGCTGGACCGAGTGGGACGTAGCGGGGTGGGGGTATCCGGAGTTCAACTACCCGATGAACATCGATGGGACCGTGCATTACTTTGGCCACAGGCCACGCGACTACCTGACAAACGTCCTGGCGCGACGAGGCGTCACGTTCATCAATCGGGAAGCGCAGGCGCACAAGCCGTTCTTTCTTGAGTTGGCGACCTTCGCGCCGCACTACCCATACACGCCGGCGCCGCGCGACGCACACGACTTCCCCGGGCTGGTGGCCCCCGAGCCGCCCAACTTCGGCGTTCTGCCGACACATCCGCCGAACTGGTTGGCGGGTCATCCCCCGCTCAGCCCCAAGAAGCTGAACGTCATCAACACCGCCTTCCGCAAGCGCGCACAGTCGGTGCAGTCGGTCGACCGCATGATCAGCAGGATCAATCACGCGTTGCATGTAAATCATCTGACGCGCGACACCTACGTGGTCTTCAGTTCCGACAACGGCCTGCATACCGGCGAGTATCGGCTCACCCCGGGCAAGCTCACGGCGTTTGACACCGACATCCGCGTCCCGCTGGTCGTCGCCGGCCCCCGTGTGCCGGTCGACCGTCGGACCGAACTGTTCGCGCAGAACATCGACCTCGCCAAGACCTTCGACATGATCGCCGGCGCCAAGCCGGTGCCCGACGACGGCGTCAGCCTGCTGCCGGTGTGGCACGGCAAGACCCCGCACAACTGGCAGAGCGCGGCTCTCATCGAGCATCACGGACCCACGACCAATCCACGCGATCCGGACTTCCAGAACTACGACTCGGCCAACCCCACCAGCTACGAGGCGATCCGGACGAAGCAGTTCCTGTACGTCGAATACCGCAACGGACAGCGCGAGTTCTACAACCTGCTGACCGACCCATACGAACTCCATAACGTGGCCGCCAAGCTCACCGCAAGTCAGACAGAAACGCTCCACGCCGAGCTGACGCAGTTGAGACGTTGCCACACGTCGGCGGCCTGCCAGGCGGCCGCACGCCTGCCGACTCTGGACAGTCCACCGAGCTGATAGTGCCGGGCCGCGTTCGTCCCGCCCGGCCAACCGATTCGGCCGGGGTGAAGGCCACTCCGGCTCGGTAGGATCGCGTCAATGGGACTGCGGGCTGCGTGAGGTCATGCCGTCGGTCGCCCTGCTCGGCACACTCGACACCAAGGGCCGCGAATACGCATTTCTCAGCGACCGTTTGGTCGATCTTGGGGTCGACACGCTCGTGATCGATGCCGGCGTCGCGGAGCCGGTCGGAATCGAGCCGGACGTCGATCGCCGAGCGCTCGCCGCCGCGGCCGGCTCTGACACCGACGCGCTCGCGGCGGCCGGCGACCGGGGAGCCGCCGTGGAAGCGATGGCGCGCGGCGCCGAACGTGTCGTCTCCGAGCTATATGCGGCCGGCCGCTTCGACGGGATCCTCGCCATCGGTGGCTCCGGCGGGACCGCTATCGCCGCGACGGCGATGCAGTCGTTGCCTGTCGGAGTGCCGAAGTTGTTGGTGTCCACGGTTGCCTCGGGCGACACGCGCCCGTATGTGGGCGCCGTCGACGTGGCAATGATGTATTCGGTCGTGGATCTCGCCGGGATCAACTCGATCTCTGCCAGGATTCTCGCCAACGCGGCGGCCGCGATCGGGGGCATGGTCAGCTCCCCGCCGGTTCCGGACACCGGGCATAAGCCGCTGATCGGCGCGACGATGTTCGGTGTCACTACGCCTTGTGTCACTCGGGCGCGTGAGCGGCTCGAGGATCTGGGTTACGAGGTGTTGGTGTTCCACGCCACCGGCACCGGAGGTCGATCGCTCGAAGCGCTGGCGCGCGATGGTTCGCTGGCGGGAGTGCTGGACATAACGACCACGGAGTTGGCTGACGAACTCGTCGGCGGGGTTCTGTCAGCCGGACCGCGGCGCCTGGAGGCGGCCGGTGTCGCCGGGATCCCACAGGTCGTTTCACTCGGAGCGCTCGACATGGTCAATTTCGGACCTCCGCAGTCAATCCCGCCCGCCTTCGCCGACCGCCGGTTCTACCTCCACAATCCGACCGTGACACTGATGCGGACCACGCCCGAGGAGTGCGAGGAGCTCGGTCGTCGCGTGGGCACCAAGCTTGCCGCCGCACGTGGACCCGTGGCGGTGTTCGTCCCGCTCCGCGGCGTTTCGATGATCGACTCGGAGGGGCAACCATTTCACGACCCAGAGGCTGACGACGCGCTTTTTCGAGGCCTGCGGCAGACATTCACCGATCGGGAGCTCCATGAGCTCGACATGAACATCAACGACGAGCGGTTCGCCGACGCGATGGCGCGGCGGCTCGACGAGCTGATCGCGCAAACGAGATGACGCGTGAGGAGATCCTGTCGCGTCTGCGGGCGCAGGTGGCGCTGGGGCGTCCGGTGATCGGTGCCGGAGCCGGCACCGGCTTGTCGGCGAAGTGCGCCGCCGCCGGCGGCGCAGATCTGATCGTGATCTACAACTCCGGCCGCTACCGAATGGCCGGCCGGGGCTCGCTGGCGGGGCTGTTGCCGTTCGGGGATGCCAACGCAATCGTGGTCGAGATGGCACACGAGGTGTTGCCGGTAGTTCCTGGGGTCCCCGTGTTGGCGGGCGTGTGCGGCACCGATCCGTTCCGGTTGATGCCGAGCTTTCTCGATGAGTTGAGGCGCATCGGGTTTGTCGGCGTGCAGAATTTTCCAACCGTCGGGCTTTTCGACGGACTGTTCCGCCGGAACCTCGAAGAGACGGGCATGGGTTACTCGCTGGAGGTGGACCTGATCAGGCTTGCGCGCGAACGCGACCTGATCACCGCGCCATATGTGTTCACCGTGGATGAAGCGGTCGCTATGACCGAGGCCGGTGCCGACGTTCTGGTCCCGCACATGGGGTTGACTGCCGGCGGCACCATCGGTGCCGAGACCGCCAGGACACTCGACGAGTGCGTGGATCTGATTCGTGAGATGCACGCTGCCGCGGTCGCCAGGAACCCGGCAGTGCTCGTCCTATGCCACGGCGGGCCGATTGCGACCCCCGAGGACGCCGGCCACGTGCTGGCCAACGTGAAAGGTATCGTCGGTTTCTTCGGCGCCTCCTCGATGGAGCGCCTCCCGACGGAGGTCGCGATCACCGACACCGTGCGTCGGTTCAAAGAGATCGATACTGGGAGGAGCAACCGCAGATGAGCAGGTTCGTCAAGGAGTCCGATGTCCGTCGGGACACCTTCGAGTGGGGCGACATCGGGTGGCGATGCGCTCCGGCCCAAACGGGTGCGAGACACATCGTCGTCATGGACGTATGGCTGGCACCTGGACAGGCTCATGACTTCCATCGCCACCCCGATCAGGAAGAGATGATCATCGTCAAATCGGGAGCGATCGACCAGTGGCTCGAGCGAGAGCACACGGCTCTCGGACCGGGAGATTCGGTCTACATCGATCCTGGCGTCGTGCACGCCTCGTTCAATGACGGACCCGAAACCGCGTACCTCCAAGTCGTCATCGGTCCCGCCCTCGGCGAGAGCGGCTACTACGTTCAAGACGTGGCCGCCGATGAGCCCTGGTCTTCGTTGCGGGGCGGATAGCCGTCGATCACGACCTGGCGGTCACCCGACTCGTCGGCCCACGGCCGGATGCCGCGAGAGTCTCGCCCCGTCAGTCGCGAATCGTGCGACCGCTCTCAGGATCGAAGAAGTGGATCGCCTCGAGGTCCACCGCGAACCGGATCTGCTCGCCGACCTTCGTTGGTACATGTGGCGCAACCCGCGCAACCCCCGCGCCGCTGCTGGCCAGCTCGTCTGCCTCGTTCGGCTCCTCGGCCAGCACGCGCTTGGCATCGAGCGAGAAGTGCACCTGTAGCTCGGATCCGAGCGCCTCGACCAGATCGACCTGCGCCGCGAGCCCCGGGCCCTCCGATCCGTTCGCCGCCGGCAGACTCTCGGGCCGGATCCCGACCACGACCGGCTTGCCCGCGAACTGCGCCAGCCCCGGGTGCGTGGTCCGCACCCGCTCCGTGAGCGGGATCAGCTGCGAGCCGATTCGCACGTCCGCGCAGCCTTCGGTGAGTGCCGCCTCGTAGAGGTTCATCGCCGGCGAGCCGATGAACGCCGCCACGAACAGATTGGTGGGATTGTCGTACAACACCTGCGGCGTGTCGCACTGCTGCAGATAGCCGTCGCGCAGGACGGCGACTCGGTGGCCCAGGGTCATCGCCTCGGTCTGATCGTGCGTCACGTACAAGGTCGCAACACCGACCGTCCGCTGGATCTGGCTGACCTCGGCCCGCATCTGGACCCTCAGCTTTGCATCGAGGTTCGACAGGGGTTCATCCATCAGGAACACCGACGGATTGCGGACGATCGCACGACCCATCGCGACCCGCTGGCGCTGGCCCCCGGACAGCTGAGCCGGCTTTGTCTTGAGCCACTGAGTCAGTCCGAGAATTCGTGCCGTCTCATTGACCTTTTTTCTGAGCTCGTCCTTCGGGAGCCTGCGCAGTCGCAACGCGAACCCGATGTTCTCGGCCACGGTCATGTGCGGATAGAGCGCGTAGTTCTGGAACACCATGGCGATGTCTCGCTCTTTCGGGCCAAGATCGTTCACGACCCGGTTGCCGATCTTGAGGACGCCCTCGCTGACCTCCTCCAGCCCGGCAATCATCCGAAGCACGGTCGTCTTGCCGCAGCCGGAGGGACCGACAAGGACCATCAGCTCGCCCTCATCGATGTCGAGGTCGAGGCTGTGCACGGCCTCGTATCCGTTCGGATAGACCTTCTTCACGCCCTCAAGTTCGATTGTCGCCATCGTGGGGTACTCCTGTTCGGGTTTCCGGCCGGGTCGCTCGCCAGTTGTCGATTTTGCGCCCTGGACGCTACGCCGCCGCGGGGATCCAAACGCGCATCCCGCCCTCGTCCCGGTTGGCCCACGCAAAATACGGCACAGCGAGCAGCCGTACGGGCGATCCCGGAGTGGCCTCACCCAGTTCGTGGAGATCGCGATACGCGACATCCTGCCACCCGTCGACGTCCCGAACGACACCCGACAGCGCGACCGTCGGCAGGCCCCCGAGCTGCGCGGCAGAACCATCGTCGACGGGCTCAACCGAAGCCTCGATCGCCAGGTCGGCCAGGTCCACGCCCGCTGGAAGATCGACCTCTTCAAGGCAGTACACGATCGGCCCGCGCTCGACCGCCAGGCAGCCTCGGACCGCGTCGATCCGGGGGTTCGGCGCCGTCAGCCTTGGCGATACGTCGAGTTCCAGCAGAACTCGGTCGCCGGCAGACCAGCGTCGGGTGAGATCGGCGTATTCGCCCGGGGCGACCGGCTCGCCGTCGATGGTCGCCACGCGAGCCCAGGCCGGGATTCGCAGCGAAAGCGTCCAGGCGGCATCTGGGCTCGACTCCACCTCTACTGCGATCGTGCCCGACCACGGATAGCCCGTTTCGACGCTCAGCTCGACCGGACCGACATCGGGGACAGCCGTGCGAATCGTCGACGACGCATACTGATGAACCTGGATGCCGCTGTCGGTCACCGTTGCAAGGTAATGGTGCAGCGAAGCGAGCATTCTCATGATGTTGGGCGGGCAGCAGGCGACGGGATTCCAGTGGTGGCGTCGCTCGCCGTTCCGCGACTGGAGCGGGTTCGCGTAGAAGAATGATTCGCCGTCGAGCGAAAGGCCGGACAGGAAGCCGTTGTAGAGCGTGCGCTCGAGGAGGTCGGCAAAGCGGCTCTCGCCGGTGACGAGCAGCATCCGCCAGTTCCACATGATGCTCGCGATCGCCGCGCACGTTTCGCAATACGCGCGATCCGGAGGCAGCTCGTAGGGATCACCGATCGCCTCGCCATAGTGCCGAGAGCCGACGCCACCCGTCAGGTATGTCTTGGTCGCACTCATGTCGTCCCATTGGCCGCGCAGCGACGCGAGCAGCGTCTCATCGCCCGTCTCGGCGTAGATATCGGTGACCCCGGCGTTGAGGTACAGCGCGCGCACGGCGTGCCCGACGATGGTCCGGGCGTCCCGAACCGGCTCTCGATCCTGGTAGTAGTCGAGGTCGAACGGGCTGTCGGCGAAGATGCCATGCCCGCGCCGCGCGGTGAGCTCGTCCGCAAGCTGGAGATAGCGCTGTTGACCCGTCTGCCGGTACAGCTCGACGAGTGCGAGCTCAATCTCGGGATGTCCATCGGTACCGGTCTCGGGACCTTCCGTGAATACCTGATCGATCAGGTCGGCGAAGCGACACGCGACCGTGAGCAGAGCTGTGTCGCCGGTGGCGCGAGCGGATGCAACCCCCGCTTGAATCAGGTGGCCCGCGCAGTAGAGCTCGTGCCCCGTCCCCAGTTCGGTCCATCGCCACTCCGGATCAACGACCTGCGACCAGCTATTGAGGTAACCGTCCGGCCTCTGTGCCGCGGCGACGAGCTCGGTCGTCTCGCGGGCGAGGCGCTCGAGCTCCGCCGAGGGCTCGCGCTCGAGCTCCCACGCGAGCGCCTCCAGCCACTTATAGACGTCCGAGTCACTGAAGACCATGCCACGCCTCGCGCCTGAGGCAAGTCCAGCCGCGATCCGCAGGTTGTCCAGCGTCCCGGCGCGCTCCAGCTCCTCGGCGCCGCGAAGGATGGTGACGTCCCGGTTCACCCGTTGGCGGTTCGCGAGCAGCCCGCCCCGAATGACGGCGCCGCGGGCGTCGATCGGCCGCAGTCGCACGCGCGCGGAGACCGTCGGCGCGACGCTCGTCACGACGCTCGAGGTGGCCTCGAGCAACTCGTCCTTGTTTCTCATCGGTTCTCCACAACGGGTTCGTAGGTAACTCACTTCGCCGGGCACTTCCGAAGCGCCCGGCAAACCGGCCTCGGCTCACGCCGTTCTCTGCCCAGCAAGACTCGAGCCGTCGCAGCGCAGGCTGCGCAGCCCGCCGCCATCCCCCACAGACTGGCACCCCATCGACGGACTTCATCAGCTGAACAGGAACCCCCGGTACCGCCGCCCCTCCGTGGTGGGACGCGCGGTACCGGGCTTCAGCCGTCACGCTCTCGCTATCTCCGGCGAAGCACGACGGGTCATCACTCCGCTTACTTCAGGATGCCGTTGATCGTTTTCTGAGCCGTGCCCAGCGCTGATTGCACGGACGCCTGCCCCGACAGGGCGGACTGAATTGCCGTCCACACAGCCTGCGAGATCTTCGGGTACTTGACGCCCAGGCCCAGCGTACGCGGGTGCGCAAACAGGGTCTGGTGGATGTACACCTTCCACTCGGGGCCCGCCTGCTTGAGGTACTGGTTCGCCACGGCGACCTTGCCCGGCAGGTACCCGAACAGCTTCGCGAGCTTCAGCTCCTCCGAGGGAGTCTGCAGACCCTTGATGTACTCGAATGCCATCTGCTGCGCGGCGGTGCCGCCGCTCTTGCTGACCATCCAGTCCTCGCCGCCAAGCGGCACGATCGACTTCTGGCTGGCCTTGTTGACCGGGACCGGTACGACGCCGAACTGCTTGCCGTAGAACAGCTTGGCCCCGTTCATCGTCGGGAAGTTCCACGGGCCGTTGACCATCATCGCGGCCTTTCCGGCGATGTACTGGCTCGACGCCGCGGGCGTCTGGCTCCAGCTCAGGCACGCCTTTGAGGCGGACCCGTTCTTGACGAGCGACTGCCACAGCGACAGCGCCTGCACGCCGGGTGCCTTCGAGATGTTGCTGAACGTGAAGCTTCCTCCGTTACCCCAGAAGAACGGCTCGAACTGCCAGGTCGTGTCTTCCGCCGGCTCGCAGGTCAGCGCGATGCCGTAGTGCGCCGACGTCGTCAGCTTCTGCGCGTCCGTCACCAACTGCGCCCACGTATGCGGCGGGCTGACGTGTGCGGCCTTCAGGTCGGCGATGTTGTAGATCAGCGCGATCGAGTTGGCGCCTGCCACCGGGAGGCTGTAGTACTTGCCACCCTGTAGACCTTCATCGATCACGGCCTTGTAATAACCCGCCGTGCTGAAGCCCTTCAGTCCGTTCAGCGGCACAACCTGCTTGGTCGAGATCATCGTCGAGACGAATGGGTTGTCGACCGCCAGCAGGTTCGGCAGGTCACTACCCGTCGCCTGAGTCAGGAGCTTCGTGTCCAGGTTGGCAAAGGGCACATACTGCCTGTTGATCGTCACGCCTGGGTGCGCCTGCTCGAACTGCTTCGAGTAGTCCGCCAGAGCCTTGATCTGGCCCGGTGTATTGAAGTAGTCCTCCTCCGTCAGGGTGATGTTCGTCGTCGCCGCGCCGTAACTGGCGCTCAGCGACAAGCCCATCACAAGAGCTATCACGGCTGTCGCGATAGCCAACGACCGCCACCTTCTAGTTATCAGTTTCACAGCGTACCTTTCCTCTCACTGTTACACAGTGCCGCGAGGGCTCGAGCGAGCGCTCTGCGACTACAGCATCGTCACCAGCGTACAGCTAATCCATCCAGTACCTCCTGGCCGCACGTTCACGGGCTCCAACTGCGACCGCACGGACGCGCCCTCCGGGTATCGTGATCGCCCTCATGGCTAACCCTTGACCGCCCCTGCGGTGAGCCCACTCGCGATGTAGCGCTGAGCGACCACAAGCAAGACCCCAGCCGGCACCAAGGCCACAGCGGCTGAGGCCATCACCGCACCCCAATCGGTCAAGTAGTTTCCGAGATAAGTGTAGACGCCGAGCGTGATCGGCTCTATGCCGGAACCGTTAAGAATCGTCAAAGCAAATATGAAATCTCCCCAACCATTGACAAACGCGAACACGGCGACGGTGATAACGGCCGAGCGGGCGAGCGGCATCATCACGAAGCGGAACGCCTGCCACTCGGACGCGCCGTCGGCCCTGGCCGCATAGATCAGTTCGTTGGGCAGGCTGAAGAAGAACGCCCGCAACACCAGGATCGCAAAGGGGATCGCATACGTCCCGTCCGCGAGGATGAGTGCGGGATACGTGTTCAGGAGGTGAATCCAGTGGAAGACGATGAAGAGCGACGTCGCCAGCACGATCGACGGCACGATCTGAGCGATGAGCAGTGCGCTCACCAGGGCGACCGTGACCCGCATCGGATACTTCGCGAGCGCGTATGCAGCCGGCACTGCTATGGCGAGCGACAGCACCGCGGTGCCCACGCCGACGATCAGGCTCGTGACGATGTGACCCGTCTGGGCCTGAAAGACCATCCGGAAGTTGTCGAGCGTCGCGTCGTGCGGCAGTAGATAGTAGGTGCCGCTGAACAGGGTCGTGGTCGACTCGAATGACCCGACGATGAGGGCGTAGACCGGGAACAACATGATCAGCAACGCGAGGATCGCCCCAAAAGTGCACAGCCACCGCAGCGGTCTCGACCTCTGCATGCGGGTCATCGAGCCGCTCCCGAGCTGCGCCTCAGTGAATCCCTGCTGAGCAGCAGGTACAGCGGGGCGCAGATCAGCGCCATGGCCAGCAACACGTTGTTGAGCGCGGCCCCCTCGCCGAACGAGAACTGCTGGAACGAAAGGTTGTACGACCAGGTCGTAATCAGCTGGGTGGCGTTGGCCGGCCCGCCCTGGGTCAGGCCGATCACGAGGTCGAAGACCTTGACGGTGAAAACAAAGCCGAGCAGCACGGTGACTTCAATCACCGGCAGGATGATCGGAAAGATGACTAGGCGAAGGGTCTGCAAGGGGCTCGCACCGTCGATCCGGGCCGCCTCCTTCACGTCGCCCGGCACATCCTGCAGGGCGCTGTAGAGAAGGAGCGTGAAGAACGGCACCCCCAGCCAGATGTTCGCGATCAGGATCGTCCAGAAGGCCAGATGCGGGTCGTCGAGCCAATCGATCGGGCTATGAGCAAGGCCGACGTCGATCAGCAGCTGGTTAACCGCTCCGCCCTCAAGCTGGAATATGAACTTGAAGATGACCCCGGTCACGATCAGAGGCACGAGCCAGGGCACGATGATCATGGAGCGGGCGAAGTTCCTCCCCGGGAACCTGAGGGTGAACAGCAGCGCGAGACCAAACCCGATGATGAACTGACCCAGGAGAGACAGGACCGTGAATTCGAGCGTGCGGAAGATTGCCGCCCGGCTCGTGGGGTCGTTGATGATGAAGCGATAGTTGTCGAGCCCGGCGAAGGGCGCGGTCAGGCTGCTGATCGTCGCCGGAGAGGTCCGCTCAAAGCTCAACATGATGTTGTAGACAATGGGCAGAGCAAACGCGAACAGCAGGTACGCGATCGCGGGCGCCAGGAAGAGCCAGGCCGCGAGCTGTTGCCGCCTCTTGGCGGTCAGGCGCGGCACCGGATACGCGGCGTTTGGCGGCCCGGCCTCTCCCGTCCGCGTAGTCGGCAGGGTCGACGTCGCGGCATCAGGCTCTGTGTTGATGTTCATTCGAGCCAAGTGCGCTCTCCGGGAACGTCGCCAGGTGGCGACCGGTTAGCTCCCACCGGGAGATAGATCGCTCAGAGACCCGCCCTCGCGTAGGTAGACCGGTATTCGCTCAAGTGGCGCCGTCCGCTGTCACCCAACCGCTCTGCTCGACGGGCTCTCCCGTCCACGCGTCCAGCCACGACGCCCCCTCGGGGAGGTACACGTCCCTTTGACGCGCTCCTTGCGCGGTTATTGGCGCCACCAGCACATCCGGGCCGAACATGTATTGGTCGCTCACCTCCCAGGCGGGCGCCTCCGACGGGAACTCCAGGAAGAGCGCGCGCATCGGCGGAAGTCCGGTGGCGC
This sequence comes from uncultured Solirubrobacterales bacterium, assembly GCA_963830475.1. Taxonomy (GTDB): domain Bacteria; phylum Actinomycetota; class Thermoleophilia; order Solirubrobacterales; family Solirubrobacteraceae; genus Palsa-465. The sequence goes on along the minus strand of CAWHMX010000012.1, from coordinate 178,373 downwards.
TGGCCGTGGCCATCTGCTCCATTACGTACGGCCGCAGCCGCTCGCGCAATGCGAGCTGGTCTCGAATGATCGCGTACGCCTCCTCGCCGAATGACCAGACTTCGTTGGGGGCGCCGGTCTGACCGGAGCCGACAAGGGCCCCTGGCTCGCGGACCCCGTGGAGCCTGAAGATCGGGCAGAAGACGGCGAACTGGAACCACCGGACGATGAGTTCCCGGAAGTAAGCGGTGCTGGGGTCGCCATTCTTGAATCCGCCGATGTCGGTTGTCCACCACGGGATCCCGGCCACGCCCATGTTGAGGCCGGACGGTATTTGCTGCGCCAGTGCCTCGAAGGTGGACTCGATGTCGCCCGACCACACGATCGCCCCGTACCGCTGGCTGCCCGCCCAGGCAGACCGGCAGAGCAGCACGCCGTCGCCTTCGCCGCCGGCGTGTAGCCCCTCATGGAACCCCCGAGCGTGCTCGCGCGGGTAGACACCCTGCACCTCCGTGCCCTGCCCCATGAAGTACCGGGCGTTCTCGGCATTGTCGGAAAGGACTTCCGGTTCGCACGCGTCGAGCCAGAACGCCCGGATGCCGTAGCGGCCGTAACCGGCGGTGACCTTCTCCCAGATGTAGCGCCGAGCTTCCGGATTGGTCGAGTCATAAAAGCGCATGAAGACCTGGCCGTCGGTGCCCTTGTCCCAGAACGGCAGGTGCAGCGGCAGACCCTCCATGTTCCGCACCAGTAGGCCTCGCGAGTCCATTTCCGCGTAGTTCTCGCTGTTTGGGTTGACCGTTGGCCAAATCGAGACGAGGAGCTCGACCCCGAGCTCGCGCAGCTCGTCGACCATCGCCTGCGGATCCGGCCACTCTGTTGGGTCGAACTTCCACTCGCCCTGGCGCGTCCAGTGGAAGTAGTCGCAGACGATCACCGACAGAGGCAATCCGCGGCGCTTGTACTCGCGTGCAACCTCGAGAAGCTCGTCCTGGTCCAGGTAGCGCAGCTTGGACTGCCAGAACCCCGAGGCCCATTCCGGCAGCATCGGAGGCAGACCCGTCGCATTGGCGTAGCGGCTGACGATGTCGCCCGGTGTCGGGCCCGCCGTCACCCAGTAGTCGATTTGACGCGCCGTGTCTGCAGTCCAACGCGTGCGGTTCGTCCCGAGCTCGACGCGGCCAACTCCCGGCATGTTCCACAGGAATCCGTAGCCTCGGCTGGACAGCGCGAACGGCACCGAGACCTCGGTGTTGCGCTGGACGAGGTCGATGATCGATCCCTTCTGGTCCAGAAGGCCGTGTTGGTGCTGCCCGAGCCCGCAAAAGCGCTCGCTCGGGTGAGCGTCGAAGGTGACCTCACAGGCGAACAGGTCGCCCCCCGCGCGGCGGTACCGGCGCTGCGGTGGAGACGTGAAGTGAGGGAGGCTCTCGGCGAACAGCTCCTCTCCGTCCGCCCGGAGAAAACGCACCAGCGGCGGGAAGGGGATGAATCGTTCCTCAGGGTTTACGTATGCCTCGACGATGAGGTCCCCGTTCCGCATGCGTGCCCGGTCATCGGTGATCTCGACCCGGGGATCGATCTCGCCGGCTTCGACCAGGGCGCTGCCGGGTGTCTCCGTGACCGAGCCCCCCAGCGTCGAGCGAACTCGAACGCCACTTTCGCCCCACGCGTCGATTTGGAGGACCTCGCCCCCTGCGAGCACGGTGAAGCCGGCCTCGCTGCCGATGAAAGCCGTCAACTCTCTCTCCCCATCCGAAGCGCTTCGAACTGCCGTCGCACAAGCCCGTCCGGCGACACTCGGCACCATGCCGAATGCCTTACCCTGCCTGCAACGGGCCGCAGAAATCGGCCTTTTGCGGCGCACATAAACTCTCCTCCTCGTTCAATGCGACACACTACCATTGATCGAAACGCTTCGACAAACTACCAAGGGCACCCCACGGGAGTCAAGATCGGTGATCAGGCAGCGCGGCGGCACAACGAGCCAGACGACACATCCGAAGCCGGCAACGATGGTGCAGATCGCAGAGCGCGCCGGCGTCGCGCTGAGCACCGTCTCATACGTCCTGAGCGGCAAGCGGCCCGTCTCTCGGGAGATGCGGGAGCGCGTTCTGGCAGCGATCGAGGAGCTCGACTACCGCCCGCACCGTCCCGCCCGCGCTCTCGCGAGCGGCGCATCGCACACGATCGCTCTGTTCCTCCCTTGGGCGCAGTGGCAGCTGCTGCCTCTGCAGCAGACCTTCGTGGCCGGAGCGGCGCAAGCGACGAGCGCCAGCGACTACGCGCTGCTTCTCTCCACGGCCGCCACCGACCCAGGGACGATCACGCAGCTTGTGACGCGTGGGCGCGCCGACGGCGTCATCCTGATGGAGACGCTCCTGGACGATTCCCGCGTCGAGCGACTTCAAGCAGAGGGCTGCCCATTCGTGCTCATCGGGCGCACGGGCGACACGGCGGGAATCAGTTACGTCGATCTCGATTTCCCCGACGCGGTCGAGACCAGCCTCGCCCATCTGGCGCGACTCGGTCATACCTGCGTCGCTCTTTTCAACTTCGCGCCGGAGCTGCTCGAGGCGGGCTACACCTCGGCGCTGCTTGCCCGCGACATGTTCGAACGGCGCGCCCCCGACTTCGGCATTCGCGGCATCCACATCTCCTGCTCGACCGAGCCGAGCGACGCGTTCGCGGCCGCGGCGCAGCTGCTGCGCTCGGAGACGGCGTGCACGGCGGCGATCACCACCAGCTGGCAGTTCCCGGGAGTGCTCAGCGCGCTCCGGGCGGCGGACCTTCGTGTCCCCGACGATTTCTCGATCGTGTCGATCCTCGCCGCCGAGTTCGCCGAGATGCTCGCACCCTCGCTCACCGGGGTTGAATGGCCGGCGTTCGATGCGGGACGGATGGCCGCCGAGATGTTGATCGAGCAGCTCACAGGGCAGAAGACGCCCGCTCGACAACACCTGATCTCAGCCGAACTCGTCGTCAGGGAATCGACCGGACCGGCCCCTCGCGGCCGAGCCCCAATCAGGCCACGCGGGTCGCGACTCGCGCGTTCCGCGGACTGAGGATCGCTTCCAGGACAGGAGGGCGGCGGTGAGGTAGCAGCTTGAGCCGGCGCGGCTGAGGCGCGCCGGATCTCGGAACCGGCGGATTCTCAAACGCTAACCACCGCCGACCGCCACGCGCGCCGGCGCGACAAGTGCCTCCTGCAGGCGCCGCACCGCGTCGAGATGGTCGCCGGTCCAGATCACTCGAACGCCCGTGGCGGTCGCATGGCCGTCGCCGTCTTCGAGATCGCTGGCGACCGCGTCGACGAGCCGCTCGTCGGCGGCGTCCGCCGGGCACCAGTGGTTCGGGGACGTCGGCGGCGCCGTTGAGGCTGGCGGCGAAGCGCGCGTACCAACCGCTGAGATGTTCGGCCGCCTCGACCAGCTCATGACGCGCCGCAGCGCGGTCGCCGTCGCGCGTTGGCACGTTGCCGTCCCCGTCCCAGAGGTCCAGAACCGCGTCGGCAGCAAGTCGCACGCCGGCTGCGCCGGTCACGAGCGTGGCCAACCCGGCCATTGGGACTGACTTTGCCCCACGTTCGGCGAGATATCCGCGGAAGGTGTCGTCCAATCTGCGCGCCGACGCGGCCGCCCGCAGTGCCAAGGCGCGCGGCGCCGTCGCTCCGGGACCACTCGCGTCGCAGCAGGCGACTCCATAGCCGACCGCCTCGGCAAGGTAGCTGCTGCTGTCGATATATGCGCGACCCAGCGCCCTGCGAAGCTCGGTTCGGGCCCCGCGGGGCCAGAACACCGCGCCAACGGCAAGGCTGACGGCCCCGCCGATCGCGACGTCCTCGATCCGGACCAGCCCCAGCTTCCAGCCGACGGGCACCAGCAGGTTGAAGAGCACCAGCAGCGTGACGGTGAACGCCGCCTGCCCGGCAGCGAACGAGATCGTCGACGGCGCCAGGCCGGCGACCAACACGACGAACGGAAGCAGGATCCACAGCAACACTGTGTTGGTCCCGATCAGCGCCACAAGCGTGCCGCCGACGATGAATCCGGCGGTCGTGCCGAGCATCGCTCTCACCGCGTTCTGCCCAGTGCTGAGAGCGTTGGATCGCAGCACTGCGAGCGTGCCGAAAACCACCCAGAAGCCATGTTGGACCGATGTCAGGTCGGCGATCAGCACCGCCAGCGCGAGGCCCGCGCCGCCACGCAGGCTGTTGCGCAGCCAGGACGAGCTCCGCGCGGCGTGTGCCAGGGCGCGCTCCCGTGCAGCCGTCAGCGTTCCGGTGAAGCCGGAGGGCTGGCGTCCGATCAGCCGCTCCCACCAGGTTCGACGAGAGGCGGCAATCGCGAAATCGATGTTCGAGGCGATCTGATCGGTGATGTACGCGAGCTCCTGGGCCCGAAAACTGGGGTCGAGTGCCGAAACCACCGTCGCCGCCGACGCGCTCCCATTCCCTGAGCCCGCTGCGCCGTTCGCCTTGCCACGAAGCTGCTCGATCGGCTGCGAGGTCGTGTAGTCCTCGAGCTGCCGCAGCTCGGCTCGCAATCGTTGACGGGCGCCGCTCAGCTCCGCGCGAGCCGAGGTAGCCGATGGGCCGCGGGAATCCAGCGCCGCTGCACCCCGTTCCAGGACGTCCGCGGCCGCCAGCTTCACGTCACAAACGGTTCGATCCGGGAGAGCCGCTGGTCGTGCCCGCAGACCCGATCTCAGGACGACGCCGCTCAACCAGCGCAGCTCGTCGACGAGCCGGATCTCGGCCCGGGCTTTGGTGCTGAGCCCGGTCGGGCGATAGGGGGTGGCGAGAAAAAGCTTGTCCAGCGACGCGATCCGCGCGTCCGACTCGGCCCGTGCCGCCTCGTAGGCGGCCTTCGATCCTTCGCCTCCGTCGCCCAGAATCCAGTCCATTTCGGCGCGGATCCGCCTGGCGATGGCGCGACACACATCGATCGCGCGGCCCTCGATCGGGTACGCGACCGGCGACGGCCACAGCACCGTGATCGCGACCACCGACACGGCCGCGGCGATCCCCCAGCCGGCGACTCGATCGGGAATCTGCGAGACCGACCCGGGCACCGTCACGGGCAGGATGAACGACAGCAGTAGCGGCGTCGTGGCGCTTGCGATCACCGAGCTGACGATCCCGCTGAACAGCACGACGAAGCCGACGACGAACATTCCGACCGTGGCCAGCGGGGTTGATCGCGACAGCAGCGTCCCGATGCAGATCAGCACGGCGCAGCTCACGCCCAGCAGCGACTGGGCAAACGCGCGGTCCAGCCGCGAGCCGCCGAAGTCGACCAGCAGCAGCATCGCAAACGACCCGAACGCGATGAAGTACGAGATGTCCGGATTGGCGATCACCTTGTCGGCGAGCGCGAACAGCGCGGGCATCAGAATCGCCGCGCGACCAGCCCTCCGTAGGGCCGTGTAACCCGGGTCGTGTTTCTGCAGCCAGTCGCGCACGCGAGAAAGCCTAGGCCCAGAGGCCAACCGCGTGGTCGCGCGGTTGGCCGGACCAGCATCCGGGTAGCCCGCATGCATGGCACACGAGGATCGGCCACTCGCCGACCCCGAGCCGGCCGGAGACCTCGGCGCAACCCGAGCCGGCCACGACGTCGACTGAGGCCCCCAGCTGTCACCCAGACACCGGCACCTCCGAAGAAGACGGTTGCCGGCCGAGTCTGGGTCGCAATCGTCGTCGCCGTGATCCTGCTGATCGCACTGATCATCTTCATCGCCGAGAACTCGCAGAACGTCACGATTTCGTTCCTCGGAGCACACGGGACGATTTCGCTTGCGCTTGCAATCCTGATAGCGGCGGTGGCAGGAGTCCTGATCAGCGTGCTGGTCGGCTCGACTCGGATCCTGCAGTTGCGGCTCGAGGTCCAGCGACACCGTCGCGCCGCCGACGCCCGGCGAGTCGCGGCGCGCTGACCTGCCGCGGACGCTCGTTTCCGAGCCATCGCCAGGGCGACCGGCGGAACGATCGATCCACCCCCCAACCGGCGAATGCGAGCGGTGTCGGAATTGTGCCGCCGGGACCGAGCTGTCACCCTGATGTGATGGCACGGACGCTCATAGAGCGGAACGTAGCGGTCGCCACTGAGGTAGTGACCGTCAAGGACCTACGGGTGCGCTACGGCGACACGGTCGCGGTCGACGGCGTCTCGCTGTCGATCAGGCAGGGCGAGATCTACGGGATCCTCGGGCCGAACGGCGCCGGGAAGACGACGACCGTCGAATGCATCGGCGGCCTCCGCAAGCCCGATGCGGGCGCGATCCGCGTGCTCGGGATGGACGTGCGTGCCAACCGCGACGAGCTGCGCCGCCGCGTCGGGATCCAGCTGCAGCAGTCTGAGTTGCCGGACAAGCTGCGCGTTATCGAGGCGCTTGATTTGTTTGCGTCGTTCTATCCAGATCCCGCCGACCCTGAACAGCTGCTGCGTTCCCTGGGGCTCGAGGGCAAGCGCGACGCGCGCTTCGCCAACCTCTCGGGTGGGCAGCGCCAGCGCCTTTCAATTGCGCTGGCGCTGGTCGGGCGCCCTGAATTGGCGATTCTCGACGAGTTGACGACGGGCCTGGATCCACAATCGCGGCGCGAAACCTGGAAGCTGATCGAGGCGATCCGCGACGACGGCGTGACGGTGATCCTGGTGACTCACTTCATGGAGGAGGCCGAGTACCTCTGCGACCGAGTCGCGCTGCTGCACCGCGGCCGCGTGCTCGCGATCGACACACCGGCGGCCCTCGCGGTCGGAACCGGCCAGCACGTCAGCTTCCGACCGTCGGCGGACCTCGACATCGACGCGGTGAGGCTTCTCCCGGACGTGCGCAACGTCCGTCGGGACGGCGAGCGAATCGTGGTCGACGGCGGTGGTGACCTGGTCGCGACGGTGATGGGAATGCTTGTGCGCGAGCGGGTGATCCCGCTGGAGACGAGGATCGAGCAGTCGACGCTGGACGACGCCTTCGTGGCGCTGACGGCCGACGCCGACGCCGCCGCCGCCGAATTCGACGAATCAAGCCGCAAGGGCACACGATGAGCGCAGTCGCCGCCACAACCTCTCGCGCCCGACGGCGGCCCAGCGGCTTTGCCTGCCTCTTGCGGACCGAGCTGAAGCTGTTCCTGCGCGAGCCGATGCTGCTGTTCTGGGGTTTGGTGTTCCCCATCGTCCTGTTGGTCGTATTCGGGCTCGCCGGCGGCAACAAGCACCAGCACTCGCTCGGCGGGCTGCGTCTGATCGTCGTCTACACGCCGACCGTGATGATGTTCACGCTGGTGATCCTGGGACTCAGCGCGCTGCCGGCGGCGCTCGCGTCGTATCGGGACAAGGGGTATCTGCGGCGACTCTCGACGACCCCGGTCGGCGCCGTGCGGCTGCTCGCCGCGCAGATCGCGATCATTCTGGGGCTGGCGACCTGCGTGGTGATCTTGATTCTGCTGGTGTCCCACTTCTGGTTCTCGGTACAGCTGCCTCAGGATGTCGGCGGATTCATCCTCGCGATCGCGCTGACGATGGGCGCGGTCATCTCTCTGGGAACCCTGATCACCGCGCTCGCGCCCAGCCAGCGGATCGCGACCGCCGCCGGAGGGTTGTTGCTCTTCCCGCTGATGTTCTTCGCCGGGCTGTGGGTGCCGCAGGCGGAGATGGGCGCCGGGCTGCGTGACATCAGCCACTACACGCCGCTCGGCGCCGCGACCCCGGCGCTGCAGAACGCGATTGCGGGATCCTGGCCGGGGACCACGCACCTGTTGGTGCTGGCCGGTTACGCGGTGCTGATCTCGGCACTCGCGGCCAGATTCTTCCGCTGGGAGTGATGAACCCCTGAGGCGTAGCCTCGGAGGAGTGGCAACCCAGCAGGCGAACTCCTCGGCCGAGTCGGTCCGGTACAGCCCGGCCCAGCGCCTGACGCTGCTGGCGTGCATCCTCGGTTCCTCGGCGGCATTTCTCGACGGAACGATCGTCAACGTCGCGCTGCCGACGATCAGAGCGAGCCTGGACGCCGGTTTCGCGACCCAGGAGTGGGTAGTCGATGCCTACCTGCTGACGCTGGGCTCACTGCTGCTGGTCGGCGGCTCGCTCGGCGACGTGTACGGCCGCCGTCGGATCTTCGCGCTCGGCGTCGCCAGCTTCGGAGTGGCTTCGGTGGCATGCGCGGGGGCGCCGGATGCAGCGGTCCTGATCGGCGCACGCGCGGTGCAGGGGGTCGCCGCGGCGCTGCTGGTACCGAGCACCCTGGCGCTGATCATGGACACGTTCACCGAGCACCAGCGGGCGTCGGCGATCGGGTCCTGGACCGCGTGGAGCGGAATCGCGACGGTCGCCGGTCCTCTGCTCGGCGGGCTCTTGATCGGGGTCGGCTCCTGGCGCTGGGTTTTCGTCGTCAACGTGCCGCTCGTGCTCGCGACGCTGTGGCTTGTGCGCCACATCCCAACCGGACGCCAACCAACGGGGGGCCACATCGACTGGATCGGCGGTTTGCTCGGGGCAGTCGGACTGGCCGGGGCCGATCTTCGCGCTGATCGAGCAGCCGACCTACGGCTGGGGCGACCCCCGAGTCTGGGGGACGCTGCTCGGCGGCGTGCTGCTGCTCGTCGCGTTCGTCGCGTGGGAGCGCCGATGCAGTGCGCCGATGCTTCCCATATCGATGTTCCGCTCGCGCAACTTCGCGATCGGGAACCTGGCGACGTTCTTGTTCTACGGGTCGCTGAACGTGATCACCTTCTTCGTCGTCGTGTTTCTCCAGCAGGTCGCCGGCTACAGCCCGATCGCCGCTGGGCTGAGCCTGCTGCCGTTGTCGATCCTGACGTTCCTGCTGGCCAAACGATTCGGCGCGCTGTCCGACCGCTACGGGCCGCGGTTGTTCATGGGCTTCGGTCCGATCGTGGCCGGCGCCGGGATGCTGCTGCTTCTGAATATGGGAGCCAATCCGAAGTACGTGACAGACATGCTGCCGGGCGTGATCCTCTTCGGGCTGGGACTCGCGCTGACCGTCGCGCCCCTGACCGCGGCCGTTCTTGCCGCCGCCGGATCTGAGCACTCCGGGGTCGCGTCCGGGATCAACAACGCGGTCGCGCGGCTGGCCGGACTGATCGCGATCGCCGTAGTCGGCGCCGTCGTCGCCGAGCCACTTCTCCGCGCGCGTCCACGAGAGGCTGCCGCCCGGCGGTGAGACCGCCACATACCGAGCCACGATCGACCAGGCCGCGTCCGCGACCTTCGAGGTCCGGCCGCCCAGCGGCGTCCCGCTCGACGCAGCGACCGCAGGTCCACATCGTCCTTGAGAGCGCGTCGGTGAATGCGCTCCACCTGGCCATCGGCCTGGCCGCACTTTTCGCGATCATCAGCGGCGGTCTCTGCCTGCTGTGGATCCGAAACCCACGGCGCGAGGTCAGCGCCGAGACCACGCCCGGCGGCGCGATCTGCGGCGCGAGCGCCGCCCTGAAGCGGCGACAGCCCGAGGCGCAACCCCAGCCGCAGCCGACCTCGCCGTAGGGCTGGGGCGTGACTGTCGAACGGACTCGGGTCGCGATCGTCGGAGCCGGACCTGCGGGACTCCTGCTCTCACATCTCCTTGCGACCGCCGGCGTGGAATCGATCGTCATCGACTGTCGCTCCCGCGAGCAGATCGAGACCACGGTACGCGCGGGGATCCTCGAGGAGGACACGGTTCGGGTGCTCGTCGCCGCCGACGCCTCCAAGCGGGTGCTGACCGCCGGGCAGCGTCACGACGGGATCGAGATCCGCTTCTCCGGCGAGGGACACCGCATCGACTTCGCCGCCTTGGTCGGTCGCGGCGTCTGGCTCTATCCCCAGCACGAAGTGCTCCAGGACCTGATCGCCACCCGGCTGGCTGATGGTCAGGACCTCCGCTTCAGGATGACGGCGACCAGGGCAGATGACAGCGGGACGCGTGCCCGAGTCGAGGCGGTCGACGCCGAAGGTCGCGCGCTTGCGATCGAGGCAGAATTCATCGTGGGCGCAGACGGATCGCAGAGCGTGGTGCGCGCGGCGGTCGCTGGCTCTGCCACCAGCGGTCACTTCCGCGAGTACCCGTTCGCCTGGCTCGGGATCCTCTGCGAGGCTCCGTCGAGTGCCCGAGAACTCATCTACAGCAACTCGGAGAACGGATTCGCACTGATCAGCCAGCGCAGCGCGACGCTGCAGCGGATGTACCTTCAATGCGATCGAGACCTGGATCCCGAGGCGATGACGGATGACGAAGTCTGGGATGCGTTGTCGACGCGGGTCGCGCCACATGAACTCGTCCGAGGTCCGATCACCCAACGCGACCTGCTCCACTTCCGCAGCTTCGTCGCCGAACGTGTGCAGCGCGGCCGCCTGGCGCTCGTCGGAGATGCGGCACACACGGTTCCGCCCACGGGCGCCAAAGGGCCTCAATCTCGCCGTTGCCGACGTGCTCGTGCTGGCGCGGGCGCTGCGCGCCCTGCTTCTGGACGGCGACCCCGGCCTTATCGAACGCTATCCGGACGACGTTCTGCCGAGGATCTGGCGCGCGCAGCACTTCTCGTGGTGGATGACCCAGATGCTCCACACGGCTCCGGACGCGACCGACTTCGACCGCCACCGCCAGATCGGAGAGCTTGAAGCGGTCGTTGAATCGGAGGCCGGTCGGCGCTTCCTGGCCGATGCCTATACCGGCTGGCCGATGCCCGCCGCCGACGCGCTACCGCTTACCTCCGCCGCTGACGAGTCCCTCGCGGGCTCCGGGCGCGAGCGTCGGTTCACGAACCGGCGCGTCGCCGAGCGCCTCGTCGATCGCCTCGAGCACATCGGCCGAGAGGTCGATGCCCGAGGCCCTGGCGTTCGCGTGAACCTGCTCCGGGCGCGATGCGCCAACGATCGCCGCAGGCGAGCTCGCGCCGGCGCAGGACCCACGCGAGCGCCATCTCGGTCAGGCTGATGCCCTCCTGCTCGGCGATCGGTCGCAGCCGGTCAACCGCAGCGAGGGTCTCGTCGTTCAGCACCCGGCCGATGAAGACGTTCATCGCATCGCTTGCCGCACGGGAGTCGCTGGGGGGCGTCTCGCCGCGGCGATACTTGCCGGTCAGCACGCCCTGGGCCAGCGGCGACCAGACGATCTGTGAGATCCCGTTGGCCTCGCACAGCGGGAACACCTCGGCCTCGGGCGCCTGCCACAGCATCGAGTACTGCGGCTGCGAGGAGACGAACAGGTCCGAGCCGGCGATGTCGATCGCCGCTTGAATCTGGTACGGCAGCCATTCGCTGAAGCCCAGGTAGCGTGCCTTGCCCTCGGCGACGACCTTCTGCAGCGCCTCGACCGTCTCTTCGATTGGCACGTCGGGATCGAAGCGGTGGCACTGATAGAGATCGACGTAGTCGGTCTGCAGCCGCTGCAGCGAGGCGTCGATCTGCTTGGCTATCTGGGCGGCCGATAGGCCCTGGTCGGCAGGGTCGTCCGACATCGGGAAGAACACCTTGGTCGCAAGCACGTAGGACTCGCGCGGACGATCCGACAGGATCTCACCCCACGCGGACTCGGCCGCGCCCCGACCGTAGGCGTTGGCCGTATCGAAGAAGTTGATCCCGGCCTCGAACGCCGCCTCGGTGCAGGCGCGAGTCTGGTCAGCCGCAACCCCGCCCGCATACGTGAGCCACGCCCCCAGCGCGATCTCCGACACCTCGAGGTCCGAGCTCCCGAGCTTGCGATAGCGCATCTGGTTTCCTTTCATCTCGTTGGACAGAGCTCACCGGCCAGCGGTGACCAGAACGACATGAGACTGTCACTCCCGACCCGCGGGTGCCTTCTCGAACCCCACAGGAGGCGCCTGCAATGCCCCCAGCCCTCGAACTGACGCTGATCGGAGGCCCGACCGCAATCCTCGAGTACGGCGGGCTTCGGTGGCTGACAGACCCGACCTTCTCGCCACCTGGCGAGCACGACGACCTCGTCAAGACGATGGGCCCGGCGCTACCGCCGGAGGCGATCGAACCGATCGATGTCGTCCTGCTCTCCCACGACGAGCACAGCGACAACCTCGACCCGGCGGGCCGCGATTTTCTGCCTCGCGCCGGGCGCGTACTGACCACGCGCGAGGGAGCCGCCCGGCTTGGCGGCAACGCGAGCGGGCTCGAGCCGTGGGATTCGGTCGAGCTTCGCGGGGCAGACGGCGCTTCGGTGACCGTAACCGCGGTCCCGGCGTTGCACGGCCCGCCGGGCGCCGAACCCGTGAGCGGTCCGGTGATCGGCTTCGTGCTCAGCGGCGCCGGACTGCCCACCGTCTACATCTCGGGCGACAATGCCTCGCTCGACGCCGTCAGGGAGATCGCCGACCACACCGATCCGATCGACATCGCGGTCCTGTTCGCTGGCGCGGTCCAGCTCCCGGACCTCTTCGACGGCGCGTACCTGACGCTGTCGAGCGACCTCGCAGCGCAGGCATCGCTGATCCTGGGCGCCGGGACGGTGGTCGCCCTGCACTTCGACGGCTGGACGCACTTCACCCAGGGTGCCGATCAACTCAGGGCCGCGTTCGCCGGACACGGGATTGCCGCGCGCCTTCACATCCCGACGCCCGGCGACCCAGTCGCATTCGCAGGTTGAGCCAGACGGGTCTGGGAGAATCGAACGATGCAGGCCCCCTACGAGTGGGATGGGCCGGCGGGGTATTCGGTGTCGACGGACCCGGGGCGGCTCGACACCGCGCGGATCCATCGCTTCCTCTCGGGCGCGTACTGGTCACCGGGCATTCCGCGGCTCATTGTGGAGCGCGCGATCGCCCACTCTCTACCGTTTGGTCTGTACGCCCCGGGTGGCGATCAGGTCGGGTTCGCCCGAGCGATCTCCGACCGCGCCACGTACGCCTACCTGGCCGATGTCTACGTCGAGGTACCTCATCGTGGTCTCGGTCTCGGTACGTTTCTCGTCGCCTGTGTCATGTCCCATCCCGAGCTTCAGGGACTGCGCCGGTGGGCGCTCGCGACCGCCGACGCGCACGACCTCTACCGTCCCCACGGATTCGAACGGCCGACCCGCCCGGAGATACATATGTTCATCGAACAGGCACCGGCTGAGCTTTGGGCGACGACGTCACACGAAGCGGACAGCGAGGAGTGAGTCACCGGGATGGTCCTGAGCCAGACAGGCGCGTGGGCCCGCTCACCGGAGATGAGCAGCGGTCAGCGAAACGCCGAGAACCCTGTCAGCGCACCGCCGACCACCAACGCGTGGACGTCGGCGGTTCCCTCGTAGGTGATGACGGACTCGAGGTTGTTCATGTGACGGATCACCGGGTACTCGAGCGTGATCCCGTTCGCGCCAAGGACCTGGCGGGCCTCCCGGGCGACCTCCAGGGCGGCGCCGACGTTCGCCAGCTTGCCCAGGCTCACCTGCTCCGGCGTCAGTAGCCGCTCGTCCTTGAGCCTGCCCAGCTGCGCCGCCAGCAGCGCGCCGCGATTGACCTCGACCGCCATCCAGGCGAGCTTCTGCTGCTGCAGCTGGGTCGCCCCGATCGGCCGACCGAACGCGACTCGCTCGCGGCTGTAGTCGAGCGCGGCCTCGAAGCACGCGCGCGCGGCGCCCACAGCGCCCCACACGATCCCGAACCGAGCCTCGTTCAGACAGGACAGTGGCCCACGCAGGCCCTCGGCCTCGGGCAGCATCGCGCTGGCCGGAAGCCGGACATCATCGAGCAGCAACTCCGAGGTGACCGAGGCGCGCAGCGACAGCTTGCGGTGGATCTCCTGGGTGCTGAACCCCGGCGAATCGGTCGGCACCACGAAGCCGCGAACGCCCTCGTCGGTCTGGGCCCAGACGACGGCGACGTCGGCCACCGACCCGTTCGTGATCCACATCTTCTGGCCATGCAGAACCCAATCACCGCCGTCGCGGCGGCCCCGGCTCCGCATCGCGCCCGGATCAGACCCGGCGTCGGGCTCGGTCAACCCGAAGCATCCGATCGCCTCACCGGCGGCCATCCGCGGCAACCAATCCTGCCGCTGCTCCTCGGAGCCCCACCGGTGGATCGCGTACATCGCCAGCGACCCCTGCACCGACACGAGGCTGCGAATGCCGCTGTCACCGGCCTCCAGCTCCAGGCACGCCAGTCCATATGCGGTCGCGCTCGCGCCCGCGCAGCCGTAGCCCTCGAGGTGCATGCCGAGCAGTCCGATCTCGCCGAGCGAGCTCGCAAGCTCTCGCGCCGGAACGGTCGCGCGCTCGAACCAGTCGCCGACATTCGGCAGCACCCGATCGGCCACGAACCTCCTGACCGTGTCACGGATGTCGCGCTCCTCGTCGGAGAACAGCCGGTCGACAGCCAGGAAATCCCTCGGATCGAACAGCCTGGTGGTGGCCACCCATCTAGGATCGCAGAATGGCCGACTCCCTGGCGGGCCTCCGGGTCGCCGACTTCTCGCGCGTGCTCGCGGGGCCGTTCGCGACAATGCTGCTGGCGGACCTCGGTGCCGAGGTGACCAAGGTCGAGCGTCCCGGTGCCGGGGACGAGACGCGGTCGTGGGGTCCGCCGTTCGACGATCGCGGGCGGTCTACGTACTTCCAGGCCGTCAACCGCAACAAGCTGAGCGTCTCGCTCGACCTCAAGGACCCTGCCGGTAACGAGCACGCCCGTCGGCTGGCCCTGGACGCAGACGTCCTGTTCGAGAACTTCCGGCCTGGGTTGATGTCGGAGATCGGGCTCGGGTATGAGCAGTTGCGAGCTCAGAACCCACGCCTGATCTACTGCTCGATCAATGGCTTCGGCTCGGCCTCAGGCGCGGCTCTGCCCGCCTACGATCTGCTCGTCCAGGCGCTGGGCGGGCTGATGAGCATCACCGGCGAGCCCGGCGGTGACCCGCAGAAGGTCGGGGTCGCGCTCGTCGATGTGCTGGCCGGGCTCTTTGCCGTCGTCGGCGTGCTGGCGGCGCTGCGCCACCGGGAGCTCACCGGCGAGGGCCAGCGCGTCGAGGTCGATCTGCTCTCCTCACTGCTGGCAGCGTTGGTCAACCAGGCCTCCTCCTACACGCTCGCCGGCGTCGTACCGATGCGCCTTGGCAACGCCCACCCGAGCGTCGCGCCGTACGAGCTCTTCGAGACGCGCGACGGGCAGCTGGTGCTCGCGGTCGGCAACGACCGTCAGTTCGCGGCGTTGTGCGAGGTCCTTGTCGCGCCCGAGTTGGCCGACGATCCGCGGTTCGCAGACAACGGGGCTCGGGTCGCGAACCGAGCCGCGCTCCAGATCGCCCTGGAAGAGCTGCTGGCCGCCCGAGCCGCCGCCGAGTGGGCCGAGCTCCTGACGGCGGCCCGGGTGCCTGCCGGAGTGGTCAACGACGTCGGCGCCGCCTTCGCGTTGGCCGAGCGGCTCGAGCTGGAGCCGATCGTCGCGATCGAGCGCGACGACGGGACCGTCGCGCGGCTCCCGCGTAACCCGATCGGGCTGTCGCTGACGCCGCCCACCTACCGGCTCCCGCCCCCGGAACCCCCGTCGACCTAACGGAAGATCCCAGCCAGATCTCAAAGCCACCTGCGCAGGCGAACGACCGGCGCACCGCTCTCGCCGAAAATGTCGGCCGCACCATCAGCCTCGAAGCCAAGGCGGGCGTAGAAGACGCGCCCCAGGTCGTTGCGCGCCAGCACCCACAGCGACGCGCTGCGCCAGCCGTCGGATCGAACTACCGCCAACGCCTCGTCCATCAACGCCGTCCCGATCCCCGACCGCCAGGAGTCGGCCCGGACGTTCAGCGCCATGACCTTGGCGACGGTCCCGTCCGCGTCGTGATCGTCGCTGGGCATAGCGACGGCGCAGAACCCGAGCGCGATTTGATCGTGGACGGCGACAAAAACGAGCGGTGGCCGATCGCCGGCGAGCGCCCGGCCCCACGCTCGAGCGCGGCTCTCAGCCCAAAGGCCGTACAGCAGCGCGTCCGGGATCAGCCCGCGATATGCCGCCCTCCACGCGCTTCTCTGCACGGCGGCGATACCGGGGCCGTCACCGGGAATTGCACGCCGGATGGCGAGCGTGGTCTCCTGCGCCGCAGCCAGTCCCTCGTCACCGTCCACTCATATCGAGATGCTTGGCGTCCAGGTAGTTCTCGCCGATCTGCTGCTTGTCGGAACCGAACATATTTGCCGCAGGGTGCGCCACGCGTTTCAGGCACTCGATGTGCGCGACGTGCTCGGACACCTGGGCCTCACCGCGGGCGAGGGTGACGCTGCATCCGTCCTGATCGCCGCCGAGCTCCAGCCAGCTGCCGCATACGAGGCAGAGACCGCGACGGTGCATCGGCGGCGGTCGGATGTCGCTCTCCAGGATCGGCACTGCCGACGGGTCGCGCGGGAGATGCTCAACCATCCGTCGACCTTCCCTACTCGGCGATCGACTTGAAGTGCGTGGCGAGGTGATGTCCTGCGCGCCAGGAGGTCGCCTGGATCGTCTCGGTCGGGTTGCGGCTCGCCGTGGTCGGGAAGGCCGCGCCACCGAGGACCACCAGGTTTGGCACCTCGTGCGAGATCTGCCACTTGTCGATCACGGACGTGTCCGGATCGTTGCCCATCCGGCATGTCCCGAACGCGTGCGTATTCGGCGAGACCTCGACCGGCGGGTTCGACCAGATGTCGGCCATACCGGCCGCGGCCGCCCAGCCCTTGATCTTCGCCTGCAGGTACAGCGCCGCGTTAATTTCGTTTTGCTGGAGTGCGAACGTGATTCGGAGCACGGGCCGTCCGAGGTCATCCTTATACACGGGGTCGAGGTCGCAGTAGTTCTGCGGGTAGGAGAAGGTCTCCACCTGTGCAGAGATCGTGCCAACCGAGTCGTAGTTCGCGGCCAGCCATGCCTTATACCCCGATCCCCACGTGGGAACGCCCGGCGGGATGGTGTTCGCCGTCCCAATCGGCTTCTTTTCCATGGTCGCGCTCACCATTCCACCGGAAATAAAGCCGAGACCCGAGTGGTCGAAGCTGTCGTCCGCCCAGTCATCGACCGCCGTGTACTGGCCGAGCGTGCCGCTGTACAGATTCAACTTCTGGCCCGGGAACACGCCCGACACCGACGCTGAGCCGAGTCCGTGGCCCATGTAGTTCTGCCCGACCTGGCCGTGGTTGTTTGACAGACCGTTCGGGTATGCCTTGGAGGTCGACAACAGCAGCAGACGCGTGTTCTCGTAGATGTAGCTCGAGAGCACGACCGCCTTCGCAGGTTGGAAGTACTCGTGGCCGTCCTTCAGGTAGGTGACACCACTCGCCTTTCCGTCCTTGTCGACGTTCACTTCGAGCACGCGCGCGAGATCTTCGACCTTGAGGTGCCCGGTCTTGACCGCCTGCGGGATGAAATGGAGGTTCGTAGACGCCTTCGCGCCGGTCCAGCATCCGGTCCAGCCGCAAAAGCCACAGTAGGTGCACTGGGCGAACCCGTCATACGGCTGTGACCGGACGCCACTCGGCCCCGGGTACGGATGCAATCCGAAGTCCGTCGCCGACTTGTGGGTGAGGTCGTTCCAGCCGCTGCGCCGCAGCGGCGGGTTCGGGTATCCGCGAGAACGCGGTCCTTCAAAGACGTTGCCGCCGGGATGGAGTTTGCCCTTGACGTTCCCTGCCTCTCCCGAGACGCCGTGGCGATACTCGACCTTGTCGTACCACGGCTCGAGATCCTCGTAGCTGATCGGCCAGTCCGTCACCGTCGAACCGGGCGGCAACGCTCCCGCGCCATAACGCTTGATCGTTTCCGAGACGACCTTGAAGTTCCACGGATTGTACCGCCAGCTCTGCGTCATCCAGTGGATCGAGGTGCCACCGACGGCGTTCATCATCGGTCCTGTCGCCCCGATCGGTTTGGTGGCGACCTGGGAGGCCAGACGGCGCGTCGACGGCACCTCCTTGTTGGCCTTGAACCTCCCCATGTAGTCACGGGTGTCGTTGCGGATCTCGTCGAACGGATAGTCCTTGAACGTGACGTGGGGACCGGCCTCGATCCCGACCACGTCGAGCCCTGCCTCGGCGAGCGGCCACACCGCCGTGCCGCCCGAGGCTCCGAGGCCCACCACCACTACGTCAACTGGCTTGAGTCGCTTGGCCATGGCTACTTATCCACCTTCGTGTGCTTGAAGACCGGCAGCGAATACGCTGACTTCAGCTGGCTCTTGACATTGACGTTGAGCCTCTGGTCGTGTGCGCTCACCTCCAAGCGCGGGCCCGGGAAGCCGACGAGCTTCCAACCGACGAAGCCAACGTTGCCGCCGTGTGCGGGGTCGCCGAACATGCCCTGGACGGCGTGCGTGCGGATCATCGTGAACACCGCCGTAGATGACGGGGTGAACCCAGTCGCCGTGCCCTTCTGCATGTTCGTAAGGATCGTGTCCTGCTCGGTCGCGTTGAGTTCCGCGAACGCGGCCCCGTACGTGGCCTCCGAGTAGGCGTCGATCGCCGCGAGCGCACTCTGGTACGGAGGTACGAACACCTTGAGATCGCCGGCGAGCGACCAGTCGATGTAGCGCAGGACGTTGGCCTCCTTGGCCCCCGGACCGGTCGCGTCGGTCGGCAACAGACGCTCCAACACCGCTTCGAGCGTGGTCGCCTGCGCCGGCGTCAGGGCCCGGAGGACATGGCTCGCCACTTCGGGATTCTCCGCGACGGCGGCGCTCGGAACCACGGTAAGCCCGCCGGCTACCAAGGCCCCTCCCGCGACCTGTCCACCTCGGGTGATCAGCTGGCGACGAGAGACGCCTGCTGTATCGCGCTCCTTCATCACGGCCCTCCTTCCATCCACCCGGCGTCCACTCCGCTGCGCCAGTCCTTGCTGGTGGCATATCACACGATCCGCCTTCTCACAAGTCGAAGACACCGACGATTTTTGCGGACGACCACGCATCGACGGGGGAAACGGCCGCGTGGCTCGACTCGCTACTACGTTGCGTAGGAGTTACGCTACTATTGGCCGTAGTAACGATCTTATCGCGTGAAAAGGAGCAGCAATGACGCACCGTTTGACGCTCGCCGTGCCTTTCGTATTGGTGATCACGACGGGACTCGCCGCGCTTGCGGGCTTCTCGCCGCCGGGCGCCCGGGCGACGGCCCATGGCGCCATGGCCCGTGCCGCCGGCCATCCCGCCGGCGGCGCCACCATGCGGATGTCGATGTCCGCCGCCGACGCCGCGGCCGCCGAGCACGCTCGGCCTGCGGTCGAGCTGCACCGCAAGAGCGTGCAGGTCACGATCAAGAACTTCGCCTTCCAGCCCAAGCGCCTGGTCGTCTCCCCGGGCACGAAGGTGGTCTGGACCAATAAGGACAGCGAGCCGCACACGGTCACCTCCGACCATCCCGCATTCGCCTCGGAGGCGATCAACACTCGGCGGCCACTACACGCTCGTAGCACGGAAGAAGGGCACCTTCACCTACCACTGCCAGATCCACCCGTTCATGCACGGGACGCTCGTCGTCCAGGGCTGATCTGCTGGCGAAAGGACAGATCAGATGACTCACTACCTCGAGCACGACCATTCCGACGACGACATCGATCGCCGGGGCTTCCTTCGCTGCATGGCCTGGGCTGGGACCGGTGTGGTGTTCACCCTGACCGCCTCAGGGGTGACGACCAACCAGCTCGGATCGGCCAGTGCCGCGGCAGCCACGAACTCGTTCAGCTTCGTCCAGATCTCCGACAGCCACGTCGGCTTTGACACCGCGCCGAACAAGGACGTGATCGGAACCCTCGAGCGCGCCGTCAAGAAGATCAACGCGCTGCCGCAGCGCCCGTCGTTCGTGGTTCACACCGGCGATCACGTCCACCTCAGTACCCCCGACGAGTTCGACACGGTCAAGCAGATCCTCGGGACCATCAGGACCGGCCAGGTGTTCAACGTCCCGGGCGAGCACGACGTATTCGTCGATGGCGGTCGTCGCTATCTGAAGTTCTTCGGCAAGGGCTCGATGGGCAGCGGCTACTACAGCTTCGACGCCGGGGGGACCCATTTTCTGGGGCTGTCGAACGTGCAGGCCTCCGAGGCCGAGCACTCGGCGAAGGGCAACGGCCTCGGCCTGCTCGGCCACGAGCAGCTGGCGTGGATCAAGCAGGACCTGGCGTCGATCTCATCTGAGACCCCGATCGTCATCTTTGGACACGTCCCGCTCCTCGCCGTCTATCCGAAGTGGGGTTGGGCGACCGCGGACAGCGCGCAGGTCCTGCAGGCGCTGCACAGGTTCGGTTCGGTGACAGCGCTCAACGGCCACATCCACCAGATAATCAGCAAAACGGAGGGCAACGTGGTGATGCACACCGGCGCATCCACCGCCTACCCGCTGCACCGACCGGGCAACGTCGCCCCCGAGCCGGATACGGTCCCGGCGGGCAAGCTCGCGAGCGAGATCGGGATCAGGACGGTACAGTTCCAGCAGGGATCATCGTCGTTGGCGCTGGTCGATACGTCGTTGGCCGGCGGCATGACCCAACCCCCACAGCTATGACCACGTGCCACGTCAAGCCGCCGGTATGACTTGCAAACTACGGTTCGGCTTAGTACTATGGTGCGTAGTAGACCAGTCGGGATCGTCGGCCGACCTCCCCGAGTAGTAGTGATGACCGACGCAACCGACATTCGGGGAGACTTGTTCCCCGTCAGCGTCAAACGCGCCGGCCACCGGTCCGTCGTCCGTCGTCCTGCGGAGCGGGCGGCGATCCGGTGTGCCGGCGCCGGCGCGGTGCTCGGCGCGCTCGGCATCGCATCCGCCCTGCTGGTGGTGACGCGGCTGCTCGAGAGCTGGCAGATCGGCGCCGGCGCCGACGCCAATCAGGTGTCGGTCCTCGGGGCCCGCCTGAGCTATCCGACCGCCAACGCGGCCGCGGTGGCGCTGCTCTGTCAGGCGGCACTCGGGTTCGCGGCGCTGACCGAAGGCGGTCGAGCCGCGATCCGCGAACTCTTAGCGTCGCGACGGTTCAACGCGTGGGTCCGCGCCCGCGTGGCGTGGGTGCTGGATGACGTCCTGGTGATCCACCACGAGCAGCCAGCCGCGTTCTGCGCCGGCCTGCTCCGGCCCCGCATCTACGTTTCGACGGCAGCGGTTGCGACGCTCGACGCGCAGGCATTGAGCGCGGTACTCGACCACGAGCGCGCCCACCGCCATCGGTTCGATCCGCTTCGGCTGAGCGCCGGACGCGTCGTGGTCAGGGCGCTGTTCTTCGTTCCTGGCGTTCGCAAACTTGCCGCCGAGCACGAGTCGCTGACCGAGCTGAGCGCGGACGAGTACGCGGTCGCGGCCTCGTCGAACGCGCGGCGTGCGCTCGCGCGGGCCATGCTCGCGTTCGACGAGCGCCCGAGCGCGCCACACGGTGTCGGGATCGACCCGGCGCGCGTCGATGCACTGTTGGGACAGAGGCCGGCCTGGACGTTCCCGATCCTTGCGTGCCTACCGGCCGCCGCGGTCGTGGTCGTGATGACCCTGACCGGCTTGCTGGTCGGTCAGGTCGCATCGGGAGCGGCAACCCTGGGTATGCCGTTCCTCTCGAGCCGGCCCTGTGTGCTGGTTCTGGCACTGATGCCGGCGCTGCTGGCATGGACCGGCTGGCGGTTGGGCCGTCGCCGATCACCCCGATGACTCCCAATCACCTCTCCTGATGGCGAGCCGAACCCCCGATCCGCCGCCGGTGCTCCACGAGCTCGAGGCCGAGATCATGGACCACGTCTGGAGCAATCCCGGTGAGATCACCGTTCGAGACGTGATGGATGCGCTCAACCGACGGGCCAAGCCCGCCCGGGCGTACACGACTTATATGACCGTGATGCGGCGGCTGAACGACAAGGGGATCCTCGATCGCAAGCGCAGCGGGACCAGGGACGCCTACGCCGCCCGGCTGACGCGCGAGGAGTACCAAGAGCAACGGGCCGACGCCGAGGTGCGGCAACTGGTCGACGAGTTCGGCGACGTCGCGTTGGCTCACTTCGCCCGCAGCCTCTCCGGACTCGACCCGGCGCGCCGCGAGGCGTTGCAACGGCTCGCCGACGGCGACCAGGACTAACTGCTAACGCGCGACCGGCGTCGCCCCGGTCGGAGCGGCAACGGGCGGGGTC
Source organism: uncultured Solirubrobacterales bacterium (assembly GCA_963830475.1). GTDB lineage: Bacteria > Actinomycetota > Thermoleophilia > Solirubrobacterales > Solirubrobacteraceae > Palsa-465. The sequence goes on along the minus strand of CAWHMX010000012.1, from coordinate 156,354 downwards.
GCTTTCGGCGTCCCACTGCTCGGCGGCGCCGCTGGTGCCACCTGCACCTCCTCAGCGATCGGCACGCCTCCGTTCGCCTGAACGAAGGAGACAGTGATCGCCTCGCCCACGTGGACGCCCTGCAGCATCGTGCTACGGCCAGCGGTGGTGAACGTCTGATCCCCGCCGGCGGTCGCGAAGGTCTGGTTCACACCGCTGGCGGAATGGAGCTTGAAGGACGCGCCACCGGCGGCGATCGCGGTTACCGTCCCCGAGACCTGGGCCGGGCCGGCGGCTGCCCTCAGCTGTACGGAATGCGCCATCGTGACCGGAGGCGCGGCGCCTGCCTGGGCGACGAACGCGCCGTCGGTGACAGTCGCGCCACTGGTGGTCGTGTACGAGACCGACGCGAGGTCCCCGAGCGCGAGCTGCTGGGTGATCGCGAGGTTGCCGCCAGTCTGGTAAGTCTTGGTAACGCCGCTCTTGCTCATCAACGTGAGCGAGGTACCGCTGACCCCAACCTGAACGACGGTGCCAGTGTCGGTCCGCTCCCCGGAGTAGTTGATATCCACCGCGTTCATCGTGCCGATGTCGGAAGGGGCATAGAAGACACGCACCGCGTCGCCCGGCAGCAGTCCCAACATCAGGAAGGGGTTGCGCACGAACTGAAAGGTGTAGTCCTGTCCGTAGCTGGCCCTGTTCTTCAGGACCGCGGGGACGAAGTGGTATTGCTTGAACTGCCTGGAGTGGGCATCCCAGGCCCCGTCGCTGAGCCATCCGGGGCCGCCCTTGGGGTCGGCACCGGCACCGCCGTCGGAGGTTCCCCAGAAGCGCCCGTTGATGTTCATGAAGATGTGGACGCCCGGGTGGTCATAGAGAGTGACCCCGTCGGGAGCCGTCGCCGGCCCCGCGGCGATCAGGCGACTTCTGAGCAGCGCTGAGATCATGCCGGCGTCGTTGGGCACCCCGGAGCCGGCGGGCCACAGGCCGACGCGGGCGAGCACCGCCGCCACCGCCCCCGAGCAGTCGTAGCCAATTCGCGAGCCGTTGTGGCCCGGCCCGGGGGCGCCCACGCTGGCGACGCCGGCCGCGCCATGGCCCCCGCCCCAGACGTACGGGTAGTCCTTGACGGTGACCGAGTTCGCCGACGCGGTCAGCGCGTTGAGCATCCCCATCCTGCGGCCGCTCGTCTGGATCGTAAATGAGGATGGCCCGACGAAGGTGACCTTGCCACGCGCGCCGCGCGCCGTCGGCGGTGCGATGGTCTTGGACGCGCGAGCAGCAACCGCTGGGCCGACCGGTGAGACGGCGCCCGCCGCGCTGGCGGCAAGCGCAACTCCGGCGCTGACAGCGCAGGAGAACAATACGACCAGCAGCCGTCCCAGACGACGCCTCACCAACGAGTGGATCGGCACGCGCACACGATAAGCGAAATCAGCCAGTTCCGTTGCAGTGTGCGCTTCGGCTACGCGGGACGTCCGGATCGACCCGGTCGTCGTGCCGCCTTCACTCCGTGCTCGACTCCGCCCAGATGTTGATGTCGCCTTCCTGGGCGTGGCGATCGATCTCGGCGAGCTCCTCCTGGCTGAAGTCGAGCCTCTTCAGCGCCCCCAGGTTGGCGTCGAGCTGTTCGACGCTCGAGACGCCGACGAGCGCCGAGGTGACTCGCGGATCACGCAGCGCCCAGGCGATCGCCATCTGGGCGAGGCTCTGGCCGCGACGGCTCGCGATCTCGTTCAGCGCCCGCACCCGCTCCAGGTTCTCGTCTGTGAGAAGGCTCTGGTCGAACGAGTCTCCCTGACGCGCCCTCGAGCCCTCGGGAATCCCGTCCAGGTACTTGTCGCTCAGCAGGCCCTGCGCCAGCGCTGAGAACGCGATACAGCCAACCCCCTCGGCTCCCAACACGTCGAGCAGGTCGTCTTCGATCCAGCGGTTCAGCAGCGAGTAGGACGGTTGATGAATCAGCAACGGCGTCCCGAGGCCGCGGAGAATCTCGACCGCCTCCCTCGTGCGCTCCGCCGAGTACGAGCTGATACCCACGTACAGGGCCTTGCCCTGCCGGACCGCGGTGTCGAGCGCGCCCATCGTCTCCTCGAGCGGCGTCTCGGGATCAAATCGGTGCGAGTAGAAGATGTCGACGTAGTCGAGCCCCATCCGCTTGAGGCTCTGGTCGAGGCTCGCGAGCAGGTACTTACGCGAGCCCCACTCGCCGTACGGACCGGGCCACATGTCGTAGCCGGCCTTGGTCGAGATCACCAGCTCGTCCCGCAGCGGAAGGAAGTCCTGCGCCATCAACCGGCCGAAGTTCTCCTCGGCGCTGCCGTACGGCGGGCCGTAGTTGTTCGCGAGATCGATGTGGGTGACGCCGCGGTCGAAAGCGCGCCGCAGGATCGCGCGGCTGTGCTCCAGCGGACGCGAGCTGCCGAAGTTCTGCCAGAGGCCGAGCGTGATCGCGGGAAGAAGCAGGCCACTGCGCCCGCAGCGCCGGTAAGGCATCTGCTCGTAGCGGTCAGCGGCCGGGAGGTACTGGGGGACGAGGTTCATGACCGCGATCCTACGCGACGGCCGGCTGGCCGAGGTTGCCGGCGTCTATGTTCGTTTCGCCCTGATCACGAGACGCTTCGCAGCTCGCAGCGGGCTGGTCATCCGCCAGCTGACCGACCCCTGGACCCTCCCAAGCCAGGCGCGGTGGCGGGCGAGTTCCTCCTCAAGCCTGAGCACCTCCCCTCGGGCGTTCCGCTCCTCCTCGCGTCCGCCCGGCCGCTCCGCTAGGCCGGCGATCTGCGACTCGGCGTCCGTGAGCCGCTGGCTCAACAACACCGCGGTTGCCGCGGATCGGCCGGCGACATCACCGAACCGGACCAGCTGAGCAGCAAACGTGGCATCGCTGAACCGCTTCGCCTCGGCTTCCGTGGTCTGCGCGGCCAGCACGTGCTGGTACACGAGCGCGTCCGCGGCGCTCCGAGCACGGAACAGCTCGAGCGTCCAGTCCGAGATCGGTTCCTGGACCGCTATGAACTCAGAAGATGCTGCTTCTGAGACGTTCAAGCGGGTTGGCACAAGGGTAATGTCGCAGAAACGTGAGAGACCATCCCAGGTCCTCTGGCCATGCTCGAGCACACCGACGAAGCCAAGCCGATCGAGCCATTCGACAGCATCCGCCGCGAGGTCTTCGATATGCCCCGGGGAGATGAAGTCGAGCGCCGGTATGCGGGGATCTCCGTGGAGAAGCATTCGACACATGACGTTGTCCAATGACGGCGCGAGCAGCGGCTCTGACAGGAAGTGGTCGAGTGGTCGCGAGGCATGAGCAGCCGCCCGGTACGGATGCCACGTCTCGTTCGCCTCCGGGCTTAGACGCCAGGAGGCGTAGACCGAGAGCAGCCGCGCTCGTGGTTCCCGCAAGACCGTGGCTATCGACTCCGGCGGCGCGACCCTCAGCAGGGTAGGCAGGGAAAAATGGCCGCTCACCACTCCCGCCGGCGACAGGCTATCGAGTTCGCGCTCCTCCACGAGCACAGTCTCGCGCCGCTCACCTTCGAGTTCATCGAACGCAGTGAAACCCTCGCAGAAGATCGATGTGTCCATGCGCTTTACCCATACGGTCGCCGTCGGCAGGGCCGCAACAAGCGCGGCGTGCACGCTCGCCCCGCCGGTGTTGGGCACGTGCAAGAAGCACCGCGGATGCTGCTCCAGATCGCGAGAAGCAAGCTGATCGGCCATGGTTCGAACAACGCTACCCTAGTCCGCCGCTAGGTCAGTTGCTACAACCTCCGCGCCATTATGCTTTGGGCTATCGCTGACGACATCGACGCGCTGCCACAGCGTCAGTTCGCCGTCGAAAGAGCTGACGCGCCGGCTCACGGTGTGTTCGAGTGTTTCCTGCATGGATCGGTTGGGTTGATCCCGGGTGGGACGTGAATTTTCTCGGCGTCCAGACACGCGTTTCACATTTTCTCTTTATGAGCAGCTCGGCGACTTCTCACACCGACGACAGGTCTCAGCCGAACGGCCAGTTCCAAACGAAGACTACTTCGAGTGGATCACACTGCTTGAAGCGGTGGCGGAGGCGCAGACCTCGTTTACGCTGGTTGAGCTTGGGGCCGGATGGGGGAAGTGGCTCGTAAACGGCGTCGCGGCGCTGCGCGCCCACAGCCCATTGCCGTATCACGTAGCGGGCGTTGAGTCCGAACCGACCCACTTCGAGTGGATGAAGCAGCACCTCAAGGACAATGCCGTCGATGCTCGACGGGCGACACTCGTCGACGCTGCCGTTGCGCGCGACGACGGTCACGTCTGGTTCCATGTCGGCGCACCAGCAGACTGGTACGGACAAGCCGTTACCGCAAAGCCCTACGTAGCGGACTCAACCCGTGCCGAGCGGTCGCCCGTTCGGTGCGGCGTCGGTTGCGAGGCGCACCCGACCGAACCGTTGCACGCGTACGCGCCGTTAGCCTTCGGACGCTGCTCGAGCCCCTCGATCACGTCGACCTGATCGATGCCGACATCCGGGGGGCCGAACAGACGCGATCTAGCCCGCAGCTGATCTCCTGAACGCCAAGGTAACTCGTGTGTATGTCGCGACGCACGATCGCGGCAACGAGCACCGTGTACGCGCCGTCTTCAACTCCCTCGGCTGGGAGAGCGTCTCGGACTACCCATACGGCGCCGAGTCAGACAGACCGTGGGGTCGTATCCGGTTTGGGACGGCGCCCAAGTGTCGCGGAATCACAAGATCAAAGCGCTACTCCCGCGGAATAAGTAGGGTTGGTGGCGGGCCTCCTTTCCGTCTGGTGTGGCGACGAGAAGTTACCTACAAGCGAGCAGGTTCTCGTGGAAAGGAGAGTGCGTGGCGACGCTGCCAGCGGGCCGGCTAGTGGAACGCTACGACAGTTGCGGCTCTTATCTCGGTTCCACGGTGACCATGCGGCGCTTCGCGGCTCGCAACGAGCTGGTGATCCGCCAGCTGGCCAATCTGTAGATACTTTCCAGCCACGCGCGGTGACGCGAAACTCTTCCAGCTGGCTCACCGAGTGACGCTGGGCGCTCAGCTCCTCATCGCGTTTGCTTAGCTCCCTCCAGCCGCCTCGGCCGCTCCTCCAGCCGGATCACCGCGTCTCGCTGGGCGTTTAGCTCCTGTTCGCGCCCCTCAGCTGCTCGGCGAGGCCAGCTATCTCAGATTCGGTCTCCGTCACCGACGGCCGCAGGCCTCCGCGGATGCTGCAGAGTTACCGGCGACGTCAACCAGGCGGACCAACTGAGCGGCGACCGCAGCGTCGGCGATCCGCTTTGCCTCCGACGGCAAGAGCGCTCGGGATAAACCACCCGATCCCTTCTTCGTCAAACGGGGCGCTCAACTGTTGTGCGACGACGGCCGGGTGCCGGCCGCGGCGTGGTCAAACGAGATCGGCGGCGCCTTCGCGCTGGCCGAGCGGCTTGGTCTGCACCCCGTCGTCGCGATCGAGCACGACGACGCCAGCGTCGCGCAGCTCCCGCGCAATCCGATTGGTCTGTCCCGGACGCTCGCCGAGTACAGGCTGGCGCCGCCGGAACCCCGCTGCCCTAGAGCAGCCGTATTGGGCCTCACTGATCCTGGCATGGTGGCATGGATCCTTCACCGGTCGCGAAATCGCCCAGCGGACGGATTGGCTCGCCGTCTCGATCATCAGACGTGGCTGGTCATCGAAGAGGCGCGTAGAACACCGTCGATGACGCGCTTCGTGCTGATCTCGTCGAGTCCGGCGAACAGCGGGAGTCGCAGCAGACGCTCGCTCGCTGCGTCGGTTACCGGCAGCGGCCCTGCGGCGCGGCCGAACCGCACGCCGGCTGGAGCGGAATGGAGCGGTACGTAATGGAAGACCGCTTTGACGCCGCGTTCGTCGAGCCGGTCGATGAGCCCGTCCCGTTCCTCGCGATCGTTCATCAGCAGGTAATACATGTGGGCGTTGTGGCGGCAGGTGCTCGGAATCGTCGGACGCTGCACCCAGCCCGCAGTCTCCAGCGACTCGAATGCGGCGTGGTACTGATGCCATATTGCCAGCCGCCGGCGCGTGATCTCCTCGGCCTGCTCCAACTGGGCCCACAGGAATGCTGCATTGAGGTCGCTCATCACGTACGAGGAGCCGACGTCGACCCAGGTGTACTTGTCGACTTCGCCACGGAAGAAGAGACCACGGTTGGTGCCCTTCTCATGGAGGATCTCGGCACGCTCGACCCACCGATCGTCGTTGATCAATAGCGCGCCGCCTTCCCCGCACGTGACGTTCTTGGTTTCGTGGAAGCTGACCGCGCCGAGATCGCCGATCGCGCCAAGCGGCCGGCCACGGTAGCTCGCCATGACCCCTTGAGCAGCATCCTCCAACAACAGGAGGTCGTGCCGATCGGCGATCGCGGCCAAGGCATCCATATCGCAGCCGACGCCCGCGTAATGCACCGCCATGATCGCGCGGGTTCGCTCGTTGATCGCGGCCTCCACCGCACTCTCGTCGACGTTGAGCGTGTCGGGACGGATGTCAACGAACACCGGCACCGCACCGCGGAGGACGAATGCCGTCGCGGTCGTGACGAACGTGAACGAGGGCATAATCACCTCGTCTCCGGGTCCCACCCCCGCTAGGTGGCCGATCATCTCCAATGCGGCGCTACACGACGGCGTGAGCAGGACGGCACGGGCGCCAGTCATCTCTACGATTCGCCGAGCGGCTCGGCGACAGAATGGGCCGTTACCAGAAAGGTGCCCGTTGGCGACCGCCTCGGCGATGTACCGCCGCTCACAGCCGGTTGTGAACGGACGGTTGAAGGGGATCTGCGTCAACGGAATGCCACGGTTATCCTGCTGCCAGTGTCGGACACCCCACCTACCGTGGATGTCAGCGTTGTTGTGCCATGCTACCGCGACGAGGAATCGATCGAACCGTTGCTGGCGCGGCTCAGTCCGGTGCTCAACGGCCTCGGTGCGACCTGCGAGGTCGTCCTGGTCGATGACGGCAGTCCCGACCGGACCGGCGAACGCGCGATCGAGCTGACACGACATTTTCCACACGCGGCCACCGTCGTCCGGCTGGCCCGCAATTTTGGCCAGCACCCGGCGGTGTTCGCCGGACTCGCCCACGCCCGCGGCGAGATCGTGGTCACGATGGATAGTGACCTGCAATACCGACCGGAGGACATCCCGCTCCTAGTGGTGGCGGTCCGGGACGGCGCTCAGGTCGCCGCCGGCGTGCGCACCAAGCGTGCCGATCCCGTCACCCGTCGACTTATCACTCGGGCGCTGTCGTGGTGGCTCAGTCGGCAGACGGGCACTCGGCTGTCGGACTTCGGGTCGATGTTCCGCGCCTACGATCGTGCCACCGTCGAGCGAATGCTCCTCTTCACCGAGCGCCACCGTTACGTGCCGGCGCTGGTCGCCTGGCTTGGCGCCGATGTCGTCGAGGTGCCGATTACGCACGAAGCACGCGGGCCGGTTGGCAGCCGCTACCGGATTGGCGCCCTCGTCGACATGATGCTCGACCTCGTCACCGGCTACGCCGTGTTTCCGCTGCGCGTGATGAGCGTGTTCGGCATCGTCGGCGCGGTGGTTGGCTTCGTCAGCGCGATCGGGTTTCTCGTCTATCGAGTCGTCAGTGGAGGTGGTGGAGCCGGGACGGTATCGGCGTTCGCGCTCGTGTTCGCGCTGCTGGCGATGGTGCTGGCACTGCTCACGCTCGTCGGAGAGTACGTCGGGCGGATCTACAACGAGGTTAAGGCCAGGCCGTACTACGTTGTTGGGGAAGTCGTCCGTCACGAAGTCGCGCAGGGCAGAGCCAGCGGCAAAGCGTGATCGAGCACCTCGCCTGGGACACCGCACACTTCGGTGTGCCGATCGGCCGCATCGCTGGGTCAACGGTCAGCGCGGCTGACGTCGTTGAAGCCGACCAGCTAGGTCTGCGCTGTCTGTATCTGCTCGTCCAAGCCACGGACAGCAGGGCGGTTGGCGCCGCCGAGGCCCTAGGGTTTCGCCTCATCGATGAGCGAGTCACCCTCGGCCGGCCGTTGGTCGGCAACGAGCCTTCCGGTTTGGACCATGCAGGGTCTGCAGCTGTGCGGGGGGCGGTCGCGGCTGATCTCGGCGCGCTCGAGTCGATCGCGCTTACGGCGCACGTCGATTCGCGGTTCTTTGCCGACCCACACTTTGACCGCGAGGCAGCTGCAACGCTGTACGTGGCCTGGCTGCGTAATAGCCTCGCCGGCGAGCTTGCGGACATCGTGCTCGTTGTCGAGGACGCCGGTACGCCAGCCGGCTACATCACGGGTCGTATTGACCCCGGTCGCGAGACGATCGCGATCGGCCTGTTCGCGGTTGCCGAGCATGCCCGGGGCCGCAGCCTTGGCTCGCGACTACTGGCGGCGTTTCTCGCCGCTGCTAACGAGCGACGCGTCGCGACGGCGACCGTCGTGACCCAAGGGGCCAACGTCGGCGCGCTGCGCATCTATCATGCCGCAGGCTTCCGACCGATCAGATCCGAGCTGTGGTTTCATCGCTGGGCGCCGGATCTACGGTTACCGCCTGAGCGCAGGATCGCGCACCGCAACGACGGATAGGCTGTCGGGTATCGCTGCGCTTGACGTCCGCCAGTTGCTCGCGGTACCCCAGCTATACGCGCTCACCCAACGCGCCTTTGGCGCTGTGCGGGCCCGCGACCTCTTCGTCTCGCGGTTCGTCCGACCAACACAGGGCGAACGCATCCTCGACATCGGCTGTGGCACCGGCAATATCCTTGATCACCTTCCGCCGGTCGACTACATCGGATTTGATCTCAGCCCGGCGTATGTCCGCGCTGCGCGGGCCCGGTACGGCGAAAGGGGCATCTTCCGGCAAGCCGACGTGCTCGACGTCGACCTGTCCGGCGAACCACGCTTCGACATCGTGATCGCGATGGGGATCCTCCATCACCTCGACGACGTCCGGGCCACGAGGCTGGTTGAAATGGCTCGCGCCGTGCTTGTCCCGGGAGGACGACTGGTCACCTGGGACGGGGCCTTTGTCGACGGCCAACCACGGGCCGCGCGCTGGCTGATCGAGCGTGACCGGGGCCAATACGTCCGTGAGCCCGAGTCCTACGGGGCGATCGCGCGGCAAGTCTTCCCGGACGCCGACATCCACGTAGTGAGTGATGGTCTGCGGGTGCCCTACACCCACTGCGTGGTCGAAGCGCGTAGGGACGCGGTCGTGAGCGCCCGCCGCTGACCAAGCGCGCGGACGAGACGAAGCCGTAACCCGGTGGTGGGTCCAGCGACTGTTGCTACGACACAGCGTAGGAGCGTTGCTCTGGCATAGTAGCTCCATTCACCCTTGCCTGCGAAGGAGAAGCAATGACACGTCGTTTCGAGGCTCGCCGTGCCGGGCATCCGTCGTGACCGCAGTGGGGTAGCGGCGATCGCCGGCGCCTCGGTGCTTGGCGGGCGCCGCGGGCGCCTGCCATCACAGCGGGGCGTAAAGCAGATGTCTGCCGCGGCGATGCACATGCCGATGCCCGCCGCCGACGCGGCGGCCGCCGCCAAGACGACTGCGGCGGTCGAGCTGCACCGCAAGGTCGTGCATATGACGATCTTCAGCTTCGCCTTCAAGCCCAGTGCCCGCTCGTCTCGACCAACAAGGACAGCGAGCCGCACGCGGTCACCTCAGACCATTCGCACTCGCCTCGGACGCGATCAAGACCGGCGGCCACTACGCGCTCGTCGCCCACGAGAGAGGCACGATCAGTCGAGTGCGAAGTCAGGCACGATCTGTTCTGGTTCCCCTACACGTAGTGCATGACTACGGCGGCCGTCGATGCCGGACGACGTGGTGCAGGCTAGCCGTCGCCAGCGCGCCGGCGTCGTGCAATGTCGGAGCGCTCGAGCCGCTGCCGCAGCGGGTGGGAATTAGCGATGAACGGCTCGATTTCTGGCTGCCCAGCATCGCCAAGATTCTGCCGGCATGAGTGCTGACGATTTGCCGGACATGAGGTGTCCAGCCGTCTTCCACCACCTCGATCACTGGACTGACCGCTCGGGCATTCCACGCACCCACGGCATCGTCGAGGACTGGACAGCGTCGTGAGCACTCAGTCGCAGGCGGCTACCGACCAGCAACCGGCGGTCTCGCCGGCAAGCCAACGCACAGGTTTAGCGCGGTCCGCTGCGGCGCTCAACGCCGCGACCCTCGTTCCCTGGGCAGTCGTGCTGCTCGCCCCCGCGCTCGGGATCGTGCTCCTGCGCGCGCCGCTGCTCAACCAGATCGATTTCCTCGACCCGTGGCTCTACTCGGGCTTTGGGTGGACGCTTGCGCATCACGTGGCGATCTTTGGCTGGCCCTACTACGTCGATCGCTTCACCGTGGTCCTCCCCATCGCCGTGTCTACCGGGTTGCTCGGCCCGGTACCGGCCTACCTCATACTGCATTACGTGCTGATGGCCGGTTGCGGGGCGTTGCTCTATCTGGCTGTCCGCCGCTATGCGTCGATGTCGGTCGCGGCTGCCGCCGTGTGCTTGCTCATGCTCAATCCCTTCTTCGTGCGCCTGATGGGCTGGGACTACATAACGTTCGTCTCGTTGCCGTGTACCATCGCCGGCGCAGCGCTGTGGTACCTCGGATCGACGCGGTCCAGAGCGCTCTGGACCGCGCTTGGGGCAGGCATCTGCCTGAGCGCTGCCATATACGCCGACTTGGGAATGGCTCTGGTCCTGCCGGCGTTGATCGGCGTCGAGGGGATCGCCGCCATCCGCGGCGGACGCAGAGACGTCACCATGTTCATCCTTCGAGGCTGCGTCATGGCGGCGGGCGCTCTGCTGCTTCTGATCGTCGGCTACTTGGGCTATCGAGCGTACATAGGCTCGTTCCAACTCAAGCTGATGTTTCAGGCCACGATCGACTTCCTCGGTCAGCTCAGCCAGCAAGCCGCTCAGTACCGAGTAGCTCCAGCAATCTTTCTCCGGACGGACCCGCACATCTACGCTCCGGTGCTGGTGTGCGTGGGTGCTGTGATAATCCTCGGGCGGAGCCTGTTCAGCAACACCGTGCGCAGCCGGATGGCACAGTTCGCGATCGCCTACACGCTCGTGTTCTGGGTATACCGCTTCGCGGCGGCATCCTCTGTGGTGGAGACTTGGTATTACTACAACATGACCGCCGTCACGGGGGCGTTCGCCATGCCGGTGATCCTCGATGAGCTCGGCCGGCGGCGGTCCGGTCGCGCCAGGTGGGGCTTGGTCGCTGGGATAGGAATCGCGGTCACCGGTCTGACCGATCTCGTCATCCGTAGTATGCGCGCGTCGACGACACTGACCATCCTCAACACTAATACGGTGCTGCTGGTGTGCGTACTCGTCGCGTGCTGCACCGCCGCCGTGCTCGTTGCCGTCCTCAAGCAGGACTCAGCACGTCTCATCGCCGTCGCCGTGTTCTGTGCGATCGTGGCGGTGATCGCGCTGGCGCCGGATAAGGACGGCGCTACGGGTGACTTTGGTCCCTTTGCCACCACGACTGAGCTTGAGGCCTACCACGCCGGGTACGACATGACCCAGTTGATCGCGAAGTACGATCGTCCATCGTCGCGCGTTCTCCTCTGGGACAATATGTTGGGTCTTGGCAGTGCGGGCTGGGCGAACGTGTCTGGTCACATCGGCTCCTACACTGTGCCGTCAGTTCCAGTTCTGACGAAGTCCGAGCTGGCCATGCTGCGCGATCCGACGACGACCCGCGTCCTGGCCGTTTCGCAGAACCCGGTCAAGCTAGGGGGTGCGGTCCCCGCCCTAGCGAAGGAGGGCCTCAGGCCCAGCTTGGAGACCCTGGGCGTCTGGACTGGCGGTCGTCTGTATTACGCGCTTATCAGACTACACACGAGGTGATAGTGCTAACGCGGCACATATACCGGCTGTCGTGGCGTCTGCGACCTTGGTCATGTCTCGATCGGCGTGTGTGAGACGTGTCGATAACGGATGGCGCCCGGGTAGGGCTTGAGCAGGCGCAGGCCAAACACGACCCGCCAATACATTGGCGGTCGGCGGTACCGAACCATGTCTTGGACCTGTTACTGAGATCGGATCGAAGCTGATTGGCGGGCAAGATGTTCAAACAGTTCCTCGACAACGCCGAGGAACTCGACATCATCGGCACTGATGACTTTGACGTCATCGCCCCCGGAACCAATTCGTGGACCCACCCGGGAGCGGCCGAACTCACCGAATGGCGAGCACTGCTGGACGCGATCGAAGACGCAACGGGTCAGCTGACGATGCTCGAGCTTGGCGCCGGCTTCGGTCGCTGGATCGTCCACGCGGCTGCGGCCCTGCGCCGGTACCGGCCGGAGCTGAAGTACTACTTGGTCGCGGTTGAGCCTGAGCCGACTCATTACCGCTGGCTCAAGCAACACACCCGCGCCAACGGGTTACGTCGCTGGTCACGTGCCGGCAGTTGCAAGCTGATACCGGCCGCTGTCAGCGGCGTGGCAGGCCGGGACCGCTTTTACTTCGGTCGCCCTCGGGATTGGTACGGGCAGTCGCTCGTGCGCCCCGTGAACGAGTCCGCTGATGCGCCCATCACCGAGGTGCGCACGGTGACGCTCAGCAGCCTGCTCCGACCACTCCGCCGTGTCGACCTGATCGACATCGATATCCAAGGGGCGGAACTCGAAGTGCTACGCGAGGCGGCACCCGGGTTGGGTCAAGTACGACGCATCCACGTTGAGACCCATTTCGACGAGATAGATGAGCAGCTTCCCGTCGTGTTTGGCCAAGCCGCCGGCGACTGGCGGCAAGAGATCGCGACCCCGCTCGGGAGCCGCCGCGCGACCCCACTCGGTGAAGCCGATTTCAGCAAAGGCGGCGTGCAACTCTGGCGTAACGATGCTTGATATCTAGGAGTAGCCGGGCCATCAGCACGTCGCGCCAGGCAGCTGCGCCCTGGCTCTCCGCCGGACAACGTACTGGGTTCACCGAGCGAGCCTCGCAGGTGGGCCGAGGAAAGTTGGAGTCATCGGTAAGCTCTAACTGTAGATTCATGGACGGCCTGACGGATCACGCGCCGATGACTCACCTGCTGCGTGAACGTGGTGTGTTTGACCGCTACCCGTTTGTGCTCATCGATGTCGGCTGCGCTGGCGGTATAGACGACGCTTGGCGCGCCTTCGGTTCGTCGCTGATAGTCCGCGCTTACGACCCTGATATCACCGCCTGTGAGGACGCTAGGTACCGTGAGCCGTTTGAGAACGTGCGGTATCACGCTTGCCATGTGGGGCTTCCGAGCGCGCATCCGTTCGTGCGGCGACGCGAAGACGACGCGACCCACTGGCCGAACACCAACACCTGGGACCGCATAACTGCCGGTTACCTGGCAACGCGCGCTCAGCCGGCGCCGTCGGCTTCCCCGCCCCGCATAGCCGACCGGCACACGGCGATTGGTGTGGACGAGATCGTCCGGACGGAGTGCCTTCCGACCGTCGACTTCCTGAAGATCGATGTGGATGGCCCCGACCTGGAGGTGCTGGAGTCCGCCCGCGAAGTTCTCACCCCGAGCCGCGTCCTTGGGGTCGGCATGGAGGTGAACTGGTTCGGTTCAGCTAACCCGACCGAGCACACCTTCCACAACACAGACCGTCTTCTGCGGGAGCAGGGGTACACACTGTTCGGGCTGACCGTCCGCCGGTACTCGCGTACAGACATGCCTGGACCGTTCGAAAAGGAGACCTTTGCTCGTACCGTCTTCGGTCAGCCTTATCAGGGGGACGCGATATACCTGCTCGACCTCGCCGCCGACCACCTCGCCGATCTGGCTGCCGACTATCCTTCAGACAAGCTGATCAAACTGGCATGTCTTTACGAGTTGGCCGGCCTGCCAGACTGCGCTGCCGAGATACTCAACCGCTTCCAACGGCGCTTGGGGGAATTCGGTGACCGCGAGCCGCTGCTCGACTCTCTGACGCCGCCCCTGCTGGGCGAGCAGCTCTCCTACCGGAAGTACATCGCCCGGTTCAAGCGCGAACCCGAGCTCTTCCTCCCGAGCGCGGCAGCTTCGTCGAGGCCACTATCGCCGGGGGAATCGGGCGCTTCGGCGGCCCGTGAATCGGTTTCCCCGAGTGTCGCCGCTCGCATCAAGCGGCGTATCCGCTGGCATTACGGGACCCTCCGCGCGTTCCGAGACCAGCGCGTCGGTCGCGAGGAGATGGCAGGTCGGCTGCGCTCCGATGTTCTTGAGCGGGCGCCGGATCGATTGGTTCACTCGCTTGCCACCCGACTCGCTCGCGGCCGACCAATTGCGCTCGACCCTGGCTGGCACCAGCATGTGCCGGGCGACCACGAAGGGCCGTTGACACTGCTCAGGCGGGACATTTGGGCCCACTATCGCGAGCATGGGATCGACAGACCCGTCATCTTCCGGTGGTATGAGCGGCTCCGCGTCCGGATCTACCTCGGCAGCGATCTGAGCCTCTGCCTGTTTGTCCTGGGCGCGTTCGAGCCAAACGAGTTCGTATTCCTCAGAACTGCCCTCCAACCCGGCATGGTCGTCCTCGACGGTGGAGCCAACGAGGGTCTGTTCAGTCTCTACGCGGCCCGTCGCGTCGGACCCCGAGGGGCCGTGCTGGCGGTGGAGCCGAGCACGCGGGAGTTCGCTCGTCTCCGGGCGAACATCGCGCTCAACCGCCTCGACAACGTCAAGACGTTCGACGTCGCGCTCGGGAGTCAGGTCGGTGAGGCGCTCCTCGCGGTGGCCCGGTCACGCCACGCCGGCATGAACGCGATCGAGGCGGCGGACGCGAACGAAAGCCCGGCTGCCTGGACCTCGTCGACGGAACCTGTGCCCCTCGAGACGATTGATGAGCTCGTTGCCCGAGCCGGGCTCGACCGGCTAGACCTCGTGAAGCTCGACGTCGAGGGCTCGGAGGTCGATGCGCTCGACGGCGCCAGGGCGACGATCTCGCGCTTTCGCCCGACAATCCTGCTCGAGGCGGAGGAGCAGCGTCTGGCGAGCCAAGGCCGGACGAAGGAGGAGCTGGTGCGGGCGCTCAACGAACTCGGCTACGAGCTCTGGGTCTTCGACGCCGGCTCGGCGCAGCTTCGCTTGGCGGAGTTGCCCGCCGAGCCGGAGGGAAACGCGATTGCCGCGCCCCGAGGGTGGCTACCGCCTGAGCTCGGTTAGATCCTGGCTCTGGATTCTCTGATGGTAAGAGACCGCAACAGGAGGCCGAGGCGCCGCCTGTCCACGCTCAAGCCTAGGTCGGCGGGGCTTGCGGGCTCTCGCAAGCGAAGGTCGAGAACTGCTCGGCCATCCGCGTCGAACACCACGCCGGGAAGATGCAAGCGGAGACTGGGATGCTGCTCGCCGTGACGGAAGACATGCCCGCCCACCCGCTGCTCGCCCGCCGATACTGTGACTTCGAGCTCAGGGTGGCGGTCAGTCAGAAATGGGGTGACCTCCAACACGATCTCCACGTCGGTGAAGTCGGCGTCGGTCGGCTCGAGAATGAGGCGGGCGTGCTCCCCCACCGTCCAGACACCTGTCGGTTCAAGGTACGACCATCCGTCCCCAAGGAATCGCTCCGCGCCAGACCCCTCGTAAAAGACGACACTCTCCCCGAGCCGCGCGGAGTGGTCGGCCTCGCCAAGTGACAGAGTCCGGAGGTGAAGGCCGAGGTCGCGAGGGTCTGAGGACCATCCGCGAGCAAGCGGAGAGCGCGGCTCGTCGATGATGAGCGTCAGGTCGGTCGTGTCAGCGGCCGCGACGCTCGACCGCAGAGGGATGTGCCAAGAGACTCTGTAGTCAAATTCCCTGAGGCCGCGCGTGCCTACCAGCTCGCCGTTTGCAAGTAAGCTCACTCTCAACGTCTCGTCCGGGTCGACGCAGACCATCGCGAGTCCGAGAGTCAGTAATTCTCCGCTAGCTTGGTTGCCGTCGAGTCCGATTCTCACCTCGGCCCGAGACCCTTCGGTCCAAATCCCGGTGTCCTCCGGCATCGACCATCCTTCGCCGAATCCGCTGTAGTCCTGAAGCTCTCGGACGTCGATGGTCTGGCCGGGCGTGATCGGCACGACTTTTGCACCGATAGATCGCCGCCCGTACCAGCGCAGCAAGCGTTCGGCGCGCGCGAGCTGTGCACGCGTGTCAGGGTCGAGAAGGGGTTTTACCGTCGCACGGCGGACTCGGGAGTGGGGGGTCGTGTAGCTGCAATCGAGTTGCGCAAGGACAAAGGCGTCGGAGAACATCGCCAGGCTATTGACAAGCACGAACGGGCGCAGATGCCTTACCCGCGCATAGCGTGACCGCTCGAGCTCGAAGAGCCGATGGAGCGCAGAGAGCGCGTGACGCAATCCAGGCGGGAGCTCGAGCTCGCGTTGGTTCGGGTCGAGGGATCCGCCAGCCTCCGACACGTCGACCCCCAAATCTACGATAAAGACGTCTGCCGTCGCGGCAGCGCGGTCAATCGCAATCGTGTCATCAAACGCGGCTGCGAGGAGAGGGCGCGTGAAGCCGAGGCTGGCCACACTGGCAGCGAGCATGCCTTTGAGGAGACGATTTGCACCGATGTACCCGACAGTGACGTCACGCCGCGATAGCAGCAACGAGTCGGCGATGAACGGCAGGACATGGCCCGAGTCGTATGTGAGTGAGAACGGCGCGTCCAGCGCGTCGGAGGATGATCGCGGACGACTGGGCATCACCCCGACGAAGGTCGCGGCAGTGTCGGCGCCCACATGGCCCCGCAGCGGCACCTCCTCGACGTCCACGTGAGCCAGCCCCCAGCTTGTGCGTTGGGTGGTTAATTCAGACTGATCGACGGTGTAGTAGAACTTCTGCACGTCATTCTGGACTGCCGTGCCGTGGTAGAGGGTTCGCGTACGGTTGTGGTTACAGTGGTAGCCGGCGAGGTGGCCTTCGAGGCTGTCGATCGAACCGCGGTGAAGGAGCATCCGGCGGCTGAGGTTTGAATCAACGTGGTAGCCAAGCAGCATGTCCTCGTTGAACCCATCGATGCTGATGAAATCCTCGCGAAGCATGAGCTGGCAATCTCCCGGAGCATCGAACCGGATCCACTCGTGGCTCGTCGTTGGCTCGTCAAGCCTGAGATTTGGGCCAAGGCGTCCTATCTGCGCGAGGGCACCGCGCGGATCGCTCCTTGGAAGCCCTTCCCAAAGCCATTCAGGGAGTTCGAAACGGGGCAGGCCATAGAAGCCATCCGGCAGGTCATGACAGAGCTCACTCATGCTCAGCCCCTGAAGAGGTACGAAAACCATGTCGGTATTTGTAGAAAGGAACCACCGGTTCGCTGGATTTGCACGTCGAGCTGCCACGTTCCGCGCGACTGGCTCTGCCACCGGCAAGTGCGTACGAGACGCGAAGCGCTGCTCGTGAATCGCGGCTGGAACACGGAGGACGCGCAGACGCGCCAGGCAGTGGTCTGTAAGGGTGTCCGAGATCGCCTCGATGAACGTCGGCAGTTCATCCGGAGTGTTGTAGTCGACGAAGATCAGCTCGTCGTCGGGATCCGTCAAAAGCTCCGCTATGCAGTTCAGGCTAAGGGCCGCACGTCGATGAAGGTTGTATCCGTGTGCGTCGTTGCGGCCGTAGAGGAGGACCGAAATCATGACGGCGCGGTCGCCCGTGGTCTACGGGACAGCGCTTGTCAGCCCGACCGGACGGCGGCCTCAACAACGCGACCAGACGCCGTGAGCTGATCATAGATCCACGCGTACGTCTTCTCCATCCCTTCGCTGAGCGGGATGCGTGGCTCCCAGCCCAGGCGCTGAAGGATCCGCGTGTTATCAGAGTTGCGCCCGCGCACGCCCTTGGGGGCGTCAAGGTTGTAGCGGCGCTTCAGCCGGATACCGGCAATCTCCTCGACGACGTCGACGAGTTGATTGATAGTGACCAGCTCGGACGACCCCAGATTGATCGGATCGACCAGATCGCTCTCCATGATTTTCGTCGTCCCGAGCAGGCAATCGTCAATGAACATGAAGCTCCGAGTCTGCTCCCCGTCGCCCCAGATCTCGATCTCGTGATCGCCCGTGAGCTTGGCCTCCGCCACCTTGCGGCAGATCGCGGCGGGTGCTTTCTCACGTCCCCCTTCGTAGGTTCCGTGCGGTCCGTAGACGTTGTGATACCTCGCCACGCGTGTCTGGATACCGAAGTCCTCCAGGAAGTTCCGGCACATTCGCTCCGAAAAGAGCTTCTCCCATCCATAGCCGTCCTCTGGCATGGCAGGGTAGGCGTCCTCCTCGCGCAGGGCGGTCACATCGGCATGTTGCTGGAGATTGGTGTTGTAGATACACGCCGAAGAGGAGTAGAAGTGCTGCTTGACACCCGCGTCCTTCCCGGCCATCAGCAGGTGGGTGTTGATCAGGACCGAGACCATGCACGCTGCCCGATTGGCTTCGATGAAGCCCATGCCGCCCATGTCGCAGGCCAGGTTGTAGACGCTTGCGATCCCGTCGACCGCGCGCTCGCATTCCTCGAGCGAGCGGAGATCCGCAACACGACTTTCGACGTCGGGGGACACCTGGTACCACTCGCCGAGCGGCTTGACATCTACGGCGCGGATCGCTGTAAAGCCACTCTCACGCAGGTAGCGCACAAGCCATCCGCCTATGAATCCGCCGGCTCCGGCGACGAGAACGGGATCGGTGGGCGAGATGCTGCGGTTCACGGGCACTCCCTAGCCTTCGGCTAGACCTGCACGCGCTCGTCAAGCGCGCGGCCAAGCCGGACGATGTCGAATGTTTCGCCGTACCGTTCTTCAGACAGAATGCCCCAACAGTCGATCGCGACCAAACGGCCGCGCGCGGCATCCACAGCTGTGAGCGGAAGGTCCGCGAACTCCGGCCAGGGAGTCGAGATGACGATGACGTCAGATTGTCCGAGAACGTCGGCGACCGACGTGCAGCCTTTAACGCTCGCCGGGAGGGTCCGCAATGCGACATCAAGCGCTGCTGGGTCGTAAACATTTACCTGGTACCCCTCGTGCGCCAAAAGGCGTGTCAGCTCGATGCCCGGGCTCTCGTCGATCACACTTGTGTGCGGCTTGTAAGAGAGCCCGAGGATCCCGACTGTGTTCCCGTTTTTCAGCTGTGACTGGACGCTCCGGGCAAGGCGATCGGCCTGGGCGACGTTGATCGCGTCGGTCGCCTCTGCGAGCGCCGGATCGGCGCCGAGGTCTCGCGCCAGCACCGCAAACGCCTTGTTGTCACGCGGGAAGCACGGCCCGCCGTACGCAAGCGCTCCCCGGATGTACTTCGGCCCGATCCTGCTATCGAGACCGAGTGCATCAGTGACGGCATCAACGTTGGCTCCTGGAAGCCGATCGCATACATCGGCAAGGGTATTCGCGTACGAGATCTTCATCGTGACGTAAGTGTTGACGGCGATCTTCGTCAACTCGGCGTTCACCAAGTTCATGTGGCGGAACGGCGGGTCGTTCTCGCAGACGCCCGCGTAGAGCCGCTCCAGGACCGCACCCGCTCGCGGATCGGACTCCCCGATGAGAACCATATCGGGCACCAACATGTCGCGAATCACATTGCCGAGCGCGATGAATTCGGGGCTGTAACAGAGTCCGAGAGACCCGCCGACCCGCCGGCCCGTGGCACGCTCAAGTGCGGGCCAGACAGTCGAGTTGCACGAACCGGGCATCACGGTGCTCGTAACCACAACGACCTGGTAGTCGTCACGCGCCTGAAGCGACGGGCCGATCGCCTCCACCGCGGCCAGCAGAAACGCATTTGAAAATCCTCCGCGCTCGTCCGACGGTGTTGGCACGAGCAGAATGATTACGTCGCTATCTGCGGCAGCAGTGAAGTCAGTAGTCGCATCCAGTCGCTCGCCTGAAGCCGAGATCAGCTCCTGCAAACCAGGTTCCTCGACTGGTGCCCGCCCGGCGCTCATTAGCCGCACGGCTTCAGAATTCACATCGATTCCGACGACGTCATTGCCCTTACTAGCAAGAACGGCCGCCAACGGCGCCCCCAACTTCCCAATCCCTATGACGGTGATCTTCATGGGCAGTAGGTTAGACCGCGTGCGCCGTAACCAGCAGGTGCCACCCAAACCGACGCTCGAAGGCGCGGAAGAGTGGGTCAGGCATCCAGCGAAAGTACGGCTCCTTCACATGGCGATACTGCACATAGTCGCGTACGCGGTAGGGAAAGACATGATCGACCGATACTTCGTCGACCCGAAAGCCACTACGTTCGACGAGCTCGCGTCCGTCACGCCGACTGTACGCGTAGGTGACCGGGCAGCCGGTCTGCGCCTCGGAATACTTAGCGACAAGCTCGTCGAGCTTCCAGAAGCGCCCGTGGCCTTCGGCCAGCAGGATCCACAGGACCTTCCAGGAGAACCTGTGGTAGACCATCACCCTCAACATGCCGGCGGGCGCAGCGAGCGCGCGCATCTCGGCGAGGGCACGTTCAGGCCGTGGCGTGTGGTGTATGACCCCAAACGAGTAGATCAGGTCGTACTCTCCCGAGACGGCGGACGTCAGCTCCTCCGCGTTAGCGTGGACGAACTGGATCCGGTCTGCGACGTCGAGCATCTCTGCGCGTTGCTGGGCGATCCTCAGCGACTCGCTCGAGAGGTCGACAGCCGTTAGCTCAGCGCCGGCCCGGGCGAAGTTGACCGAGTCGGTGCCGATCCCGCACCCGACCTCCAGGACCCGCTTGCCCTGCCACCGCTCAAACTCGGCGAAGGCCGGAATGTGCGGCTCGACGAAGTACTTCCGTGCCTCGACCTCGTCGAAGTACTCGCGCGAACCCACCGGCCTCGGCGAGTGCCGGATGTTGCAGGGACGTTCGTCCCAGTACCTGCGAACGTCAGCAATGGACTTAGAGCTAGCGCTATGAGGCATCCAAATACGGGTCCCAGCGTTTCGAGAGATCTTCCAGCCCCTCGAAGAAACAATAGCGTCGGCGGAGGCGCGAGGCCCACCGGCGCCGACACCGGCTTGGAAGCCGCGGAGTCATCGCGGCGATGCATATGACCTCGCGATCGTCAGCCACCGCCGCGCCGCCCTGGCACTCACGGCGCGTTTGTCGGCCGAACGCCAGGGGGCCCATGCGTCGACCACGAGCGACAGTGCGGTCGCCCATGCCAGCGCCCGCGCGTGCCGTTTGCCATACATAACACGGCAAGCTCGATCCATGCCGGCATCGATCATCCGGTCGCGCTCCTCGGCCCCCCAGCTTCGGGTCGTGGCGGCGCTCGCGCGATGCTCGAAGACCACACCGGCGCACACCCCGATCCGGCCGGCCGAGCGCCCGAGTCGCCAGCACCACTCAACGTCCTCCCCATACATGAAGAACAGGTCTTCGCGTAGCGGCCCGGCGGAGGCGGTCGCCGCGGCACGAACGATGATCGCGGTAGCCGGGACCCAGCCGACCCCGAGCTGGTCGCCGCCCGGCCAGAATGGGCCGCGGAGCATGGCCCCAGCCCAGCGCCGCGGCAACAGGCGATGAAGCCGAGATGTCCGTAGCGTCAGCCTCCAGATCGCGGGCAGAGCTCGTCCGGGCGTGCCCCACTCGCCGTCGGCTCCGAACAGCTCCGGGCTCGCGGCGGCGATCTCCGGATGCGAATCCATCCATGCCACCAGGTCCTGGAGGCCGCGCTCGGGCACGAGCACGTCCGGGTTCAGCAGAAGCACGTAACGCCCGCGAGCCAACGGCAGCCCTGCGTTCACCCCCGCCGCGAACCCGCGATTCTCGGGCAGCTCGAGCAGCCGCGCATCCGGCAGCACCCGGCCAGCCACGGCGGCGCCGTCATCAGAGGAGGCGTTGTCGATCAGGATCGCCTCAGCCCAGCCGGACTCGACCGCGGACCTGATCGAGTCAGAACACTCGGCGATGTCGGTCGCCGAGTTGTGGAGCACGACCACCACCGACAGGGACGGCTCCATGCCGGGGCGGCGGGTTCCTACTCGCTGGTCTCGGCGGTCTCGGGCTCGCCCTCATCGGTGGTCTCGGTCGCCGTCGGCGCTCCGTCGCCGCTCGCACGGTCAGCGGCCGTCTCCGTGGCCGTCGGCGCCTCTTCGACGGTTGCGGGCGTCTCTGTGGCGACCGGCGGCTCATACGTTGAGCTTGCGCTCTGCGACTCGGCCGCGAGGTGCGCGCCGGCAGCGCCGATGCCCCCGAGGACCAGCGAGGCAAGGCCCCACGACAGCCCTGAGTGTTCCTTGTGGCGCAGGCCATCGACCGACAGCTTGCCGGGGCCTAGTTCAGCGAGCGTGACCGCGCTGGCGATCAACACTGCGTTGTACTCGTAGCCGCCCTTGTGGGCCCAAGGCCCGTTCTTGAGGTGAACGCGGTTGATCGCGGTCAGCATCACACCGATCAGCGCAGACGCCGCAAACGGGGTCCTGAAACCGAGCAGGACTCCAGCGCCGCCAGCGGTCTCGGCGACCCCCGCGGCGGTGGCGTGCACCTGACCCGGCTTCAGCCCCATCGAATCGAACATCTCCGCCGTTCCGGTCGGGCCGTCGCCACCGAACCAGCCAAACAGCTTCTGCGTTCCGTGGCCAATGAAGAAGCCGCCGACCGTGGCCCGCAGCAATAGGCGCCCGAGCTTCATGCTTCACCTCCGCCTGTCAGTGATTACCGTCTGCAAGCACGGTAACTGGTTCGCGCCCCGCGGGATCGCTCGCCTCTCGCCGCGCGATCTCGTCTCTCACGAGCGGCGCGACCTCGGTACCGAACAGCTCGATCGAGCGCATCACGTCCGCGTGGGCTACCGCCCCGACGCTCATCTGTCCGACGTAGCGCTGGTTCGCGAACAGCTCGTGCTCCATCAGGATCTTCTCGGCAACCTCCTCCGGCGAGCCGACGGCGACGGCGCCGTCGGCGCCGTCAGCGCCTCGTACTCGCGCAGGCCCGAAGGCGGCCAGCCTCGCTCGCGACCGATCCTGTTCATCATCGTCCAGGTACGACGGCGCGAACGCCCGGTCGGCCTCGGCGCGGGTCGCCCGACAAAGGCGTGGGTGTTGATCGCCAGCCGCCGATCCTCGGGGTCATGCCCGGCCACCTCCCAGACGCGGTCATACAGCTCGACCAGCGGCTTGAAGCGCGCGGGCTGCCCGCCGATGATCGCGATCGTCAGCGGCAACCCGAGCACCGCCGCACGCACAACCGACTGCGGCGTGCCGCCGACCGCGACCCAGACTGGCAGCGGATCCTGGACCGGACGCGGGTAGATCTGCGGCGTTGTGCAGGGCCGGACGGTGCTTGCCCGACCAGGTCACCGGGTTTCCGGCACGGATCGCCAGCAGCAGCTCGAGCTTCTCCGCGTACAGCTCGTCGTAATCGTCGAGGTCGTATCCGAACAGCGGGAACGACTCGATGAACGACCCGCGGCCGGCCATGATCTCGGCGCGACCGCCGGAGATCAGGTCAAGCTCGGCGAACTCCTGGAAGACCCTGACCGGATCGTCGGAGCTGAGCACGGTTACGGCGCTCGACAAGCCGGATCCGGTCGGTCCGCGCTGCGATCGCCGCGAGCGCGACGGCCGGGGCCGACACCGCGAAATCGGGGCGGTGGTGCTCGCCGACCGAGAACACGTCCAGCCCGAGCTGGTCGGCGAGCTCGGCCTCCTCCAGCAGGTCGCGCATCCGCTGCTCCGGGCTGACTCCCGAACCGAGGTCCGCAAAGGTCGCAAGTCCGAGTTCCACGCCCGTGACTCTAGCAGGTGCTTGTGTGATCAACTATCCCAGGCAACTGTAGCCTCTGCGTTTATCTCGCCGCCGACCGAAATCCTGCCGGGGCTGTGGCGCTCCGAGGCAATCCACCCGGAATGGACCGCCGAGGACAGCGATGGCTCGGAGCCGGGCTGGGAGCCAGAGGTGAGCTGGCTGGCGCTCGAAACCGCCGATGGGCTGGTGCTCATCGATCCGCTGGTGGAGGACTGGAGCTGGCTCGACGAGCGTGTGGCAGCGGCTGGGGGATGCGCCGGGATAGTCCGCACCATCCATTGGCACCAGCGCACCGTCGCGGCGGCGGCGGACCGCTACGACGCCCGCGTGTGGGCGAGACCGGCGCCGCCCGCCGTTCTCTGGGGTTCACTCGATCAGCCGGTCGCGGACGCCGGCCTCCTGCCCGGTGGCGCCATCGGCTACTGGCTCACCAACGGCGACGAGCTCGCGCTGTCGCTTCCGGTCCAGCAAACGCTGGTGTTCGGCGATGCGATGATCCGCGACCGCGAAGGGGCGCTGAGTCGCTGCCCGGACTCGTGGGTTGACCTCGGCCACCGGGAACCTGAGCGGCTCCGCGCCGACCTTCACGCGCTGATCCACCTGCAGCCGAGGCACGTATTGGTCTCACACGGCCCTGCTGTCCTGGGCGACGGACCGGCCGCATTCGAGGACGCCTTGACCCCCACCACATCCGCGTAGCCCGAGCCGGATGGACCCGTTCGTCGACGCGCAGTGGCTCGAAGCCCATCGCGACGAGGTGGTCGTCGCCGACGTGCGCTGGTACCTCGACGGCCGCTCGGGCCGTGCCGCCTATGAGGCAGAGCACCTCCCCGGAGCGGTGTTCGTCGACCTCGACGAGGTGCTGTCCGCCCAAGCCAGCGACGCCGAGGGCCGCCATCCCCTACCGAACCCGGAGCGCTTTGCCGCCGGCCTCTCCGAGCTGGGAATCGCCGACTCCGATACGGTGATCGGCTACGACGACGCCGGCGGTGTGATCGCCGCTCGCCTCGTCTGGATGCTGCGGGTGACCGGACATGACGCAGCGCTGCTGGACGGCGGCCTGGGCGCATTTAGCAGCGAGCTGGAGCGAGGGCCAGCGCCTGAGGTGCGGGCGGCGACCTTCAAGCCGGTGCCGTGGCCGGTCGAGCGCCTGGCGTCGATCGACGACGTCACAGCGGCATCCGGTGCCGCCGGCGGGCCTGTCCTAATCGATGCCCGAGACCGCGTTCGATTCGCCGGAGGCCCCGATCCCCTCGACCCGCGCTCAGGCCACATCCCCGGCGCGGTCAGCGTCCCGACCCGCGAGCACCTCGACGCGGATGGCCGGATCGGCTCGGCGAGCGAACTGCGCGAGCGGTTCGCTGCCGCCGGCATCGGTCCCGACAGCACGGTCATCTCCTATTGCGGCTCGGGCGTGACCGCGTGTCACAACCTGCTCGCGATGAACCACGCCGGATTGGGGCCCGGGAGGCTATATCCCGGATCGTGGTCGCAGTGGAGTCGCGACCCCAGCCGACCGATCGAGACCCGGCAGTAATCGTGACCAGCCGGGCCTGAACGGGCGCCGACAGCGCTAACGTGGATGGCATGGACACCTCCAGCAGTAGCGACACCCAGCAGACCGACAAGCTTGAACTGACCGACGAGCAGTGGCGGGAGCGACTGACGCCGGAGCAGTATCAGGTGCTCCGCCACCAGGCGACCGAGCGCCCCTTCACCGGCGAGTACGTGCATATGAAGGAGGACGGCAGCTACCAGTGCGCCGCCTGCGGCGCGCTGCTGTTCACCTCCGACACCAAGTTCGACTCGGACAGCGGCTGGCCGAGTTTCTACGAACCGGCCGTCGCCGAAGCGGTCGAGCTCCGGCCCGACGACAGCCACGGGATGACCCGCACCGAGGTCGTCTGCCGGCGTTGCGGCAGCCACCTCGGGCACGTGTTTGACGATGGCCCGAACCCGACCGGACAGCGCTACTGCATCAACTCGGTCGCGCTCGGGTTCGAGCCGAACGACCCCTGAGTGCCGATGGGCGACCGCCTGAGCCGCGCGTGCTCGACCGCATACATCGCTTGCGAGTAGCCCGTCGATTCCGGTCCTATACCGTCCCTGCGCCCTGACCCCGAGCTATTGTGCCCGCCGATGCGTGGGAACCTTGGTCTGCCTGCGGCCTCTGGCGATCTGGCGCGCTGATCGATGAGCGACGAGGGATCAACGGCGCAGCTTGCGGAGCTGTTGAGCCGTGGCCCGGCGGCGCCGCCGGTGGCGCCGCCAGTGTCGCACGCGCGTCGGCTTCGGCAAATCGCGCGGACCAGCATGCTGCGCGTACTGCGTCCGTATACCGCGTACCAGCACGAACTCGACGGTGCGATCCTTGCGGGGTTACGGCAGTTGGCCAAGACGATCGAGGCCATCCGCGAGGAAGACGAGCGACGCAACGAGCGCGAGGACGACCTGTGGAAACGGATAAGCGAGCTGGAGGACCGGAGCCGTAGGCTGGAGGAGCGGAGCCTACCTACGCTGAAGGACCAGGTCCTCCGCCAGCGAGCGCGGATCGACGGCCTTGGTCTACTGAGCGACGACCTAGTGGACGCGCTACAGCGCTTGAGCGGCGTCCGCGACACGACTGGCTTTCTACGCGAGCGTGCCACGCCGCAGCTCGCCGGTGACCCATTCGAGCGCTTCACAGTGACGGTCGGGGACGTCATCGGCTTTCGCGGGGGCCGGTTTCGCCCTGACGAGCATTCCCAGTACCTGGACTTCGAAGATTTGTTCGGGCGACCGCCGCAGCGAGTGCGCGAGTTGCAGCTGCCCTACCTGGGGCTCGTCCTCGATCACCAGCCGGTGCTCGACGTCGCCTGCGGTCGCGGCGAGTTCCTGGGGTTGCTCGCCGAGCACGGAATCGAAGCGCGCGGAATCGACGCCGATTCCGGGATGATCGAATACTCGCGCGCACAGGGTTGCCGGTACAGCAAGCCGACGCGATTACATACCTGGAAGGACTCGACGATCGGACGCTCGGCACCGTTTGCAGCATGCACGTGATCGAGCGCCTGCCAGTCGACCGCCTGCGACACGTGCTCGCGCTCGCCTGCCACAAGCTCGTCCCGGGCGGGCTGATGATCGCGGAAACGATCAACCCATACAGCGATCCGGCGTTCAAAACGTTCTGGGTCGATCCGACCCACCAGCACCCGATATTCCCCGAGGTCGCGCTGGCGTTCTGCGGGCTGGCCGGGTTTGAGAGTGCGTACGTATTCGCACCCGGACACGACAGCTTCGAGGACGCTCGGTTCGAGTCCGACCGCTACGCCGTCGTTGCAACCGCTCCAGGCGTGGCTGACCCTTGACGCCGCCCGCCGGCTCGGTGCGCGAGTCACACCCCTGATGCGGTCCGACCGCGCGCATGTGATCTGCCTCGCCTCGCTCGCACAGCTACCTCATGCACGTGCGACCGTCCGCTCGGTCCGCCGTGTTCACCCCGATTGGACCGCCGAGGTCGTGCTGATCGCGACCCGTGAACGCGCTGTCGCTCAGGACGGGGAGGTTGCGGTCACGTCTGTCGTCGAGTTGCTGGACTGGGCACGCGACGCCCGCTTCGCGGATGCCGAGGATGACCGAGGCTACGTCGGCGTCGGCCAAGACCGCGAGCTCGAGCTGCTGCTTGCCCGCCACCACCGCGAGGAGCTCGTTGCCCTGCTGGTGCCATTGGCCCTCAGGTGGCGGCTCCCTACCGACGATCGGCCGACAATTCACCTACCGGCCGGCGCCTGGGTACTCGATCGGCTCGACCCTCTGCTGACCGCGGTGGAGCGATCCGGAGTGGCACTGTTCCCACGGCTCACGCTCCCGCTGCCCGACGACGATGCGTTACCCACCCGCTCACAGCTGCGTGAAGTCGGCCGGCTCGCAGTCGATCTGATCGCAGTCGACGCCTCGGCGGGCGCGTCCGACTTCCTGCGTTGGTGGACTGACCACATGCGGCTTGCGTTCGGCCCGCTCCACGGTCGCCGCCAAGCGGCGGATCTTGAGAAGCGCGAGTGGATCCATCGGAGCCTTGGTCTTGCCCCAGCACTCTTCGGCGCCGAGATCGTCGACGACGCCGGCTCTAACCTGAGCATCTGGAACCTCCAGGAACACTCGCTGACCAACACGCCAGAAGGCATCGACGTCGACGGCCGCACGCCACTGCGGCTTGTCCGCCTCGATGATTATGCGCCGGACCGACCCTACGAGCTTAGCCGCAACGCCACCCGCCATCGGCTCAGCCGACTGCCCGTGCTGCGGTCAATCTGCATCAACTACGCGGAAGAGTTGCGCGCCCTGGGCTGGCCGGTCGACGAGCTGTGGCGGCTGCTCGGCGAACCACTGGCCAACGGGCTGACGTTCACCGACGACCTTTATGCGCTGTACCGGATTGCATACTCAAGTGGAGCCCGTCTCGGCGACATATTCTCGAGCGAGGGTTCGGCCGCGTTCGCAGACTGGCTGATCGCGCCTGCGTCGCTCGGGGCGGCGTCCGGGATCAACCGCTACCTGCTCTACCGAGTGCTCGCCGAGCGGCCAGACGTGGTAGCCGCCTTTCCGGACCTCGACGGCTCCGATGGGCCGCGGCTGGCCGCTTGGTGCCACCTCAGCGGTCGCACCGAGATGGCGTTCCCCGATGTGTTCCTACCGCCGCTCCCGGACGGACCCGAGCCGGGGGTTGACCGACCGCCCGCGGACGAGCGTCAGTTGGTGGCCGAACATGGAGGCGAGAACGCGCCCACTACTGGCGAGCCACCAGGCCCGCGAGTCCGCGTCTCCGGGTTCCTTGGTCACGTTCTCGGCGTCGGCGCGGCCGCTCGCGGATATGCGCGGGCGCTAGCGGTCGCCGGCGTCGAGGTCTGCACGCTGACGACCGGACTCCCCTCATCTGACCGGGGCGCCGATTACGGCCGCGAGTCGTACGAGAGCAGGCCGCACAATGACGACCTCGACGCCGAATTGATCTGCATCAATGCCGACGACCTGCCGTGGTTTATGGACCGATTCGGGGGCGTGCTGAGCGATGCGCCGAGGATCGGGGTGTGGGCGTGGGAGACCGACCGGATCCCTACGCGCTTTGACAGGTCGTATCGGATGCTCGACGAGATCTGGGTCTACTCGCGGTTCACGGCGGAGAACGTCGGCGCTCGCTCGCCAATTCCGGTCATCGCGCTGCCTCCGGCGGTGCCCACCCCATCGGATCGCCCACCCCTGCGACTTGGGGTCCCCGACGGCTTCCTCTACCTGTTCATGTTCGACTACCACTCAAGCATCAAGCGGAAGAACCCGGTCGGCCTAATCGAGGCATTCACGCGGGCGTTCGCCGACGGTGAGGGCCCGCGTCTGCTGATCAAGACCTTCAACGCGCCAAAGCGACCGATCGAGGAGGAGCAGCTGCTGTGGGCGATAGGCGATCGCTCCGACATCGATATTGTCGATGCCTCGCTGACTGCGGCCGAGCGCGACGCCGTCCTCGCCGCCTGTGACTGTTATGTCTCCTTGCACCGATCCGAGGGCTTCGGTCTGACGCTTGCTGAGGCGATGGCGCTGGGCAAGCCCGTGATAGGGACTGCCTACTCCGGCAACCTCGACTTCATGAACGAGCGAAACAGCTTCCTCGTCAAGTACGAGCTAGCCCGGGTGGGCCGAGATGCACAGACCTATCCGGCCGATGGTACCTGGGCCGAGCCCGACCTCGATCATGCCGCTGCACTCTTGCGCCGCGTGCACGATAATCCGGATGCGGCCGCCCGGGTCGGAGCCCGGGCGCGCGAGGACATCGCGCGGATCTTGTCAGAGCAAGCGACCGGCGAGCGAATGCGCAGCCGTCTGCAAGAGCTGATTGCCTGCCGCGCGGCGGCGCGCTGATCACCTGAGCGCCGACCTCATCTGGCCCCGTTTGAGTAGGTTCTTTGCCTGGCGCAGCGGCCTTGTCAGGCGCCAGCTGGGTGAGTTGAACACGTCGGCGAGCACTCGCGCATCCTGGGTCAGCCGGTCGTGGAGCTTCACGATCTGGTCCTGGGCGTCATCGGAGGCCCGACGGGCGCGGCTTAGCTGGCTCTCGAGCTCGCCGAGTCGCACCTCCAGGTCGGGAATGCGCGCAAGTCGCTGCTCGGCGTCCACGAGTTGGGCCCGGAGTCGGTCGTGGTCCCTCGTGCGCTCGGGATCCTCCAGCTGCTGACGCAACCGGGCGATCTCGGCGTCTCGCTCCCGCACGCAGGAGATGCAGTTCCTCCGCACGCCGCTCCAGGAGCGTCTTGTCTCCTGCCGGCGCAAGTTCGAGCGGATCTGGGAGCCGGTGTTCCGTTGCCCTCTGCAACTCGGTCCGTCGCCGAGATCGGGTCGGCCCGCCTCTGGAGAAAGCCGCTGGGGTGCGAGGTGATCCCGTACAACGCGAGATCCCGGCGCAGCTCGAACTTGCGGCCCTCCTCCGTCGCGAGCCAGTCGCGCAGCGCATGCAGGACGCCACGAGGCCAATCGTCTGCAATCCGCAGAGCCTCGACATCCACCGAGCCGTCTTCGACGATGAAGTAGCCGTCTGGGGCCACGAACCGGGCAAAGGCGGTTAGGGCCGCATAGGTGCTGTCGTATTCGTGGGCAGAATCCTCGACGACCAGGCACCGTGTCCCGATCAGCCCAGCCACCTCATCGGCGACACCGGGCTCGCGTACGTCAGCCTCGATCAGGTGGATCGATTCGGCGTAGTCGGGGTCGGCGCGCATCAGGTTGATGCGAGCCTGCGACTGGTCGATATCGACCGTGACCACCCGCGGTTCGGTGATCAGCCCGTAGCTCTCAAGCGTCCTCAACCGGTCTCGAAACCAGAGCGCGCTCGCGCCGTACTGCGTACCGATCTCAATCACCGTGTCAGGGCGGTCGGCCCAGAGCAGATGCTCGTACGTCCGCAGATCTTCCGGAAGCTTGGATAACCGTACGTCGGCGTATACGTCGCTCGTGTGCTGGCGAAGGCGATCGCGCCAGTAGGACCGCAGGTCTTCGGCCAGATCGACGGTCACCTCGGGCGGCAGCTCAGTCATCCCGGGGACGTTAGTCGACCGGCCGGAAAGTCAGTGCACCGGTAGCATTTTTGCCTGTGCCGGAGCTCGCGTTCGTGATGTCACCGCACCAGAACGGGTTCTTCGGCGAGTTCGTGGAGACGCTGCGGCATGAGCTCCGCGACCAGGGAGTGCCGTCGTCGGTTCATACCGAGGGGTTCCCGGAACCCACACCCGAGCGTGTCTACGCGCTGGTGAGGCCGCACGAGTTCGTGGCACTTGAGGGTGCGGATGCGCTTCCGGATGAGGCGATCCTGAAGCGAACGATTTACATCTGCTCCGAGCCGCCGGGCACCGTTCATTTCGAACAGGACCTCGAGCATTCGCGCGATGCCGGAGTGGTGTTCACCATCAACGCGCCCGCTGTCGCGGAGTTCTGGCGCGACGGCATCCCAGCGCGACACCTCCGGCCCGGATACTCCGCGCTCCGCGACCGCTTCGACCCAAACGCGCAGCGGGATATCGACGTGGTGTTCCTCGGCGCGCTCACGCGACGACGCACGAAATATCTCGCCGCATGCGCGCACGTCCTGGCGGCGTACAACTGCGGGTTGGAGCTTTTGGACTGCTCGCAGCCGAATGCCGACGGGTCGCCGACGTTCGGCGCCGACGCCAAGTGGGACCTGCTGTCACGCGCCAAGATCATGCTCAACATCCACCAGGGCGATGAGCGCGACTTCGAATGGCTGCGGGCGCTGGACGCGATCCACGCCGGCGCCGTCGTCGTAACCGAGCATTCGAGTGGGATCGCGCCGCTGGTGGCGGGCGAGCATCTGTTCGCCGCCTCCCCGGAGTCGCTGCCGCTCATTCTGGATGCCGCATTGCGCGACCCTGAGCGCCTGGCGCGCATGTGCGCAGCCGCCCACGAGCGAGTCCGGTCGTGGGTGCCAATGGCGCTGTCGGTTTCGATTCTGCGGGCCGCCGCGGTCGAGCTCGTCGGCCGTCCGGTGCCGTCGGGCACCTCTTTGGGGCGGAGGCTCACACCGCGCGGTCGGCCTCCATCCGGCTGGTCAACGGCAGACGCTCAGCGAGGCCGACGCCGATTCTGCTGCGATCCGGCGCCGGCGCAACGACGTAAGTCTCGATCTGATCGAGAGCCGCCGGGAAGTCGCGAGGCTGGAACAGCTTCTGCGCTCGGGAGGCAACGGCCCCCCCGGTCCCAAACGTGGTCTACAAATCGCCCGCGTGGGATCTGAACCGTTACCCGCGGGTCACGGTCGTCACCGCGATCCACAACCGCTCAGCGGTGATCGGGCAGGCGCTCGATTCCGTTTCGCACAGCCATTTGCGCGAGTTTGAGCTAGTCGTGGTTGACGACGGGTCGAGCGACAGCTCGCGCGAGACGACGACCGAGTGGATGACGGCCCATCCTTGGATTCCCGCGCGGCTGATCGGCCACGGAGTGATTCGCGGGATCGGAGCCGCCCGCAACACCGCCGTGGACGCCGCCCGAGCGCCCTACTGCTTCGTCCTCGACGCCGAGAACGAGGTGTACCCCCGATGTCTTGACGCGCTGGTCGCGACGCTCGACTCGCTTCCAGATCGCGCGTTCGCATACCCCATGATTGAGGTGTTCGGGACGACCGAAGCGTTCGTGAAGGAGGAGGACGCCAGCTACCTGCTGAGCGTGCTCGGCTGGGAGCCCGAGCGTCTGCGGCTGGGTAACTACATCGAGTCGCTGTCGATGATCCGGATCAGCCGCTTGCGCGAGCTCGGCGGCTTCACCACCGATCACCGCGTGGAGGGTGGGGAGGAATACGACCTGTGGTGCCGCATCGCAGAGCGCGGCTGGAGCGGGCAGTTGGTCCCCCAGATCTTGGCTCGCCACCGTGCAGCGCCGACCTGGATGGCGAGTTCCGCAGGTCGTGACCGGTCTGCGATATGAGCGGTCGCCGCGTCGCCCTAATTACGGGCATCACCGGCCAGGACGGTTCCTACCTAGCCGAGCTTCTCCTCGACAAGGGGTACAAGGTCCACGGGATGGTCCGCCGATCCTCGACGGAGCGTTTCGAGCGGATTGAGCACCTACGCGACCGGCTCACGCTGCATCAGGCTGATCTGCTGGATCAGCGGTCGCTCGTCGACGCGCTGCGGCTGGCCAGGCCGACGGAGGTCTACAACCTCGCAGCGATGTCGTTCGTGGCGATCTCGTGGATCCAACCGACGCTGACAGCCGAGTTCACGGGCGTGGGGGTCACGCGGATGCTCGAGGCGATGCGAGAGGTATGCCCGGAGGCGCGCTTCTATCAGGCGTCATCGAGCGAGATGTTCGGCAAGGTCCGCCAGACGCCGCAGAACGAACTCACGCCCTTCTATCCGCGGTCCCCCTACGGTGTGGCGAAAGTCTACGGACACTTCATCACGGTCAATTACCGAGAGTCGTACGACCTGCACGCGAGCAGCGGGATCCTCTTCAATCACGAATCGCCTCGTCGCGGCCTGGAGTTTGTCACCCGCAAGATCACCTGGCACGCGGCCGCCATCAAGCTCGGGCTGGCCGACAAACTTCGTCTGGGCAATCTGGATGCCCAGCGGGACTGGGGCTACGCCAGAGACTACGTCGAGGCGATGTGGCTCATGCTCCAGAAGGACGCGCCCGGGGATTACGTGGTCGCCACCGGTGTCGCCCACTCCGTCCGGGACTGCGTGGAGATCGCGTTCGATCAAGCGGGCATCGAGATCGACGATCACGTCGTGATCGACGAGTCTCTGAGACGCCCGGCCGAGGTTGACCATCTGGTCGGAGACGTCTCGAAAGCCCGGAGAGAGCTCGGATGGGCGCCGCGCATCGAGCTTCGAGGAGCTGATCCGACGAATGGTCGACGCTGATTACGAGCTGCTGAGTTCGCGCGGACAGCCGATGAGGCCCGGGTTCGCCCCGAGGCGATCGGCGGGCAAGCCACACTCAGATCTGCCGTAGCGTGTCGGCACGGCGCGAGCCCAGGTGTGCATTGGTGACGGGCATCAGTGGTCAGGACGGCTCCTTCCTCGCCGAGTTGCTGCTCGAGCGTGGCTACCGGGTCGTAGGAATGACCCGGCATCGCGCCGATGGGACGCTCGGGTCATCGGAGCATCTCCGTGGGAGGATCGAGCTCCTCGACGGAGACCTGCTCGAGCTCGACAGCCTGAGGCGCGCCGTTGCGACCGTTCGCCCGGACGAGCTCTATCACCTTGCGGCGCCGTCCTTTGTCCCCGACTCGTGGCGTCGTCCGGCCGGGACATTCACCTCGATCGCGGCGGCTACGGCTGCGCTACTCGAAACGGTTCGGGACCGAAGTGAGCAAACCCGCGTGTTCGTTGCCGGCTCGGGCGCGATATTCGGTGCCGCGCCGGAGAGTCCACAACGCGAAGACACGCCCTGCCGCCCCGAGACGCCGTACGCGACCTCGAAGCTCGCCGCGCACCAGATAGCAGGCCAGCTGCGCGTCCACGATGGGGTCTTCGTATGTTCCGGAATCCTGTATAACCACGAGTCCGAGCGCCGGCCGAAATCATTCGTAACCCGGAAGCTGGCTCACGCTGCCGCCGCGATCAAACTTGGTCTCGCGCGGGAAGTCACGCTCGGTGATCTGAACGCGGTCCGCGACTGGTCCTTCGCGGGCGACATCATGCGGGGGGCCTGGCTGACGCTCCAGCAGGACCGGCCTGATGACTACATTCTCGCCAGCGGAATCGGACATACCGTCGCGGAGATGGCAGAGGTCGCGTTCGGCTATCTCGAGCTGGACGCTCGTGACTACATACGCACAGATCAGTCGCTCGTCCGTGACCCGGAAGCCACCCTCCGGATCGGGGACGCCAGTCGAGCGCACGACAGACTCGGGTGGCGACCGACACTCACGTTCGAGCAGCTAGTCCACCGGATGGTCGACGCGGACCTCCGGGCCTTGAGCAGCTGACCACTTTTTGCTGAGCAGTGGCTCAAGTAGTGCTCCGCTGGTCCCCAAATCCTGGTTCGTCACCGTGCCGCGCCGACCTGGCTGGCGGGTTCCGCAGGTCGCGGTGCGATCAGCTTCCCCCACAGGCCTGGTCTCACCAGGAAGTCGCCACGATCCTGGAGGAAGCCGGGGCTGTAGTAGGGATCCCGGGCGACCACCGACCCCCAGGCCCCGCGCAGCCGCCAGACCGCGGCCAGGTCGTTGGTTGGACCTGCGCCGGGGAGTCGCGCGCAGTCGCGAGTCCGCGATCGTGACGACGCGAAGGCCGGCTCCCCTCGCGCGCAGGCAGTAGTCGACGAGCGCCAGCTCGCCCAGCTCGCTCCACAGTCCGCCGAGTCGCTCGAACGTCTCCCGACGGGTTGCGACCACCCCAGTCACCGCGCTGACGTCGAGCGCGACGGGGACCCACGGGATCCGGTCAAGTCCGTATCCCAGGAACAACGGCAGTCCACCAGTGACCGCGACCCCGGCGTGCTCGATTCGACCATCTGCGGTCAACACGACTGGGCCAGCCGCTCCGATCGCCGGGTCGGTGCAGTATCCGGCCAGCCTGGTCATCCAGTCGTGGGTCAACCCGACCGCGAGCGACGGCATGAGTACAAGTTGCTCGGCGCCCGTGGCCTCGCAGGCGCTTGCGAGCGCGGTGATCTGATCCGCCATCGGCTCGACGGCAACCAAGGTGATGCGCGAAGAATCGACGCCGCCGTCGCGCAGCGCCTGGGCGTAAGGTTGCAGCGTCGCCGGCTGCGCGGCGAGCACCACCTCCCACGTGACGTCCGATTGGCTGGCCCACGACCGCGCGGCTTCGGTCAGCGCCTCCGGCGGCGGACCGTCCGGGCCGAGCGCCAGAGCGATCGCCACCGTCACCGATGGGTCGAGCTCATGCAACACACGGTAGTTCCCCAGAGGGGCTCCGAAACTGCACCTCGGCGGCACGGCCGGTTCGCTCGAGGTGCGCCGATATCGCCCGCCGGCCTGCCGGGTACGCAAACGGCTTGGCCTCCTCGCTGCCGGCCGCGGAGGCGCCGTGAGCGCGCCAGTGGTAGAGGATCCGCGGGATGTGGCCGATCCGGTCGGTCGGCCTCGATGAAGCGCAGCACGAAGTCGTAGTCCTGGGCGCCGTCGAACTCGGACCGAAAGCCGCCCAGCCTGGCGGCCAACTCGCGCCGATAGACCCCGACGTGGCAGGTGTACATCACCGAGCAGAAGGCCTCCGGGGACCAATCGGGCTTCAGGGCGAGCCCGATCCGCCGTCCGTCGGCGACGATGTCCTCGTCCGAATACAGCATGTCGAGGCTGGGATCGGCGCCGACCATCCGCGCGATCGCCTCGAGTGTGTCGGGCTCGAGCCAATCGTCGTGGTCCAGCAGCGCAACGTATTCGCCGCGCGCCAGTTCGAGCGCTGCGTTCGTGGCCACCGAGATGCCGCCGGCCTGGTCACGGCGCGTCAACCGGATACGCGCGTCCTCCTCGACGTGGCGCTGCAGTGTGCTGATTACCTCCGGGTCGGTCGATCCGTCGTCGCACAGGCACAGTTCCCAGTCGGCGAATGACTGCCGGCGCACCGACCAGATCGCCTCCTCGAGCATCGCCACCGGCGGGTTGTGGACCGGAGTGAGCACGGAGATCAGCGGCACGTGCCGCGCTGAGGGCGCGTCTCCAGACTCGGGCATAGGCCCGGGCTCAGGCTCCCAGGCGGGCGCAGATGGGTCTACGAGCTCCGCGTCAAGCCACAGCATCCGACCCACGGTGGTTCCGTGAGGCGATGGAAGTTTCTCGAGCCCGAGCTCGAGCGACCGCGTTGAGGCTGGGAGGTCGCAATCGACCTTCACGGCATGGAGATCGTCACCGTCGGCGGCGCATCTGAGCGACCATGACCAGAGTTCGCGGCGTTGACCGGCGTGATCGACGATCGCGACCGACGGGCGGATCACTCCGCTCGAGTCGCGCCAGTCGTGGTCGACCAGTATCGCCCGCGCCGAGAACCGGACCGGTCCGGCGAGCCGCAGCGGGAAGTTGATTGCCGAGCCGGCGGTGTGCACGAGCGAGCGCCCGGTCGTGCCGCCGAAATTCACCGACCAGTGCCCGCCCTGCGATTCACCGTCGAGCCGCTCTCGGAGCGCCGACAGCGGGATTCTTCCCTCGGACGTCCCGGGCACGGGGTACGCGAGGATAGGCTCGTTCGATCGTACGCCCACCGGCGCCGGCGCAACGAGTGTCCCGCGCTTTCGCAGAACGACGATGTGTTCCCTTCCGGAGCGACGGATAGCCTGGATGTCAAACGAGTCGCATTGGTCGTGACACCGCGTGAACAGCTTCAGCGCGTCCGGCTTGTCAGAGACGGCGTAGAGCAGCACGCCGCCGGGGCGCAGCTTGCGCAGATGCGTCCCGATCGTCTCGATCGGGCTGTCACTGTGATCGAGGAAGTGATCAACGACCAGGAAGCCGAGCGACTCCTCGTCGACCGTCTCCAGCCGCTGCGCGTCGCCGACCGCGCCGATCTCGACGCCCGTACCGCGCAGGAACTCGGCCGCAAGCTGCGCTCGCGCGTTCACCGGAGCGCCGTCAGAACCGCGCGAGGAAGTCACCACGGTCGTGGCGGAAGCCGGGGTTGAAATACGGGTCGAGCGCTCGCGCCGGGTGCATGGCCGCGAGGCGCCAGATCGCGGGCAGGTCGTTGGCGCGCTTCGCGGCGTCGTCGCTGCGCACGCGGGCGTCGGGGACGGTGACGGTGCGAAGCCCGGTATCGCCGGCGCGCAAGCAATACTCAACGAGTGTGAGCGGCCCGAGTTCGACCCGCAGGCCGCCGACTGCCTGGAACGCCTCACGGCGCGTGGCCAGCACCTCGCCGACCGCCGTGACATTGAACACGGCGGTCCCGAAGCCGAACGGACCGGCGATGGATGCATCCTCTCCGTGCATGAGGGAGATCGGTACGCCGCCGACCATTGCAACCCCGGAGTCGGCGATTCGACCGTCGAATGCGACCACCAACGGCCCAGCAGCGGCGATCCCGGGGTCGGCTGCATAGCCGAGCAGGCGCGCCAGCCAGTCGTGGGCAAGTCCGGTCACCGGAGCCTGCATCAGTACCAGGTACCGGGCATCAGTCGCCTCCGTGCCCGCGGCCAGGCAGACGGCATTGTCGGCCGCCCCGCTGGTCGTCACGGTCGTGATGCTCGCGGCGTCGACTCCAGCTCTTGCCAGTGCGGCAGCGGCCGCCTCGGTAACCCCGCAGGCGCCGGCGAGCACGACGCTCCATCCGCGGTGCGATTGCGACAGCCACGACCGTGCCGCTTGCTCCAGCATCGCCGCCGAAAACCCGTCAGAGGCCAACGGAACGATCAGCGCGGCGGCCGCGGAGGGATCGAGCTCGGCCTCCACCCGGTAGAGGCCCGGGGGCCCAAACTGCACCTTTGCGGGGCGGCCCCTCCGCTCCAGATGCTCGGCGATGGCCCGGCGTGCGGCGTCGTATGCGTACCCCTTGGAGTCACCACCCGCGGTCGAGCCGGCATGGGCGCGCCAGTGATAGAGGACGTGAGGGATGTGGGTGACGCGGTCTACCCGCTCACTCGCCCGTAACACGAAGTCGTAATCCTGAGAACCGTCGAAGTCGGAGCGGAGCCCGCCGAGTTCGAGCATCAGTGTCCGGCGATAGACGGCGATGTGGCAGGTGTACCCGCTGGTGCAGATCGTCTCCGGCGACCAGGCCGGCTTGAGGTGGCTCCACAAGCGCTTCCCGTCCAAAACGATGTCCTCGTCCGAGTAGAGCATCTCGACGCCTGGGTCCGAGGCGATCACGGCCGCGACCCGCGCCAGCGCATCGGGCTCCAGCATGTCGTCGTGGTCGAGCATCGCCACATACCGGCCGGTGGCCATCTCAAGCGCCGCGTTCGTGGCCGACGCGATACCCCCCGGTGTGTCCCGCCGTAGCAGGCGCACGCGTGGGTCAGCGGCCGCGTGGCGCTGGAGGGCGCCGATCACCTCCGGGTTGCGTGAGCCGTCATCGACGAGGCAGAGCTCCCAGTCAGGAAGCGACTGGCCGAGCACCGATGCAATCGCCTCCTCGAGCATCCACAAGGGCGGATCGTGCACGGGGGTCAGCACCGAGAACATCGGGCCTTCCGCGTCCGGCGAGCCCGGCGACGGCGGGCCTGCGGTAGCGGCGGCTCGGCTCGGCGCCGGACAGCGGCAGCATCGGAGGGCCCGATCGGTCCAACAGCCTCGGATCCGCCCAGAACGCGCGACCGACTGACATGCCCGCCTCGGCGGGGCCGAACGACCGCATCCCAGCGCCAGGGTCCGGGTCGATGCCGGTATCTCGCAGCGCACCGGCAGCCCAACCGGCAGCCCGCCATCTGCAGCGGAACTCAGCACTCCGGACCACACCCGAGCCGTCGAGCCGTTCGCATCGACCGTAGCGACCCATGCGCGCAACGAGCCACCGAGATCGCGCCAGTCGTTGTCGGCGAGCCGGACGTCGGCAGAGAACGTCGCCGGCGCACCGAGCCGCAGCTCGAACGAGACGGGTGAATCCGCCGACTGCGCCAACGCGCGCCCCTCGATCCCCTCCGTTCCGACCGGCCAAGACGCCGTGGCCGACCCCTCGTCCAGGATCATCTTCAGCGCAGACAGTCGCACCGCGCCGTCCGCAGCAGCGCGGGGACCGTCGTCGGGCGGCTCGGGCGAGACGGCAATCGGGGACGGCAGGGCGCAGCTCACCGGTGCGGAAGCGGGCGCCCGGTCTCCGTGCTTGCGCAGGACCGCGATGTCCTCGATCGAGCGCCGAGCGAACGCCTCGATCTCGAACGAGCCGAACTGCTGCTGGCAGTGCAGCAGCAGTTCCAACAGATCCACCTCCGTCCATACGTGGAAGTGGATCGAGTAGCCCTCGCGCTCCAGCCGATCGGCCTCACTGAGAGCCACCTCGTCGGACGGCGCCGAAGTGCCGGGCTCATAGACCATCCGCGACCATTCCAAGTAATGGTCGCGGCGCGATCCCGCAGGGCCATTCTCGTGGTCCGCGATCACGTGGGCAAGCGTCGTTCGCGGCCGCCGGAAATCAAACGTGTAGCGCTTGTCAGGAACCGCGTAGAACAAGATCCCGCCGGGACGCAGCTTGCGCAGATGCGTCTCGATCGTCCCGATCGGATCCTGACAATGCTCCAAGAAGTGATTGGCGACCAAGAAGTCGATCGACTCGTCGTCGAACCTCTCCAGCCGCTCGCCGTCATCAACCACGTCGACCCGCGTCAACGGAAGCTCGGCCAGCTCCGGATAGTGGACACGGAGCTCC
Organism: uncultured Solirubrobacterales bacterium; assembly: GCA_963830475.1. Classification (GTDB taxonomy): domain Bacteria; phylum Actinomycetota; class Thermoleophilia; order Solirubrobacterales; family Solirubrobacteraceae; genus Palsa-465. Next base: position 116,380 of record CAWHMX010000012.1, on the reverse strand, counting down.
TCGACGGTCATCCGGTCCACATACGTCACACCGACTCCCTCAGGAACCGGCAGCGGCTGGTGCAAAGCGCCGATCTCGACGCCACGGCCACGCAGAAACTCGGCAGCAAGCTGCACCCGGGTGTCTACCGGCGAAGGGGGAGCCTCCAGCGGTCGTTCCGACTCGGACTTGGTCAGCGCTGATTCCGCCATCGAAATTGGAGGCTACCCGGCGGCTGACTTACCTGGGCATCGCGGGCGCTAGGCGCTCGATAATCTCGCGCCGATGCGGGTTCTTGTAACCGGTGGAGCCGGTTTCATTGGTGCAAGCGTCGGTCTAGGCCTGCTCGATCGTCATCCAGCCTGGTCTGTCGTCGCGCTCGACAATCTCAAGCGACGAGGCTCAGAGCTGAACCTGCCAAGGCTGCGTGCGGCCGGCGTGGAGTTCGTCCACGGCGACGTCCGCAAATTGGACGATTTGATGGCCGTCGGGGAGCTCGACGCGATCGTGGAGTGCTCTGCCGAGCCGTCCGTCCTCGCCGGGATCGACGGCACGCCCGCGTATGTGATCGAATCGAACCTGATCGGCGCCTACCACTGCCTGGAACTCGCACGCAGTCGCGCGGCGCAGCTGGTGTTCCTCTCAACCAGTCGTGTGTATCCGTGGCGCAGCCTGGAAAGGATTGGACTGCGCGAGACGGAGTTGCGATTTGAGCTCGATCCCGACCAGGAGCTCCCGGGGGTCTCCGAGAATGGCATTTCTGAAGTCTTCCCGCTCGACGGCGCGCGCACGCTGTACGGGACGACCAAGCTCTCCGCCGAGTTGCTGATCGAGGAGTACCGGGCCGCGTACGGCCTGCGGACCGTGGTCGACCGCTGCGGGGTGATAGCCGGTCCCTGGCAGATGGGGAAGGTCGACCAAGGGGTATTCACGTACTGGATGCTGGCGCATCACTTCGGCCGCCCGCTCAGGTACATCGGCTTCGGCGGCAGCGGTAAGCAGGTACGCGATTTGCTTCACGTCGAGGATCTCGTCGATCTTCTGGCGCTTCAGGTCACCGATCCCGACCACTGGGATGGCGTCACCGCGAACGTCGGAGGCGGGCGCGAACGCAGTCTGTCGCTGCTCGAAACGACGGAGCTGTGCGCCGAGATCACCGGCCGGAAGGTGCCGGTGGAGCGTTCTTCCGAGGAACGCCCAGGCGACCTGGCTCTCTACATCTCCGACTGTCGACGGCTATTCGACCTCACAGACTGGCGCCCGCGCCGAGGGCCGAAGGACGTGCTCGCCGACACCGAGTCGTGGATCAGCGCCAACGAAGAGGCGCTCCTAAACGCGCTGAGCGACTAACCGCCGTTTCGACGGCCGATGACGAGAAATTGCTTGCCGAGCGCGCGCCAAGCGATCGGGCTCCTGAGATACACGCGTGTAAGCCATGACGACGAAGGGAGGCGGCCCGTGAACGAGTAGGGCAGGAACCGGGGCTCGATCCGTTCAGGCACAAAGCCGGCTGCGTACAGGTGCTCGGCGATCGCCCGGTGCGTGAAGATCAGCGTGTGATCGGCCATATCGAAGTACTGCTTTGCGCAGTAGCGGAAGTTCGGGCCCATGACCGCGATGCAGCCTCCTGGCGCGGTGACGCTGCACATGCGCTCCAGAAACAGAGCGACCGACTCCTGAGTCGTCAGATGCTCGAGGAAGTTCGAGACCCAGACCGCGTCGAAGTGCTCGGGGGGCAGCTCGGCATCGAACACGTTCGAGACGAGTGATCGCACGCCGGGGTCGTAAGTACCCTCGGCGTAGGCGACTTGATCGACGGCCCAGCGCTCCGACGCGGGAATGGCGTTGATGAATTCGCCCCGTCCCGCCGCCGGATCCAGCACCCTCGACGGACGTCCGAGAAGCTCGTAAATCGATGACGCGATCTCATCCCATACCGCAACGCGGGCGGTCTGATCGACGTTCGCAAAGCGGTACTCGTACAGCCGCTGGTAGTTCACGACGTTTGTGGGCCAAACACGATTTCTAGCGCCGGAACATACATGAGCGGCTTCCCCACCCGCGTGTCGCGCAACTTCTCGACCCAATTGACGTTGTGGACCTGACGATGACGCGCGACATGCCGGGACGATTCAAGTGCTTAGATCGCGCGCCGGAGGCCGCGCGACGAGCCACGAACGTGCCCGGCACGTCTGATTGACTTGGATCATGGCTATCGTGATCGTCACAGGGTCAGGCGGGCTAATCGGATCTGAGTCGGTCGCCCATTTTGTCCGCGCCGGGTACGAGGTTGTGGGCCTCGAAAACGACATGCGCGCTCGGTTCTTCGGAGAATCCGCCTCAACCGCAGCGAACTCCGCGCGGCTGGTGCGTGAGTTCGAAGGCTCGTTTCGGTCGCTGGACATCGATATCCGAGACCGGGACCGAGTCGACAGCCTGATGGCCGCATACGGAAGCGCCGTCGAACTCGTGATTCACACGGCCGCGCAACCGTCGCACGACTGGGCGGCATCCGATCCCCATACCGATTTCACCGTCAACGCCAACGGAACGCTGAATCTCCTGCAGGCCTTACGGGATCACGCCCCGGCGGCGACGTTCGTGTTCTGCTCGACGAACAAGGTCTACGGCGACCTGCCCAACTACCTGCCACTCCAAGAGAACGAGCTGCGCTTGGAGCTGCCCCTCGAGCATCGGTACTACAAAGGGATCGACACCTCGATGTCGATCGATCGATCGACTCACTCGCTGTTCGGCGTCTCCAAGGCCTCCGCCGACCTGCTCGTGCAGGAGTACGGACGTTACTTCGGAATGCCCACCGTGTGCTTCCGGGGTGGCTGCCTGACGGGCCCCAACCACGCCGGCGCCGAACTCCACGGATTTCTCTCCTACCTGATGCGCTGCGCGATGACCGGCGAGCACTACACGGTGTTCGGCTACGGAGGCAAGCAGGTCCGTGACAACATCCACTCCGCCGACCTCGTCGCCGCGTTCCATACCTTTCACCGCAATCCGAGGCCGGCTGCGGTCTACAACATCGGTGGCGGACGCAACTCGAACTGCTCGATGCTCGAGGCGATCGCGGAATGCGAGCGAATTGCCGGACGCGAGCTCGAGTGGACGCTGGCCGACGACAACCGGATCGGTGACCACCGGTGGTGGATCTCGGACCTCGAGCCGTTCGAGCGCGACTATCGTGACTGGAAGCTCAACTACGACGTGCCGGCGATCCTCGAGGAGATCTACACGCAGAAGGCGGAGGACTGGCAGCCGGTGTCGTGAAGCTGTCGGTCGTGATCCCGGCTCACAACGAGGTCGACTCGATCGCGGAGACGGTCGAGCGAACCGCGCTCGAACTCGAGCGCAACCAGATCGACTACGAGATCGTCGTGGTTGACGACGCCTCTGGGGACGGGACCGGCGATCGAGTCCGTCAGCTGTCGAAGCGGTGGCCGAATGTGCGCTGTCTGCGATCACCCTTGCCTCCGGGGTTCGGATACGCCGTACGTGCCGGTTTGGCCGAGTACACGGGCGACGCCGTTGCGATCATGATGGCCGACCTCTCGGACTCGCCGAAGGACCTTGTTCTCTATTACCGGGTTCTTGAGCAAGGGCATGACTGTGCGTTCGGAACACGGTTCGGAAACGGCGGGCGGGCCCATGACTACCCGAAGTTCAAGCTGGTCCTCAACCGGATCGTCAACGCCGGCATTCGTTTGCTGTTCCAGCACGGCTACAACGACACCACCAACGCGTTCAAGGCGTACCGCCGCGAGGTGATCGACCAGGTGCAGCCGCTCCTGTCGAACCACTTCAACCTGACCGTCGAGATTCCGCTCAAGGCGATCGTGCGCGGATACGACTTCGCCGTGGTGCCTGTCAGCTGGACGAACCGCGCGCACGGTGAATCCAAGCTTCACCTCAACGAGATGGGTAGCCGGTACGCGTTCATCATCCTCTACGTATGGCTCGAGCATCACCTGAGCCGTGGCGACTACCGGCGTCAGGACGTGCCCAAGGAACCGTCTGAGTACGCGCAGACGCGAAGCGCATGAGCACCGTGTCCTCCGTTACAGAGCCGACCGAGGTCACGTCGCCTCCTCGTCGCCGCCCCGTCGTCAGCGCCCCGGACCTGGCGTTCGCGGCCCTGCTCCTGCTCGGGGCCGTGATCGTGTTCGCGGACACGAGCGGCATGAGCTTCATCGGCGACGATTGGGACTTCGTCGTGGGGCGCCGCGGGATCTCGGCCCATACGCTGCTCGTCCCGCACGGTCCTCACCTCTCCCTCTTCCCGATCCTCATCTGGAAGACGCTCCTGCAGATCTTCGGAGGGGGTTCCTACGTACCGTTTCGCCTGCTCGCGTCGTTCGATATCGCGATCGTCGCCCTTGCTATCGGAGTCGCTTGCAGAGGTCGCTGGGGGCGTTGGTGGGGTCTGGCGCCGGTGCTGTTGTTTGTCACGCTCGGCCCGGCAGCCATCGACCTGCTGTGGCCGTTTCAGGTCGGCTTCGCGCTCTCCGTCGCGTTCGGTGTGCTCAGCCTGATCGCGTTGGACCGCGGCGGCCGATGGGGCGACCCAGTCGCCTGCGCGTGCCTGCTCATCTCGCTGGGCAGCGGCAGTGAGGGGATCGGCTTCGTGGTCGGCGCCGCGGTGATGGTCGTGCTCCGCGGCGACTGGTTGCGTCGCTCCTGGATCGTGCTGGTCCCGGCGCTCCTCTACCTCCTCTGGTACGCCGAGTACGGCCACCAGGCAAGCCAGACCGACCTGTCGCGCTTGAGCACATCCCTCTCGTACGCCGCACAGTCGCTGAGTGCGACGGCCGGGCCTCTCGTCGGCCTATCGTCTGTTTCGCCGCAGACAAGCATGCTCGATATGACATTCGGAGTGCCGATCGCCGTGGCGCTCATCGCCGCGTTCGTCACGGCGCTGTGGCGCGGTTGGCGGCCGCGCGCGATCTTCTGGGGCGCCGCCGCCACGCTCGTGGTCATCTGGGTCGCCGCAAGTGTGACTAACACCGGCGCGCGTCCGCCGGCGATCAACCGGTACCTGATGCCCAATGCCGCGATCCTGTTGGTCTGCCTGTGTGCCGCGATCCCCAGGCCGCGACCAGCACGCCGAGGTGTGGTTATAGCGCTCGTCGGTCTCGCTGTCGTGAGCGCCACCAACGCCAGCCAGTACAGCCAGGCGCAATCGTTCTTAGTTGGCGAGGCTCGGGCTCAGCGAGCAGAGCTTGGAGCGCTCGATCTCATGCGGAGAATCGTCGCCCCGTCCTACGGTCCGGGCGTCGTGGATCCGAACCTGGTCAACATCACAGCGGCACCGTTCTTCAGCGCCCAGGATGCGTTCGGGCTGACGGAGGACTCGGTCGTGCAGATGGCAGCGCAACCGGACAGCACCCTCGAGAGCGTCGATCGGATCCTCGGGTCCAACGAGCTTTCGCTGGCCCCGCTCGCCGGCGCCCCGACATCGGGTCCGGCAACGATCGCGGTGCTCGGCGGTAACCCGGCTCGTCATGGCGGCTGTCTGATTGTCGGCGCGGCCGCGCTCAACCTCGCCCTGACCCCCGGATCGATCACGATCACCACCTCGTCGCGGTATCCGTCCGCGGTGACCGCCGCACGCTTCGCCGCCGCCTATGCGTACCCGGTCGGCACCATTCCCGCCGGCAGCGCGTCGCGTCTGCACGTTGCAGCGGACCGTGCGCCACGGCCGCCATGGCGCCTGACCCTGACCGGGACGGGCAGTCGTGTCTGCCCATCGAGATGATCGGCGGACCGAGGGCTTGAGTCACGACCGCTGAGCTTGCCGGACTGCTGGCGGCGCATCTGCTGATGACCGCACTACCGGGAGTCGCAGCGGCGCTGGTGGCTTTGCGCCGACTCCCAGGTCGAGCTGTCGTGGTGCTCGCAATCGCGCTCGCGAGCAGCGGAACGATTGCGATGCTCGGCTTTTGGCTTTATTGGGCCGAGCCGATCGTCGGCAAGGCATTCTCGTGGGCCACACTGATCGTCTCGCTGGCAGTCGTCGTCTGGACGCTTTCGGAGGGAGGACTCGACGGGACGACGCTGCGCCAGCTCGCGTCGGCGCTCGCGCTCTGGGCGCTCGGCACCACTTTCCTGGTCTTCCTCGGGTTCAACCATGGCGGTACCTCGAGTCCGCTCGTGGTCCCTCAGTATCGATTCACCTCCTTTGGCCTGCCGACGGATAACGGGATCCCCGCGTACTTCGCAGGCTGGTTCTACGCTCACGGACACAGTCCGCCGCCGCCCCTGTATCCGGGGTTGTGGATGTTCAGCGACCGTCCGCCGATGCAGGTCGGCTACATGCTCATGCAGATGCCGATGGGCTTGGACCGTGCCGGGCTCAACTATCAGCTCGTCGGCGTCTGTTTGCAGCAGCTGTGGATCGTCGGGCTATGGGCGCTGCTGCTCGCTGCTCGGCTGGGGCGTGTAACCCGAGGGCTCGCGGCTTTGTCGGTGTTGGTGTCAGACCTGGCCATCGTCAACGGATTCTTCGTTTGGCCGAAGCTGCTGCCAGCGGCGATGCTGCTGGCAGCAGCAGCATTGGTGATAACACCCGAGTGGATCGAGGTTCGCCGGAAACCCGCCCTTGCAGCCCTTGTCGGGGTCCTGCTCGCGCTCTCAATGCTGGGCCACGGAGCCAGCATCTTCGGAGTAATTCCGCTGGGGATCGTCGCGGTCGTAAGGGGACTGCCCACCGGTCGGTGGCTTTTCGCCGTGGTCATCTCGGGGCTAGCCCTTTACCTCCCGTGGCAGGCCTACCAGAAGTACTCAGACCCTCCCGGCAACCGCCTGGTCAAGGAGTCGCTCGCCGGTGACGACGGCTTTAACCACCGGGGAGTGCTGAGCGACGCCGTGTCCGCGTACCGGGAGACCGGCCTCGGAGGGACGCTGCACGACAAGGCCGAAAACTTCGTCGCGATCGCGGGTGGCGGCCCGGCTGCTGATCTCGTCAAGAATGCTGTGGTCTCGGTCGTACACGGTCGCTTTCACGATGCCGACGCCGCGATGAGGACAATGGGCTTCTTTTACCTGTTGCCATCGCTAGGGCTACTGCTGATCGGCGCACCGCTGATTGCGCTCGGTCGTTGGCGCAATCACATCCGCAGCGCCGAGTGGAGCTTTGCGACGACTGCGTTCGCAGTGTTCGTGCTCGGAACGGTTCTGTGGGGGCTGATCATGTTCGGCAACCAGGCCGGGGGCGCCGTCATCCACGAGGGGAGCTACTTACTGCCGATCCTCGGCTTCTGCGCGCTTGTCGCGGGGACGCGAGCAACATTCCCGCGGACAGCGGTCTGGCTGGTCGCGCTCAATGTGGTGCTGTCCCTGATCGTTTACTTCCCATCGCTGACACCGCCGCCAGGCACGCGCGACTCGGCCACAGCAATCGCCGTTATGGTCCTGAGCCTCGCGGCGTTCGCCATTGTTGCTCTCGCGGATCCAAGCCGCCTTCGGCCTCGCCGCGCTCAGCGCCAAACGACAACAAGACGGTCTAATCTGCGCCGATGCCGACAGCGATCATCACTGGACTCGGGGCCTCGACCGCGCACACCTCCGAGCGGCTGATCCGGACTTGCAACGGTTCGTTTTGTCCGGTCAACGCCAACATCCGGGACCTCGACGCGACCGAGTGCGGAGCACCGGCCGCTGCGCGTCGCTTGGGCGGTGAGTGAGATGTCTCGCACCGCGGCAGCTGAAGAGATACCCGCGCCGCCGACGCGCCGCCCCTCACATCGTCGATGGCTCGCCGTGCTCGTCTACGCATCTCTGACCGTGCTGTGCGCACTTGCAGCGTACTGGTTAATGTTCAGCCAGTTTGCAGTGTACGACGACGAGGGTTTCTTCGACTACTCGCTGAAGCTGTTCGTCGGCGGACACCCGCTTTATACCTCTGTTTTTAGCGAATACGGGCCCTTCTACTACCTCGTATTCGGTGGCTTCTTCGCGGCGATTGGCCATGGTGTCACCACTGACGCGGGTCGCCTGATCCAGCTGAGCATCTGGGTTGCCACCAGCCTCGGGCTTGGTCTGGTAGCGCACCGCCTGACCGGGCGCCTCGCGCTGGGCGTGGCCGCGACCGCTACAGCGTTTGGGCTGCTGAACGGACTAATCAGCGAGCCGATGCACGCCGCTGCATTAATCTGCGCGCTCCTCACCGCGATGGCGGCGGCCATCGCCTTCCTGCTGCCAGGTCGAACCCGAGTTGCGCTTGTCGTCATTGGCGCGCTCGCTGCCGCGCTGCTGCTCACCAAAGTAAACATCGGCGTCTACGCACTCGTCTCGATTGGGTTCGCCACCGTCATGGCCAGCCCATTGCTGGCCCGACAATGCCGTCCTTCGGTGGCTCGCCGCCGCGGCGTTCGTGCTCGTCGGGCCCGCTGTGATGTTCACCAAGCTGAATAACGGGTGGGTCCGTACATACGCGCTCCTCGCCGTTTTATCGACGCTGTCGCTCGTGTTCGTCGCTCTGCCCCGGGAGACCGGCAGTGCCACCACCGACGAGTCACTGGACTGGCTCCGTTGGCTCATCGGCGGATTCGTTGGATGCGCCGCAGCGGTGCTAATCATCATATTCGGGCTCGGTAGCAGCCCCCGGGCACTCTTCGACCAGATCTTCGTTGTCCCGAGCCGCCAGTCGAGCTTCCTGACGACACCCATCACGCTCGGGTCGGATGTGGTCTGGTGGTCGCTTGGGGCGGCAGGGCTGGCGTGGACATTGCGTCAACGGCGAAGCGGCGGAGGCGATACGACCGATTGTGCCCGCGAGCCTCTTCGGAGGTCTGTTGCGGACGGTGGCTGGCGTCGCGATCCTGATGTCCCTCGGCAGCCAGTCGGTGTTTAACATCGCTCCGAACGCAGCGTTTTCCCTCGCGATGCCACTCGCCTGGCTTGCCGCAGTGCCGCCGTCGCCCGATATCCCCACGCCGCGCAAGACTCTGGGTCGGGTCTTGATCCCCGCTCTTGCCATCCTCTACTGCCTGGACGCCTTCCCCGTGGCAGGTACCCAGGTTCTCCTCGGTTCGATCCTGCTCGTGCCCTGCGGTGCAGTGTGCCTGGCCGACGGCTGGACGGAACTTGCGGCTTGGAACCTGGACCGGGCACCCCGAAATCGGATTTCCACCCCCTTCACGGCCTTGGCCGTGGCGCTCGCAGTCGGAACGGTGTTCCTCTATATAGTGCAGCCGCTCGAGACCAACCATGATGACTATCGTGCGGGCCTTGGCCTCGGAGTGGCGGGCGCGACGCGCCTTCACATAAATCCGACACAGGCGATGGCGATCGACAACGTCGTTGCATCGGTGCGTTCGCAGTGCCACACGTTGATCGAGTTCCCCGGCATGTACTCTTTCAACCTCTGGACGGGGCTCCCTACGCCAAGCCCGTTCACCGGTCAACAGCCGTACTGGCTTTCGCTCACCCACAATCAGCAGTTGCACGTCGTCCAAGCGGCCGAGGCCAGTCGAGGACTGTGCGCGATCCGCAACGACACACTCGCCGCATCATACGGCGGAGCCCCGGCCAGTTCCCCGATCGTCAGCTACATCGACATGAACTTCGCCCCTATCGCCCAGTTCCCGCCCTACACGGTCTTGGTCCGCCGACCGAAGCATTCGCCTAGCCAAGGTGGGTGACGGATGTCTGGTCGCCATTCGGCCCCGCTAACGGCGGCTTGACCGAGTATACGGTGTAACCAAGACAGTCATCGCCGGTTCGCCCTCGCAGGGACAGGTGGCCGAGCGCCGCCAGGAGAACCGCGAGCGGTGCGGCCAGCAGTCCGATCGGCCGGATTCGCATCGAGCCGGGGGCGCGCTGCGGCAGGATCATCGGCAGCAGCAGCGCCAAGAGCTTGTAACAGGCGACGGTTTGCTCATTGCCACGCCCCTGTACCACGACGTCCTCAAACCCCGCCTGCTGAAGCAGCACGCGCAGGCCTGACGGGGTGAATCGCCAGTAGTCGTGGGGAATGTAGTGCCAGCGGGCCGCGAACGGGACGGTGAGGATCGACGCAGCCGCCCGGCCGAATGCACCGGTGCGCCTCGGCGAGAAAAGCCGGCGGATCGACGACGTGCTCGAGCGTCTCTGTCGCCAGGACGAAGTCGGCTTGCGCATCGTCGAGCGGCCAGCGACCATCCTCGCCGATCAGCAGGACGTCGGGCATCGCGTAGCTGAAGTCCTCTTCCGCCCGCTCGGTGTCGAGGCCGACGTATGAGGCGTCGCTGGGAAGCAATCCACGGTATGGCTGGGCGCCACAGCCGACGTCGACGAGCGTGCCGTGGGCCTCCGTCAAAACGGGTACGAGATCGTGCCACAGCGAGCCGGCCTGGAGATCGAAGAACCGGCGTACGGCCGCGCCGAGACGTGCCACGCCTGCCGACGACCGGCTTGAATGTGGGTGGCCGCCAGCGCTCCCCTGTGCGCAGAGCGAGATTCTCTTTCGTCAGGTCGCTCATGACTCGTACCGGGAGATGACTTCCGGATGGTTCTCGAACCATGAAGCCATCCGCTTGAGCCCGTCGGCGAGCGAGGTGCTCACCTTCCATCCGAGCAGCTGTTCGGCTAGCCCAGGATCTCCGACCCAGATTGACGTGTCCCAACTGCGTGCCGGCATCGATCCCCAGACCGGCTCGGCCTGCACGTGCAGCACCCGGCGGGCAGTCGCCACGAGCGCCTCGAGCGTGGTCTGGGTTCCGCTCGCGACATTGAGCACGGCACCGGAGTCAGGGAGCACGGTGGTAGCGCTACGGATGAAGGCGTCGCATGCATCCTCGACCCACACGAAGTCGCGTCCGATCTCGGGTCCGACTAGCGGAGGCCAACCCCCGGCCGCTGCACGTTGGACTAGCGTCGGCATCAGCCGTCCGGGTTCCTCCCATGGCCCATAGATCGAGTACAGGCGCAGCGTGACCGCTTGCGGCCCACCGGTGGCCGCGGCGAGTCGGCAGAGGTGCGTAGCCGCGACCTTCGTGACCGCGTAGTGCGAATTGGGGTCGACACGCTCGGTCTCATTGGGGGCGTGGCCCTGGTAGCCGTATTCCGACGAGGAGCCGGCTAGCACCAGCGATGCTCCCACCTCGCGCGCCGCGACGAGCAGTGCCTCGGTCGCCCGGACGTTGACCGACAGCATTGTGTCGAAATCCTTCTGCCACGAATAGGCGCCGTGGGCGGCGAGGTGAAAGATTACGTCGGGCTGCAGGTCCCTCACGACGCGTTTGACGGCAGGCGGATCGCGCAGATCGACAGAGACCTGCGACGCGTGGCTTGAGATCTCGCCCAGCCGCCACGTGTTGCCCCCCGGCCGCAGCACTGCGACGGGCTCGTGCCCGGCGGCGAGCAGACAGCGGACCAGGTTCGCCCCGATGAAGCCGCCGGCGCCCGTGACTATGGCTTTCATCCAGGCCGGCGCGCGATCAGGCAGAGATTGCCGAGGGGCACGTTCAGCTGCGCCCGCCCGACGCGAGTCTGTCGAAAGCGCGGGAGCAGCGATTGCTTGAGCGCTCGGGGCAGCGGCATCAGGTGCAAGAGGTAAGCGATCGAGTAGGTATTCCGGACCGGCTCAACAGTCACCACCTCGAAGCCGACCTGGCCGAAGATCCGCCGCATCGTCTCACGCGAGTAGAGGTAGGTGTGCTCTACATCGATGATCGGGCTGCGCTCTCCGAGCATGCGCGCGGACCAGGCCGTGACGTTGTGATTGAGCGCCAGGATCGCGCCGCCCGGGCGGACGATCTGCAGGCATTCGCGTAAGAAGGCGATCGGCTCGGGAACGTGGTCCAGCACCTGGAAGAGCGTCACCGCATCGAACGACTCGGCCTGGAACAGGCCCTCCCGCAGGACGTCTTGGACGATCGCCGGCCGCACGTCGGGGTTTGCCTTGGCGATGGCATCGGTGCTTGGCTCGACACCCCCGACTGCCTGCCATCCCCGGTCCTGCGCCAGCTCGAGTACGAACCCGCTGCCGCAGCCTACATCCAGCAGGCCGTTTCGTCGGCTCGCCACGGACGCCAGCCGATCAAGGGCGGCACCGTAGGTCGCACGGATTCCCTCGAGCTCGTCGCCGTAATCGAAGCTCGACCCGCGGTACAAGTCCGCCATCACCTCGGCGTCGAGCACCGGGTCCGACCGCACCAGCCCACAGCTACGGCATCGCACCATGCGGTAGTGGGTGCGGTCCGGGAGCCGCCGGGCTGAGAACACCGATGGCGTGAGCGCCCCCGGATCGAGCCGCGCCGGATAGAGCTCGTCGCTGCTATCCGCGGTCCCGCAGATCGCGCACCGAGTCGGGCGCAGGCGCAGGCTGTCCGTACTGGTGCTCACGTGCACTCGCGCGAATCGTCGGTCCGTGCGCCCGAACCGGCGAGCTCCCTATCGCGCGAGGAGCTGATCGGAGGCGGCGCCTTTGACCCGGCGGGCGGGTTCAACACAGATTCGACGATGTACGGCGGCCTGCCCTTCACCTCTTCGTACATGTGCGCGAGATACGACGCGATGATCGCCAAACACAGGAGCTGGATGCCGCCGATGAAGAGGATCACGACGATGAGCGTGGCGAACCCCTTCGGCGCCAGCGTAGGATCCGACGATTCTCGCGACAACCTCGAAGATCAGGCCGAGCGAGGAGATCACAACGACGACTAGGGCCAGCGCCGTGATCAGATCAAGTGGAGCGTAGGAAAACGAGATGATCGCCCGACGCGCCCAGCCGAAGTTCTTACGCAGCGAGTTGGTCGTACTGCCGAACATCCGATCCGGCCGGACGTAGGGGACCCCGAGTTGCTTGAAGCCGACCCACGCCCGTAGGCCACGGACGAACCGGTGCTTCTCGGGTAACGAGTTGATCGCGTCCACGACGCGTCTGTCAAGCAGGCCGAAGTCGCCCGGCGTCGAGCGGTATGTCGACGTAGGCTAGCCGCTTGAACATCCTGTAGAACGACTCTGTAGGCGACCTGCATAAACCGGGACGTTTCCCGCCGCACGCGCTCGCCGTAAACGACGTCATAGCCGTCACGCCAGCGCGCAACGAATTCTGAAATCAGCTCTGGCGGGTCCTGCAGGTCCCCATCCAGCAGCACAACCGCGTCGCCGGTCGCGATCTGCATCCCGGATGTGAACGCACTTTGGGACCCAAACGCGCGCGCATGGTTGATTACCACTACGTGCGGGTCACATGCCGCCAACTCAGCGAGGACCTGGCGCGCGTTATCAGGAGAGCCATCGTTCACGAAGATGATCTCGTAGTCGGCTTCGAGTTGAGTGAACACACGTACCAGTCGCTCGTGCATAATCGGCACGGCGGGTGCGTCCCGGTAGCAGGCGATGACGGCTGAAAGCTTCACGGATTGCGGGTCCGCAGGACTTCCCTCTGACCGTCAATCGTCGAACTCGCGCGCGCTCGGATAATGGTGGCGGCGAGCTTCTCAGGACTCAGGCCGAGACGCCGATGCATGAATTCGCGCGTCCCGGATAGCCCGATTGGGGCGAGCGTGAACACCAGCACGCAGCAGTCGGCAGGCCAAGCCCTGCTCGGCGATCACCTCGGCAACGAGGGAGCCGAGTCCGCCGTTGACATAGTGTGCCTCAAGCGACACTGCAAGCGGTGCCCCAGATAGGGCGGCGCTGAGATCGTGGGTCGGCGGCGGGCTCAAGCAGGCGACGACAACAACGCCCGCCGAGACGAGGCTCTCTGCGAGCAACTCGGCGCAGGCCACTGCAGTCGCCGCCATCCCTCCGACCGCCACAATCAGGACATGGTCGCCCTCGCTGAGTTGCTGCGCCCGACCGATCTCGAATCGACTGTCAAGTCCGGGCACCGTGAAGGATTGCTTGCTAAGCCTGATATAGGCTGGGCCTGGCAGCTCCTGCACCACTTCGAGTGCAGGGCGAACTTGGCGTGAGTCGGCGGGCGCGATCACGGCGAGTCCTGGCTGTGCCCTCATCAGCGCCATGTCCTCGAGCGCATAGTGGGTCATACCGTTGTGGCCGTAGTCCAGTCCCTCGCCGATCCCGACCACCCGGACCGGAAGGCTGTGTAACACCGGCCCGTTGCGAATGAATTCGTACGGGCGCATCGAAGCGAATGTGGAAATCGAGTACACGTACGGCGTGAAGCCGGCCTCCGCCAACCCGGTGGCCATCCCGACCATGTTCTGTTCGGCCACTCCGGCGTTGAAGAACCGATCGGGAAAGCGCTCCATGAACGGCTCGAGCGCAGCGAAGCCGAGGTCTCCAGTTAGAAGAACGATGCGCTTATCGCGAGCCGCGAGTTCGACTAGGCCCTCGACGAATTCGCGCCTCATGCCGGGTTCCCAGTGAGCTGTTCGATCGCCAATGTGTACTCATTCTCTGACATGGGCAGGTAGTGCCACTCGAGCCGCCGCTCCATAAATGAGACGCCCTTCCCGAATACCGTCCGGGCGAGTAGCACATGCGGTCGGCTGTCGTTCTCGGTAGTTCGATCGAGTGCACGAGCCATTCCCTCGAGATCATGGCCGTCGACTTCCTGGACATCCCAGCCGAAGCTTCGCCACCGTTCGGCTAGCGGCTCAAGGTCGAGCACGTCCCGGGTATAGCCAAGAGCCTGCTGGCCGTTGACGTCGATGAGGACCACCAGGTTCGCAAGGCGGTGATGGCTCGCAAACATCGCTGCCTCCCAGACCGAGCCTTCATTGCACTCAGCGTCACTGAGGAGGGCGAACACGCGCCGCGGAGAACCTTCAAGTCGTGCCGCCAGACTGGCGCCGGTCGCCAACGACAAGCCGTGACCAAGCGAGCCGGTGGAGAAATCGACTTCGGGGAGGATGTGCTCCGGGTGTCCGGCGAGGCCCGAGCCGTCGGCGCAGTAAGTGTCGAGGGTTTCGCGCGACATCCTGCCGACCGCGTGAAGGGCGCCATAGAGCGCGAGCGCAGCGTGACCCTTTGACAGGACAAAACGGTCTCGATCGGGATCGCTGGCATGTCCCTTGGCCAGCGGGCCGGCGAACAGGACGGCGAGGATGTCAGTAATCGACAGTGAGCACCCGATATGGCCGATATTCGCTCGCTTCGACTGCTCGATCACGGTCCGCCGTATGCTCTCTGCCAACGAGTCGGCCGCACTCATGTCTCGTACACTCCCGCGCGTCTCGACTCGACACGGGCGATTGTGTTGCCTCCGATGGTAGGCTCCGACTTCGATCGGCCCCTGTCTTCATGACTTCTCGGCTCGCGACCGCGTCCGTCGCGCTCTGAGCGCATGTTCTGATCACCTGCTCTCGGATACTGGTGTCGTCTGACGAGACGGCCCCTATCTGCCCAAGATCCTAGCCTATGGCTCTCCGTGGACGGCCTGATCGACCGGTCACCGGTGCAGCGCTCGGCGCATCCAGACACGTCTGGTGCGTCAAACCGCGGCGGGACTCTGAACCGGCTCCGGCGCCCGGGCAGGCGCCGACGGCAGCGTCAGCCTGAACGTTGCACCCGGGGCGGGCCGGTCGAGCAGTTCCAGCGAGCCCCCCATCCGTAGCGCGAGTTCGCGACCGATCGCCAGGCCGAGCCCGAAGCCGGCCTCGCCCCCCGTCTCACGGCCGCGCTTGAAGCGCTGGAAGATCAGCGCGCGCTCCTCTGGAGCGACACCCGGCCCCTGATCGGCGACGGTCAGTGTCGGCGCCGGCGAGTCGGACAGCGCCACCTGAACGGCGCTGCCGTGGGGTGCCACGCGCAGCGCATTGTCGACCAGGATCCGGAGAATGCGTGCGACCGAGCCCGGATCGGCGAGGGCCCACAATGGGCCGGTCTCGCGGAGCGTCAACTCAACGTCGCGATCGCGCGAGGCGAGCTCGAACTCCGCCAACACCGCGCGACCGAGCTCGGCGAGCTCGACCGGCTCGGAGCGCAGCGAAACGTCGGCGTCGAGGCGGCTCAGGTCGAGCAGGTCAGCCGCGAGCCGCCCGAGGCGGCGAGACTGGGCGCGGGCCCGCTCCAGCAGGTCGTTGGCGTCCTCCAGATCCGGTGAAGGGTCGCTGAGATCGTCCGCCAGGAGCTCGAGCATTCCGTCGAGCGACGCGAGCGGGGTCCGGAGCTCGTGCGACGCGGTCGCGACGAACCGCCGTCGCGCTTCCTCCTGCTGGCGCAGGCGTCGCTGCATCGTCGCAAACGAGCGGGCGAGGTCTCCGACCTCGTCTCGGGCCCGATCGACCGGAATCTCGGTCCCACCGCCGACGCCGTCGATCGCCAGCTCGAGCGCCGCCTGACGGAGACGATGGAGACGCCGGACCAGCGTCGCCGCCAGCGGGATCGCCAGCAGGAACGTCAGCGCGAGCCCCGCGATGACCGCGATCGCGAGCGCCCGGCGGACCGCATCGACCGCGCCCGGGATCTCGTCCAGCGACTTGCGGACGACGAGAACGGCGTCAGTGTGCGGCAGCCAGATCGCCGCTCGCGCCACCTGGCTGCCCCGGACGGTGCCGAAGCTGTAATTCGTGTCGAGCGTCGCATGCGCGGCTTGGACATCGTCGAGCGAGCCGGTGGTCAGCGCGTCATTGGCGTTGACTGCGCTCGTCACCCCGCCGCCGGCGCTCGCGAGCGCGGCAGGGAGGATCGGCTGCCCGTGTCCGGTCTGGTCGATGTAGCCGATCAGCAGCAGGCTTTCGGCCCCGAGCTGCAGACGCAGCTTCTGTTCTGTTATTACCAGCAGGTCGGCGCTGTTCGACGCGCGGACGTAAGCGGGCGAACGCTTGTTCACACCCGGGACTGCCAGTATCGCGATCTCCTGGTAGTGGATTCGATCGAGCGTCCTCAGCTCTCCCCCCTTCTTGAACGCCGCCTTCACGTCGTTCTTGAGGGTCGTCTTGGACGCGTTCTGCAGCGAGCCCTCCAGCTTTGGCAGCAGTACCAACCCGGCGACGCCGAGGGTGACCGCCGTCGTCACCACCACCGCCCCGATGATGCGGCCTCGCAGCCCGAAGGCGCCCCAGCGGAGCTTCGACAGCAACTACGGACCTCTTAGGCGGTAGCCGGCGCCGCGCACGGTGAGGATGTACTTCGGCTTCTCCGGCTCAGGCTCGAGCTTCTCTCGAAGGTGGCGGATGTGGACGTCGATCGCGCGCGGATCCCTGTAAGCGCTGTCGCCCCAGATCGCCCGCAACAGCTCCTGCCGGTTGAGCAGCCTGCCCGGGTCGGCCATCAGCGCGTCGAGGAGCTCGAACTCGCTGAAGGTGAGCCTGATCGACCGGCCCTCGACGGTCACCTCGCGCTGGGCTCGGTCGAGCGTGATCGGCCCGACCGTCAACAGCTCCGCGCCCAGCGAGCGGTTCCCGGCTCGCCTGAGCACCGCGCGGATCCGGCTGCGCAGCTCTGCCAGCCCGAACGGCTTTGTGACGTAATCGTCTCCGCCCGCCTCGAGGCCGAGGACCGCGTCGGCCTCGGAGTCGAGCGCGGTCAGCATGATGATCGGCACGACATTGCGCCGGGCACGCAGTGTCCGGCACACCTCGTATCCGTCGGGACCGGGTCCAAGCGCGATGTCGAGCAGGACGATGTCGAACTGCTCGGTGCTGGCGCGGTCGATCGCCGACCGGCCATCCGCGACGGAGGTCACCCGGTGGCCCTCGCGCGAAAACGAGCGGGTCAGCATGTCCCTCAGATCGGACTCGTCGTCGACGACGAGGATGCTCAGCGACCCCTCCTGGCCGGCGTTCATTGAGGCAGGCTCACTTGTGCGCTCTGTTGCCATTCAACCTCGATCGTATCGAGCGTTTCAGGGTTTTCGCTGGACTTGCCAATTCGACCCTCCGTCGCGGCGGCCCACAACGTCACCAACCAGGTGACCGTCGCCAGACCGACATGCACCCAGACCATCTCGCCGGGCAGCTTCAATTCGTACTGCACGCTGCCGACGAGACCTTGGGCAGCGAGCAGAATCCCGAGCACGGTGACCGGCTCCAGCGGGTCGAGCACGACCTTGCGGCTGCGCTTGAGCAGCCAGACCGCGATCGTTGCGACGCCGAAGATCGCGGCGATCGTCGCGTGCTGATGGACCGCCCATACGAGCGTGTTCGGGCCCTCGATCGTCAGTCGCTTGATGTGCTGTCCGACGTTGCCGCCCGAGTGAGGGCCGGCGGCGGTCGCGGCCGTTCCGGCGAGCAGCGTGATCGCGCACAAGGGGATCAGGGCGCGAACCGACCAGACAAGCGTGCGGTCGGTGCTTGGCGGGCGCCAGCCGCGCTCGTGCGTCGCCCTCCAGGCAAGGGCTACCGCACCGATCAGGATCACCATCGACAAGAGGAAGTGGGACATCACGAATCCGGGCGCGAGGTCCTCGCGAACCGTGAAGCCGCCGAGCACGGCCTGTGCGATGACGCCGAGCGGAAGCGTCACCGCCAACAACGCCAGATCGCGACGGAACGGCCTGCGCGTGAAGGCAAGAACCGCAACCGCGGCCACGACGATCCCGACGAGCCCGGAAATCGCGCGGTTGCCGAACTCGATCAGCGGGTGCAGGGCCAGTGGCGGGTACACCCTGCCGTAGCACTTGGGCCAGGTTGGGCAGCCAAGACCCGAGTCGGTCAGGCGAACGGCCGCGCCGGTCAGAACGATCAGCGTCAGCGCTGCGAGCGCGACGTACGTCACCTTGCGGTACTGATCGGGCGTGACGGCCAGTCGATCGCGCATCGGCGTTAGTCTCAGACGGCCTGTGAATAGCGGAATGGGAGCGAGGCGGCGAGTTCAGAGAGAGCGGGCGCCGCACCGTCTCTGGCCGAAACCGACAGCTCGAGCGTGGTCGGCCACTCGATCCCAACCTCGGGATCGTCGTATCTGAACCCGCCCTCGGTCGTCGCGGTCGTAGTAACTGCTCACCTTGTAGATCACGTCGGCGACGTCGCTGAGAACGCAGAAACCGTGGGCGAAGCCGTCCGGAACGAGCGCTTGGCGGTGGTTGGTGTCGCTCAGCTCGAAAGCCTCCCAGCGCCCAAACGTCGGTGAACCGAGGCGGATGTCCGTGACGACGTCGAGGATCTCACCGCGCACGCAGCGCACCAGCTTCGCCTGGCCCGGCTGGAAATGCATCCCGCGGACGATGCCCTGGCGGGAGCGCGAATGGTTGTCCTGCACGAATTGCAGATCGATTCCCGCCTCGCTGAGCCTATCCGCACGGTAGGTCTCGAGGAAGAAGCCGCGCTCGTCTCCGTGTACGACCGGCTCGACCACGACAGGCCCGTCGAGGCTGGTGGAAAGCACTCGCACGGCCGTCAATTTAGAGGTTTGTCTGCAGCGAGGGCTCGCTTTTGAGCACCGCGACGTCGTCGTCGATCATTATCTGGATCAGACTCTCGAAATACGAGCCATCCTGGCCGGTGATGCCCGGTGATCAGCGCGCGCTTCACGGCCGCAAATTCTGGCATTCGCCGCGCTCAGTCGGCGCGCTCCCGCAACCTGAGCGCGTGACGGATACCCGCCTCGACTGCGTCAGTCGCGCCGTCCCAAGTTTGCCGCGACGCGAACGCGATCCCGGCGACCGAGCGCTGCTCCCATAGTTCCCGGTCGTCGAGCAGCCGCTCGAGCGCGTCGGCGAGCAGCCACGGATCGAGCGGCGCGAGCTCGATAGGCCCCCGGTTGCCGAACACGCCCTCGGCGCTGACGCCCGCGAGCTCGACGCACGGCAGTCCGCAGGCCAGCATCTCCTGGGGCATCAGCGAGAAATTTGTCAGCGACAGGCACAGTCCAACCGTCGCCTGCGAGTACAGCCAGGACAGATCGACGGGCGACAGGATCCCTAGATGGTCGTACGGAAACGGGGTGCGGATCTGGTGCCGGGTGCCGAATAGGGCGATCTTCAATTCCGGCCGGCGCCTGTGCAGCTCCGCCAGCGCCATGAGTCCGTGGGGGACGGCGCGCCGGGCGGTCTCCCACCGGGCGTAGTAGACGACCGTGTCGCGGCGCCGTGCGACTGGCCGTGCTCGGTAGACGTCGTGGTCGACCCCGAACTGGAAGACATCGGCGGCTGCCCCGTAGCGCTCGGCCAGCAGATCCCGCAGCCACGGACTCGAGGCGATGCAATGCAGGCCGTGCCGGTAGGTGTCCTCGGCAAGGACCTGCTCGCTTGAGGCCATGTGGAAGTCGGGCTCGAAGTCGTTGACGAGGTACACCCGGCGCGGACGTTCGGTCGAGCGCAAGCGCCGGGTGCACGGTCTGCCAGCCGGTCGCGATCACGACGTCGGCTCCCGGCCACTGGCTCAGATCCCGGAACAGCGGAGCCTCGAGCGGCGCGAACCAGTCGACGATGTCGTGCCGGATCACCGACGTCCGCCGCGGACCGAAGTACCCGTCGTGGTCGACCAGCCAGACGCTGCAGATGTGTCCGCGCCGCTCGAGCCGCGAGAGGATCTGAAAAACGATGTTGTGACCGCCGCTGCCGCGTCCGAATGGTGGGATCAGCATCGCGATCCGCAGATGCCTCGCGCTCTGCCAACCCGTCCACGGCCGGCAGCAGCGGCACTGGGCCGTCGTGCCTCACCCGCGCCGCTGTCGCGTACGGGTGCTCGTCGAGGGCTCGCGGCACGCGCACGGCCGACTCGAGCACGGCGGGCCGCGGATTGGCCTGATCGGGCTCGCGGTCTCGCGCGACCGCGAGCCCGTCACCAGCGTTGCCCTCGAGCGACAGCCGCCGCTGCACGACGACGGGCAGCGCGTCGGCCCGCGAGCCGAGCACCGAGAACACGTGCCGGCCCCCGTGATGGGCTGGCGGAGCGGACCACCCAGCCTGGCGCGCCGGCCGGCGGCGCGCCGTGCTCGCGGATCCAGCGGCGATCGGCGGCAACGGAGTGCGTGACATACCTGAGCGTCCCGGGGATCGTGAAACGCTCGACGTGACCGATCGTCCGCCGCAGTCCCCTGTACTCGTCGAAGTACCGCCGCATGAAGTCGCGCGGCGGGTAATCGTGGGCGTGTAGGACCGCGGCAGCCGGCTGGTACACCTTGACCCAGCCGGCTGCCAATAGGTCGACCCCGAACGCCTGATCCTCGGAGTAGTCGACGTCACGAAAGCGGATCTGCTCCCAGCAGCCCCGGGAGTAGCACGCATTGACATTGGACAGAAAGGTCGGATCGCCGGGACCCTGCACGACCGTTTCGCCGCTCGGTGAGAACATCGAGAAGAACTCGGTCAGCTCGCGGGCGATCATCGGGCTGGTCCCGGCGCGGGGGAGGTGCGGCCCGTAGGCGGCGCCGACCTTGTCGGCGACCGAGAACGCGGATCTGTATGCCTCGAGCCAACCGGGCACCGGTGTCGCATCCTGGGTCAGGAAGCAGATCAGCTCACCCGTCGTACGCTCGGCGCCGAGGTTGCGCGTGCGTCCGTGGCCGAAGGACTCAGGCGGGATCTCGAGCACCTCCACCCCCGCTGCCCGAGCGACCTCAACGGATCCATCGCGGGACCCCGAATCGATCACGAGGATCTCATCGGGCCCCTCGGCGACCACCGCGGCGAGCGCCTCCTCCAGATACCGCGCCCCGTCCTTGACGGGAATCACGACCGCCGCCCTGCTCACGGTGGCCGCCGACGCACTAACCGGCGTACCGCTCGAGCGGGCCTCCGCGCCCAGCGATACCAGTCCCTGAGCGTGGAATACGCACCCAATGC
This sequence comes from uncultured Solirubrobacterales bacterium, assembly GCA_963830475.1. Lineage (GTDB taxonomy): Bacteria > Actinomycetota > Thermoleophilia > Solirubrobacterales > Solirubrobacteraceae > Palsa-465. The sequence goes on along the minus strand of CAWHMX010000012.1, from coordinate 94,767 downwards.
GAAGTCGATCGGAACATGGCGCATGATCGGGTCCAGGTCCAGGTGCAGGCGGTCGAGCCAGTAGACCCGCTTCTGGGCGTCGGCGACAGCCCCGTTCGCCCATGCCTGGAGCGAGACGAGCTCGTCCTCGAGCTGGGCGATCCGCGCCCGCAGGCGCTCCACCTCCAAGCTTTCGGCAGCCAGTTCGTCGGTCTGTTCGGTGCTCACAGGTTCTCGGCGATCCGCGGGGCCTCGCGGTTGAACAGCCACAGGCCGAGCGCGAACACGACTACGATCAGGCCGATCGGAAGCAGGATCCTGATCCCACCTCCGACCGCCTCGAACGCGGACGGCGCGCTCGGGTTGATGAAGGCCTTGTACATCTGCACCATGATCGCCGCCAGCGGACTCGAGATGAGCGCGTGCTGGAGCAGATGCTGGTACCGATGGAGCCTCGAAAGCGTCCAGATGATCGGCGTCGCGTAGAACAAGGCCTGTGCGGTGACGTCCCAGATCGGTTGGATGTCCCTGAAACGCACGTACAGGACCGACAGCACCATCCCGACCCCAGCCGCCAGGATCGCAAGTAGAAGGATCAACACGGGCATCTCGAGCCATGTCACCCGCGGCATGATGCCGCTCGCGAGCGCAAACACGAGCACCGCGACGAGGTTCGTCGCGAGGTTGAACATCGCCGTCAGAACCACGGCAACCGGGATCACGAGGCGGGGGAAGCGCATCTTGCGCAACAGCCCCTCGCGCGCCAAGAGGCAGGTTACGCAGCCAGCAGTCGCCTCGAGGAAGAAGGTCCAGAACATGATGCCGGTGAGGAGGTAGACCGGATATCCATACACGCCTGCGCCGATCCCAAATACCTTCGTGAAGACGATGTAGAGGACGCCGAAAAACAGCAGCGGTCGCATCAGCGACCAGACGTAACCGAGGACCGAGCCGAAGTAGCGCAGCTTGAAATCGGTGACCGCGAGCGTCCAGGTGAGATTGACGAAGCGTCTGAAATCGTCGCCGAAGGCCGACGGCGCGACGGATGTGGTCCGGTGCTCAGAGACGGCCGGCCCGACAGCCGGCGACAAACCCGACAGGCCGCTCATCGCGCGTCGATCTCGAACGTATGCGGGAACTGTACGACCGCGCCGGTCGACGGGGCGCCGTGGACCATCAGTGAAGCGATGTCCTCCCGCAGGTCGTAGGCGTCCGCGCCGAAACCGTGGCGCGCGACCGACGGCGTGAGGGAGTAGCGGCTGTTCGCGAGCCAGTTATCGAATCGCAGGCGGGTCACAACCTCCTGGCCTACCGTGAACTCCCCCGTCGATCCCATGCTATGCGCGGTCGTGGTCGCAAACATGGTCATACCCGCAGCGTTGCGGAGCGTCACGCCGAAGATCGGATCGACAATTGTCTCGTTGAACCTGACCTCGATTGCGACGCAGCAGCGCTCGCCATACTCCAGCTCGGCGATCCGGTCGCCGGCGGTGTCCTCGAACCAGGCGTCGACGATCTCTGCCGGGAGGTGGGCCGATTCGGCGCGGACGGGATCGTCCGGGGCGCGCTGCTGGACGGTGCGCCCGAAGTTCAACTGGTTGTAGCGGCGGGCGATCGCCGCCGGCTGGCCGATCCCGACCACGTCGCCCCGCTCGAGCAGCATCGCGCGGTCGCAGAAGCGCTCGACCGAGCCCATGTCGTGGGTTACGAACAGGATTGTTCGGCCGGCCTGCTTGAGCCGTCCGAACTCGTCGAAACACTTCTGCTGGAAGTTGGCGTCTCCGACGGCGAGCACCTCGTCGATCAGCAGGACCTCCGCCGAGACCTGGATCGCTACCGAGAACGCCAGCCGTACGAGCATTCCCGACGAGTAGTTCTTGAGCCTCAGGTCGAGGAACTCATGCAGCTCGGCGAAATCGATGATCGCGTCGAATCTTTCGCGCACTTCGCGACGCGAAAGCCCCAGCATGATCGCGTTGATCGTGACGTTGTCGCGGGCTGTCAGCTCCATGTTGAAGCCCACACCAAGCTCGATGAACGGCGACAGACGGCCGCGCACCATGATCTCGCCGGCATCGGCGTTGTAGATCCCGGCGATGCACTTGAGCAGGGTGCTCTTGCCACTGCCGTTACGGCCGATGATCCCGAAGAACTCGCCCTGCGCGACCTCGATGTTGACATCCTTGACCGCCTCCAGCACATCGAACGTCCGCGACTGGAACGGATGCAGGGCGCGCTCCTTCAGCGTGTGGTACTGCCGGTGGGGCAGCCTGAAGCTCTTGGAGACGCCGTGCAGCAACACCGCGACCGCCCGCGAGCCGCGCATCGGCGGGGCAATCGAGAGGCGCGTCGCGGTCGTGCTCATCCGGGGCGAACGCTAGCAACGACCCTAGCGTCCGCCTCAGGGCCGCCTTGTGGCTTCGTTAGGCCAGTCGGCGATTAGGCGCGCTCGATGACGTAGAGGTCTTGGTTCGCAGCGTTTCGCCCAGGTGCGAACTCAAGCACGCGCCACCTCGGACACAGATTCGTCAGTATCCACTCGGGGCTCAGGAAGGCCGAGCCCCACGACGGATTCACAACGCCCCAATCCCCCGCCTCGCCGAACTCCGCCGCGTACCAGGTCCCGCTTGAGTAGAGCGCCCGCTCGATCTCCAGCGACTGCTCCGCCGAGCGCATACCGTGGCTGTGGAGAAAGTCGATACTGGTCAGCCCGTGCGTGGTGAGCACCAGGTGCCCTCCGGGCCGCAGGATCCGCTGCATCTCCTCGAGCCACCTAATGCCGAGATTCGGCTCGAAGTGCGACCAGACGGAGATGGCGAAGACGAGGTCGAGCTCGCCGTCGCCGATCGTCAGCGGCGGCTCGTTGCCGCTGACGAAGAACTCGATCCCCGGCAGGTTCGCCTGGGCCCACGCGATTGCAGGCTCGTTGGGATCGCAGCCCTGCCAGCTGACATCCGGGTATGCAGCCGCGAGCACCCGGACGACCCGCCCCGATGAGCACCCGAAATCGAGACCGCGCCTGACGGCGTCGACGTCGACTCCTGCACTCAGCAGGCCGCCGATCACCATGTCGGCGTCGTACAGGCCGCCCGCTCCTGCGTGCGGGCCGCGAGTCATCGAGTGCACCTCGTCCGGGGGCAATGCGGCCGTCAGGCCAGTCCGAGTGGAGACCTGCGTCACCCCCAGCCAAACGCCGAGCGACAGCAGCAGGAACCGCCGATACGCCTCGCCAAACCCTCCGCGCCAGGGAAGGTCCTCGAATTCTCCGGAAGCTTCGATCCGACGCTCAACCTCCGCGATGTCCGCTGGCTCGAGCCGGTCGAACAGCCTGTTCGTCACCACCTGTAGGTCCACCGCGAGCGGCCCCGGTCGCAGCTCTCGACTGAGGTCGGGCAATTCTGGCGGGCTTTGCAGAGCCGGGGTGTTCTGACGCGCCAACCGACTGAGGCGGCGACGTGCGCGCTGTGCGAGGTCGACCACGACGGCGAGACGCTACCACCAAGGGACGCCGCGGAAGCGCTGCGTTCAGGCCCCCTCACCACCGGGCGGGCTGGCTTCCCGACCGCGACCTGGACGCGAGAACTTCGCCGACTTCCAGATCCCCGAGCGGTGCAGGACCAGACGCAAACACGCCCACAGCGTCTTCAGCCCGTAGACCGTCGAGGCCTTGAAGCGGACCGACGACATGTCCTCGAAGTACCGGCACGGCGCCGGCACCTCCTCGATCCTCAGCCCGAAGTACGAGGCCTGCAGGATCACCTCGGAGTCGAACACGAAGTCCAGCGAATTTCGCAGGAATGGGACGGTCAGCAGCGCGCGCCGGGAGTAGGCGCGGAAGCCCGTGTGCGCCTCCGTCAACTGAGTGCCCATGATCCAGTTTTCGGTGGTTGTCAGGAACCGATTGGCGACGTACTTCCAGATTGGCATGCCGTTGTCGCGGGCCATGCCCGGGACCGCCAGCCGGGATCCGAGCACGAGGTCGGCGCTCCCGGTGAGGATCGGCTCGACCATCGCCGGGATCAGCTCCGCCGGGTACTGGCCGTCGGGGTGCAGCATCACGATCGCGTCGGCTCCGCGTTGCAGCGCCTCCATGTAGCACGTCTTCTGGTTCGCGCCGTATCCGGCGTTGTGTGGGTGCCAGACGACGTGGACCGGCAGCGTGCGCGCGACCTGGACGGTGTCGTCGGACGAGTGGTCGTCGACGAGGATCACCTCGTCGACCCAGTCGCGCGGGATGTTTGCGACAGTGGTCGGCAGGGTCACGGCCGCGTTCATCGCCGGCATCACCACGATCACCTTCCCCGGCGGGCGCGCCGCCGGCATCGCCGGGTTGGCGCCCGCGTCGGTCAGCGCCTGATCAGTCATCGCGCCGCGCCTCCATGTACACGGTTCCGCTGCGGCCGATCGCGACCTCGAGCGCGAAACCGAGCATCGCGACCGGTGCCAGCGCCACTCCTACGGCCAGCGTCTTCAGGCGCTCGCCGCCGGATTGCGGCCGGCTGCGCGCGTTGGGTCGGCGGATCGCGTCGTAAAGGTTGCGGTGCCCGGGCAGCACCAGCACGAGCCCGTGAAGCCACCCGAACATGACCTGCCCACCGCGCCAGTAGCTGACGCGCTCGACCCGCAGCCCGAGCTCCTCGGCCCTCCGGGTGAGCGCCCCGGAGGTGATGTGCGTCAGATGCCGCGGCATGTCGAGCGCCAGCCACCGGTCGCCGAACAACTTCGCCTGGAGGCTGTCGTTGTTCGGCACCGCGACGACCAGCACCCCGCCGGGCTCGAGCAGCGCAGCCGCGCGCGCCAATTCCTGGCCCGGATTCGGGAGATGCTCGAGCGAGTGCCAGAACACGATCGCGGCATAGCCGCCCTCGATGCCCCCGAGATCGCCCGAGCGCATGTCAGGACGGGTCGCCTCGCGTTCGAGGCCGGTCGCCGGCCGGCCACGCGCGTGGAGCGCGTCGAGCAGGGCGCCGTCGCCGGCGCCGACGTCGAGGACCGGCCCAGGCGGGGCGATTTCGTTCAACCGGCGGGCGAGCTGGCCCCGAGAGCGCTTCAGAAGCCTGTCGCCGACGCCGCTGAAGCGGCCCGAGCCGGGCCGGTACCACGTCGAGTACGCCGCATCAAGCTCCTCGGCGGTTGGAAACGGGTAGGTGTTGGCGACGCCGCAGGCGGCGCACACGAGCCGGTTGTCCAAGGGTTTGGCGTGGCCCTCGAGCGGGCGCGAGCACCAACGGCAGCGGGATTCGGCGGCGGCCGGTGCCGCGCCGCGAGCGGGGAGACTTGACGGCATGACGTTTTGCAGACGGACAAGTTGGACTCTAATGTTCCCGCCCGTGTCAGGTCTTCGCGGGAGGCTCGGCAGCCGGTCGAGATTGGCGTTGCTGGCGACCGGATTTGTACTGCTGCTGACGGCCTGGGTGATGTCCACCCAGCCGTTCGACGCGCCGGACGAGGCGTTGCACTATCTGCGAGCGCTGGGGATCGCGAACGGCCAGCTGCTGGGCCGCAAGGCACCCTACGTCAACCCGGCTCTATCCCCCGAGCAGAACCGCTTCCTCAGCTACGACACCACGCTAGTGATGGTCCCCAGGAATATGCGGCCAGGCAATGTCCCCTGCTTCGGCGGCTCCCCAGATGCTGCCAGCTGCTTTGCGGTGACCCCGAACGGCAACTTTCCGCCGCTTCCCTATCTGCTGCCGGCGCTGGCGCTGAAGGCCTCGCCGGATGTCTCCACGGGCCTGTGGTTGACGCGGGCCGCATCGGCGCTCCCGTCGTTGCTGTTGATTCTGCTCGCGCTCGCAATCCTGTGGGACGGCACGGCGATTTCGGTGCTGGGCCTGCTCGCCGCGATCACACCGATGGTGCTGTTCTCGTCGTCGATCATGAATTCGAGCGGTCCCGGAATCACGGGGGCACTTGCGCTCGGAGCCGCCGCGCTCCGGATCGCACGCGAACGGGCGCTGACACCGGCGTGGGTTCTCACGGCGCTCGCGGTGGCCGGATCCGTCGCGATTCTCTCCGGGCCGATCGGGCCCGTGTTCGCGGCCGCCTTCCTGCTGCTCGGCGCCGTGCTGCTTGGACGAGACGGCATTCGAGAGCTGTGGCGAGGGCGCCGACGAGCGGTCATTTTGACCGCCTGCACCCTGGCCGTGGCAGTCATCCTGGCGCTGGTGTGGCGCCACTTCGCCGGGACTGCCCGCGGACTGTTCGGCATCTCGCCGTTCTTCCGGAACCTTCGGCTCGGCGTCGACCAACTTCCAGGCGTGTTCCGCGATTCGCTCGGCACGTTCGGTTTGTTGACGGTGCCGCTGCCACAGCTTGTGTACTGGATCGGGTGGATCTTCGAGTTCGGCTTGATCGCCGCGGCGCTGTGCCTCGCTCGCGCGCGCGATCGCGTTCTGCTCGTCGGCGTGACGCTGCTCGCGGTCGCCTTCGTGGTTCTGTTCTGGGCATGGATCGATCGCCTCACCGGGTTCGGTCTGCAGGGGCGCGAGGTGCTGCCGGTCCTCGCGATGATCCCGATGACCGCCGGCGAAGTGATATATCGCGGCCGGCATCCGCTGCTTGGCACGCGGGCCGCACACGTGCTGCTGGCCGCAGCGCTGCTGGCGATCGCCGCTTTCCAGGGATACGCGTGGTGGATCAACGCCCGTGCGATGGCCGGGACGCCCGGCACGCTGCTGTTCTACAGGCACGCGGCGTGGAGCCCGCCGCTCGGGTGGGCCCCCGGGATCGCGCTCGCGCTGCTAGCGATGATCTCGTTCGCGCTGTTCGCGGCCAGCGAGCTGCCCTCCGAACGCAGCCCCTCGGCCCAGCACGCCGTGCCACTGCCGTCCAGCTGACCGGCGAGCACTCACACCGACGCCAGCATTCGCTCGAGCCCCTGGGACAGGGTCACGTCCGCGACCCAGCCGAGTTCGTCCCTGGCCCGCGCGACGTCAAGGCAGCTCCGCTGGACTTCGCCGAGCCGAGCAGGCGCGAATTCCGGCGACGCAAGGGACCACCCGCGCGCCGCTCCGACCTGGCGCAGTGCCTCGAGCAGGTCGAGCACCGAGGCCTCGCGACCGTGACCGATGTTGACCGCGCCGCCCAGATCACCACTGAGTGCCAACAGGTTCGCGTTGACGACATCCGACACCTCAACCCAATCCCGTGTCTGACGACCGTCGCCGAACACAGTCGGCTGGACGCCGTCGACCAGCCGGCCGCAGAAGACCGCGACGACCCCGGCTTCTCCGTGAATGTCCTGGCGCGGGCCATAGACGTTGCCGTAGCGCAGCGAGATCGTCGACAGGCCGTGTAGTTGCAAGTACAGCCGGCAGTAGCCCTCGGCTGCGAGCTTCGACATTCCGTACGGCGCCAATGGAGTGATCGGGTAAGCCTCTGGGGTCGGAAGCACTTCGGCGTCGCCGTACAGGCCGCCGCCGGTGGAGCTATGGATGAACCGACGGGCGCCATGGGCGTGAGCCGCCTCGAGCACGTTGATGGTGCCGATGACGTTGACGGCCGCGTCGTGCGCCGGATCGGAGACCGACTGCCGCACATCGATTTGAGCGGCGAGGTGGAAGACGGCCTCGGGTTCGAAGCGCTCGAACACCTGGTCGACCGCAGTGCTGTCGCGGACGTCGAGCTCATGCAGAACGGCACCGGTGGCCAGCGCATCGTTGAGATTCGACACCTTGCCGGTCGAGAGGTTGTCGAGCACGTGCACCGCATCACCGCGGCGAATCAGAGCGTCGGCCAGATGCGAGCCGATGAAACCCGCGCCCCCCGTCACCACGCATCTCACAGGCGAGACCGTACATCAGCCCCAGACGGGTTCGTAAACCAGACGCTAACGGTCGGAGTAGCGCGAAATTGCGAAACCAAATCGCCGCGCTAGCGTTGAGCTCAGGTAGATCGTCGCCCCGCGAGACGATCAACTCCGAGTGCTATGTCCCCCGAACACCCTTCGCAACAGCCTGTGCACGCCGAACCGTGGCCCACGTCGACGGTCCAGGTCGTGCCGCACATCGTCGACTCGACGGAGCCGACCCTTCCGACGATGGTCAGCATTCTCGGCATCCCGCTCGGACTGACGGACTACACCGCGATGGTCGAGCTGATCGACGCGTACGTCGCTTCTGGCCGGCGCGGATATGTGTGCGTCTGCAACGTCTATACCGTGATGGTCGCGAAGGAGGATCCGGAGGTGCGGGCCGCCCTTTTTGGCTCGTCGGTCAACGTCCCCGACGGCCAGCCGCTCGTCTGGGCAATCAACTCGCTCGGCCATTCGCTGCGCGATCGCGTATATGGGCCGGAGTTGATGTCGCGGGCGTGTGCCCGCGCCGCCGAGACCGGCCAGCGCCTGTACCTCTACGGCGGCCGCAACCAGGGCGCTCTGGTGCAGCTGTCCCTGAACATGCGGCGGCTGCACCCGGGCATCCAGATCGTCGGCGGCTACTCGCCACCGCATCGTCCGCTGACCACAGAGGAGCGCGAGTCGGTGATCGAGGAGATCAACCGCTCGCGCGCCGACGTCGTCTGGGTAGGAATCGGAGCACCCAAACAGGAGAAGTGGATGGCGGAGATGCGCCCACACCTGGAGGCTCCCATGTTGCTGGGCGTCGGGGCAGCATTCGACTTCCATGCAGGACTCGTCCCGCAGGCTCCGCGCTGGCTTCAGGACAACGGCCTTGAGTGGGCGTTCAGGGTGACCCAGGAGCCTCAACGGCTGTGGCGTCGCTATCTGCGCTACAACCCTCGGTTCATGGCGGCATTCGCGCGCCAGTTCGCCGGCCACCTGCGGACGAGGTGGGGCATGCGCTAGGAGCCGCCGCTGCTCCCGTTCCCGGGGTAACCGGCTCTGCGTCCGGACCCGCCAACGTCCAGCCGAGAGATCTGAGTGCCCTCAGCAAGCGCGACTTCCGAGCCATACAACCCCGACAACCTGCTCGACCGGCTGACGGCGGTCGACGGCCTCGAGCATCACTACGACCACCTCGCAGACCGCGAGCGACGCCTGCTTCGGGGCCGTCTGGGGATCAGCAGCGGAAGCGTGCTATCCGTCGGCGCCGGCTGGCATCCTGGCCGTCACCTATTTCCAGCGCCCGACTTTCAGATCGTCGCGGTCGACTCCGACCCCGAGCCGATCGCCGCCATGCAGCGCAGCGGTGTTGCCGACCGGGCGTTCGTCGGGGCTGCCGGTGGGCTGGACGAACTGCCGGATTCGAGCTTCGACGTCATCCTCTGCCGCCTGGTCCTGCACCACATCGCGTTCCAGGGCCCGCTCGACCGCGTCTTCTCGGAGGCCGCCAGGCTGCTTCGGAACGGCGGAGCGCTGGTCGCGACCGAGCCCAACCTCTGGCACCCGGTGGGGCTCGCGCTGGCCGCGGCGAACAAGACCGGCCTGGCAAACCTCTTGCACGGAACGCCTGACGACATCCCGCTGTCACCGGCCCGCCTGCTGGCCGAGGCACGCGCCGCCGGGCTCGCTCCGGAACTCTACGGCGTCACCTACGGCTGGCGGCGGCTGCCGATCCCGCTGCAACGAGCGCTGGCGCCACTCGACAAACTCGGCTCGCGTCCACGCGCGGCGCGTTTCGCACACACGCTGATGCTGATCGCCCGCCGCCGATGACCCAGACAGCCTCGCCAACTCAGGTACCACGAACCGCCGCGCCGCCCGCGGTCTCGCCGGCCGGGGCCGCGACCGCGCTGATCGCGGCCGGCGTCGTCGCGATCGCCTTCGTGGCGAAGACAGGCTCTCAATCGACAGGCACGGGCCTCGGTGCCAACACTTGGGTGCAGATCATTCTCGTGGCCGTCGGGGTGGTGGCGGCGATCGCGTTGATCGTCCGCGGTGCGCCTGGCCCCGCCTATGGACGCACGGTGTTCCTGCTGTTCACGGCGGTGGCGGTGCTGACGGCGGCCTCGATCCTCTGGTCGGTCGCGCCCGACGAGTCGTGGGTCGAGACCGCACGAACCATCTCATATCTGGCGGCGTTTGGAACCGCCTTGGTGGCGGCGAGGCTGGTGCCGTGGCGGTGGCAGGTGCTGCCACGGGCGATCGCGCTCGCCAGCGCCGCCATCAGCGCCTGGGCCCTGCTCGTCAAGGTGCTCACCTCGAACCTCTACGACGAGTCGTTCGGCCGGCTCCTGGCGCCGTTCACGTACTGGAACGCGACCGGCCTCGCCGCCGCGCTCGGCCTGCCGGTGATGATCTGGCTCGGCTCACGCCGGGGCCGCACGCCCGTCGCACGGGCGTTGGCGGTTCCCGGGATCGTTCTGATGATCTCGGTCGTCGTGCTGTCGTACTCGCGCAGCGCGGTCGCCGCCGCCGTCGTTGGGGCCGCGGTGCCGGTGGCGTTCGGCCGCACCCGCCTGCGAAGCGTGGTGACGCTCGGGCTTGGGGCGGTCGGCGCCGCTGTCGTTTGTGGCTGGGCGCTGCATGACCACAACCTGACCGCCGACGGGGTCGCACAGGGGGCCCGGGCGTCCGCCGGGCACGCACTCGGGATCGTGCTGTTGGTCGTTCTGATCGGCGCCGGCGTCGCTGGGGCATGGGTCGGCGCGCGAGTGGATCGAACCCGGCTTCCCGAGGACACTCGCTTCAGAATCGGCAGGGCTCTGTGGTGCCTGGTCGCGCTCATTCCCGTGCTCATCGTGATCGCTCTGGCGGCCTCTTCGCGTGGCTTCACGGGCCAGGTCTCCCACATCTGGAGCAGCCTGACCAGCACCACCACCGCGGTCGGCGACACCCCCAGCCGGCTTGCGGAGCTGTCAAGCAGCCGTCCCGACTACTGGCACGAGGCGATCTCGGTCGGCAACCACCACCTGCTCGCCGGCGCCGGCGCGGGTGGCTACACGGTGGCCCACTGGCGTTACCAGACTCCCGGGCTCGCCACCGCCGGCCATGCCCACAGTTACATCTTCCAGACCTACGCGGACTTCGGGCTGATCGGAATCGTCCTCAATCTCGCCTTGCTGATCGCGTGGCTGCGGTCGGCCAGGGTGACGCTCGGCCGATGGGGCCGTCCCGCTGGAGCCCAATCCGACGGACGCATGTCGTCCGGGACCGCCGACGGCGAGCCGACGGATGGGCAGTCGCAGATGGCGTCCGATCATGAGGCTGAGCGCGACGCCGTGTGGGCGCTGCTCGGCGTCGTCGCCGCGTTCGCGGTCAGTTCGGCGATCGACTGGACCTGGTTCGCGCCAGGAGTGGCGCTGCCGGCGCTCGCCGCCGCCGGCTGGATCGCGGGCCGCGGTCCGTTGTCACGGCCCGTCGGGATGACGACTGGACGAGGACGAGCCGTGAGCACGCGGCCGGTAGCGATCCTCGCGATCACCGGGGTGGCCATCCTGGGGATCGCGGTGGCGTGGGGAGCCTGGCAGCCGCTGCGCTCACAGAACGCCATCGACGCGGGCTTGGCCGCCCAGGCCAGGGGGAACACGAACGCGGCGTTGAGCAACTTCCGTGCTGCCGTCAACGCGTTCCCGGTGTCGCTGACCGCGATCCAGTACCTGGGCGACATGTACGCCTCGCTCGGAGATCTCCCGGCTGCCCGCCACCAATTCATCCGCGGCACCCAGGCGCAGCCGTCGAACGCCTGCGCGTGGATGTACCTAGGCCAGTTCGAGTACCTGCACGGCGATCCGGCGCGTGGCCAGGCTGCGCTGCAACGTGCGGATGAGCTGAACGTGACCGCAATCTTCACCCCGGCCACGCCAGTCTGCCCCCAATCGACCTGAGCGACAGATATTTCCGGGCGGGCCATCGCGGCCTCCTATACAGTGCCACCGGCGATCGATGAACATCGCGTTCGACAGCCGCGCCTGTAAGGACCGCCGAGGCATCGGGAGGTATGCCAGGTGTCTGCTGGACGCCCTGCGGCTCGCAGATCGCGGGGAGATCGACGAGACGCACATACCGCGTCCCCGACGGTCGCACATCTACCACTCGCCCTGGCTCGACGGGGCGTTGCTACGGGCGCCGATGCCGATGGTGGTCACGCTCCACGACCTGTTCCCGCTGAAGTGCCGTGGGGAGTTCATGCGCACCGGGATTCGCCTGAAGATGCGCTACCTGGCGGCCCAGCGAGCTGTTCGGGTGATCGTTCCAACCACCGCCGTGGCCGACGATGCGCTTGGCGTGCTCGGGATTCCGGCGGAGCGGATCGAGGTGATCGGCGAAGCCCCCGACCCGGTCTTTCATCCGCGGCCCGCTGATCAGGTGGCGTCGGTGCGCGCGCGCCATCGCCTGCCTGAGCGCTACCTCCTGTGGGTCGGCAGCATGCGGAGCCCGGAGCCGCGCAAGCGCCTCGCTGCGCTCGCCAAGGCCAAACGCTCGATGCCCCTGGTCCTCGTTGGCCCGACCAGCCCCTGGGCATACCAGCTGCCCGACGTCACCCTTACCGACCAGGTTTCCGACGACGACCTCGCGGCGATCTACTCGGGCGCGCACGCGCTCGTGTTCCCCAACCAGAACGAGGGGTTCGGACTTCCGCTGGTGGAGGCGCTGGCGTGCGGAACCCCCGTCGCGGCATCCGACGCGCCGGCGGTCCGCGAGGTGCTCGACGGCCGCGTAGACCTCTGCGAGACCGGCGACATCGACGGACTGCTCGCGGCGGCCGAGCGTGCCCATCGGCCGGCCCCAGCGCCGCTGCGGTGGACCTGGGAGGACGCCGCCGAGGCGACCTGGGATGTCTACGAGGACGCTCTTAAGGCACCCCGGATGTGGCGCGGGGCGGTGCTGGCGGTCCGCCCCCGGCCCGGCGTCTGACCCGGGCCGGCCCCCGAGAGCGTCAGCCGCCGACCTCGAGCAGCAGCGTCACCGGCCCGTCGTTGACGAGCTCGACGTCCATCTGAGCTCCGAACACCCCGCGGGCGGCCCCGAGCCGCCCACAGAACCGCTCGTACAGCGGCTCGGCGAGCGCCGCGGGCGCTGCTGCGACGTAGCTCGGGCGGTTCCCGCGGCGGGTATCACCGTAGAGCGTGAACTGGCTGACGCACAGCACCTGGCGATCGCCGAGCGGTTCGTTCATCCGTCCCTCGGCGTCTGGGAAGACCCGCAGCGCCCGGACCTTGTCGGCGAGCCGGTCGGCCTCCGGCGGGCCATCGTCGACGCTGACACCGAGCAGCACCAGCAGGCCGGGCCCGATCGCGCTGACGACCTCGCCGCCGACGCTCACGGACGCGCGGCTGACGCGCTGAACCAGTGCCCGCACGCCACTAGAGCTCGCGCAGCTCCGCCGCGGCGAGCTCCGGGGCGACCGGATTGACCGCGACCCCGGTCCCGTGCTCGAAGCCGCCGCTCAGCGCCGGCAGCCGCGGCGCAATGTCGATCCTCCAGCAGTAATACTCGGCGCCCTGCGGCGCGGTTCTGACCCACAGCTCGATCTCGGTGCCGTCGAGCCTGCGCGCGAGGCGCGCGAGCGCGTCCTCGAGCAGCTCCTGCCCAGTCGGGCCCTCGTCTTCGAAACGCATCCGCGGGGTTCGCGGCACCAGCATCAGCTGATATGGGACCCGCCCGGCGAACGCTGCCAGCAGCACCGCCTCGGCGTCGATCGCGACCACCCGCTCGCGCCGTCGCACCTCCTCCTGGAGCAGGTCGGCAAGCAGGTTCCCGCCCATCGTCCGAGTCGCGTACGCGCCGAACCGCTCCCGCTCGCGGGCGATCGCCGCGGGTACGAACGGGAGCGCGTACAGCTGCGCCTGAGGCGTCAACCGCACCGCAGTCGTGGTGGTCAGGTGAATGCACGCCGCCTCCCGGTGTTCTCGCATCCGCTCGCGCCAGCGCTCAACGCCGCCGTCAACGAGCTCGTGAACACCGATCGCCGGCGCCGCCCAGAAGAGGTCGGCGTCGCGATTGGCGCGAGTGCCGGTCAGCGGCTCGGCCGGCTCGACGGCGTTCAGCGGCGCCCGTTCGGAGTCGTCGCCGTCGGCGGAGAGCATCGGGATGAAGTGATCGGCCGGCGGGGTTTGGTCCAGCGGTGGTCAGCGGGACCACCGCTGGGAAGCGGCGAAGCACCCCCGACGATCACCCGGCGACCGCTCAGCGGGTCGATCCGCAGCTCCGGGCCGCTCAGAGGCTCTAACGAAATGATTGACACGCCCGGATGCGGCCGTGGACACTGCGCCGGATCGCCACCCGTCCCCTTGCCGATGCCACCAGCATCGGCTTCGGGAACGCGCGTCGCCCGGCTTGGTCCGCGACCACCCCGGTCGCGCCCCTCATTCCGTTAGAACCTCTCAGAGATTCTTCTCCATCGCAATGTGCTCGATCCCGGCCTCTCGGAACTCTCGTCCGCGGGCCACATAGCCGGCCTGCTCGTAGAGTGCCCGGGCGTAGGTCTGGGCGTGCAGCACGAGCCTGTTGGCGCCGCCGGCCGCCGTCTCGGCGTCCGCCGCCCGCAGCAGCGTCGTCGCGATCCCCCGCCGGCGTGACCGGCGCGCGACGGCAAGACGGCTGAACTGAACCGTGTTGCCGACGAACACCAGCCGGCAGGTCCCGAGGATGTCGCCGTCGCGGTCGACCGCGATCAGATGCAGACCGAGGTGATCGCGCCCGTCGCGCTCCTCGGTCGCAGGAACACCCTGCTCAACGCAGAAGACGTCATACCTGAGCGACATCGCTGCCTCGAGTTCCGCGCTCGTTCGTACCCGGCGGATCTCGTAGCTCGCGACGTCCGGCTGGGTGCCGAGTGGGCTCGCTTTCACGCCAAACAGCTTGCCATACGTCGATCTGCTTAAATACAAGTTATCTCTGCCAAGGAATCGGCGGGGGCAACCGCTTTCCGAGAGTGCTCCTCGTGATCCTCGGCGATTGTCGAGACTTAGCGCCTGAGCCGTATGCGCAGTGATCTGCGGCTCACCTTTGCAAACACACCTTTGAAATCTTCCATGGGTGATTCCACCCCTTTCCCGACTGCGGCCGCTATCGCGCGGGCTGAGAAGCTCACGCGCGAGCGCTTCGTTCACGAGGGCGAAACAGCTCAAGAGGCACTTGCACCCGGCTCCGCTCGGAGGCGGGCGCTCGACGCCGCGCTGGCCGAGGTGCAGGCGGGCCTGAAGGTCCCGTCGCTCGAGTGGCGGCGGTCGTACTCGCTGCTGCTCGGGTTGGAGCGACTGCTCTCCGAGGAGGAGCCGCACCTCGTCGACGGCACGGTCCTCTCAGCCCATCAGGTCGACGCCCTGTCCGGAACTTTGACGGCGCTGCTCGCCGAGGCGCAGCGCAACGGCAACGGCAACGGCAACGGGGCTGCTGCCACGGTCGGCGAGTACGAGCGGGACGACGACGACCCGTTCGACCGCAACGGCTCGCTCGACGGCGATGGGTTGATCGACGGCAAGAGTGCGGCCTCCCTGGACGACGTTGACGACGTCGGGCCCGATGGCGTAGAGGAAGAAGAGGAAGAAGAAGAGGCCGCCGAGCTCGATGCGCCCGAGCCCGAGGACGTCGAGCCGCAGGACTGGCGCGATCCGGAGGGTGAGCTCGACGAGGACGTCGTCGACGGCCCCCCCGATGACCCCGGCGCCGATCGCCGCTTCTGGTTCGAGCACGCCACCGGCGCCGGCAAGACGGTCGCCGCGCTCGGCTTCGTCGAAGCGTCGCGGACCGGCGGGGTGCTGATCCTGACCCATCGGCGCAACCTCGTCGACCAGTTCATCGGCGAGCTCAAGGACCGCGGCTACCGCGAGCGTCTGTGCTCGCCGCTGCTGGCCGGGCAGGACGCCGCCAACGGGCCGGTCACGGTCGAGACCTATCAATGGTTCGTGCGCAACGCCGGCAAGGTCTCCGACGCCTACGCGATCGTGATCTGCGACGAGGCGCACACGGCGCTCGGCGAGAAGACCTCGGCCGCGATCCGCCGCTTGGACAAGCCGATCTGGATCGGGATGACGGCGACGGGCGCGCTGATCGCGCGGCACGTCACCGACCTGTTCCCGACGCAGACTTCCCGTTTCGATCTGGCGCAGGCGGCCCGGCGCGGCGTGATCGCGCCGCTGCGGTGCATCCGGATCCCACCCGGGCCGGGCGTGCGCACGATCGCCAAGGTGCCGCTGCGACGTGGCGAGGTCGACACCGAGTTCGATCAGGAGATGCTGGCTGAGCTGCTCGACCAGACGCCGTTCAACCTGGCGATCGCCGATCTCTACAAGACGCGCTTCAACGGTGTTCCCGGCGTCGTCTACTCGGCCGGCGTGCGCCACGCCTACAACGTCGCGCAGTCGTTCCGCGATTTCGGTATGAAGGCGATGGCGGTTTCCGGGGAGACGCCGAAGCGCGAGCTGGCGAAGATCCTCGCCGACTACGAGTCGGGCAAGGTCGATGTGCTCGTCAACGCCCAGCTGCTGGCCGAGGGCTGGAACAGTCCCAGGGCGACGATCTGCATGCATCTGGCGCCGACGGCCTCCAAGCGCATCTACCAGCAGCGTGTCGGCCGGGTGACGCGACGGCACCCGGGCAAGGAGGCCGGCATCGTCGTCGACTTCGTACACCCGGCGACCAAGCACGACGACCCGGTCGTGACACTGCACTCGCTACTCGACCGCGACGTCTACCGCGGCGGCGCGATCGTCGTCGGGCCGGTCCGCCGCGGCCGCGGCCGCCGAGTCCGGGTCGAGCGCCGGGTGCTGCCGGTCACCCCCGATCCGGAGCGGCGCGCCGAGGTCTTTGAGCGCGAGCTGTGGCGGATCGCGGTCGAGCATCTGGACTACGGCGAACAACACGTCTGGGCCGCGCTGGCCGGCGCTCGAGTGGCGCCCAGCGGCTGGCGCCGGGCCAAGGCGATGCTGCACTTCGACCGCGGCGGCGAGCTGAAGCGACGGTTCCTCGTGACGGCGTTGCAGCGCAACCGCAACCCGCAGCTGCGCCTGCGATCGCTCCAGGAGATCGCGGCGAGTCGCGACGCCGACGCGTTCGACACCGGCGTCGAGATCATGGCCGGGTGGCCCCGGGACGAGCGGCGCGAGGGCGTCAAGATCATGCTGCAGGCGCTGGCGGAGCGGCGGATCGGCCGTCGCGACCAGGCCAACGCCTGGATCTGGCGGATGGCCGAGTACACGCGCGAGGTGCACGAGGAGTACGCGGTCCAGCGTTGGCCCGAGACCAAACGGCTGCTCGGGCTGCTGGTCAATTCGAGCGGCCCCGCGCACGCGCGCAACGCCCGGCGGCTCGTCCACGCCACCCGCAAGGAGGACCGGCGGCTGTCGGCGGCGCTGCTGGCGGCGGCGCTGGCGCACACGCCCGAGGCCGAGGAGGCGCTCCGTGGAGCGCGGACCCGAATGGCGCGTAAGCCGGCGGCGCTGGCCCGCGAGCTTCTGCGCAACTTCCCCAAGGGCCGGCGCGGAGCGAAGCGTCGACGGACGCGCAAGCCTGCGGAGGCGGCGGCGGTCGCCGCCGGCACGGATGCGGCTGGGCCCGACGCCGTCGCGACCGGAACGGTCGAGCTCGACGACAGCGAGTTGGACGGCGGCGAGGAAGGGCTCGACCAGGACGAGCTGGACGCGGAGAACGGCGACGAGGACGCCGACGCGGACGTCGTCGACCTGGACGATCCCGACGTCGGCGAAGACGCCGATCTCGACGCGGCCTGACCGCCGCACCACGCCCCCCTAGGTTGGAGGCCCGGTCGGCGCCCCCGAGGGAATGCGCAACCAAAACGTCGAGAGCTAGCGTCCCGCGGAAGGGGTTCTTGCAGAAAAGAGGGCTGGAGGGCGCAAACCGCACGAACCCCCGCCCACCGGCGCAGGTTCTGGACGTTTTGGTTGCTTACACGCTCAGATGAACCTCGCCGGCATCGAGCGCGACCCGCCCCCGCTCGGTGTCGACCAACAGCCGCCCCTCGCCGTCGATCCCAGCGGCAACGCCGCGCTCGCCGTTCCACCCGACCTCACGCCCGCGTAGCCCGTCGCGCCTCCTCAGCGCCTCCAGGGTCTCCTCGGCCGGCGCCGCTCGCCAGACGGCGAGCTGCTCGAGCAACTCGGCCAGGACCGGCTCGATCGAGGTCGGCTCCAGGCCGAGCGTCCCGGCGCTGTCGCGCAGCTCCGGCGGAAGCTCCGTCAAGGAGACGGACACATTGAGCCCGATCCCGAGCACCGCCCAGCCCTCCTGGGGACGACCTTCGACCAAGATCCCGGCCACCTTCAAACCTTCGACCAACACGTCGTTTGGCCATTTGATCACGGCGCCTGGGCGCGACGGCGGGGTGACCCGATCGACTGTCGCGGCGACCGCGACCCCGGCGATCAGCGACAGCAGCTGCGGTGGCTCGCGCACCACGAGCGAGCACAGCAGCGCGGTGTTCGGCGGCGCGCTCCAGGTGCGGCCCTGGCGACCCCGGCCGGCGGACTGCTCGGCGGCCGTCACCAGGGTGCCGTCGGGTCCACCGGCGGCCGCCAGCTCGCGTGCCCGCGAATTGGTCGAATCGGTGAGCCGTAGGTGCACCCGCGGGGTGCCGAGCCTCACCGTCCGCACAGGCGCGACCCGCTCATGACCGCGACCCGCTCATGAGCGCGATCGGCTCGGTCGCAGCGGGCGCACGACCGCCGATACGTCTGCCCCGGGGCGCGAGATCCGCACCTCGTCGCCGATCCGCAGCGCCAGCCGTCCGGTCGCGCTGCCGTGGTTGAAGCCGAGCGCCAGCCGGTGGGCCGAATCCTCGAACAGGATCAGCTCTCCCTCCGGGACGTCGCTGAACGTGCGCGCGAAGCGGGCGGTGCAGTTCTCGCCGGTCGGAATCGCGACCTGCACGGAGTCGCCAAGCTGCAGCTCGAGTACGGCGGCGTCGTCGTGACGCGCGGTCAGCTGCGCATTGCCGAACCGGTCGCCGTTGCTGACCTGGGTGACCAGGGCGCCCCCCTCGACCCACGGGCGCGGCATCTGCAGCCGTACGAGCCGGGCCGGATCGAGCGGTTCCCCGGCCTCCTGGAGTGAACCGCCGGCGGCCAGTCGCGCGGCCACCGGAGCGAAGAGGTCGCGCCCGTGGAAGGTGGCCGACACCGGCGTCAGGCGCCACGGCGAATTCGAGATCTCGACCGCCGCCTCGACCCCACCCGACTCCTCGCAGGCCAGCCACAACACGCCGTTGTCGGGCCCGACCAGGATCCGGCCGTCGGCTGTACGCAGCGCCACCGCCGCGCGGTCACCGCCGACCGTCGGGTCGACCACGGCGACGTGTACGCCGACCGGCATGAACGACAGCGATTGCTGCAGGATCCCGGCGCCCGACCTGATGTCGTGGCGCCTGACCCCGTGGGTGAGGTCGATCACCCGGGCCTCGGGGCAGATGGTCGCGATCACGCCATGAAGGACGCCGACGAACTCGTCGCTGAGCCCATAGTCGGTCAGCAGCGTGACGACGGGCGAGCTCAGCGCCTCTACCTCAGCCCGACATCGGCGACCAACGCGTCGATCAGCCCATCGATGTCGTGGGTCAACGCCTCGATGTCCGGCTCCAGCCCGTGCTCGCGCAGCGTGCCGGTCGTGACGGGGCCGATGCTGACGATCCGCGGCCGTCGATGCGAATCCGCGAGGACCCCGTCGCGATCGTCGAACGCGGCAAGGAAGTTCGTGACCGTGGAGGAGGCGGTGAAGGTGAGATAGTCGGCACCGGCGACCGCCGTGAGGCTTTCGGGATCGAGCGGCTCGACGACCGTCTCATAGATCGTCACCACGTCGACCTCCGCACCCCGCTCCCTGAGAGCGTCCGGGAGCACGTCGCGCGCGCTGGCCGCGCGAGCGATCAGGGCGCGGTCGACCGGCGTCGCGGCCAGCGCGTCCACCAGCCCCTCGGCAACGAATCGATCCGGCACGATGTCGGCACGTATACCGTGTCGGGCTAGGGCGCGGGCGGTTCCTGGACCGATCGCCGCCACCCTGGCGCCGGCAAAGGCGCGAGCGTCGCGCCCGGCGCGCTCGAGTCGCCCGAACAGCGCCTCGACGCCGTTTTCGCTGGTCAGGCAGACAAGGTCGTACCGGCTGAGGTCCGGCGCCGGACCGTCCGTGTGGACGATCCTGATCGCCGGCGCCTCGACGACGCCGGCACCCAGCGCTCGCAGCTGCGCGCTCATCGCGCTCGCCTGCTCACGGGCGCGGGTGATCGCGACCGTCACCCCGGACAGAGGCCGGCGCTCGAACCACGCAAGCCGCTCCCGTAGCGCCGCAACCGCTCCGAACACGGCGATCGCGGGGGCGCGGATGCCCTCCTCCTCGGCCAGCCGCGCGATCGTCGAGAGCGTCCCCACGATCGCCCGTTGGTCGGGCAGCGTCCCGCGCTGCACGAGCGCGGCCGGCTCGTCGGGGTCGCGACCGGAAGCGATCAGCCGCTCGCCGATCGCGTCCAGCCTCCTGACGCCCATGTAGACGACAAGGGTGCCCGGGAACGACGCGAGCGCTTGCCAGTCGAGCGCCGATTCTGGCTTGTCCGGATCCTCGTGGCCGGTCACGAACGCGACCGCGCTGGCGAGCTCCCGATGCGTAACCGCGATTCCCGCATAAGCCGGCGCGGCGACCCCGGCCGTGACCCCGGGCACGACCTCGAACTCGATACCTGCGGCCAGCAGCGCCTCGGCCTCCTCGCCGCCACGACCGAACACGAACGGATCGCCGCCCTTGAGGCGGACGACCAACCTGCCGCCGGCCCCGTGCTCGAGCAGCAGCCGCTCGATCTCCTCCTGCGGCATCGAGGCGCCGCCGCCCTCCTTCCCCGCGTAGATCAGCGTCGCGTCGGGCCGCGCGCCCGCGAGCGCCTGTTCTGGAATCAGCCGGTCATAGACGACCACCTCGGCGGCGGCGATCAGCTCCAGCGCCCGGGCCGTCAGCAGCCCGGGGTCGCCTGGACCCGCCCCAACCAGGTAGACCGTCACCGGGCCACCTCGGCCAGCCGCTCGGCGCGGTCAAGCAGAGCCCGCGCCCCGACGGAGATCGTCCGCTCGGCGACGATCGAGCCAACCTCCGCCGCCGCACCGGACGCGCAGTCGGAGATCCACTCCGAGCCGTCAGGCAGGCCGATCCAGACCCGCAGTTCGACGGTGTCCGCAGCGGTGAGCGTCGCCAAGGCGCCGACCGGGGTGTTGCAGCTTGCCCCGACTCCCCTGGCAAATGCCCGTTCGGCGAGCACACAGGCCTGTGACCCGGCGTCGGCGACGACGCTCACACCGCCGCCCTCCCCGGCCCGTGTCTGCAATGCCAGCGCCCCCTGCCCCGGGGCCGGCACCAGCTCTGTCAGCGTCCCGCCGGCGTCCGACAGCCGCCCCAGCCGGCGCAGGCCGGCGGCGGCGAGCACGAGCGCATCCGCCTCGCCGGCGGCGAGCTTGCGCAACCGCGTATCGACGTTCCCTCGCAGCTCGACGATCCGCAAATCGTCACGCAGCGCCCGTAGCTGCGCGGCGCGGCGCAGGCTGCTGGTTCCAACGCTCGCCCCGACTGGGAGCGACGCCAGCGACGCGGCGCCGCAGAGCACGTCAACCGGATCCTCCCGAGCGGGTACCGCTGCGAGCTCGGTATCGGGCCCGAGCTCACCCGGCACGTCCTTGGCCGAGTGCACCGCGACGTCGATCCTGCCCTCGATCAACGCCCGCTCGAGCTCGGAGGTCCAGCGGGCCTTGTCGAGCAACCGCTCGCCACGGTCCCCGAGGGTGGTGATCTCGACGATCTCGACCGGCTGCGGGGTCGGCGCGGCCTCCAGCAGCCCGGCCACCCAGCGGGCCTGGGCCAACGCCAGCGGGCTTGGGCGCGTGCCGATCCGGATCAGCCCGCGGCCTGCCGGCATCAGTGCTGCCGCTGGGGCAGCTGGCGGATCTCCGACAGATCCTGGGCGTCGGCGGCGGCGCCATCCACCGCCTCACCCTCGTCGACGCTCAGCCCGAACAGGTCGCGAACCAGCGCCATCCGGGCGTGCACCCGATCGTCGCGCAGCTCCTTGATCCGCGCCGTCGGGTGATCCAGCAAGCGGTTGACGATCGCCCGCGAGATCGCCTGCACCCGCTCGATGTCACGTTCGGACGCCGTGTCCCACTTGCCGTCGTTGTCGCGGATCACCTGTTCGGCGATCTCGCTGGCGTGGCTGCGGAGCGCCGTCAGCGTCGGCAGCATCTCCAGCGAGCCGAGCCAGGTCGCGAAGCTCTGCATCTCCTCCTCGATGATCCCCTCGGCCCGGCTCGCCTCGCCCTCGCGCCCGCTGCGGTTGCGATCGATCACGGCCTGTAGGTCGTCGACGTCGTACAGCGATACGGGTCCGAGCTCCGCGCAGCGCGCTTCGATGTCTCGCGGGACGGCCAGGTCGATCAGCAGCATCGGCCGCGACTCGCGGTCAGCCGCGATGTCGGCGACCTCGCGCGCCTCGAGAACCTCTGCCAGCTCGCGCGACTCGATCAGCAGGTGCGGCGACGACGTCGCCGAGACGACCACGTCGGCCTGCGCGAGCGCCTCCGGCAGCTCGTCGAAGCTGACGCTGTCGCCGCCGTACCGGCGGGCCAGGCTGATCGCCCGGTCGCGCCGACGAGTCGCGACGAACACGGTCTCGCCACCGCTGTCGGCGAGAACCCGGGCCGCCAGCTCGCTGGTCTCGCCGGTCCCGATGATCACCACGCGGCGGCCGCCGAGCCCACCGAGGAGCTCGCGCGCGAGCATCACCGCCACGGACGCCAGGCTCATCCGCCCCTCGCCGATCGCGGTCTCGGTCCGAACGCGCTTGCCGGTGGCAAGCGCGGCCTTGAACAGGTGGTTGGTCAAGGGCCCCGTGGTGGCGCGCGAGAGCGTGTCCTCGTAGGCGCGCTTGATCTGCCCCTGGACCTCCGCCTCGCCGACGACCATCGCCTCGAGCCCCGCGGTGACGCGGTAGAGGTGGCGGGCAACGTCGCAGTTATGGTGCGTGAACGTCGCCGCGGCCAACTCGGTCGGGGGGATGCCGGACTCACGGGAGAGCATCTCCAGCACCATGCCCTCAGCCTTGCTCGGGTCGCCGACGACGAGGTAAAGCTCGGTGCGGTTACAGGTCGAGATCATGGCCGCCTCGTGGATCTCCCCGGTGCCGCGGAGATCCGACAGCAGCTTCCCTGCTCGTTCGCCGGTCAGCACCAGCCGTTCGCGCAGCTCGATCGGCGCGGTCTTGTGCGAGACGCCGATCGCGAGCAGCTCGCTCATCGGACCGATTCCTCGAGCTCGTCGGCGATCGTCGCGTCACCGTCATGCTCGTGCCCGCGGCGGTCGAGCTCGGCCTTGAGCTCGGCCAACTCCCGCTGGTTGCGCGTCAACCGCACGGCCATGATCGTGACATAGATGAGGATCACCGCCACGAACACGATGTACGCGCCCGCGACATACTTGCCGGCCGAGTGCAGCGGCAACGCGGGCGCCCCAAACACGAGCCTGACGACCGCAAGGCTCACAGCGGCGCGGCGCTCCTGCCCAGCGGCGCGACGGCGTCGTCGCCAAGCAGCCGCCGGCGCAGGCGCCGGGTTTCGCTGCGCAGCTGCTTGGCCGCCATCTCGAACTTCATCAGGGTCGCGTACAGCATCGCGATCCCGAGCAACGACACGTAGAACGCCAGCTTCATCGAACCCGGCAGCGCCCCGCCCTCGAGGTTGAGGACGCGGGGGTGCACGTACTCGGCCGAGAGCCGCACGATGATGAAGTTGAGCGGGACGAAGGCGCCGCAGACGACCGCGAACACCGCCGCATAGCGGGCCTGGCGCTCCGGGTCCTCGATCGAGAAGCGCAGCGGTTGATATGTGCAGAACAGCAGGATCACGATCAGGAACGAGACGAGCGTCGGCTCCTGCCACACCCACCAATGGCCCCAGGAGGCCTTGGCCCAGATCGAGCCCGCGATCAAGCCGGCGATGGCGAAGATCAGCGCCATGTGAATCGCGCAATAGGACCGGATGTCCCAGATCCGCTTGCCGGTGCGCAGGTACCCGACGGCGAACAACCCGCCGAGGACGAATCCGCACAGCGACACGATCGCCAGCGGCACGTGGATGTAGAAGATCTTCTGGACGAAACCCTGGTTGGCATCGAGCGGGGCGTAGAAGAACACCAGCGCCAGCGCGGTCACCATCACGGCTGCGGTGGCGATCGAAAGGCCCCGCAGGTGCCGCGTGTGGGGTGTCATGATCGAGTCATCCGTCGCATCGACAGCGCTGGCTCAGGCCACGCCTCCGAGGCCCTTAATCCTCGAGCAGGAAGTCGAACACCGCATAGGCGAGGAGCGCGTTCACGAGATCATAGAGCGCCAGGATCGCCAGCCACCTGCCCTGCGGCGAGGTCGAGCCGTGCCTGCTCAGCAGCGATCCGATCCCGTGCGCGGTCCCGATCAACGCGGGAATCAGCAGCGGCAGCCCGATCACCGGGCCGATCAGGTCTCGCGCCCGCGTCTGAACCGCGATCGCCGAGACGAACGTGCCGATCACAGCGAACGCAAGGTTGGTGAGCGCCAGCACCAGGATCAGCCCCGGTAGCGCCGCCCCGAGCCCGGGCGGCGACAGCAGCACCGCGAACGCAGGCACCGCGATCAGCTCCAGGATCGCCAGGTAGATGAACAGGGCGCCGGCCTTCGCGAACAGCATCGCGGTGCGGTCGACCGGCGCCAGCAGGAACGCGTCGAAGCCGCCCTGCTCGCGTTCGGCCACGAACAGCCGGTTTATCCCGAGCATCGCCGCGAACAGCAGGGACACCGTCAGCACCCCGCCGGCCAGCTGGCCCGACAGCACATCCCGGCTCAGCGAAAAGTGGAAGATCACGAACGTAACGATCGCGAGCAGCACCATCGCCGGGATCGTCTCCAGCGTCCGCAGCTCCAGCAGCAGGTCCTTGCGAAGGATCGCCCAGGTCGTGCTCACGCGTACAGCTTCCGGATCAACCGGGAATCAACCCCGGCCGGCGGCCCGACGAACGCCGCGCGACCCCCGTTCAACGCCAGCACGAGGTCGGCCTCGGCGAGCGCCGCCTGCGGTTCGTGGCTGGTCAGGACCCGGGTAGCGCCGCTGGCGCGGCCGATCAAAGACTCGATCTGCTCGCCGGCCGCGGGATCCAGGTTCGAGCGCGGCTCGTCGAGCAGCAGCAGCGTCGGTCGGTGCAGCACCGCGCGCGCGACGGCCAGTCGCTGGACCATCCCGCGGCTCAGCAGGCGCACGGGATCGTCGGCGCGGCGAGCCATTCCGACCGCTTCCAGAACCTCGTCGACACGCGCTTCCGGGACTCGGCGCAGGCGCGCCTGGTAGACGAGGTTCTCGCGTCCGGTCAGGTCACGGTAGAGCAGCGGCTCATGCCCGACCAACCCGATCCGCCCGCGAACGGCAAAGGCACGGCGCGGCAGCTCCTCGCCGAACAGCCGCACGCTGCCCGCGTGCGGTCGCAGGAGCGTCGCCAGGATCCGGAGAAGCGTCGTCTTGCCGGCGCCGTTGCGGCCGAGCACCGCCAGCGTCGCACCCGCGGGCAGCGACAGCGACACGTCCCGCAGGATCGTCCGCTCGCCGAACCGGCGGGTCAGCCCCGCCAGCTCGATCACCGCGGCGGCCTCGCCCCCGGACGCCGTTCCTTCCTCAGTGCTCGACGCGCTGACCACGCTCTCGATGGAGGAGCGCGACCGCGTGGCCAAGCACCGGCGCGACCACGCCGAACAGCTCCTCGACCGCGCGCGGGCTCCCCGGAAAATTGATTATCAGTGTTTTGCCGGCTGCGCCGGCCAACGTTCGCGACAGCATGCCCATCGGGGTCTGCCGCACGGACTCGGCCCGCATCGCCTCGGCGATTCCCGGGACCTCGCGCTCGATCACGGCCCGCGTCGCCTCCGGCGTGACGTCATCGACCGTCAGCCCGGTGCCGCCGGTCGTCAGCGCCAGCGCGACGCCGGCGGAGACCTGCTCCCGCAGCCACGCCTCGATCTCCGGCGCTCGGTCGGCGACGACGGCGACCTTGACCACCTCGGCCCCGGCGCCGCGGGCGAGCGACGCCAGCAACTCGCCCGAGCGATCGGCCGTATCCCCCGCCGCGACCGACGTCGAGACGGTCAGGACCGCCGCCGTCAGGGTCACGATCGGCGCCAGTTCCCGGAGCGCCCGCCCGACTTCTGGACCAGCTCGATCTCGGCGATCCGGGCTCCACGTTCGATGCCCTTGACCATGTCGTAGATGGTCAGCGCCGCGACGCTCGCCGCCGTCAGCGCCTCCATCTCGACCCCGGTCGGACCGGTCGTGCGAGCCTCCGCGACCAACTCGATGGCCCCCCGCTCGGCGTCGATCGACCCCTCGACGCCGACGAAGCTGAGCGCCAGCGGGTGGCACAGCGGGATCAGCTCGGCGGTGCGTTTGGCCGCCTGGATACCGGCGATCCGCGCGACCCCGAGCACGTCCCCCTTCGGCGCCTCCCCGCGTGCCAGCACGGCCGCCGTCTCGGGCGTCACCAGCACCACCGCCCGCGCCACCGCGCGGCGGGCGCTCGCCGGCTTGTCGCCGACGTCGACCATCCGGGCGCGGCCTTCGCTGTCGAGATGGGTGAGGTCGGCCAAGGGTGGGTCCTATCTCGATAGGGGGGGTGCGACCGGGGCGACAGAGGACCGAGCGAGACGAGAATTTGGCCCGCCCTCCCTTCGGTGAAGGCGTGGCAGCGCCACGCCGAACCCCCGAGGACGAAGTATCGCGAAGGTCATATGTCGCATCCGGGCGTGCTCACCATCGCGATAGGACCGTAGCCTCGGAGCGCCGATCAGGCCGCTACGACGGCCTGCTGTGCCGCGGCAATCAGGCCGCGCGCACCGTCGAGGTCCCCTTGGCGAAGCAGCTCGATCGGGTCGGGCTCGCCGTTGACGATCGCCTCGAAGAATTCCTTGCGGTCCTGGTAAGTCGCCAGCGTCGCCTTGGCCCAGCCGCGCGCGTCGTTCAGCAGGATCGCGAGCACCGCGTACGGCTCGCCGAACAGTTCGGCGATCTCGCGCTTCATCCGCTTGGCGAGCGCCGGCGAGGCGCCGGCGGTCGAGATCGCGACCGCCAGCGGGCCGGTACGGACGATCGCCGGCAGGATGAAGTTGCACAGTGGCGGCACGTCGACGACGTTGACCAACATCGTGCGCTGCTCGGCGTCGTGAAAGACCCGGATGTTCACCTCGGTGTCGTCGGTCGCCGCGATCGCGATCAGGCACCCGTCGAGATCCTCGGCTTGGTACTCGCGCTGTTCCCAGCGGATCGATCCCTCGAGCGCCAGCTGGATCAGCTCCGGATGTGCCTCGGGCGCGACCAACGTCACGCCCGCGTCGCAAGCGAGCAGCCCCTCGACCTTCTCCAGGCCCACCTCGCCGCCGCCGACGACCAGCGCGCGCCTGCCCTTCAGCCGCAGACAGGCGATGTAGAACGGCGTCTGCAGCATGTCCTTCACGCAGGACTGGTCGCAGATTCCTCTGCGGTATTGACAGACGCACTCCTTGCCGCTGTAGGCCTGTGCGGGCATGCCGGTAAGGGTAACCCGCGGTGCTGCGATGCATGAGAAGCCGGTCAGAGGCGGCTCTTCATGCATCGCACGTCGTGCTGAGCGCATCTGGCTGACACCCTACGGCTCGCGGCCTCGGGCCCTGCGAATCTCGGCGAGTCGCTCTCGCAGCGCGGCCTCGGCGTCGTCGGGCTCGTAGAACCGGGCCCCCGCGACGGTCTCCGGCAGCAACTCCTGAGCCGAGACGTTCCCCGCTCGCCGGTGGGGGTAGTCGTACTCGCCCTGATTGCGAGTCGAGGAGCGCAGGTAGGCGGGGGGTGCCACCGCCCCTTGCTCGCGCACGTACCCTCGCGCCCGGCCGATCGCCCGCTTGACGCCGTCCGACTTGGGCGCCAGAGATAAATAGATTGCCGCCTGCGCGAGCGCGAACTCGCACTCGGGCAGGCCGACGTGCTCGACGGCCGCCGCCGCGGCGGTCGCCACCACGAGCGCCTGCGGGTCGGCGTTGCCGATGTCCTCGGATGCGAGGATCACCATCCGCCGGACGATGAAGCGAGGATCCTCGCCGCCCTCGAGCATCACCGCGAGGTAGTAGAGCGACGCGTCCGGGTCGGACCCGCGGGTTGCCTTGATCCACGCCGAGATCGTGTCGTAGTGGTTGTCGGCCTGGCGGTCGTAGCTGATCGTCCGCCGCTGCAGCGCGTCGGCGATCCCCGCCAGCGTCACGCGCCCGTCCGGCCCGGCGGCCTGCCCCGCCAGCTCGAGCGCGTTCAGCGCGGCCCTCGCGTCCCCCTGCGTCCAGCCGGCCGCGTATTCGAGCGCGTCGGCGTCGATTCGCGCCGGATCCCCGACCTCTCCCCGCGCGACCGCGCGGTCGAGCAGGATCCTCACGTCCTCGGCCGACAGCGCCTGCAACTCGTAGACGCGGCTGCGCGAAAGCAGTGCGGTGTTGACCTCGAAGTACGGGTTCTCGGTCGTCGCCCCGATCAGAGTGATCAATCCCTCCTCGACCGCTGGCAGCAGCGCGTCCTGCTGGGCCTTGTTGAAGCGATGGATCTCGTCGAGGAAGAAGATCGTCGCGGTGCCGGAGAGCTGGCGACGCTGGCGCGCCCGTTCGATCACCGCCCTGACCTCGGCCCGCCCGGCCTGCACGGCGCTCTCCTCCTCGAACGCAGCCCCGGAGGCCCCCGCCACGATCCGTGCCAGCGTCGTCTTGCCGCTCCCCGGCGGCCCGTGCAGGATCATCGAGTGCGGATGCCCGGACTCGATCGCGGTGCGCAGCGCCGAGCCCTCGGCCAGCAGGTCGCGCTGGCCGACGAACTCCTCGAGGGTCGCGGGGCGCATCCGGGTCGCGAGCGGCGCATCCGCGACGCTCTCCCCGGCTGGTGGTCTCGCTCGACCACCAGCCGGACCGGACCGCTCCGGGGGCACCGTATCGTCGCCGAACAACGTCTCCATCTGCACAAGTATGTTCCCGGCGATGGCGGCGACCGAATCGCTCTCCCAGCGCGCCGCGCGGAGCGTCAATCACCCGCTGACGCGCGCGCTGCTGGTGCTGACGTTCACGACCGGGTTGGTCGATGGGGTCAGCTACCTCGGGCTCGGGCACGTGTTCACCGCCAACATGACCGGCAACATCGTCTTTCTCGGGTTCGGCCTCGCCGGCGGCACCGGCTTGCCGGTGGTCGCGCCGATCGTGTCGCTGCTGGCGTTCCTGGTCGGCGCCGGCGCCGGCGGCGTCCTGGCGGTGCGTCTGGCGGATCGCCATCCGGTCCACATCGGCATCGCGCTGGGGATCGAAGTGACGCTGCTGGCGATCGCCGCGATGCTCGTGGGCGCTCTGGTCGGCGCGCTCGAGTTGAAGGTGAGCCTGGTGGTACCGCTTATCACGGCGGCAGCGCTGGTGCTGCTGACAAACGCGGTCTACGTGCCGGCCGCGCGCGCGGAGGCCCAGAAATGATTGTGGCGGCCACGAGGGCCGCCACAATCATGTTCACTAGCCCGTGCCTGGGCTTTTGTCTCGGGTAAGCGTTAGCCGCGTAGCGCCTCGAGCTCGGGCGAGTGCGACAGACGGTTGAGCGCGCGACGCTCCAGCTCGCTCGCCTGCGACTGCGAGATCCCGAGCTCGGCGCCGGTCTGACGGACGGTCAGCGGCGGCTGGCCGGTCAGGCCGAAGCGCAGCGAGATCACGTCGCGCTCGAGCTGCGGCAGCGTCGCCAGCACGTCCTTGACCTGGCGGTCACGGAACGAATCCGCCACCTGCTCTTCGGGCGAGGGCTCGTCGGTCTGCAGCAGATCGCCGAGGGCCATCTCGCCGTCGTCGCTGATCGGCTGATCGAGGCTCGAGATCGAGCCCGCCAGGACCCGCGCTTCGGTGACCTGCTCGATCGGCAGCTCGGCGACGAGCGCGATCTCCTCGTCGGTCGGCTCTCGACCCAGCTTCAGGTTCAGGTCGGTCTCGATCTTGCGGACCTTGACCTGGCGCTGGGCAACGTGAACCGGCACCCGGATCGTCCGACCCGAGTTCTGCAGTCCGCGCTGGATCGCCTGCCGAATCCACAGCGTGCCGTACGTGGAGAACTTGAAGCCCTTGCGCCAGTCGAACTTCTCGACCGCGCGGATCAGGCCCAGCATGCCCTCCTGGACCAGGTCCTCGAGCGGTAGCCCGTGGCCCTGATACCGGCGCGCCTGGGCGACGACTAGACGCAGGTTCGCGTTGATCATCCGCTCCTTGGCCGCGAGGTCACCTCGCTCGATCCGCTTCGCGAGCTCGATCTCGTCGGCCGCCGTCAGCAGCGCATGAGTCCGGGCCTCTCGGAAGAAGATCTCCAAAGATTCCAGCGACCCGTCGACCGTGGTCGCTGCCGCCCGCCGGCGCGCCTCATGGTTGACGGTCGTCGAGGCCCGCTGGGTCGCGCGCTGTACGCGCTGCGTGGGCTCCAGCTCTGCGTGCTCACCGCGGATGCGGTTCTTGTGCTTGGGGGTCAGTGTGTTTGCCATTGCTTTCCTCGTTCCAACTCCTTGTTTCGCTTGTTTGAAGATAATCAAATTATACGTCAACGTCAGGTTTTGTCAAGAGCCGGAGACACCGGCGTCGGCAACCCACCGATCGCGTACACGGTCTTTGTCCGCCCCCCGCTTTCGCGGTTGGCCTGGAGAGTCCGTTTAGCGCCCTACCTGCTTCGCGCCGTTCCGGTTTTCCCCGGTCTGTGCCAAGGAAAACACTGGCCCGGGCTCGGAGTTACGGCGAACTGCGCGTCTTCACGAATTCTTCGGCAGATGCCCACAATCCATGAGCTTTTGAGCCTTGGGGCTAAACGGTCAGAAGCCGGCGCCGTCGCCGGGCCCGGCGTGTGACAGAACGCACACCAGCAGCCCGGGAAAGCGCGACTCGATGTCGTCGCGGCGCAGTGAGACCAAGCGCTGGACGCCCGCGCTCCGGGTTCTCGTCAGCCCCGCCTCCCGGAGCACCTTGAGATGGTGGGTCAGGGTCGATTTGGAGACCGGCACCTCGAGCCTGCCGGACGAAACCTCGTGGCCACAGTCCGCGAGTGTTCGCACGATCTCTAGCCGAACCGGATCGCTCAGCGCGTGCAGCACCCCGAACAGCTCCAGCCGGTCAGCCTCGGGGTGGGAGATGGCTCTCATATAACGATTGTTCGACTCATATCGAACAAGCATAGCGGGTCCGTTCTTGCGTCAGCCGGTGCCGGACCCGTTGAGGATCGCGAGTGCCTGCTCGTGGATCAGCCCGTTGGTCGCGAGCCCACTGCCCCATTCGTTGCGCTGACCCGCGAGGTCGGTGAAGCGGCCGCCCGCCTCGTCCACGATCACCGACACCGCCGCCACGTCCCAGATCTTGACCTCCGGATCGCAGGCGATCTCGGCGACCCCTTCGGCGACCAGCATGTACTGCCAGGCATCGCCGACACCCCGGGTCCGCCAGCAGGCCCGGCCGAGCGTCACGAGCGCATCGAGTCGACCGACAGCGTCCCAGTCTTCGATTCCGCCCCACGCCATCTGCGCGTCTGACACCGAGGCGATGCCAGATACGCGGATCGGGTCGCCGTCGGCGAACGCGCCACCGCCCCTGATCGCCCACCAGCGCCGCGGAAGCGCCGGCATCGAAACGACTCCAACAGACATC
Organism: uncultured Solirubrobacterales bacterium; assembly: GCA_963830475.1. Lineage (GTDB taxonomy): Bacteria > Actinomycetota > Thermoleophilia > Solirubrobacterales > Solirubrobacteraceae > Palsa-465. The sequence goes on along the minus strand of CAWHMX010000012.1, from coordinate 63,241 downwards.
TCGCCGCCGCTGCGCAGCGCGATCAGGGTCGACCAGGTCGGCATCCCGCGAACGTAGCTCTTGGTGCCGTCGATCGGGTCGATGATCCACTCGCGCCCGCCAGAGCCGCCCCGCGCCGGCTCGGCGCCGAATTCCTCCCCGATCACGGCGTCGTCGGGACGAGCACGCCGTAGGTGCTCGCGGAGCGAGGACTCGACAGCCTTGTCGGACTCGGTCACCGGCGTCAGGTCGGGCTTGGTCTCGACCTCGAGGTCTGCGGCCCGAAACCGCGGCATCGTCACCGCGTCGGCGATGTCGGCCAGCTCGAGCGCTAGCTCGAGGTCATCGCGCAGGTCTCCGGTCACGGTCGGCGATCGTACCCAGCTCGGGGTCGACTAGGCTCCACGGGCGATGCCCGACCTGCAGCGCGAGGCGACGGAGGTCTTGCAGACCCTGATCCGCTTCAACACCGTCAACCCGCCGGGCCATGAACGCGCCGCGATCGAGTACCTCGACGCGTACATGCAGGCCGCGGGATTCGAGACCGAGCAGCTCGCCGCCAACCCGGAGCGGCCGAACCTCGTCGCGACCCTGGCCGGAGACCTCGATGGTCCGGTGATGGTGTTCCTCGGCCACGTCGACACCGTTCTGGCGGCCTCCGAGGAGTGGGACCACGACCCGTGGGGCGGCGAGGTCGCCGACGGCCACCTCTGGGGTCGCGGCGCGCTCGACATGAAATCTCAGGTCGCCGCCGAGGCGGTTGGCGCCGCGGCGCTGGCCCGCGTAGGCTGGCGCCCGGCGCGAGGCGCCCTGAAGCTGGTGTTCGTCGCCGACGAGGAGACCGGGGGCGACCTCGGCGCGCGCTGGCTGACCGAGCGGCATCCCGACAAGGTGCGGTGCGACCTGCTGCTGAACGAGGGCGGCGGCAGCACCTTTCAGTACCGGGGCGCGCGGCGCTATGGGGTCTGCTGCGGCGAGAAGGGCATCTTCCGCTTCCGGCTTACGGCCCGCGGGGTCGCGGGGCACGCGTCGCTGCCGCGAACCGGCGACAACGCCCTGCTGAAGCTGGCGCCGGTGCTCGAGCGGCTCGCCGGCGGCCAGCCCGGCTACGACCTCACCGACCCACCGCGGGCGCTGCTCGAGGCGCTCGGTTTCGACGCTGAGGACCCAGCCGCGGCGGTCGCCGCCGTCGAGGCGGCCGATCCGGCGTTGCGGATCCTGCTCGAACCACTGCTCGGGGTGACGCTGACGCCGACGGTCATCCACGCCTCCGACAAGATCAACGTGATCCCCTCCCGCGCCGACCTGAAGGTCGACTGCCGGGTTCCCCCCGGATTCGGCGACGAGCTCGCGCTGACGCGGCTGCGCGAAGTGCTCGGCGACGCCGCCGACGGGCTCGAGATCGAGTTCACCGAAAAGGTGTACGGCTACGAGTCGCCGATCCGTTCGCCGCTGATGGACGCGATCGGCCGTTGGGTCGCCGCCAACGACCCGGAGGCCGCGACCGTGCCGGTGCTGCTGGCCGGCTACTCCGACTCGAGCTGGTTCCGCCGGGCGTTCCCGGACCTGGTCGCCTACGGCTTCTTTCCGCACCGCCACCAGACGCTGCTCGAGACAGCGCCACTGGTGCACAGCGCCAACGAGCGGATCGACGTCCGCGACCTCGGCTACGCGGCTCGCTTCTACGCCGAAATCGCCCGCGACCTCCTCGGCTGAAGCCCGGCGAGCGATGTCAGCGGCCGGTCGCCCGCGTCTGGATCCATCCGTCTTCCGGCTGCCGGTGCGGCGGATCCGCGATGGCTACTACTCGGACGCCTATTTCGTCTACACCAAGCGGCTGCTCGAGGAACAGAACCATCATCCGCGGGTGCTCATGCAGGTCTTCCAGAAGCAGGAGTCACTGCTCGGTGGGGTAGACGAGGCGATCGCCGTGCTCAAGCTCGGGTCGGGCTTCACGGGGCCCGACGGCGCCTGGATCGACGGTTGGGATTCGCTCGAGGTGCGCGCCCTTCACGAGGCGGAGCCGATCGCGCCGAACGAGACCGTGATGACGATCGAGGGCGACTACAGCCTGTTTGCCCACCTGGAGACCGTCTATCTCGGCTCCCTGGCGCGGCGGTCGCTGATCATGCGCAACGTTGCGGCCGTCGTCGGCGCGGCCCGTGGCAAGCCGATCTTCTATTTCCCCGCTCGTCACGACCACTGGCTGGTGCAGACCGGCGATGGCTGGGCCGCGCACGTTGCCGGCGCGATCGGGGTCTCGACGGACGCCCAGGCCTCATGGTGGGGCGGGCGGGGCGTCGGAACCGTGCCGCACGGCCTGATCGCCGCCTACGGCGGGGACACGGTGAAGGCCGCGCGCGTCTACGCCGACCGGTTCCACGAAGAGATGAATGTGACGGTGCTCGTCGACTGGGACAACGACTCAGTGCGAACCGCCGTTGAGGTGGCCGCAGCCCTCGGTCCGAAATTGTGGGGCGTTCGGCTCGACACATCCGAGCAGCTCGTCGATCGCTCCCTGTTTGACTCGATGGGCGGATTCGATCCTCGCGGCGTCAACCCGCGGCTCGTCGAGAGCGTCCGCAACGCGCTTGACACCGCTGGCTTCGAGGACGTCCGGATCGTCGCCAGCGGCGGCTTCAACGCCGAGCGAATCGAGCACTTTGAGGAGCTCGAGGTTCCGGTCGACGCATACGGAGTGGGCTCCTCGCTGATCCGCGGACAGAACGACTTCACGGCCGATGTGGTGATCGTCGACGGGCGGCCGTGCGCGAAGGTCGGTCGGCGGTACGCGCCGAACCCACGGCTCAGCAACGTCAACTGACGTCCGGCTCGTATGCTCCGGCCTCGATGCTGACCGCGATCGACCACGTCGCCATCGCCGTCGAGGACGTCGACGCAGCGCTTCCGTACTACCTCGAGGTGCTGGGGCTGGCGCTCGTGCACCGGGAAACGCTCGGCGAGCAGGGGGTCGTGGCGGCCCTGCTCGACCTGGGCGACAGCCACGTGGAGCTGGTCGCGCCGCTGACGCCGGAGGCGGGCGTCGGACGGTTCCTTGCCAGTCGCGGTCCCGGCATGCATCACGTCGCCTACCGGGTCGACGAGATCGAGCGAACGCTGGCGGCGCTGGCCGACTCAGGCGTGCAGCTGATCGACGACCGGCCGCGGACCGGCATCAGGGGGTCACGGGTCGCGTTCCTGCACCCCTCCTCGACCGGCGGCGTCCTCACCGAGATCGTCGAGCCAGCATCAGGACACAGGTCTCACTGAAAGGTGCCAGTAACGAAAATGACCCCAGACGTCAAGCCTCAGAAGATCAGCATTGGATTTCAGAGCGGTCAGGTGGTGGCCGCGCGAGTGACGCCCGATGCACTCGCGAAGCTGCGCGGTGCGCTAGGGCAGAGCGGCTGGCATGAGCTGCCCGCCGAGGACGGAACCATCGTGCTCGACCTTGCGAAGGTCGACTATGTGCTGGTCGACCTCGACGAGCATCGCGTCGGTTTCTGACGCCGACGAACGGCTCGCGGCGCTGAACGCATTGCTCGAACTCGACTTGAAGCTGCTGGCGGCGATGCGGACCCGCGGCCACAGCCGGGTTGCCGAGCGAATGCTCGCCCGCTACTCGCTGCTCGGCGAGCACGCCGCGTGCTGGCTCGCCCTCGGGCTGACGGGCGCGGCGCTGTCCCGGGGGCGAGAGTCGCGAACGGCCTGGCGCCGTGGCGTCGAGGCGACGGCGTTCGCGTATGGGCTGAACTACGCGGTCAAGCTGCTCGTGCGGCGACCGCGGCCCGAGGTCGGGGAGCCGTTGGCGCCCGTGGTCTCCCGGATGTCGTTCCCGAGCGCCCACGCGACCACCGCGTTCGCGGCCGCCGGCGCGTACCGGCGGGCTGCGCCGGCCGCGGCGCCGGCCCTGTACGGCGCGGCAGCCCTGTTCGCCTTCACGCGACCGTATCTCGGCGTCCATTACCCCAGCGACGTTCTGGGGGGAGCGGCGCTCGGGACCTTGGTGGCGCGGGCGTGGCCGCGGTGAGGAGTACACCGGGATGCCGATGAAGGTCGGGATCGTCGGCATGCCCAACGCCGGCAAGTCGTCGCTCTTCAGCGCGCTCACAGGCGTCGCCGCGGATGCCGCAAATTACCCGTTCACGACGATCGAGCCGAACATCGCGGTCGTCCCGGTCGCCGACGAGCGACTTGACCGCGTCGCCGACACGGTCGGGGCGTCGAAGATCGTCCCCGACACGATCGCGTTCCACGACATCGCCGGCCTGGTCGCCGGCGCCCACCGCGGCGAGGGGCTCGGCAACCAGTTCCTCGCCAACATCCGTGAGACCGACGCGATCGTCCACGTCGTCCGCGTCCACCAGGATCCCGGCGTCGTGCACCCCGAGGGCCGGGTCGATCCGCTCGCCGACATCGACACGATTGAGACCGAGCTCGTCTACGCCGACCTGGAGCAGGCCGAGCGCCGCCTCGAGCGGGTGGTCCGGACCGCCCGCGGGGGCGACCGTCACGCGATTGCCGAAGCCGCCTGGCTCGGCGAGCTGATCGAGGCCCTGCGGGCCGGTCGACCGGCCCGCACCGTACCGGTTCCCGACGAAGCGCCCGACGCCATGCAGCTGCTGGGCCCGCTTACCGCCAAGCCAGTCCTGTTCGTCGCCAACGTGGACGAAGGCGACGTCGAGGTGCCGCCTGCGATCGTCGCCCACGCCGCCGCGCACGACGCGGCCGCGGTGGCAGTCTCCGCCCGGCTCGAGGCGGAGCTCGCCGAGCTCGACGACGGTGAGGCGACATCGATGCGTGCCGATCTTGGGCTCAGCGATTCCAGCCTGGAGCGGGTGATTCGCGGTGCCTTCTCGCTGTTGCACCTGATCGCGTTCTTCACGGCCGGCGAGGACAAGCCGGCCCAGTCCTGGCATCTGCGCCGCGGCCTGTCCGTGTGGCACGCCGCCGGTCAGATCCACTCCGACATCCAGAAGGGGTTCGTCCGCGCCGAGGTCGTCTCGTGGGACAGGCTCGTCGAGTTCGGCGGCTACGCCGGCGCCCGCGAGCACGCCGCGCTCCGCCTCGAGGGGCGGGATTACGTCGTCAACGACGGCGACGTCATCACGGTCAGGTTCACGAGTTAGTGTGGTGACTGAAGCGACCCGCGATGGCTGCTTCAGACCCTGAGGTCGGCGAGCGAGCTTGCCGCTTCGAGTCGGCCGCTGAGCTGGCCGAGCCCGAACCGATCGGCGATCCGAGCTCCGCCGGGGAGGTCGGTGGGCGCGTCCGGGGGCCGCTCCAACTCGACCGTCCGCAGCAACGCGATCTCCTTGAAGGCGCGGACCTGCTCGGCGTGATCGCGGACCGCCGCCGCGACCCGCGGCCGCTCGCCGTGGTCGAGCTTCGGCCGCTCCGCGGTGCCGACCGCCGCGAACACGCCCGCCAGCGAACCGTGGCGGCGCAACAGTTCGGCCGCGGTCTTCTCGCCGATCCCCGGGGCACCGGGGAGACCATCCGACGGGTCGCCGCGCAGGGCGATGAAGTCGGGGACCTGGGTTGGCGCGATCCCATAGCGGCGCTCGACCTCAGCGGCGTCGACCGTCTCGAAGCCGGCGGTTCCGGACTTCAGGTAGAGGACCGATGCGTGGTCTCCGACGCACTGGTACATGTCGCGGTCGCCGGTCAGGATCAGGGTGCTGCCGCCGGCCGCCGCCTCGACCAGCGCGTATGAGCCGAGCAGGTCGTCGGCCTCCAGCTCCTCCGAGCTCTGACAGCTCCAGCCGAAAGCCGTGAAGAACTCGACGGCGTGGTCGAACTGCCACTGCAGCGCCTCCGGGACCGGCGGCCGCGCTGCGTGATAGGGCGAGTAGAGCTCGACCCGGTACGTCGCCGCCTCGGCGCCGAAGCACAGCACGATCGCGCGCGGCTCACGGTCGGCCGCCGCGCGCAGCAGCACGTTCGCGCCACCAAGCAGGGCGCCGACCGGCCGCCCCTCGGCGCCGGTGATCGACTCGGGCAGCGCGAAGAACGACCGATACATCAGGAACGGAGCATCGACCACCAGCAGCGGCGCGGACATCCGGCGAGGCTACCCTGACCGAACCTCGTCCGCAGAGCGATTAGTTTCGACGCCGAGCGCCGTCTTAGCGGCGACCGAGGCACCTCGAAAAGGAGGAACGTCGTATGGGACGCATCGTTGTAACCGAATTCGTGACGCTCGACGGCGTCATGGAGGACCCCGGGGGTGCCGAGAAGTCGCCCTACGGCGGCTGGGCGTTTCAGTTTGAGCGCGGGGAGGCGGGCGACCGTTTCAAGTACGAGGAGCTGATGGCCGCCGACGCGCTCTTACTCGGTCGGCGGACCTACGAGGGCTTCGCGGCCGCGTGGCCGGATAGGAACGAAGACGACTTCGGCCAGAAGATGAACTCGATGCCGAAGTACGTCGTCTCCCGGACGCTCGTGGACCCGACGTGGACGAACACCACGGTCCTCGAGGGGAATCTGGTCGATGACGTGACCGGTCTGCGCGACGTGGTCGGCGAGATCCTCGTCGAGGGCAGCCACCGGCTGGTCGGGGAGCTCCACGCTCATGGCCTGGTCGACGAGTACCGCCTGATGGTGTTCCCGATCGTGGCCGGCGGCGGCAAGCGACTGTTCGACGATTCGGGCACGCCGACACCGCTGCGGTTGGTCGAGACCGGGCAGGCCGCCGACACCGTTCTGCTCCGCTACCAGCGCGCCTGAGCTCAGGCGGACCGCGGCTACCTGACGCTGACCGCCGGCCCGTCGATGCCCTGGTAGACGACGCGGTAAAGGCCTCTATCCAGCACTGGGATCTCATAGGACCCCTCGGCGGTGAGGCGGCCGAGACCAGCCCTTCTCCAACCGCCGGTGACGAGTCGCTCCGCCAGCACCGCCTGTCCGGCGACGGCCGGGAACGTCGACCCCTCCAGCGCGTAGTGGAACCTCGCGCCGTGACGAGCGCGGGCGCTGAGACCGCCGCCGCCGCTCGGCGAGGTCGGCGTCGTGACGGTCACCGTCTTCGCGCCAACCTTTTCGGCTCCGGTCGTCGATTTCTTCGACGCCCCCGGCTTCGGGCGTCCGGCCTTGGGCGCCCCCGGCCTCGTTGGCGCCGCGTGTGTCTTCGACGTGACGCTCTTGGTCCTGATCGTCATGAAAGACATGTACGTGCTGCGAAGGTCGAACCGCCTCCGCAGCCCCGGCCCGCTGACGTCCGTCGTGCCCTTCGTGCCGACGACCGCCGCCTGGACGATTCGCGGCGACACGCCGCGCTGCAGCACCTTGATGCCCTCCAGGCTGCCCTTGACGAGCTTGCCGAGCCTATGCGCCGCGGCGCCGACCGACAGGTTCTCGTGCCAGCGGTAGTAGGGGTTGCCGTCGGCGTCGTCGTAGGGGTCGGGAACGCCGATCAGCCAAGCCTCCGGGGCCAGTCCGAGGAATACGTTCTGGACGCTCTCCGTGTAGCCGCCGGAACTCGAGAAGAAATATGTGGTCGCCGGCTGTCCCGCGTAATCGACCACCTCTCCGGTCGTGGCCGCCTCGGCGGCGTCGCCGCTCGGCGTCTCCGCCGCCACCCCTCCGTACACCTGCGAGCGCGTATCCGGGTAGACATCGAACGTCGGACTCGCGGCCCCCACCGCGATCGCGTACGTGCGGGCGGCCACGGCCTGCGCCTCCAGCGCCTGCATCGGCCAGGTCGACGGCATCTCGGCGGGGATCACTCCGCGTATGTAGTCCTCGAGGTCGACCTCGTTGATCGTCTGCACCCCTCCACTGGGACGAGGTCGAAACTGGAGCTCTCCGTGATAGGCGCCGACCCCGAGGAGCGTCAGCGGGCCGCTGCCGCCGACGACCAGAGGCGGGGTGGCCGCCGCGATCTCGCGGCCACCCGCCATCAGCTTCAGCTGCCCTCCCGACGAGAGCACGCTGTAGGTCGTGTTCGGCTTCAGCGTGTTCGGTTTCTTGCTCGGCCCTTTCCCCGGCTTCCCCGCTTTCCCCGGCTTTTCCGCTTTGCCCGTCTTTCCCGCGTCTTTCCACACAACGCCGCCGCCGCTGACCCTGTTTGCGCCGCGGAAGGACGCGGCGCCGTTCTTGACCAGGACCGTCACCATCCTGGTCGGGCTCACCCGCGACAGCGTCGTGTCCCGGTAGTAGTGGGAGAGGATCGCCCGGTAGCCGTAGCCGTGCTGCGCGAACCCGAGGGCCCCGTACTGGCTCATCCCGACGCCGTGGCCGTAACCGGCGCCGCTGATGTAGAAGCCCGCCGCCGTCGTCGCCGCCTCGGCGCTCGCGGCGCCTGCAAAAGCTGCCACGCCCGCCGACGGGGCCAGCGTTGCCGACACCACCGCCACCGCCACCGCGCCCGGCAGGTGGCGCACTACAGATTCCCCTGCGCCATCTTGCGCAGATCCATCGCGCGATTGTACGTCTGCTCGTCCACACCCTTTTCGTAGGCGACCTCGCGGAGCATCCGGCCCGAGTCGGCCGCCTCCTTGACGATCTCGGTCGCGCGGTCATACCCGATGTGTGGAGTGAGCGCGGTTGCCGCCGCCAGCGTCGCCTCGGCCGAGCGCTCGCAACCGGCCTCGTTGGCCCGGATCCCTTCGACGCACTTCTCGGCGAGCACGCGTGAGGCGGCGGCCAGCAGTCTGATCGACTCGAGCAGGTTGCGGGCGATCAGCGGCACCCGGACGTTGAGCTCGAAGTTGCCCTGGCTGCCGGCGATCGTGATCGCGGTGTCGTTGCCGATCACCTGCGCGGCTACCTGCAGCACCACCTCCGGAATCACCGGGTTGACCTTGCCCGGCATGATCGATGAGCCCTTCTGCAGCTCCGGCAGATACAGCTCGCCGATCCCCGCGCGGGGGCCCGAGCCCATCAGCGCCAGGTCGTTCGCGATCTTGGTGAGCGACACCGCAACTACCTTGAGCGCGCCCGACAACTCGACCAGCGCATCGCGGTTTCCCTGCGCTTCGAACGGGTCCTCCGGGGCGGCGATCTCCAGCCCCGTGAGGTCGGTCAGGCGAGCGCGCACCCTGCCCGCGAACTCGGGGTGGGTGTTCAGCCCGGTGCCGGTGGCGGTCCCGCCGAGCGGGATCTGCGCGACCTGCGGCAGGGTACCCCGGACTCGCCTGGTCCCGAGTCGCGCCTGCGCCGCGTAGCCCGAGAACTCCTGGCCGAGCGTCACCGGAACGGCGTCCATCAGGTGCGTCCGCCCAGCCTTGACGATGTCGTGGAATTCGGTTGCCTTGACGGCGAGCGCCGCCTCGAGCCGCTCCAGCGCGGGCAGGAGGTCATCGGTCGCCTCCGAAAGCGCCGCCAGGTGCACGGCCGACGGGAATACGTCGTTGGATGACTGGCCCAGGTTGACGTGATCGTTGGGGTGCGCGTCATCGCCGGCGAGGTTTGCGATCACCTCGTTGGCGTTCATGTTCGAAGAGGTGCCCGAGCCCGTCTGGAAGACGTCGATCGGGAACTGGTCGTCGAATTCGCCGGCGGCGACCCGATCCGCCGCGGCGGCGATCCGTTCGGCGAGCGCCGCATCGAGCAGCCCGAGGTCGGCGTTGACGCGCGCCGCCGCGGCCTTGATCCGACCCAGCCAGCGGATCACGGGCGCCGGCACGCCCTCGCCAGAGATCGGAAAGTTGGCGACCGCCTTGGTCGTTTCCCCTCCCCACAGCTGCTGCTGCGCCTGCACTCTCATCCGCGCCGTCCTTTCACGCTCGTTGCTCGCTCACGGACCAAGACGCTACAACCGAAGGCGATTCTGGCCGCCACCTCGCCGCACATCGGCCCCCGGGTCGGCCTCCGCTATCCGCAGAACGCGATCAGCTCACGGGCGAGGCCGACCGGGTCGTCGTAAGCGACGAGGAAGCCGGCTCCGGGCAGCGTCCGCAACTGGGCGTCGGCGAGCAGATCGAGCGCCTCCCGGGCTGCCTCGATCGGCCCGGCGGGATCCTCCTCGCCCCACAGCAGCAGGACCGGCATCCGCAGTTGCGCGTAGGAGTCGAACTGATCGCGCTGGGCCTCGAAGGGCCACTGACGGACGAACTTCGCCCACGCACGGGCACGGTTCGCGTTGCCGCCGACGTCGGCGAAGGCGTGGCGCATCAGGTCGCGCGCCTCCGGGTTGCGCTGCGCGGACAGCTTCTCCCCGAGCGCCGGGCGAAACACCAGCGGAGCCGCGTCGGACAGGACGATGTCCAGGCCTGGGACCGCCCCGAGCCTGCAGAGGAAGCGCCAGACGGCGCGACGACCCCCGAACGGCGCGGGCCGGTGGAGCCGGTTGGCCATCAGGACCAGTCGCGCCGGCGCCAGCGCGCCGCCCGCGCCGGCGACAGCCGCGCGCAGCGCCAGTTCGGCGCCGAAGTCGTGGCCTCCGACCATCACCCGCGGGCCGCCGGCCTCGAGGCAGAACCCGGTCAGCACCTCGGTGAACCACTCGGGGGTGTAAGGGTGGCGCGGCCGATCCTCGGAGTCGCCGTGGAGCGGCAGATCCGGTAGCACCAACCTGAACCGCTCGGCGAGCGGCTCGACGACCGGCCCCCACTCGCGGTGGGTCAGACCGAGTGAGTGCAGCAGCACGAGCGCGGGTCCGGCCCCGGTCTCCCGGTAGGCGATCCTGGCGCCATCGCTGTGGTGGTACAGCCGCAGCCTCATCGGGGTGGTGAGTCGTAAATTCGAGATGGCGGATCAGTGATGGCTGGGCGTGGCTGGCGAATTTAGGACTCACGACACCGGGCCCCAGAGTCTGCCCGAGGCACGTAAACCTCCGCAAAGCTGCGATTCATCACGTCGCTCGCCTGGCTCGTCGGTCTCCTGGCCGTGTTCGTGCCGCTCGCGGTACGGGCGTTCCGGCGCGCATAAGCACCGTCCCTCCGTGCTCCTGGTCCCGCTAGACCAGGAGCACGGTCACAGCGCTGCTGCCACCGCGTTCATAGAATCGACGCTCACGCCAATGGCGACCCCAGACTCCCCAGTGACCCCCCACCGCCCCGTCGATCCGAGAGCGTCGTTCCCCGAACTCGAGGAGCAGGTGCTCGTGCGCTGGCGCGAGCGGGACATCTTCGCGCAGTCGATCGAGCGCCGCCACGGCGGCCCTCGCTGGGGGTTCTTCGAGGGGCCACCGACGGCCAACGGCCCCCCCGGATCCCACCACGTGCTCGCGCGTGTGTTCAAGGACATCTTCCCCCGCTACAAGACGATGTGCGGGTACCAGGTCGAGCGCAAGGGCGGCTGGGATTGCCACGGGCTGCCTGTCGAGCTCGCCGTCGAGGCCGAGCTCGGGATGAAACAGAAGTCCGACATCGAGGACTACGGGATCGATCGCTTCAACGCCCGCTGCCGCGAGCTGGTGCTGAGCCACGTCGAGGACTGGATCAGGTTGACCGACCGGATCGGTTTTTGGGTCGACACCGAGCACGCGTACAAGACGCTCGATCCAGACTACGTCGAGTCGGTCTGGTGGGCGCTGAAGACGATCCACGAGCGAGGGCTCCTGTTCGAGAAGCTGAAGGTTGTCCCGTACTGTCCCGCGCTGCGGCACCGCGCTCTCGAGCCACGAGCTCGGCCAGCCGGACGTCTACCAAGACGTGATCGACCCGTCGGCCTACGTGATCCTGCCGAGCGCGAGGGGCAAGCTCGTCGTGTGGACGACGACGCCGTGGACGCTGGTCTCGAACGCGGCGGTCGCGGTCGACCCGAACCTGACCTACGTGCGCGCGACCGGCGACTACATCGTCGCCGAGTCGCTGGTCGCGAGGGTCCTCGGGGACGGCGCCGAGATCGCTCGAGCGGTTTCCCGGCTCCGAGCTGGTCGGCCTGCGCTACGAGCCGCCCTTCGAGTACATCGCGGGCTCCGAGTACGGGCCCAAGGGTCACACGGTCCTGCCCGCGGATTTCGTCACCGACGAGGACGGCACCGGACTCGTTCACACCGCGATCGCGTTCGGCGAGGACGACTTCCGGCTCGGCGAAGAGCAGGGGCTCGTGCCGATCAACCCGGTTCGGTCGGACGGCACCTACGACGAGCGGATCACCGACTACGCGGGTCGCTGGGTCAAGGACGCCGACGCGGACCTGATCGAGGATCTGCGACGGCGCGGGAAGCTGCTGCGCAGCGAGCCCTACGAGCACTCTTACCCGCATTGCTGGCGTTGCGGCACGCCCCTGCTCTACTACGCCAAGCCCTCCTGGTACATCGCTACGAGCCAGATCAAGGACCGGCTGCTCGCCGCCAACGAGACGGTCAACTGGTATCCAGCGCACGTCAAGTACGGGCGCTTCGGCAAGTGGCTGGAGGGCAATGTGGACTGGGCGCTGTCGCGCGAGCGCTACTGGGGCACGCCGCTGCCCGTCTGGCGGTGCGCCGCGGGACACCTCCACGTGATCGGGTCGCTGACCGAGCTTCGGGAGCTGTCCGGAGTCGATTTGGCGGATCCGCACCGGCCGTTCGTCGACGAGGTGACCTTCGAGTGCGCCAACTGCGGCGAGCAGATGGAGCGGGTGCCCGAGGTGATCGACGTGTGGTTCGACTCGGGCTCGATGCCGTTTGCGCAGTTCCACTCCCCCCACGCCGGCGCGGCCGAATTCGAAGCGCACTTCCCCGCCGACTACATCTGCGAGGCGCTCGACCAGACGCGCGGCTGGTTCTACTCGATGCTCGCCGTCTCGACGCTGCTGTTCGACGCCTCCTCGTACCGCACCGTCCTCTGCCTCGGCCTGCTCCTAGACGAGCAGGGCCGCAAGATGAGCAAGTCGGAGGGCAACGTGGTAGCGCCGTGGGACGTGATCGACACCTACGGCGCCGATGCCTTCCGGTGGTACTTCTTCACCTCCAAGTACCCGTGGGACGGCTACCGCTTCTCGCTCGAGACGCTCGGCGAGGCCGTGCGCCAGTTCCTGCTGCAGCTGTGGAACACCTACGGGTTCTACGTCCTCTACGCGAACGCGAACGGGATCGATTCGGCGGCTTTGCACGGCGGCGCCGCACAGCCGCTGACCGACCTCGATCGCTGGGCGCTCTCCCGGTTGAGCGCGACCGTCGAGACGGTCCGGGACCGCCTTGACGACTTCGACGCGACCGGTGCCGGCCGGGCAATCGCCGCGTACGTCGACGAGCTCTCGAACTGGTACGTCCGCCGGTCGCGCCGCCGCTTCTGGGACGGCGACCCGGGTGCGTTTGAGACGCTGCACACCGCGCTGACGACGCTCGCGAAGCTGCTGGCGCCGTTCACCCCTTTCATCGCCGACGAGATGTACGACAACCTCGACGGCAGCGAGCCGAGCGTGCACCTCTGCGACTTCCCGGTGTCAAGCGAGCGGGATCTCGGGCTCGAGGACGCGATGGCGACCGCGCGGGAGACGGTCCGCCTCGGCCAGGCCGCGCGCAGCCAGGCCAAGATCAAGCTGCGCCAACCGCTCCACGCGGCGGTCGTCGTCGCGGCCGGGAGCGAGCGCCTGGCGATCGAGCGCCTGTCCGAGATCGTCCGCGACGAGCTGAACGTGCGGGAGCTGCGGTTCGTCTCCGAGGCCGACGAGCTCGGCGAGGTCGAGGTCAAACCGAACTACCGCACGCTGGGGCCGCGTTTTGGCAAGCAGATGCCGCTGGTGGCGGCCGCCGTCGCCGGCTTCGATCCGGGACGGGTCGCAGCGAAGCTGCGGGAGGGGAGGACGGTCGGGATCGACGTCGCGGGCACCGAGCACGCCCTCAGGGCCGACGACCTGCTCGTGTCGATGAAGCCGCTGCCGGGCTACCAGGTCGAACGCGAAGGGTCGCACGCCGTGGCGCTCGAGCTCGAACTCGACGGGGACCTGCGGGTCGAGGGATGGGCACGCGAGATCGTTCACGCCGTACAGGCCGCTCGGCGAGCCGCCGACCTCGACATCTCCGACCGGATCGTCCTGACGCTCGACGGCGACGAGCAGCTTTTGAATGCGGCCCGTCGCCACCAGGACTACATCGCCCAGGAGACGCTAGCCCTCGACGTCCGCCACGAGCCCATCCCGAACGGCACGGCTGCGGAGATCGACGCGCTTGCGCTCTTGATCAGCGTTTCCCGCGTCTAGCGCGGGCGCAGGCCGATCGGGGACGACGCACACCATCCCGTCACTGAAGCCAGCCGAGCCGATCCCGAAGGCGGCGTTGAAGCGGTCGAGGTTGACCAGCGTCAGCAGCGCCGTGAGCTCGACGATCTGCTTGTCGCTGAAGTGCTCCCGCATCCTCGCGAACAGCTCGTCGGTCACCTCGACCGGCGTCCGCATCACCCCTGCCGCGTAATCGAGCGCGACCTTCTCGCGTTCGGTGAATAGCTCGCTGGACCGGTAGCGCGGCAGCGCGAGCAGCTCGTCGTCTGAAAAGCCCGAGTTGCGGCAGATCTGCGAGCCGAGGTCGACGCACCACTCGCACCCGATCATCTGCGCGCCCTTGAGCTCGACCAGGTTCTTGATCCGCTCCTCGACGCCCTTGCCCTTGCGGATCGCCTGGTTGTACTTGCCCATCGCCATCATCATCTTGGGCTGATGGGCCCAGACCTCCATCGGCTCGAGCCCAGTGCCTCGCTGGGGCTCGCGCCCGGTCAATTTCCTCATCATCCTCGGCCCGAACCGGTAGGCGAGCCTGACTGTGAGACCGGCCTCGGACTTCGGTACGCCTTCAATACGTGCCATCTCGGTTGCCTCCTGTCACATTGCTTGTCCAGTAGGGGTCTGTGTGTATGACCCCAAGCGACCAGGCGGTGTGACAGATGGATCAGCTGGAGCTGGCGAACCGGTTCGACCAACAGCGACCCCGGCTACGAGCGGTCGCCTACCGGATCCTCGGATCGCTCAACGAGGCAGACGACGCCGTCCAGGAAGCGTGGCTGCGGCTCAGCGGCAGCGATGCTGACCAGATCGAGAACCTCGCCGGCTGGCTGACGACGGTCACGTCCCGCGTCTGCTTGAACATGCTGCGCGCGGGCCGCACCCGGCGATTGGAGCCGCTCGAGGTCTACGTGCCCGAGCCGATCGTCGCGAGCGGACCCGGCGCCGACCCCGAACACGATGCCCTGCTTGCCGATCAGGTCGGAATCGCGCTCCAGGTCGTGCTCGAGGCGCTGCCGCCGGCCGAGCGGGTGGCATTCGTGCTCCACGATATGTTCGCGATGCCGTTCGGCGAGATCGCCCAGATGCTGGACCGCTCACCCGACGCGACCCGCCAGCTGGCGAGTCGCGCCCGGCGGCGCGTCCGAAGCGCAGCCCCGGCACCCGATCCCGATCTCACGCGCCAGCGCCGGGCAGTCGACGCCTTCTTCGCGGCCGCGCACGAGGGCGACATCGACGCGCTCTTGGAGGTGCTGGATCCGGACGTGGTTCTGCGCAACCACAGCCGCGATGGGATCATCGAGCTTCGCGGCGCCGAGCAGGCCGCCCGCGGCGCGACGGCCGCCCAGCGCCGTTACGGGCCGTCCGTCCGCCCGGTGCTGGTCCACGGCACGGCCGGCGTGATCGCCTTCGACCGCGACGGCAACCCGTTTGCGATTCTGGCGTTCACGGTCGCCGGCGACCGTATCGTCACGCTCGACATCTACAACGACCCGGAGCTGGTCACGCGCCTGATCGGCGCGTCGGCCGTTCGCTTCGGCGAGTGATCGCCGACGCGTCAGGAGCGCCGCTAGGACCTAGGCCAGTGCGGGCTCGAGCTCAGCCTCGAGCCGCTTCTTCGGATACGCGCCGATCACCCGCTTGGCCTCCTGCCCGTGCCGGAACAGGATCAGCGTCGGGATCGACATGATGTTGTAGTTGATCGAGGTCTGCTGGTTCTCGTCGGTGTTCATCTTGACCACCTTGAGCTGGCCGGACTTCTCGCTGGCGATCTCCTCGACCACCGGCCCGACCATCCGGCACGGACCGCACCACGGCGCCCAGAAATCGACGAGGACGGGCACGTCCGACTCGAGCACCTCGGCCTCGAAGTTGTTGTCTGTGACTTCTGTGACGCTGCCGGCCATCTCTGGCTCCTCTCGCGGAAATCTCGCCTGTGCTTCAAAAAGTATAGCGTCGGGCTTGCCGGCGGTCCCCGGTTCGTCTGAGGACCACGGCGGTCCCACGCAAGCCAACGCCCGAGCCCACGAGCTAAGTTACGGCCCGTCTCCGACACAGCCCCCATCTCCCTTCCTGATGGCCTCCTCGGCAGCGGCCCCCGCCGCTCGCTGTGGCTGGCCGAGGCGCTGGCCGACGCCGCCCCGCACGAGTACCCGCGCCTGGTCGGAGCGCGGACTGCGGACGTCTGCATCGTCGGCGGCGGCTTCACCGGGCTCTGGACCGCCCTCGAACTGCGGGCCAGGGACCCGGGCGCGAGCGTCACCGTCGTCGAGTCCGATATCTGCGGCGCCGGCGCCAGCGGGCGCAACGGCGGTTTCGCGCTGAATTGGTGGTCGAAGTTCCTGTCGTTGCGCAGGCTGTGCGGGCCCGAGGCTGCGCTCGAGCTCGGACACCGAGCGGCGCGCGCCGTCGCCCAGATCGGCGAGTTCTGCACGCAGCGCGGCCTGGAAGGCTGTTTCGAGCAGAGCGGTTGGGTGTGGGCGGCCACCAACCCGAGCCAGGTCGATGCCTGGAACGCGACCCTGAACGCGCTCGATGCCGCCGGCATCGCTCCGTACCGATCGCTGACCCACGCCGAGCTTTCCGAGCTGAGCGGCTCTCCGGTGCACCTCGCGGGGGTGCTCGATCCGACGGCCGCGTCGGTGCAGCCCGCGCGGCTCGCCCGCGAGCTGGCCCGGGCCGCACGCGAAGCCGGCGTCAGCGTCTTCGAGCGCTCCCCGGTGCGCTCGATCGAGGCGGATGCCAGGGCTACGGACGGCAGCCATCGCACTCGCGTGGTCACCGCGGGTGGCGCCGTCATGTGTGAGCAGGTGGTGGTGGCGCTGAACGCCTGGGCCGCTCGGATCCCCGAGATCGGTCGCGGCCTCGTCGTCGTCGCCAGCGACATGATCGCGACCGAACGCGCACCAGAGCGGCTCGCGGAGATGGACCTCGCAACTCAGGTGGCGATCTCCGATTCGCGGCGCCTGGTCAACTACTACCGCCGCACGAGCGACGGCCGGATGGTGTTCGGCAAGGGCGGCGGCGCGGTCGCCTTTGGCGGACGGATCGGCGCGAACTTCGACGACCCGCAGGGGCGCGCGGAGGAACTCCACCGCCAGCTGCGGCGGATCTATCCCACCCTTTGGGACGTTCCGATCGCGCGCCGCTGGAGCGGACCGATCGACTACTCGCTGAGCGGCGTGCCTTTCTTCGTCCGACTCAGCGAGATGCCGAGCGTCCTGGTGGGCGTCGGCTTCTCCGGGGATGGGGTCGGCCCCTCACGTCTGGCGGGAGAGGTCCTGGCGCGGATGGCGCTGGAGGGCGGCGACGGCGGGCTGCCGCATGCGCTCACGCGGGTCCCGGCCAAGCCGCTGCCGCCGGAGCCGGTCAGATACCTCGCCGCCCGCGCTGTTCGTGCCGCGGTCGCCCGCAAGGAGCGGGCCGAGGATCTGGGTGATCGGGGTAGCCCGTCCGTGAGGTTCGTCGCGGCACTCGACCCCACGAGTTTCGTCGACCGGGGAGTCAGCCGGTAGCGCCGGCACGGCAGATCAGGAGCGATCGTGGCCGACCCCACCAACACCCAGATCGCCGAGGCGCTGGACGAGCTAGGCGACCTCTACGAGCTCGACGGAGCCGTGATCCACCGGATCGTCGCCTATCGCAACGCCGCCAAGGCGGTCCGCGAGGCGTCGACGTCGGTCTCAGCGTTGGCGCGGGCAGGCCGCGCCACGGAGCTTCCGGGGGTCGGTGCGATCATCCAGGAGAAGGTGCTGGCGCTCGCCGACACCGGCGAGATCCCTGCCCTGGAGAAGCTACGAGCGAAGTTTCCAGCGGGGTTGGTGGCAATGACCCGGCTGCCGGGCCTCGGGCCCAAGCGCGCCCGTCGCCTGTTCGACGAGCTGGGGATCGACTCGCTCGAAGCGCTGCGCACCGCCGCCGAGGGGCACCGGATCCGAGATCTGCGGGGCTTCGGCGAGAAGGCCGAGGACTCGCTGCTGGCGGCGCTCGACGCCCACGAGGAGAGTGGGCCGACGCGGCGGATCGTGCTTGACCGAGCGTTGGTCGTCGGCGAGGAGCTGGTCGTGGCGCTCCGAGCCGACCCGGCCGCCGACCGCGTCGAGCTCGCCGGCTCAGCGCGGCGCATGACCGA
Source organism: uncultured Solirubrobacterales bacterium (assembly GCA_963830475.1). Taxonomy (GTDB): domain Bacteria; phylum Actinomycetota; class Thermoleophilia; order Solirubrobacterales; family Solirubrobacteraceae; genus Palsa-465. The sequence goes on along the minus strand of CAWHMX010000012.1, from coordinate 45,042 downwards.
CAGCGTCAAGGACCTGGACATCGTCGCCACCGCGTCCGATCCGGCGGCGCTCGCGACCGGTGCGGCTGCGCTTCCCCAGGTCGAAACGGCCTCGACACCCGGCGAGAACGCGGTCCGCCTGCGGACGCACAGCGGCATCGGAGTCGATCTTCGGATCGTCGAGCCGGATCAGTTCGGCAACGTCCTACAGCACCTGACCGGCTCCAAACAGCACAACGTCGCGCTGCGCGATTTCGCCGTGCGCCGCGGCCTGCACATCTCCGAATATGGGGTGCTCGACGACGCGACCGGCGAGACCCACCGGTGCCCGACCGAGGCGGAGGTGTATGGGCTGGCGGGAATGGCCTATATCGAACCCGAGCTGCGCGAGAACCGGGGCGAGCTGGAGGCCGCGCAGAACGGCACGCTCCCCGAGCTGGTCACGCTCGAGGATCTGCGCGGCGATCTTCACAGCCACACGTTCGCCTCGGACGGCACCGCGTCGGTCGCCGAGATGGCCCGGGCGGCGCTCGAGGCGGGGTACGAGTATCTGGCGATCACCGACCACTCGGCCTCGATGGGGTTTGGAGCGGACGTGTCCGACGACGAGCTGCTGCGCCAGATCGAGCTGATCCGCTCGACCGAGGTCCCTGGGGTCCGGCTGCTGGCGGGGTCCGAGGTCAACATCCGCCCCGACGGGTCGCTCGACTATCCCGATGGGCTGCTGGCACAGCTCGACTGGGTCGTCGCGAGCGTGCACACGTCGTTCCGGATGAGCTCCGAGGAGATGACCGCCAGGATCATCCGCGCCATTGAGAACCCTTACGTCGACTGCGTCGGCCACCTCAGCGGGCGCAAGATCGAGCAGCGCACGCCGTACGAGTTCGACTTCGAGGAGGTCCTGGAGGCCTGCGTTCGCACCGGCACGATGCTCGAGATCAACTCAAACCCCGATCGCCGCGACCTGAGTGAGCTACACGCCCGCGCCGCCGCCGCAGCAGGGCTACCGCTGGTGATCAACACCGACGCTCACCGCGTCGGGGGTTTCGCGGTCGCGCGGTACGGCATCGCGACCGCGCGCCGGGCCTGGCTCAGCGCGCCGCAGATCGCGAATACGAGGGCCTGGGACGACGTCGCGGCGATGCGGTCGCGTCCGGGTCCTTAGATTATGGGGACGCCGACCGCCCAGCTTGGTCCACAACCGTCCCGGTCGCACTCTCCCCTCGAAAGACCTTCTTAGGCTGCCGGCGCGTCTGGATCCGGAGGAACCAGGCAAGCCCACCAACCGTCCCGATCAGCGCGATCCAGAAGTTGAGCCGCATGCCCAGGATGTACTCGGAATAGTCGATTCGCAGCGTCTCTTCGAAGATCCGGAAGGCGGAGTAGCCGGCGATGTAGAGCGCGAACAGGCCCGGAGGCCTGACCTTGCGGCGGTTGTCAAGCCAAACGAGCGACGCGGCGAGCAGCAGGTTCCAGATGATCTCGTACAGGAACGTCGGCTGAAACGTCGCGTATTGGGCATAGTGCGGCGGGCGATGCTCCGGCGAGATCTTGAGCGCCCACGGTAGCGTCGAGGGCTTGCCGAACAGCTCCTGGTTGAAATAGTTACCGACCCTGCCGATTGCCTGGGCCACCAGCAGGCCCGGGGTCGCAGCGTTCATGAACGCTGCGACGCCGGCGCGGTCAAGGTGCTTGTTCAGCCGCCACAATCCGGCGGCGACGCCGGCCGCGATCCCGCCCCAGATCCCGAGGCCGCCGTCCCAGATCGCGAACGCCCCCCACCAATGGTCGGGGATCTGACTCGGCGTCGTGATCAGGAAGTAGATGCGGCCGCCGATCAGTCCGGCCGGGAAGCCCCACCACGCGACCTCGTAGACCAGATCCGGATCGCCTCCGACCTTCCCCCAGCGGCGGCGGGCGATGATGATCGCGGCCGCGACCGCGACCACGTACATGATCCCGTAGACGTGGAAGTGCAGTGGCCCGACGTGGAAGCTGCTGCTCGACGGGCTGGGGATGAAGGCGTCTGTGATCACGAACGGGCCGTCCTTAGCGCGGCGGGGGTGGGTGAGTGGGCGCTATTCAAGCGCTGCGCCGCAGCGGAGTGGACCGCTTCTCGCCGTTCGTCTCCATCAGGTTCGTGCGGAATCCTGGCGTGCGGACGAGCTTTATCGGGTGCAGCGGCGAGGTCCGTTCGATGTAGAAGCGGGCGCCGTCACGCTCCTCGATCGCGGTCACCGCCGCTGACTGCCGACGCCAGGCCAGCGCCCAGATGATCGCGAAACCAGCGGCGATCGCCGGGACCTGGGGCTCGACGAAGGCCACCGCGCCGGCCCCGATCGTGCACAGCAGCAGTGGCCAGAGCCGATTCAGAACCGTCCGGCTCGGGTTCATCTCCGGCAGCGCCGGCCGGGTTCGGGCGTTCGCCAGCAGCGCCGCGATCGGCCCCGAGGTCGACGGTCGCCGCCCCAGCCCAGCCCCGATCACCGCCGACACCAACCACCAGCCCGCGCCGATCTCGAGCACCCGGGTGTCCCCGGCTCCATTGGCACCGATCACCGTCAGTACCGCCAGCAGGCTGGCGGACGCGGCGCTGATCAGTACGGTCGTGCGCAGGAATTCGGAGAACCGCATCCGCGGTCGTTCCCTCCTCTGATCATTCCGCCAGTAGCGCCGCGAGCAGCTCGAGCATGCCCCCGGTGCCGTCGACGACGAGGTCGGCCGCCTCCTGAATCTGCGGCGGGCCGTCCTCGGAGCGGACGCCAACGCACACGGCGTGCTCCAGGACGCCGTCGTCCGCGAGCTGCTTGAGCGCATTGAACGCGTCCAGGTCGGTCGTGTCATCGCCGCCATAGAGCGCGTTCGCGACGCTGTGGCGCTTGAGCAGAGCGGAGATGCCGGCGCCCTTGTCTATCCGTACCGGTGGGCGCGCCTCCATCACCTTGCGACCCCAGTGGACCTCGAATCCAGCTTCCTGTGCCTGAGACGCCAGTGCGTCGATCGCGGCTCGCGCGCCGGGTTCGTCGACGGCGCCGCGCCAGTGGAAGGCGACGATCGGGCCCTTGTCCTCGATCCGCACCCGCCGGCGGCGAAGCTCGGCAGTGTCACTCTGCCGCCGGAACTTCTCGACCCGAGCGACCCATTGTTTGAGCGCGGGGTCGAGCACGGATTCGGTCCAGCCGGACTCCAGCAGCTCGGCGCCGTGCGAGCCAAGGTAGGTGATCGAACCGATCGAGACCATCGCTCGGGCCTCGGAGGCTCGCCTGCCGCTCACGCACGCGACCAACCCATATCGCCTGGCAATCGCGATCAGGAGCTTGCGGGTGGCCTCGGGCACGCTTGCGTCTGCCGCATTCTCGACAATCGGCGACAGCGTCCCATCGATGTCCAGCAACACGGCGGAACCTGGCGGGTTCGAGCGCAGCGGCGCGAGCGCCTCATACAGGAGCGCTGACGTCACGCTCACTAGTATGCCCGCTCGTGGCCGAGCAAGCGGGCGCGACGTGAGGCGGGCCGGCGGCGGGGGTTGACGGTGAGCGGCGTCGACACGACCGGACCGGCGACAGCCCGGCGGGGCGTGCTGGTCGTGTTCACGGGCCTGATGCTCGTGATGCTGATGGCGGCGCTCGATCAGACGATCGTTTCGACCGCGCTGCCGACGATCGTCGGAGACCTTGGCGGACTCAGCCACATCTCCTGGGTCGTCACCGCATACCTGCTCGCCCAAACGGCGGTGACGCCCGTCTACGGCAAGCTCGGCGACCAGTACGGACGCAAGATCGTCCTGCAGTTCGCGCTGGTGTTGTTCCTGATCGGTTCGGCGTTGTGCGGGCTCTCGCAGAGCCTGACCGAGCTGATCGTCTTCAGGGCGATCCAAGGACTAGGCGGCGGCGGGCTGATGGTCGGCGCGATGGCCTCGATCGGCGATGTCGTCTCACCGCGGGAGCGCGGCCGTTACCAGGGCATGTTCGGGGCCGTGTTCGGGCTCGCGAGCGTGATCGGGCCGCTGCTCGGCGGGTTCTTCACGACCTCGTTGAGCTGGCGCTGGATCTTCTACATCAACCTGCCGCTCGGGGTGCTCGCCTTCGCCGTGCTGGCGGCGACGCTGCCAAGCCAGACCGAGCGCAGCCGGCACCGGATCGACTACCTCGGCGCAACCGTGCTGGCGGCGGCGCTCAGCGCGATCGTGCTCCTCTCCACCCTTGGCGGCGTCTCCTACTCGTGGTCCTCGGGGTTCATCATCGTGCTCGGCCTGGTGTCGATCGGGCTGCTTGTCGCGTTTGTGGCGATCGAGCGTCGGGCCGCCGAGCCGATCCTGCCGCCGCGGCTGTTCGCCAACCGCGTCTTCACCGTCACCAGCGCAGTCGGGCTGGTGGTCGGCTTCGCACTGTTCGGCTCCGTCACCTACCTGCCGTTGTTCCTGCAGGTCGTCGGCGGCGCCAGCCCGACCGCCTCGGGTCTGCAGATCCTGCCGCTCATGGCGGGACTGCTGATCACCTCGATCGGCTCCGGCCAGCTGATCTCGCGGACCGGGCGCTACCGCCCGTTCCCGATCGCCGGGACGTTCCTGATGGTCATCGGGCTGCTTCTGCTCTCGCAGATGGACGCGAGCACGACCCGGCTCGTGTCCTCCGCTTACATGTTCGTACTCGGCCTCGGGCTGGGAATGGTGATGCAGGTCCTCGTCCTGGTCGTCCAGAACGCGGTCGACTATCAGGACCTGGGTGTGGCGACCTCCGGCGCGACTCTCTTCCGATCGATCGGCGGCTCGGTCGGAGTTGCGATCCTCGGCTCGGTGTTCTCGAGCGCGCTGCACGCAAGCCTCGTCACGAACCTGACCGCCAGCCCCCAGACTGCGAGATTGCCGCTGGCGGAGATCCATAGGTTGGAGGGAGCGATCGGCAACCCGGCCTCGTTACAGCGGCTGCCGCCGGCCATCCACGACGCGTACATACAGGCGTTCACGCACGCGATCGAGCGGGTGTTCATCGTCGCCGCGGCGGTCGCCGCGGTCGCCTTCATGCTCAGCTGGCTGATCGAGCAACGACCACTGCGAGAGACCGTCACTGCCTCGACCGGAATCGGCGAGAGCTTCGCCGTCCCGAAGCCCGGCGATTCGCTGGCCGAGATGGCACGCGCGCTCAGCGTCCTGATCGGCCGCGACGCGCGCCGGCGGCTGATCGAGCAGCTCGTGGCTAGGGCCGGCGTCGACCTCTCGGCTGCGGGCGCCTGGCTGCTGGCCCAGATGTCGCGCTACCCGGGGGCCGGACTCGCCCAGCTCTGCAGCGCCTACGACGTCCCGCTCGAGCGCGCCGAGCAGGCGCGCGCCGAGCTGCTCGAGGAGGGCATGATCATCGAGATCGCGGCGCCGGAAAGCGACGGCGACGCTCAGTACGAGCTGACCGCCGCGGGCCACGAAACCGCCGAGAGGCTGATCGCCGAGCGTCGCGCGAGCCTCGCGCGCCTGCTCGATGGCTGGGAGCCGGAACGCCACGAGGACCTCGCGAAGCTGCTGACCCGGCTGGCGGAGGAGGTTTCGGAGCCGGCGGCGGTCTCGTAACCGGCACGAGCCGGCACGAGCAGGCAGAATACGCGCGATGCGAGCCGCGGTCGTCCGCGAAATTTTGGGCCCGTTCGTCGTTGAAGAGCTCCTCGACCCGATACCGGAGCCGGGAGAGATCCTCCTCCGGGTCGCCGCCTGCGGGGTCTGCCACAGCGATCTGCACGTGCACGACGGCAACGTCAAGTTCCCACTGCCCTGCGTGCTCGGGCACGAGGTGTCAGGAACGGTGGTCGGACTCGGCGACGGCGTCACCGGCGTGCACGAGGGCGACCGCGTCGTCGCCGCGTTCATCATGCCCTGCGGCCAATGCCGGAATTGCCTCGGCGGTCGCGAGGAGCTGTGCGAGCCGTTCTTCGCCCAGAACCGGCTCGGCGGCACGCTCTACGACGGACGAACGCGGCTGTTCGAGCCAGACGGGACCCCGATCGCGATGTACTCGATGGGCGGCCTCAGTGAGCTGGCGGTGATGCCGGAGCTCGCCGTGGCCGTCGTTCCAGACGAGCTCGTGCTCAATGACTCGGCGATCTTCGGCTGCGCGCTGCTGACGGCGTTCGGATCGCTGCGCCACGTCGCCGATCTTCAGGAGGGCGAGACGGTCACCGTGATCGGCGCCGGCGGCGTCGGGCTCAACGTCGTCCAGCTCGCCAAGGCGCTCGGCGCGGGGCAGGTCGTGGCGGTCGACGTCGACGCCGCGAAACTCGAGACGGCAAAGCGGATCGGCGCAACCGATACCGTCGATGCCGCCACCGCCGACCCGGTTGAGGTCGTCCGAGAGCTGACCGACGGCCGTGGCGCCGACATCGTGCTCGAGGTGATCGGCCTGCCCGCGACGTTCCGCCAGGCGACCGAGATGGCAGCCGATGGTGGCCGGTGCGTGATGATCGGGATCGCCGGACCGGGCCGGGTCGGCGAGGTCGAGATCGCGCGCCTGGTTCGACGCAAGCTGCAGGTGCTCGGCTCCTACGGCGGCCGTCCGCGCTCGGATCTGGGCGAGCTGACGGCGCTGGCAGTGCGGGGAGCGATCGATCCCGGCGCGGCGATCAGCCGACGCTACACGCTCGACGAGGCCGGCGAGGCGTACGCGGCGCTCGCCCGTGGCGAGATCGTCGGGCGCGCACTGGTCGAGATGTAGCCGCTCGACCGCGGCACGACCGTCTCAGCTGGCCCGCCGAAGGCCCGGTCGCTCCCCGCGTGAGCGTCGTCATAAATCCTAGAAAGTCGACTGGATTTATTGATTTTGTGTAGTCTGTCCGAGTCGGCGGACCGCGGCCGTCGTCCACTCATCCTCTAAGGCCACCAGTGAAAGGGACATCCACAGATGCCTCAGAAGCGGTTCACCCGCACTAACCCGGCTTCGCTGAAGCGCCTACGGCGCATATCGCTGACCAGCGCGGCGGTGCTGAGCGGAACAGTGACTGCCCTGCTCGTCGCCGCGCCGTTCGCGAGCGCGGCGCCGACAGCTCCTCCTCCCCTGACTTTCCTGACCGGCTCAGGGCCAGCCGACCACGGGGACATTTTCATCACCCCGACCGGCGACACCAGCACGTATGCCAACGGGCCAGAGATCCTGAGCCCGAATGGCAACGTCGTCTGGTTCCATCCGATCCCCCAGGGCGATTCGTCCGGCGACTTCCGCACCCAGGTCTACGACGGCAGGCCGGTCCTGACATTCTGGGTGGGCACGGGATTCGGCGGCCTCTCCAGCGGCACCGACTACATCTACAACGACCACTACCAGCAGGTCGCGGCCGTCAACGCCGGGAACGGACTCAACGCCGACGGGCACGAGTTCCTGATCACCCCCTGGAATACCGCGCTGATCCTCTCCTACCAGCAGAGCACGGCGAACCTGACCTCGATCGGCGGTCCCGCCAACCAGACGGTGATCAACGGGGTCGTGCAGGAGATCGACATCAGGACCGGGAAGGTCCTGTTCCAGTGGAACAGCGCCGACCACGTCCCCTATAGCGAGAGCGAGCAGGCGCTGCCGGCCTCCGCCGGCACGCCGTGGGACTGGTTTCACATCAACGCGGTCAAGCTCGACACCGACGGCAACCTGCTGATCGATTCTCGCGCGACCTGGACGCTGTTCAAGGTCAACCGCCACACCGGGAACATCATCTGGCAGCTCGGCGGCAAGAACTCGAGCTTCAGGATCGACGCCGCCCCGGGTCAGACGCTGAACAAGGACGGCGACATCTTCGCCTGGCAGCACGACCCGGAGGCGCTCGGCCACGGGTACTACTCGGTGTTTGACAACGAGTCCGCCGGCGAGCTCAACCTCGGCATCGACGTGTCCTCCGAGTTCCCGGTGAGCCGTGTGGTCAAGTTCAGGCTCGACCTCCACGACCACACCGCGACGCTGGTTCAGTCCGACGACCAGCCCGAGGGCCTCGAGGCCTCGTCGCAGGGCGACGGCCAGCCGCTCCCCGGCGGCGGCGTGTTCGCCGGCTGGGGAAACCTGAACTACATCTCGGAGTTCAACCGCGCCGGGAACGTCGTGTTCGACGCCGACTTCCCGACCGGCGTCAACAGCTACCGCGCCTATCTGCTGCCGTGGGGACCGGGGCAGCACGGGGCGAGGGGCGGGAACCGGCGCTGACCTGAGCCGGCGGTCCGCCCGAAGGGCGTCCGGACGCCGAGCGCGGCGTCCGGACGCACGGCGCAGCCAAAACGTCGAGAGCGAGCCACCCCGGCGATGGGGTCTCGACGTTTTGCGTCTTTAGCAACCACAACGGCAAGACCCCCTCTGAAACGTCCCCGGTTCTCGACGTTTTGGTTGCATTCGCAGCCGAACGGGCGCCCCAAATCGAACCCGGCCAGGATCCTGGCCCGCCCTCGCGGGGCCGACCCCTCGGCCCGCGGTCAGTCGTCGAAGATCAGCCTCGCGGTCCAGCCCTCGCCACCGAGGAACCGCGCCGACGCCGGATTGAGGACGAACTCGATCGTGCGGTCGTCCTCGGTGGCGACCGACACCCGCCGCCCCTCGTCCTCGACGCGCACGATCACGCCCGGCACGCTCGTGCCGAGGTATGCGACGGTGACCTCGGCCCCCACCCGTGGAAGTCGTCGCAGCGGCACTACTGTCGCCTTTCAGGCACTACCCGCCTCCACGTCCACCAGTCGCAGGCGGTGGGCATCGACGTCGTAGACGAGCCCTCGATCGCGAACGCGGGCGCGGGCGCGGGCGCGACGGGCGCACGTCGCGATGCGGCCCGGCGTCCAGACCGTCCGCGTACGCGCGGTTGTTCGAGAGCAGCTCGTTGATCGCGGTCATCCCTCGAGGCCGTGCTCCAGCGCGCCTTTGACGCCGGCATCGAGGGCGTTCAAGCGGTACAGGGCCAGTGCCTCGGCGCTCGCAAACCGGCCCCCCGGCGCGCCGGCCGCCCCGTGATGGCAGAGCACGCAGTGCAGCAGCTGCAACCGCCGCGCCTCGTCCAGCGGCGACCCATCCAGCGCGGCAAAGCGCTCGGCGAGCATCTGCTGGCCAAGTGCCAGGTGTCCGAGCAGCCTGCCTTCGGCGGTCAGCCCGATCTCGGCGCCGTAGCTGAACTCACGAACGCGCCCGATGTCGTGCACGATCGTCGCGGTCAGTAGCAGGTCGCTGTTCAACCGCCGGTGCAGGTCGCACAGCTCCCGCGCCAGCGTCGCCACCGCGACGGTGTGCTCGATCAGCCCACCGAGATAGGCATGGTGTCCGGCCCGCGAGCACGGCGCCCGCCGGAACCCGGTCCGGAACCCCTCGTCTCCCAATAGGTCGTCGAGCAGCGCTCGATACCCCGGGTCGAAAACCTCGCGCGCGAGGTGCTCGAGGAAGCCGTCGAGCTCCTCCATGTCGCGGTAGGCAACCGGCAGGAACGCCTCCGGGAGAAGCGTCTCGGCCTCGGATCCGGGGCGACCGTTGCCGGCTCCGTCCGCACGCCTGACGTCGGCCACCTCGACTACGAGATCGTCGCGGAATCGCTCGACGCGTCCGACGACCCTGATCAGATCGCCGCGGTCGAACCGACCCGACAGCAGGTCTGCGTCACGGAACGCTCTGGCGGGAACGCTCCCCGTTCGGTCGCGTAGCTCCAGCGCCAGATAGGGGCTGCCGGTCCGGGTTCGGCGGCGGTCCTTGCGCACACACGCGAACACGCCTCGAACCTCGTCACCCGCGCGCAGCGAACTGATGGTGCCCTCGGGCTGCATCCGCCCATGATGTACGGTGAGCCGGATGCAGCCACTGCAATGGAGTTACCGACCGGATGGACTCAGAGCGCCCGCGATGGTCTGCGCGTTCAAGGGCTGGAACGACGCTGCCGACGCGGCCTCCTCGGCCTTGACCTTCGTCGGCGAGTCGCTCCAGGCCCGCCGGTTCGCGACGATCGATCCCGAGGAGTTCTACGACTTCCAGGCCACCCGCCCCAGGGTCAAGCTGGCCGACGGCCTCGCCCGGGTCCTCCAGTGGCCCGAGGTCGAGCTGTACGAGGCCCGGATCCCGCGCGCCCCGCGTGACCTGATCCTGCTGACCGGCCACGAGCCGTCGTTCCGCTGGCGGACCTTCACATCGCTGATCGTCGAGCTCGCCGAGGCCATCGGCGTGCAGCTGGTCGTCACCCTCGGCGCACTGCTGGCCGATGTCCCGCACACCCGGGCTGTCTCGGTCACCGGCTTCGCCTCCGACCCGATGCTTGTCGACCGGCTCGGGCTGCAGACCTCAACGTACGAGGGGCCGACCGGGATCGTCGGCGTCCTCTCAAACCGCTGCCAGACGGCCGGTCTGCCGACGGCGAGCCTGTGGGCGGCGGTCCCCCACTACATCGCCGCAGCACCGAACCCGAAGGCGGCGCTGGCACTCGTCCGCAAGCTCGAGGGCCTGGTCGGCGTCGCGGTCGACGCCGGCGATCTCGAGACCGCGGCCGCCGATTACGAGCGTCAGGTCAACGCCGCCGTCCAGAGCGACCCAGACGTGCAGGCGTTCGTCGAGCGCCTCGAGGCGGCCAGCGACGACGACGACTCGCTGACCGAACTGCCCTCCGGCGATTCGATCGCCCGCGACCTGCAGCGCTTCCTGCGCCAGCGCGGCGAGGATCCACCCACGGTCTAGGCGCTGCCCTCGGGGCGGCCCTCGGCGTTATCGCTCCGCCGCGGGGCAGACGAGCCGGTAGTCGCAAAGCGAGCAGGCCGCGACAGATGGGGTCGGCTCGAACTCCTGCGCCTTGATCCCCTCGGCGACCTCGATCGCGACTGCGCGGATCCAGTCCTCGTCGCCGTCGACCGCGACCTTCTCGTCGTCGAGCAGGTAGTAGTAGGCGCCGCGCGAGGCCTCGAGCCCCCACGCCTCGCGGGCGCCGACCGCGTACAGCGACAGCTGCACGTCCTCGGCGAGCTGGGAGGCCGACTTTGGCCGCCCCGTCTTATAGTCGATCAGCTCGTAGTCGCCGCTCGGGAGGCGATCGACGCGGTCGACGCGTCCGCGCAGCAGGTGCGGGCCGAGCTTGAAGTTGAACTGGCGCTCGAACCAGACCGGGCGCGCGTCGTCGCTCTGCGCACGCTCGTGATAACGCGCCAAAGCAGCGGCGGCCTTGCCGCGCAGCTGTCGCTCCTCGTCGGAGTCGCCGAAGCCGGCGCGGCGCCAGCTCTGCTCGAGCAGCGCGAGCAGGTCGCTCAGGGGTGCCGGGTGCGACCACGTGGTCGCACCCGACGGGCCCCCGGACTGCGTCCCGGCGCCGAGCTGCTCGCCCGCGGCGTGGTAGCGCTCCAGCACCTGGTGGACGACAATCCCGAACCGCTGATGCAGGGTCGGCTCCTGGGGGATCCGAAAGACCCGGGCGAACTTGTAGCGCAGCGGGCACGCGCGGTAGGTGTCGATGTCGGTCGCCGACAGCAGCACGCCGTCGCCGCGCATCGGCAGAAAGCGCTCGAGCGACGGTTCGTCGCGGGCGGCGAGCATCTGCGCCCGGCGGCCCGCGTCGCGCTCTGCGTCGAGCAGGTACTCGTCCAGCGGCGAGCTCAGGAAGATCTCTCGCTGCTCGGCCGTGACCGCCTGCGCGATCCGGGCGTTGACATCGCGCAGCGCGTCGCCGGCCGGCTGGCCTTCGCCGCGGGCGATCAGCGCCGCGACCTTCAGCAGCTCGAGGTAGCGGACGACCGCGTGCGAGACGTCGAGGTCCGTGTCGAAGCGCAGGTCGGCGAGGCGCCCCGCGGCGCGCAGGGTCCCGTCCAGCAGCTCGTCGCGCAGCAGGCGGTAGGTCGACTGCAGCGTCTCGGCCGGACCGAACAACTCCTCGCTCAGTTCATGCCAATCGGCGGCGAGCGCCACCCGGGCGGCCTCGACGACGTCGAGCGGCGCAAGTGCAGCGCCGCGCTCGCCCGTGGCCGGGTATGCGACGACCGCCCGGACCCGGGCGCGCGAGACCGCGACGTACAGGCGCTGGCGCAACCGGGCGAGGCGACAGCGCTCGTCATCGGGCGGGAGCTGCTCGTGCAACAGTGCGTCGGGGATCGGCTCGGAGTCGAGCGACTTTGCGCTCGCCAGGCCCGCGTGTAGACCCAGCACGAACACGTGGTCGACCTCGAGCCCGCCGGCCGCCTCGAGCGCCAGCACCTGGACGCCGGCCGGAATGGGCGGGCCCTGGCTTAAGTCGGGCTCCTCGCGCTCGCGCATCCCGTACTCCGCTACCGCGGCGATCGATCGGGCGAACTCGCGGGCGGTGGCCTGGGGGGTGCGGGCGGCATACGCGCCGGCGATTTCGCCGAACCGCGCGAGCGCCCGCAGGCCCTCGACGATGTCGGCCTGAGCCGCGAACAGCTGCTGTCGGCGCAGTCCGAGGCGCTCGATCAGCCGGTGCACATAGAGGTCAGGGCGCATCGTGTCGACGTGACGGGTTCCGGCGCGGTAGAGCTTCAGGAACACCCGGATGCGCTCGCGGGCCTCGGGCGGGACCTGCGGTGATTCGGTCGCCGCCGCCAACGCCGCGACCATGTCCAGCTTGCGACGACGGGCAATCTGCGTGCAGCGCGCGATATCTACCGAGCGCAGCTCAACCGGCGCTCGGGCGAGGGCGCGAACCACGGCCGCGGCGTCGCTGGGGTCGGCCAGCAGCCGCAGCCAGGCCAGCAGGTCCCGGATCTCGGCGCGCTGGAAGAAGGCGGCGTCGCCTACGACCCGATGCGGGACGACGCGCTCCTCGAGCGCGACCGAGACCGCCTGGCCCTCGTGCGCGATCTCCGGAACGAGAACCGCGATGCGACCGGGCGGTACCTGCTCGCGGGCGATCAGCCGCTCGACCTCCGCCGCCACGACCTGGGCCTGGGCGCGCTCGTTGCCGCAGCGCCAGAATTGAACCGCGGCGGCCCCGGGATCTCGGGCGGGCGGCTCAGCGGTGGTCGCTCGCTCGACGCTGCCGAGGCCAACCGTCCAGGCCAGGCGCATCACAGCGCGAGGACACCGGTGCGAATCCAGCAGGCGAACGACGCGGGTTCCCTCGGTCTCGAATGCACGCAACCGAGCGGCGCCGGCGCCGCGAAAGCGTGTCAGGGCGGCCAGCGGGTCGCCGGCGACGGTCAGCGCAGTCCCGGCGACCTGGCGGGCAAGACTCGCGGGCGCGAGGTCGAACTCGTGCGCGTCGTCGATCAGGACGTGCTCGAACCGCGGCCGGTCGGCAGCACGCTCCGAGACCACCCGCAGCGCCAGTCTGACGAGATCGCCCTCGTCACACGCACCCGCGTCACGCAGGATCAGTTCATGGATTCGATATATCTCGGCGAACTCGCGCTCGGTCGCGGTGTCGGTGGTCCCGTCGTCCGGCAGTTCGGCTGCCCACCGCGCGTACTCGTCGGGGCCCACGAGTTCGGCCTTGAGGCGGTCGATCCGTCTGATGAAGCTGCCGAGCAGCGCACCGGCGTTGCCACCGAAGTCATGGTGCTGGAGCGGCAACTCGTCGATCCGCTCGGCCAGCATCGCCAGGCGATCGCCGGGCGAGAGCACGTGGTCGAGCGGCTCCAGGCGGGTACCGGCACGTCGCATGATCGTGGCGGCAAACTCCGTCGGGGCGACCACGACCAGTTCGCGATAGCCGTCGGTCAGCCGCTGCTCCAGCCGTGCCCTGGCAGCATCCGCGCGCCCCGAGCTGGGCAGCAACAGCACGAGCCGGTCGGGCATCGTCCCGCGCTCTACCAAATATTGGAAGCGCTCCAGCAGCAACCACGTCTTGCCGCTCCCCGCAGGCCCCTCCACCAGCAGTGGTCCACCCGAGTGGGTCGCCAAGGTGGCTAGGTCGGGACCGGTGGCGAGAGTGTGCGTCATTTGACCTGACTTTGGAGTTTACAGTGCGGCCGCTTCGTACTTGCGTCCGGTCGCAACGCGTGGTTCACTCTCGACCCGGTGAGTGTAATTCACCATCGCATCGCGGGCTCACTGGGGTGATTGTTTCACTCCTGGTTGCGCTGCTCCTTGTTCTCCCCGGGACCGCCATGGCGGCGACTCCGATCCAGATTCCGTGGGGAACCGGACTCGGCAAGGCCGCCGTCTGGTACCGGGATCAGTTCCCCGACATCGGGACCGGACGGAACGTCGCGGCGTTCGTATACGAACGCGCCGATGGAACGCTTGACGGGTATGCAATCGAGAGCATGGGGGGCCCGCACGCCGAGCGGCTCCTGTCGCAGCTGATGCGTCAGCTTCCATCAAACCGTCACAGGTCAAGGCGTTCTACTCAGAGTTGGAGCCCCGGTGGTGAGATGCGCTTGAAAACGCCATCAAGCAACACCAGGGCGAGCTGTCCCAAGGCAAGCAGGTGATGGCGCCCAAAGGCGAATCCGACACTGGCGGGCTGCCGGACGCGGTCTCGGATCCGGCCGAGGCGCTGGACCCCGGCGGGATCGACTTCACCCCGCTGCAGCTGCGGTATCTGTCACTTAGCGGACCCCACCGAGGGGACGTGCAGTACGCGATCGATGGCGACGGCGCTCCAGTTACTACCGACCCGAGCACTGGGCTGCAGACCGCGCAGCAGGACTCGGCCGCCTTCTTCAACTGGCTGACGCTCCCGGCGAGCACGTTCTGGGTGAACCCGTCGCCGAACTCTCCGCCCAACATCATCGACCCTCGCTTCGCGCTGACCGACGCCGGCCGCGTGCTGCTGAAATCGGACCTGTTACTCAAGCGGACGTCGATCGCGTCGCAGAAACACAGCTATACATCCTCAGCGCGCCGGGAGGTCAAGATGGCGGTGGTCACTCATCTCCCGGGCACCATGCTGGATCCCATCTGTCCGCAGGATGCTTGGGATACAACCTTCCTCACTGGGTTCCGTCAGTTCATCCTGCCCCAGGTCACCCAGGAGGTCAACACCGCACCGCAGTTCGAACCTCTGCGGCGCGTGCACATGAGCCGCGTTGCCGCCCAGTGGGTGGGTGAGCAGGCTGGCCCTCACACTGCCATGGGCCGACTCGTGGACAGCGGCCTGCACAAGAGCTGGACCGCGCACCCCAACTGGTCACCGAACGCGGTCTGGGAGCGATGCCTCCGGCAGTTCAACGCTGCGCCAACCGCGTACACCATGCCGGCGCAGGAGGGCGGAACCACAGTCAACGTAACGGTCTACGCTAGCGGCGAGGTCGATCTCCGTCAGAAGGTTCGCGAGACGGACACGAGCAACCGCCAGTTCAAAGCTCACTGGCCGAGTTCTTGGCGGCCGCCGCCAAGAACTCGACCAAGCGGCCGGCCACGGCCGACGGGTCGACGCTGGTTGGCGGCGGCGTGACGGTGTGCCACGCTTCACGTAGCAGCCGACCGCGTCCAACGCGGGTTCCACGAAACGTCGTGGCAGCAAGCGGCCTCTGACCGCGGTTGCGGCGACACAGCACAGACCGCCGCTCTGCCAGCATAGGTTGGCAATGGCCGAAACGACTAAGGCGATCGACGCGGATTGGCTGTCCGCGTGCCGTCGCGCGGCGGAGTCGCTGCAGCTGATGCTCGACGACGTCCCCAACACCGCCCAGCGCGCGGTCGAGACAGGAACGCGCGGAAGTGGTGGCGACCGGACCCTCGTGATCGACGAGGTTGCCGAGGGGATTGTGTTCGCCGAGCTGGATCGGTTTCATGAGGAGGGATTCAGGTTCCTGGCGGTGTCCGAGGAGCGTGGCGAGGTCGATTTCGGCGGCGATGCCGTCCGGGTCGTGATCGATCCGATCGACGGGTCGCTCAATGCCAAACGCAGGCTGCCACCGTACGGCGTGTCGATCGCGGTCGCTGACGGCGCGACGATGGCCGATGTCCGGTTCGGGTACGTCTACGACTTCGGCGTCGGCGAGGAGTGGTGGGCGAAGACCGGCGAGGGGGCGTTTCTCGACGACGAGCCCCTCGATCCCTCGCTCGGCGAGCGTCGGGCAGGCGACGGCCGCCTGGAGCTGCTGGCGGTCGAGTCGGCGGATCCGCGCTGGCTCGCCGGACCGATCGCCGAACTCGCGGAGCGCGCGCACCGGCTGCGGGCCCTCGGCGCGCTCGCGCCGGCCCTCTGCCAGGTGGCGGCGGGTCGCTTTGACGCGCTGCTGTCGTTGCGCAACTGCCGCGCCGTCGACGTCGCCGCCGCGCAGCTGATCGTCCGTGAGGCCGGCGGTTACGTGAGCTTCCCGCGATTCGACGACCCGCTCGGCGCGCCGCTCGATGTAACGCCACGGTCGCCGGTAGTCGCGGCCCGGACCGCCGAGACGCTCGCCGACCTGGCGGGGATCGAGCGTCCGTGATCGACTGGATAATCGCCGAGCGGATCGCGGCGTTGATCTCGGGACCTGGCAACGGCCGGGTGCCGCGGGTGGATCTTGGCGAGCTTGCGAGGCTGTCCGAACAACGTGTCGTGCAGTACACGGGAATGGTGCCGGCCGCGCCGCTGCCACCAGCCGAGGGAGTCGGCCGGATTGAGTGGGTCGCCAGCAACATCAGCTCGACGAGGGCGCTGTTGGATCCGATGCTGCGCAGAGCGGGCAAGCGAATAGCTCCTCGGAAGCAGTCGGCGCAGATCGGCATCAGCCTCCTGCTCAGCGCCGAGATGGGGCTGCTGATCGGCTACCTCGGGCAACGGATCCTCGGCCAATATGAGCTGGTGCTGCTCGACGAGGCGGCCGGCGAACATCCGCCGCGGCTGCTGTTCGTCTTGCCGAATCTCGGCGAGGCGGTCGCGAGGTTCGATGCCGACGAGCGCGAGTTCATGACGTGGGTGACCCTGCACGAGGTCACCCACGCCGTGCAGTTCGCCAGCGTCCCTTGGCTACAACCGCATCTCGCCGGGCTGGTTCGCGCGCTCCTCGACAGCGCCGAGCTGCGGATCGAGAGCCAGCGGCGCGTCCGCTTCCCCAGCCGCGATGACCTCGCGCGCATGGGTCGCGCCATCTGGCACGCGGATTTGATCGGGCTGCTCGCCAGCGAGGCAGAGCGCGGGTTGATCGACGAGGTTCAGGCGGTGATGGCCGTGATCGAGGGGCATGCCGAGCACGTGATGGACGCCGTCGCGCCCGACCTACTGCCGTCGCTGCCGCGACTGCGCAAGACGCTTGACGCGCGCCGTCGGGAACAGACGCACCTGTCGAAGCTGGTTGCCCGCATTCTCGGCCTCGAGTTGAAGCTGCGTCAATACGAACACGGCAAGCAGTTCTGCGACTTCGTCGTCCGTGAGGCGGGCGTGGCCAGGCTCGGCGAGGTCTTCTCAGAACCAGCGTCGCTGCCTTCGCTTGCCGAGATCGACGATCCGGCGCGGTGGCTGGCCCGCACGACCTAGTGTCCTGAAGCGGAAATTGGGTGCCCGGATGGGTGATGGCTGGGCGTGGCTGGCGGAAGGCCGCGACACAAGACGTACCGGTGGTACGGCGATGTCGCGGCCTTCCGCCAGGCGCGGCCAGACGCGCCCAGACTGGTATCGAATTTCCGCTTCAGGACATTAGTGACCCACTAGAAGACTCATCAGCGCCCGAAGTGGGGCGAATGGCGGCCGAGGTGGGGCGAATGGCGGCCGAGGTGGGGCGAATGGGCCCAGTCTGTTATCGAGGCGTGAAACTACGACGGGGATTCGCCCTAACCCCCCAGGCGGGTGGTTTACAAACATGTGTTCGTAGTTATCTTTGACAGGAGACCGGGCACGAGAGGATGGAACCGATGGAGAACACCGCACCCACCGAGCCGGACACGACCACCAGCACCTCGACACACCCGAGGGCACGCGTCAGCTTCGTTACAGAGCTGGCCGAGCGGGCCGTTCTGGTGCCTGTCGGTGCCGGGCTGATCCTCCGGGATGACATCGTCTCGACCGTCAAGGGACTGGCGACCAAGTACCAGACGCGCGCCGGCCTGGAGCGCGAGCTCAAGCGCTTCGAAAAGCGGGGAGCCAGGGCTCGCAACCGCTTCGAGCGCCAGGTGACGCGCCGCCGCAAGCGAGTCGAGCGCGAGATGCGCCACCGCCGCCGCGGCGTTGAGCGCGCTGTGAAGCAGAACCGGGGCCGCCTGGAGCGCGAGGTCCGGCAGGTCCGCAAGGACCTTGAGAAGCAGTCGGGAGTGATCAGCGCGCGTGTTGGGGGAATCACAGGTCGCGTTGAGGAACTCGTTAGCCACGCCCAAGGTTTGATGAGCTAACATTTGCTCTCGCAACGAACTTCACCTACCCGCTGCGTCCAGGAGAGCGCCGGGTCGGAAGGATTCGTCGGCCCATAACCTCGCCGGCGAATGCAGCACCCTCTCCTCCCTCAACCGCCGGGGCGTCACTATGTGGCGCCCCGTCGGTCTTTAAGAGCCAGGCGATCTCCGCTTCAGGACGCTAGGCAGACGGGACGTAGCGACTGACGCTCTCAGGCGGCGCCGCCGGCTCGGCCCCGTGCTCCAGCAACCGCTCGTAGATTCGCATGCGCTTGGCGATGCGCCCTCCCATCGCCTCCAGGCCGCGATTCATCGAGGTGTTCGTCTCGAGGATCCACCCCGCCTCGCCGTGGATCAGCCCAGTTCGGGCAGCCGTGTCGAAATGCTCCATGTACAGCGCGGCAGCGACACCTGTGTGCTGATACTCGGGGAGCACACCCAGAAACCCGACCCGCATGCGATCCATGATTCGTTTGCGGCGAAGGTAGTACCACCAGCCGAGCGGTAGCAGGCGGCCCCGCATCTTCTTATAGACCTGATTGATGTCGGGGATCGTGATCGCCATCGCGATCGTCTCGTGGCGATCGTTCTCGGCGATCATGAACCAGTCGCGGTTGTAGACCAGGCGGTAGTCGAGCGCGAGGCTGTCGAGGTCTTCCTTGCTATATGGCACGAAGCCCCAGTTCCTCGACCACGCCGCGTTGTAGACCTTCGCGAATTCGTCGAGCTCCTTGCGGAAGTGCACGAACGACATGCGCCGGATCGTGATCCCGTACTTGTCGCGGGAGCGCTCGGCCAGCTTGGGCAGGATCGGACGCATGTTCTTCTGGCGGTCGCTGACATCGAGATCCCAGTGGAAGACATCCATCGCCTTGACGAGACCGGCGGCCTCGAGCCGCTCTCGGTAGTAGGGTGGCTGCCACGGCTGGCGGATCATCGGCTCGAGCTCGAAGCCCTCGATCAGCGCCCCACACTCCTCGTTGATCACGAAGTCCATCGGGCCGACCATCCGGTCGCGGGTGCGCTCCCTGAGCCACCCCTCGGCGGCCGTCAGTAAGCCGTCGACGATCTCCTGGTCGTCCTCGAACTCCAGAAACCCGAACAAACCCCAGCGGTTGTCGTGGAACTCGTTGAAGTGACGGTCGATCTGCGCGCTGACCCGGCCGACGACGCGACCGTCACGACGAGCGAGGAAGTACTGGGCATCACCATGCTTGAAGAACGGATTCAGCAGCCGCGACAGGTATACGTAGCGCTCGAGCTTCAGCGGTGGGATCCACGGGGTGCCCGCGTGCAGCCGGTAGGGCAGGCCGACGAACTGGCGCAGGTCCGCGCGGCCCCGAACCGGCGTGATCTCAACCGCCATGGCCGGGCAAGCTAGCAGGGGGACTTGGCCTGGGGGCCCGCCCGTGGCGGCCACATGGCCGCCACGATCACCCCTTGGGGGCCTGGGGGCCCGCCCGTGGCGGCCACATGGCCGCCACGATCACCCCTGGGGCCTGGGGGCCCGCCCGGGCGCCCGCCGGCGAGCTGATCTGGGCGTCTGCGAGAATGGCTCCATGCCCACCAGAGAACAGATCACAGACGCACTGCGTTCGGTAATCGACCCAGAGCTTCGCAAGGACATCGTCACGCTTGACATGGTCCGCTCGGTCGACGTCCACCCCAACGGCGTCGTCGACGTGACCGTCTCGCTGACGACTCCAGGCTGCCCGATCCGCGACCACTTCCAGACCGGGGTGTCCGAGGCGGTCAGCGCTCTGCAGGGCGTCACCGGCGTCAACATCAGCTTCGACGTGCTTTCCGACACGGAGAAGCAAGCCCTCGGACGCAAGCTCGGGCGCGGCACCCTCCCTGACGGCGCCCTCGCGAAGGTCCGCAACGTGATCTGTGTCGGCTCCGGCAAGGGTGGAGTCGGCAAATCAAGCGTGACCGCCAACCTCGCGGCGGCCCTCGCCGCCGAGGGCATGCGGGTCGGGGTCCTCGACGCCGACGTCTGGGGCTACTCGCAGCCGCGGATGTTCGGGCTGGGCGGCGAGCGGGCGCGCGTCAATGGCGAGCGCAAGATCGTCCCGCTGATCGCTGCCGACGCGATCAGCGTCGTCTCAATCGGGTTCTTCATCGAGCAGGACGCGGCTGTCGTCTGGCGCGGTCCGATGCTGCACAAGGCGTTGCAGCAGTTCCTCGAGGACGTCGACTGGGGTGAGCTGGACTATCTGCTGATCGACCTGCCACCGGGCACTGGCGACGTCTCCATGACCCTCGCGCAGCTGCTGCCGCAAGCCAAATTCGTGATCGTCACGACCCCTCAACCGGTTGCCCAGAAGGTGGCGTGGCGATCCGCCGAGATGGCCGCCAAGCTGAAGCTGGAGGTAGCCGGCGTGATCGAGAACATGGCGGGCTTCGTCACCCCCAGCGGCGAGCGCTTCGCGATCTTCGGCGAGGGCGGCGGTCAGCTGCTCGCCGACGAGCTCCAGGTGCCGCTCTTGGCCACGATCCCGCTGACGATGCAGCTGCGCGAGCAGTCCGACCGCGGCCTGCCGGTCGTCATCTCCGATCCAGACGACCCGGCTTCACAGGCGGTCCGTCACGCCGCTCGCGGCCTGATCGCGCTGACCCCGATCGAGCTTCCGATGGCGGCAGCTCCCGAGCCATCCCCGGCGCCGAAGCCCGTCGGCATGTCGCTGCCGATGGCCTAGTGGTGGCCTAGCTGGTCCACTAGTAGACGCGACCTCCCGCGCCGCGGCGGACTACTTCTTGTAGTAGTCGGTGTTGATCTGCGTGTAGGTCTGCCACTCCTCCGGGAGCTGGTCCTCGGCGAAGCAGGCGTCGACCGGGCAGGCCTCGACACACGCGTCGCAGTCGATGCATTCATCGGCGTCGATGTAGAGCTGCTCGACCACGTCGTAGTCGGGCTCGTCTGGCGTCGGGTGGATGCAGTCAACCGGGCAAACCTCAACGCACGAATTGTCCTTCGTGCCGATGCAGGGCTCGGCGATCACGTAGGCCATGTTTCTCGATCTTCCTCTTCTCGGCAGATAGGGGGCAACGAGGACTGCATTTTAGGGATTTAGGGCCGGGCGGCGATCTGCCCAGGGGAGCGCCTGCTCCAGCTGAGTGGCGAGTGCGAGCAGCAGATCCTCGCGGGCCGGTGGGCCGATCAGCTGCACAGCGGTCGGCAGGCCGTCCGGCCCCTGGTAGAGCGGCAGCACGATCGAGGGCTGGCCGGTGACGTTGAGGATCGCCGTGTACGGGGTGAAGGCGGCGGAGCGCCGGTAGTTGCCAATCGGGTCGGGGCCGCGCCCGTGGATCGCCCCGGTCGGCACCGGCCGCTGGGCCAGCGCCGGGGTAACGACGACATCGTAGGGCTCGAGGAAGGCGACGATCTCCCGGGCGACACGCTCCAGTCGGGCTTGCGCCTGCAGGTAGGTGAGCGTCCCCTGCTCACGTGCTCGCGTGTACATCGCCCAGGTGAGCGGCTCCACATCCGCCGCGGTCGGCTCGCGCCCCGCGATCTGACCTCCGGCGGCCGTCACGCTGCCGACCCCGGGACCGAAGGCGCGAGTGAAATCGGACAGCAGGTCTCGCCCCGACCACGGCGGCTCCAACTCCTCGACGTGATGCCCGAGCGAATCGAGCAACGCGGCCGTCTCGCGGGCCCCGCGCTCGCACTCGGGGTCAAGACCGGCGGACTCGAGTGGCGGATTCAGAGCGAGACCGACGCGTAGTCGCCCAGGCGGCTCGAAGGCCGCCTGGGCGAACGGCAGCGCGACCGGCGGCGCCCAGGTCGCGTCACCGGGCTCATAGCCGGCGAGCACGTCCAGCACCGCGGCGGTGTCGGCGACCGAGCGGGTCAGCACCCCATCGCCGACGAGGAAGCTCTGACCACTGTCGGGACCGACGGACACCCGGCCGCGGGCAGGCTTGAGGCCGACGAGCCCGCAGCACGCCGCCGGTATCCGGATCGACCCGCCGCCGTCGTTGCCGTGCGCAATCGGCAGCATTCCCGCCGCGACCGCGGCCGCCGCTCCGCCGCTGGAACCCCCGGGAGTGCGGTCGAGCGCCCACGGGTTCGCGGTTTCGCCATTGCGCCGCGACTCACAGGTGGGAAGGATTCCGTTCTCCGGCAGCGCCGTCTTGCCGACGATCACGAACCCGGCGTCGCGCATCCGCCGGACGCAGAACGCATCCGCCGGTGGCACGTAGTTCTTGAAGATCTCGCTGCACATCGTCAGCGGCATACCCTCGACGGCGCGGTTGTCCTTGATCGCGATCGGCACGCCGGCGAACGGTCGCTCGTCCCCGGGCCCGATCAGCGCGGCGTCGGCCAACGCCCGCTCGTGTGCCAGGTGGGTGAAAGCGTTGATCTGTGGCTCGAGCGCGTCGATCCGTTCGAGGCAGGCGGCGGTCAGCTCGACCGCCGACAACTCGCCGGAGCGGATGAGCTCGGCAAGATCGATGGCCGAGCGCTCGAGCAGCGAGGCCGTCACTCGTGCTCGCCGCCGCCCGCGTAGGGCCCGCGGACGTAGTCGCGGACCATCCGGGTCGCGCTGAACTGTGCAGGCAGGGTTCGCAGCGAGGCCCGCATCAGCTCGAGCCAGCGGGTCGGCAGGCCGGACGCGTCGCGCTCGTAGAAGGCGGGCACGACCTCGTCGGTCAGCAGCGCGTGCAGGCTCGCCGTATCTCGCTCGTCCTGCGCGGTGTGATCGTGGTCGACCTCGCCCGAGATCGCCCAGCCGTTGGTGCCGTCGTAACCCTCGGCCCACCACCCGTCGAGCACGCTCAACTGCAACCCGCCGTTGATCACGGACTTCATCCCACTGGTGCCGCTCGCCTCGAGCGGCGGGCGGGGCAGGTTCAGCCAGACGTCGCAGCCGCGGGTCAGCGCGGCGCCTGTCGCCAGGTCGTAGTCGTCGAGGAACACGACCCGGTCGGCCACCGCCGGCAGGGCCTTCAGATCAAATAGCGCCTTGATGACCCGCTTCGCGTCCTCGTCGCGCGGGTGCGCCTTGCCCGCCAGCACGAACTGCACCGTCCGCTCTCCGCCGAGCAACTCCCGCGCGAACTCCGCGTCGCGGGTCAGCAGCTCGAGACGCTTGTAGGTCGCCACCCGGCGCGCGAACCCGATCGTCAGAACGTCATCGCGCAGTGCCCGCCTGGCGGCCATTACGTAATCGTGAGTGTCGGCTCGCTCGAGCCGGTCCCGGGTGCTTCGCTCCTTGACCATCGCGACGAGTTCCGCCCGCTGCTGGTTTCGCGCCGCCCACAGCTGTTCGTCCGGGATCGCGGCGACTGCTCTCCAAGTCTCCTGCTCGCCGGCGCGCCACAGCCAGCCCTCGCCCAGATGCCGGTTCATGAGCTCGCGCATCGGCTCTCCGATCCAGGTCGGGATGTGGACGCCGTTGGTGACGTGGCCGATTGGGACCTCGGCGACCGGCCGCCCCGGCCAGAGCGCGGTCCACATTTCCCTCGCTACCTCGCCGTGGCGACGACTGACGCCGTTGGCCGCCCGGCTGAGCCGCAGCGCGACCTGGGTGATGCCGAACGGCTCGCCCTGGCTGTCGGGATCAGTTTGCCCGAGCGCGACCAATTCCTCGGCGGGCACCGGGCCTCCGTCGATGAAGCCAGCAAACGCACGTGTGACCTGAGCTGCGGGGTAGGAGTCGTTGCCGGCCGGCACCGGCGTGTGCGTCGTGAACACGGTCCGCTGCCGGGCCGCGGCCACAAGCGCTTCCAGGGGTGACTGTGGCGGCCACGTGGCCGCCACGGTCGGGCCCCGCGGGGGTGTCTGCCCGGAGCCGGGTTCCCCCGCTCCGGGCGTCCCGTTGGCGGCGCCGCCGAGCGCCAGCTCCAGCGGCGCCAGCGCGGCGTGACCCTCGTTCAGATGGATCAGACTCGGCTCGATCCCGAGGGCGCGCAGGGCTCGCACGCCGCCGACGCCGAGGAGCGTGTACTGGGCCAGTCTGGTGTCGCTGTCGCCCTCGTACAGCCTGCCCGTGATCCAACGCTGGAGCGGGTCGTTGTCGCCGAAGTCGGTGTCAAGCAGAAGCAGCGGGACGCGGCCGACATCAACTCGCCAGATCCGGGCTGTGGCCCCGCCGTCGGCGAGCGGCACCTCGATCGTCAGCGGCTCGCCGGCCGGACCCCGGACGAGCGCGGCGGGCAGCCGCTCGGGGTCGGTCTCAAGCCAGTACTCATGCTGCCAACCCGCGGCGTCGACCCGCTGGCGAAAGAAGCCGCGCTGATACATCAACCCGACGGCGACCATCGGCACCCGCAGGTCCGAGGCCTCCTTGAGAATGTCCCCCGCTAGCGCTCCGAGGCCGCCGGAGTAAACCGGCAACGAGACATGCACGCCGAACTCAGCACACAGAAAGCCGACCGGGCGGGCCGGATCGATTCCGTGATCGCCGGCCGGCGCCGCGACGATATCGTCAATCCGGCGCTCGATCTCGGCGGCGCGCGTGAGCAACTCGGTGTCCGCCGCGGCGCGATCCAACGCCGGCCACGACGCCTCCTGCAGGAGCCGCACGGGGTTGCGCTTGCAAAGCTCGAACCGGTCGGCGTCGACCGCCCGGAACAGGTCCGTGCCCCCGGGCAGCCACGACCAGGCATAGTTGTAGGCGATCCGCGCCAGCGGTGCCAGCGGCGCCGGGATCCGCCGGCACAGCTCAGCTGCCGCGCGCCCAACGTCGTCTTGCCCGTCCATCAAGCCCGGATTACCGTCCATCAGCCCGGATTATCCAGACATGTCGCCCGCCAGTAGTTTCGAGGCAGTGACGTCGCCCTGCAACCTCGGGGTGATCGCGTTCGGCGACTCCATTACCAATGGCGCCGGCGAGTACCAGTGGGGGGTGCCGCTGCAGTCATGGGCTCTGTGGACGGCCAGGGGGCTCGGACTCGCCTACACCCCATACGCCGTCGACGGAGCAGTCGCCGACGACGTCGTCGCAGGGCAGTTGCCGGCATTCGACGCAACCCGCGCCCACCGTGACGCACGCTACGACCTCGGGTGCATCTACATCGGCACGAACGACGTCCGGCGGCCGGAGTGGGACCCGGAACGGTTCGCCGGTCAGCTCGCCGCCGTGCACGGTGCGCTGTCGGTGCGCTGCGATCGGCGCCTCGCGGTGACGCTTCCGCTAGACCTCGGGCGACCGCGTGCAGGTCGGCAGGTCGAGGAGGCCAACACGGCGATCGAAACGGCGGCCGCGGCCCATGGCGCGTTGTTGCTCGACCTCCGCGACTTCCGGGCGCGCAATCTGATGATGGCCGACCACGTCCATCCGACCGCGCTCGGACAGGTTGCGATCGCCGAGCGGGCGCTCGCGGTTCTGACGGCCGACGGGATGCACGTGCGCGTACGGCCGGCCGCGTTGATCGTGTATGAGCGGGGGCGCTGGAACCGCCTCCGCGGCGATCTCACCTACTGCTACCGGCACCTGAAGGTGAGCGCGCGGGCGGCGATCGGCTCTCGATCGCGCTGACGCCGAGCCGGCGGCGGCTGGGCGCCGCTTCACCTGCTCGACGAACCGCGGGGCGGGAGGCGGCCGGCCGCCTCGGTCGCGTCACGCAGCCGCGCCGCGAGCGCCGGTGTCAGCGCTCCCTCCCGCAGCCGCCAGCGCCAATTTCCGCTCGTCTTGGTCGGGTCGTTCATCCGCGCCTCGCTGCCGAGCCCCAGCACGTCCTGGGCCTGAACCATCGCCACCCTCGCGGGGGAGGCGAGCGCGAGCCGCACCAGCCCCCACCACGGCTCCGGCTCCCAGGTGCCGGCCTCGCGCAGCTCGGCATCGACGCGGACCCTGATCCGTGTCGGGATCGACTCGTACCAGCCGCGGGCGGTGTCATGGTCGTGGGTGCCGGTGTAGACGAACCTGTTCTCGACGTGGTTTGCAAACCGATGCGGGCTCCGCGGCGCGCGGGGATCGAACCCGAACTGCAGGATCAGCATCCCCGGGAGGCCGAGCGAGTCGCGTAGGTGTTGAACCGCGGGCGTGATCACGCCGAGGTCCTCGGCCACGAACGGCAGCGTCAACCGGGTCGTGGGCGGGTGCAGAGAAGGGCGCGGGTCACCGCTCGGATCGGGGGTCCCGCCACCGCCACCGTCACGGCCACCGCCACCGCCATCGCCACCACCACTCAGCTCTCGCTCGATCGCCTGGAACAACCCCCTCCCAGGCCCGGGCATCCACCGGCCGCGGCGGGCGTCCGGGGCGCCGCCGGGCACCGCCCAGTACGCGACGAAGCCACGGAAGTGATCGAGCCGCACCGCGTCGTGCAACGTCAACACGCGGCGAACCCGTTCGACCCACCATCGGTAGCCGTCCCGTCGCAACGCGGGCCAGTCGTACAGGGGGTTGCCCCACAACTGACCCAGATCCGAGAACGCGTCCGGGGGAGCGCCGGCAACCGCGCCCTGCCGGAACAGACCGGGGTGCGAGCGGTAGTCGACGCTGCCCTCGCCGACGTAGATCGCGACATCGCCAAGCAACCGAACCCCCCGCTCGCTGGCGTAGTCACGCAGCGCCCGCCATTCCCGGTCGAAGCGAACCTGGTCGGCCAGCGCATCGCGGCCGCCACGCCGGATCCAGTCCTCGATCCAGAAGGCCTCGCGCTCGCGGAACGATCGCGCCTGCGCCGCCGATACCCGCGCCCGCGGCGCGGCCAGCAGCCCGGCCGACGCGGCGAACGCCGAGCGCGACTTGTACGGCGAGCGGTAACGGTCGGGCGGCGACAGCGGCAACACCTGCCACCAGGTCTGACCGGCGGCCGCCAGCCAGTCGACGAACCGATACGCGTCGACGCCAAGCCGCCCTCCCGGCAGCGAACTCACGTGCAGCTGGAGGCCGCTGGCGCGGGGACGTGCGCTCATCTGCGCCTGTTTACCTGATCGACTCGGGGCGAGCGCTGCTGTGATGATGTTTACGTGATCGTGGTGGCGGGTTACCTTCCGTTCTAGTGAGCCTCAGATTCGCACGCAGATGCGTACAGCCGCGCCCGGACTGCATCCGAATTTGCGACTCGCGACACTAGTGTGGCGATGAGCCGCACCCGCAAGCCAAACCCCTCGCCGCCGGTGCGTATCGTGATCGAAAACGGAGCGCCGACGGTGGACCAGGGCGGATACCCGGCCAAGCGCTGCGCCGGAGACACCGTGGAGGTGTCCGCCGACATCTTCCGGGATGGGCACGACCTGCTCCGGGCCGCGGTCCGCTATCGGCCGGTGCTCAGCGAGGCCTGGGACGAGGTGGAGCTGCACCCGATCGACGCCGAGAAGGGCGGCGTCCGCTGGGCCGGGTCGTTCGTGGCGGACCGAGCCGGCCGCTGGCAGTTCGAGTTCGTCGCGTGGACCGACCGCTTCGGGACCTGGCGCGATGAGCTCGCGCGCAAGATCGAGGCGGGCCAGGAGGACCTGCGCGGCGAGCTCTCTGAGGGCGTCGTCCTGCTTCGGGAGATCGCCGGACAGGCGACCAGCGCTCGGGATCGGTCGACGATCCTGGAGGCGCTCGCCTCCGCCGACCAGACCGCGCTGATGGACGAGACGCTCTACTCCGTCACCGAGCGGCAGCAGCCCCGGATTGGCGCGTCAGTGCTCGGCCCGATGGTGCTCGAGGTCGATCGCAGGCTCGCCCGCTGCGGCGCCTGGTATGAGCTGTTTCCTCGCTCCTGGGGTGGCCTGAAGGGGGTCGAGCAGCAGCTGCCGCGCCTGGCCGAGCTCGGCTTCGACGTCGTCTACCTTCCCCCGATCCACCCGATCGGGCACACCAACCGCAAGGGCAGGGACAATTCGCCGATCGCCGGTCCCGGCGACCCGGGCTCGCCCTGGTCGATCGGCGACGAGTCGGGCGGCCACGACGCCGTCCACATGGAGCTTGGGACGACCGACGACGTCAGATCGCTGACGCGCGCCGCCGCCACCTACGGAATCGAGATCGCGCTCGACTTCGCGATCAACTGCTCGGCCGACCACCCCTGGCTTCGCCAACATCCGGACTGGTTCAACCACCGCCCCGACGGCACCCTGAAGTACGCCGAGAACCCCCCGAAGCGCTACCAGGACATCTACAACGTCAACTGGGACTCCGAGGACTGGCAGGGGTTGTGGGAAGCGCTCCTACAGGTGGTCCTGCACTGGGTCGATTGCGGCATCAGGGTGTTCCGGGTCGATAATCCGCACACCAAACCGGCCCCGTTCTGGACGTGGCTGATCGAGCAGGTCCACGCCCAGGATCGAGACGTCGTGTTTCTGTCCGAGGCCTTCACCCGCAGAGCGGTGATGCAGCACCTCGCGAAGATCGGTTTCAGCCAGTCCTACACATACTTCACGTGGAAGAACACACGCTGGGAGCTGACCGAGTATCTGACCGAGCTGACGACCTCGGGCGAGCAGGAGTACTTCCGGCCCAACTTCTTCGCCAACACGCCGGACATCCTCCACGAGTATCTCCAGGACGGCGGCCGGCCCGCGTTCGAGGTTCGCCTGATCCTGGCCGCGACGCTGAGCCCGAGCTACGGGATCTACTCGGGCTTCGAAAATTGCGAGAACGTTCCAGTGCGGCCAGGGTCGGAGGAGTACCTGCACTCGGAGAAGTACGAAATCCACCATCGCACGCTCGATGGCCAGCTGCTGCCGCTGGTCAAGACGATCAACGACGCGCGTCGTGACAACCCCGCCCTGCAGCGGCTCGACAATCTCATCTTCCTGGAGACCGAGAATGACCAGCTGATCGCGTATCTCAAGCGCTCGGAGGGCAACACGGTCATGACCGTCGTCAACCTCGACCCCCATAACATCCAGGAAGGCCTGGCGATCGTGCCGGCGCGGCTCGCGCTGCCGCCGGTATTCACGGTCCAAGACCTGCTGACAGGCGAGCGATTCCACTGGCGCACCGGGCGCAACTACGTTCGCTTCGAGCCGGGCATTCGCCAAGCCCACGTGAATCACGTTGAATCGGAGATCCATTGAGCTCGACCGAGCAAACTGAGGCCACGCCGCCGGCACCGCCGGAGGGCCAGCGGCTCGAGCTTCACCCCAGCATCGAAGTGGCGTCCCCGGGCTTCGCCCAGACCAGCCGGTGGTTCGAGGCCGATCCGCTCTGGTTCAAGCACGCGATCTTCTACGAGATCCACATCCGAGGCTTTTTTGACGGAGACGGCGACGGCTCCGGCGACTTCCGCGGCCTGACCGAGAAGCTCGACTACCTGCAGTGGCTCGGAATCGATTGCATCTGGCTGCTGCCGTTCTACGAATCGCCGCTGCGTGACGGCGGCTATGACATCGCCGATTTCACCAAGGTCCACCCCGATTACGGGACGGTCGAGGACGTCCATCAGCTGATCGACGCCGCCCACGCCAGACGGATTCGAGTGATCGCCGACCTGGTGATGAACCACACCTCGAGCGAGCATTCCTGGTTCCAGGAATCGCGCTCGAGTCCCGACAACCCCAAGCGGGACTGGTACGTGTGGTCGGACACGCAGGAGCGTTACAAGGACGCGCGGATCATCTTCATCGACACCGAGGCCTCGAACTGGACGTGGGACCCCGTCGCAGGCGCCTATTACTGGCACAGGTTCTTCTCGCATCAGCCCGACCTCAACTACGCCAACCCCGAGGTCCAGGACGCGATGCTCGAGGTCCTGCGCTTCTGGCTGGACCTCGGCCTGGACGGCTTCCGACTCGACGCGGTGCCGTACCTGTTCGAGCGCGAAGGGACGATCTGCGAGAACCTGCCGGAGACCCACGCCTACTTGAAACGCGTCCGCCGCCAGATCGAGCAGAGCTACGACGACAAGGTGCTGCTGGCGGAGGCGAACCAGTGGCCGGCGGACGTCGTCGAGTACTTTGGCGAGGGGAATGAGTGCCAGATGGCGTTCCACTTCCCAGTGATGCCTCGTATGTTCATGGCACTCCGGCGCGAGCAGGCGACCCCCATATACGAGATCCTCGACCAGACCCCGCCGATCCCCAACACCTGTCAGTGGGGCCTGTTCCTGCGCAACCACGACGAGCTCACCCTCGAGATGGTTACCGACGAGGAGCGCGACTACATGTACGAGGAGTACGCCAAAGACCCGCGGATGAAGCTCAACCTCGGGATTCGCCGCCGGCTCGCGCCGCTGCTCGACAATGGCCGCGACGAGATCGAGCTGATGACCGCGATCCTGTTCTCGCTCCCGGGCTCCCCGGTCCTGTACTACGGAGACGAGATCGCGATGGGTGACAACGTGTTCCTCGGCGATCGCGACGGCGTTCGAACCCCGATGCAGTGGACCGGCGATCGCAACGGCGGGTTCTCCCGCGCTGACTTCGCCCAGCTCTACGCGCCGCCGCTGATGGACCCCGTTTACGGATTCCAGGCGGTCAACGTCGAGGCCGAACTGCGAACACCGACCTCGCTGCTGCGATGGATGCACCGCTTCATCCAGCTACGCAAAGAGCACCCCGTCTTCGGGCTCGGGACCTACGAACCGATCGCCAGCACGAACCCGAGGATCTTCGCCCTGATCCGCCGGTTCGAGAACGACGTCGTGCTGTGCGTCCACAACCTGGCGCGCTCCGCCCAGCCGGTCGAGCTCGACTTGGGCGAGTTCGAGGGCCGCTATCCGATCGAGCTGTTCGGCTATTCACGATTTCCGCAGATCGGCCGGCTCCAGTACCTTCTGACGCTCTCGCGTCGCGGTTTCTACTGGTTCACGTTGGTGACCGAGGAGGAGGCCTCCGCCGCCGATGCCTGATCTGACCCAGCGACTCGACGAGGAACAGCTGCGCGACTGGCTGTCGCAGCAGCGCTGGTATGCGTCGAAGACGCGCGAACTCACCGGAATCGAGATCCTGGAACAGGCCGAATTCGACGACGGGCTCGTGCTGGCGTTCGTCCTGGCTCGGTTCGCGACCGGAACTCACGACCTCTACCAGGTGGCAGTCGCGGTCGACGACGGCGACATCTCCTTCGATGGGCTCGCCGATCCGGCCCGCGCGCGGGCGCTGCTGAAGAGAATCGAGAGCGGCGAGGACGTTCTCACGGACGAGGGCCGCTTCAGCTTCCGAACCGTCGGAGCGCTTCCGGAATCCCCGGACGAGCCGGAAGTTCGCCCGGTCGAAAAGGAGCAGAGCAACTCCTCGCTCGTCTTCGCCGACCGGCTCGTGCTGAAGGTGTTCCGCAAGCTCGAGCCGGGAATCAACCCGGAACTCGAGATGCTCCGGTTCCTGACCGGCCGCGACTACCCCAACATCGCCCCACTGCACGGCTGGTACGAATACGAGGGGCAGTCGCTCAACGCAACCCTGGGAGTCGCCCAGGAGTTCGTCCCCGATGGGATCGACGGCTGGACCCTGGCGCTCGATGAGGTCCCGACGAATCCGGAGCGGTTCCTGGACCGGCTCGAGGAGCTCGGCACCGCTACCGCGGAGCTGCACAACACGCTGGCCACCGACCCCGTCGACCCGGCGTTCTCGGCAGAGGAGCCGAGCGCGGAGTCGTTCTCCCTGCTACGCGCGACGATCGACGAGGCGATAGAGCAGACGTTTCTGCACCTGCCGGAGAACAACGAGCTGCTGGCTCCGATCCTCGGCCGGGGGCCGGAGGTGCAGGAACAGCTGGCGATGCGTTCACAGGTCGGCACAGGCGGGAAGCACATCCGTATCCACGGCGACTATCACCTCGGTCAGACCCTGAGTACTCCCCGCGGCTGGGTGATCCTCGACTTCGAGGGAGAGCCTGCGCGTCCACTCCCGGAGCGGCGGGGCAAGCGCTCGCCGCTGCGCGATGTCGCGAGCATGCTGCGGTCGTTCGCCTACGTGGCCTCGGCCGTCGCACTGCAACGCGGCGAGCTCGTCCCCCCAGACTTCGAGAACCGGGCGCGTGGCCGGTTCCTCGACGCGTACTTCGCGGTCATCGAGCGCGGGCTGCTTCCCCCGGGTGAGGCCGCGATCGCCAGCGTGCTCGCCATCTACGAGCTGGAGAAGGCAATCTACGAGCTGAGCTACGAGCTCGACAACCGCCCCGACTGGGTCCAGATCCCGGTCGCGAGCATCGTGCGACTGCTGGAGCAGGGTTGATCGCCACGACCGACGAGCTCGGGCGGCTGCTGCGGCGCGAGGCCGCCGACCCGCACGCGATCCTCGGGGCCCATGCGGTCCCGGACGGCGTCGTGATCCGCGCGCTGCGCCCGGGAGCGATCAACGTGATCGCGGTCGTGGGGGCGCCAGAGTCGCCGCTTCGCGACAACACCACACGGCTGCAGCAGATCGATCCGGCAGGTGTGTTCGAGGGCGTGATCGAGGGCGCCGAGCTCCCCCTTCGCTACGAGCTCGAGGTCGACTACGGCGCCGCCGGTACGTTCATGGCGCCCGATCCGTACTCGTTCTCGCCGACGCTCGGGGAGCTCGACCTGTATCTGATCGGCGAGGGTCGCCACGAACAGCTCTATGAGCTGCTCGGTGCCCACATTCGAGAGCACCAGGGCGTCACCGGCACTGCCTTCGCCGTCTGGGCACCGGCGGCACGCGCGGTCAGCCTGATCGGCGACTTCAACCACTGGAACGGCGTCTCGCACCCGATGCGCTCGCTCGGCTCGTCGGGAATCTGGGAGCTGTTCGTGCCGGCGATCGCTGAGGGCTCGCGCTACAAATACGAGGTCGTAACCCAGGAGGGCGAGGTCCGGGTCAAGGCCGACCCGTACGCGCAGGAGGCGGAGGTGCCGCCGGCGACCGCCTCGATCGTCGCCCGCTCGCATCACCGCTGGAGCGAGCCCGAGTCCGCGTGGCTCGAGCGGCGCCGCGCCGACCGGCCGCTGGGGGACCCGATCTCGATCTACGAGGTTCACATCGGATCGTGGCGGCGCAACGCCGTCGAGGGGAACCGCCCGCTCACCTACCTGGAGCTTGCCGACGAGCTCTCGGAGTACGCGCAGGACATGGGCTTCACGCACATCGAGCTGCTGCCGGTCATGGCCCATCCTTTCGAAGGGTCCTGGGGCTACCAGGTCACTGGCTACTACGCGCCGGCGCCGCGGTACGGAACTCCCGACGAGCTCCGGACATTCATCGAGCGCCTTCATACGAAGGGTCTGGGCGTGATTGTCGATTGGGTCCCCGGGCACTTCCCGCGCGATGACTTCGGGCTCGCGCGGTTCGACGGGACCGAGCTCTACGAGCACGCCGATCCCCGCCGCGGCGCCCACCCGGAGTGGGGCACGCTGGAGTTCAACTACGGACGCCACGAGGTCCGCAACTTCCTGATCGCCAACGCGCTGTTCTGGCTGAGCGAGTACCACGTCGACGGGATCCGGGTCGACGCGGTTGCCTCGATGCTGTACCTCGACTACTCGCGGGAGCCAGGCGAGTGGGTTCCCAACCAGTTCGGCGGTCGCGAGGACCTCGACGCCGTCTCGTTCCTCAAGGAGCTCAACGAGGTGGTCTACGGCCGCGAGCCGGGGGTGATCTCGGCGGCCGAGGAATCGACGGCCTGGCCCGGCGTCTCGCGCCCGACCTACCTTGGCGGCCTCGGCTTCGGCTTCAAATGGAACATGGGCTGGATGCACGACACCCTCTCTTACTTCCAGCAGGATCCGGTCTACCGCCGTTACCACCACCACGAGCTGACCTTCAGCATGATGTACGCGTTCAGCGAGAACTTCATCCTGCCCCTTTCCCACGACGAGGTGGTCCACGGCAAGGGCTCGCTGTACGGAAAGATGGCCGGCGATGACTGGCAGAAGCGCGCGAATCTCAAAGCGCTGTACGGGTACATGTGGGCGCACCCGGGCAAGAAGCTGCTGTTCATGGGCGGCGAGTTCGCCCAGCCGGGCGAGTGGCGCCACGATGCCTCGCTCGACTGGCATCTGCTGGAGTCGGCCGGCCACAGCGGGGTGCAGTCGCTGGTGCGCGATCTGAATCACGCCTACCGCGCCGAGCCCGCACTCTGGGAACTCGACTCCGCGCCCGAGGGCTTCTACTGGCTCGAGGTCGGCGATGCCGACAACAACGTGCTCGCGTTCGCCCGTCAAAACGCGGGGGCCGAGCGCGTGGTCGTCGCGATCATGAACCTCTCCCCGGTCGTCCGTTCGGAATATCGGCTGGGGCTGCCGCGTCCCGGCGGCTGGCGAGAGCTCATCAACACCGACTCCCGCCACTACGGGGGCGGCGACGTCGGCAACGGAGGCGGCATCGACGCGCAGCCGGTCCCCTGGCACGGACAGCCGTACTCAGCTGAGGTGACTCTGCCGCCGCTGGCGGCGCTCTGGCTCGTGCCGGATGCCCGCGGCTGAGGGCGGCTCGATAGGAGCCACCGGCCACGCGGATTACCCGTGGGAGCGACCGCTGGGGGCAAGGCCGCTTGGCCGGAGCGAGACTGAATTCCGAGTCTGGGCGCCGGCGGCAACCGAGATCGAGCTGCTGCTCGGCACCGGCCCGGGAGCCGAGTCGTGTCAGCTCAAGTACGCCGGATACGGCGTCTACGAGACCACGGCGGCCGTCGGCCCGGGGGCCGATTACTGCTACCTGGTGGACGGACGTCGGTTGCCCGACCCTGCTGCCCGCTCGCAGCCGGACGGACTGCGCGGCCCGTCGCGGGTGTATGCGCCCGACACTCGTGACGCGCCGGGGCCAGGCGAACGGGATCGATTTCACCCCGCGCCGCTGCGCGACCAGGTGCTCTACGAGCTGCACATCGGGACCTTCAGCCGGGAGGGAACCTTCGACGGGGCGATCCCGTATCTGCCGACACTCGCCGAGCTGGGAATCACCGCGATCGAAGTGATGCCGATCGGGGAGTTCCCCGGCGTGCGCGGCTGGGGTTACGACGGCGTCTACCTGAGCGCCGCGCAGTCATCCTATGGCGGGCCCGAAGGCTTCCAACGCCTGCTCGAGGCGGCCCACGCAACCGGATTGGCGGTGATCCTCGACGTCGTCTACAACCACGTGGGCGCCTCCGGGGCGCCCGCGCTGCGCGCGTTCGGGCCCTACTTCACGAGCGCACACGAGACGCCCTGGGGTGAAGCGATCAACTACGACGGTGCCGACTGCGATCCTGTCCGCGAGTGGGTGCTGCAATCAGCGGAGCGCTGGGTCCGGGACTTCGGCGTCGATGGCCTGCGACTCGATGCGATCCACGCGATCTTCGATGCGAGCGCCGAGCACATCGTCGCGGCGATCGCCAGGCGCGTCCATGCGGTAGATCCCGACGCGCTCGTGATCGCAGAGAGCGCCCTCAACGACCCCGTCGTACTGCGGCCGCGATCGCAAGGGGGCTATGGTTGCGACGCATCCTGGGCCGACGATTTCCACCATTCGCTGCGAACGCTGCTGACCGATGAGCACGACGGTTACTACGCCGACTACGGCAAGATCGAGGATCTGGCCAAGGCATGGCGGCGGCCGTACGTTTACGACGGCGGCTACTCGAGCGTTCGTCGCCGGCGGTTCGGAGCGCCGGCCGGCGACGTCCCGCCCGAACGCTTCGTCGTCTACTCGCAGAACCACGACCAGGTCGGAAATCGCGCGTTCGGCGACCGGATGCCGGCGCAGGCGCGACTGCTCGCGGCCTTCTGCACCCTGCTGTCGCCATTCACGCCGCTCCTTTTCATGGGGGAGGAATACGGCGAGGACGCCCCGTTCCAGTTCTTCTCGGACCACATCGACGGTCGGATCGCCGAGGCGACCCGAGCCGGCCGCCGCGCCGAGTTCGCAGCGTTCGCGTCGTTCGACCGTGAGATCCCCGACCCCCAATCGATCCAAACGTATGAGGCCTCGACGCTCACGCGGGTCGCCGATCCCCGGTTCGCGCGCCGATACGCCGAGCTGCTCGCGCTCCGGCGCGGAGCGCTCGCGCCACTCGACGGCGACGCTGTCGCATTCGCTCCGGGCGAGCGCTGGCTTCGGATCACCCGCGGCATCCACGAGCTCGTCTGCAACTTCGACCGAGTGCCCGTGACTTTGGCGGTGCACGACAGGCGGCTCGTCTTCACGACAACCGACGCGACCGAGCTGGGCCAGGGCAAGATTCGGCTCGAGCCCCTGTCGGGCGCGGTGCTCGCGGCCGACAGGAAGGTCACGACCTGATGGAGGTGTGGCCGGGTGGGCCCTACCCGCTGGGGGCGAGGTGGGACGGCCAGGGCACCAACTTCTCGCTGTTCTCTCAGCACGCGGAGGGAGTCGAGCTGTGCTTGTTCGACGACGACGGCAACAACGAGACCCGTATCGAGGTGACCGCCCAGCGCGCGCTGAACTGGCATTGCTACCTGCCAGGGATCGGGCCCGGCCAACGCTACGGCTACCGGGTCCACGGTCCCTACGACCCCGAGCAGGGCCACCGCTTCAACCCAGCCAAGCTCCTGATCGACCCCTATGCGAAGGCGATCGAGGGGATCGTCGATTGGCACCAGGACGCGAACGTGTTCCCGTACGTGCCCAACGGCGCCGAGGACGACGACCTCGAGCCCGACGACGAGGACGACGCGACCGCGATTCCGAAATCGGTCGTGATCGACGACTCGTTCGACTGGGAAGGAGACCGCCGGCTGCAGATCCCGTTCGCCGACACGGTCATCTACGAAACCCATGTCCAGGGATTCACCAAGACCCATCCTGAGGTTCGCGAGGATCTCCGCGGCACCTATGCCGGGCTCGCGTCCGAGCCCGCCCTCGACTATCTGCAGGACCTCGGCGTCACGGCGGTCGAGCTGCTGCCGATTCATCACATCTCCGACGAGTCGTTCCTGGCCGACCGGGGGCTCGGCAACTACTGGGGCTACAGCACGATCGGGTATCTGGCGCCCTCACTCCGAGTACGCCGCCACCGGGCGGCGCGGCGAGCAGGTGCGCGAGTTCAAGGGCATGGTCAAAGCGCTCCATCGCGCCGGCATCGAGGTGATCCTCGATGTCGTCTACAACCACACCGCGGAGGGCAACCACCTCGGCCCGATGCTCTCGTTCAAGGGCGCCGACAATGTCGCCTACTACCGCCTGATGCCGGACGACCGGCGCCACTACATGGACTTCACCGGCACCGGCAACTCGCTCAACCCGGTGCATCCCAGCGTGCTGCGGCTGATCATGGATTCGCTGCGCTACTGGGCGATCGAATGCCACGTCGACGGATTCCGCTTCGACCTCGCGGCGGCCCTCGCCCGCGAGTTCTTCGACGTCGATCGCCTGTCGTCGTTCTTCGACATCATCCACCAGGATCCGGTCCTCTCTCAGGTCAAGCTGATCGCCGAGCCCTGGGACGTCGGGCCGGGCGGCTACCAGGTCGGCAACTTCCCGGTGCTGTGGTCGGAGTGGAACGGCATCTACCGCGACGCGATGCGCGACTTCTGGCGAGCCAGAGCCTCACGCGGCGAATTCGCCTCGCGGCTGTCGGGCTCCTCGGATCTCTACCAGCGAGACGGGCGCGACCCGTTCGCCTCGATCAACTTCATCACCGCCCACGACGGCTTCACGCTCGCCGACCTCGTCTCCTACAACGAGAAGCACAACCAGGCGAACCTGGAGGACAACAACGACGGCACCGACGACAACCGCTCCTGGAACTGCGGAGTCGAGGGGCCGACCGACGATCCCGCCGTGCTCGAATTGCGGGCGCGGCAGCAGCGCAACTTCCTCGTCACGCTGCTGGTCTCGCAGGGGACGCCGATGATCCTCGGCGGCGATGAGATCTCCAGGACGCAGGACGGCAACAACAACTGTTGGTGCCAGGACAACGAGCTTTCCTGGTACGACTGGGAGCTCGACGAGCGCGCGACCCAGCTGCACGACTTCACCCGGCGTCTGATCGCGCTCCGTCGCGACCACCCGGTGTTCCGCCGCGAGAGCTTCCTCGAAGGGAGCGTCATCGGCGACAGCGTGCTCCCGGACGCCTGGTGGTTCCGCCCCGATGGCCACAAGATGACCCGCTCGGACTGGGACGAAGGCGACCCGTCACTGGGGCTGTTTCTCAACGGCGAGGCGATCCCG
This sequence comes from uncultured Solirubrobacterales bacterium, assembly GCA_963830475.1. Taxonomy (GTDB): domain Bacteria; phylum Actinomycetota; class Thermoleophilia; order Solirubrobacterales; family Solirubrobacteraceae; genus Palsa-465. The sequence continues at coordinate 6,936 of CAWHMX010000012.1, read as the reverse complement.
AGTCCGGGCCCGCACGGCGAACGCGTCCGCGACGACTCGTTCGTACTGCTGTTCAACGCGAGCGGCGACGAGCGCGAGTTCATGCTTCCACGAGCCCACATGGGACTCGCCTGGGAGCTCGAACTCTGCACCGCCGACCCCGCCGCGGCGCGCGGCTCCGCCCGCCACGAGGCGCACACCGCGGTCACGGTGCCGAGTCATTCGATCCTGGTGCTGCGACGGGCCGCGTGAGCGGGCCGGCGGGAATCGGGTCGGAGCTTCGCGCCACTTATCGCCTGCAGCTGACGCCCGCCTTCGGGTTCGAGTCGGCACGACTGCTGCTGCCCTACCTGCGTGACCTGGGGATCTCGCACCTCTACCTGAGCCCATCGCTGCAGGCCCGCCATGACTCGACTCACGGCTACGACGTGATCGACCCCACCCGGCTGTCGGACGAGCTCGGTGGCGCCGGGGGTTTCCGCGCGCTCGCCGACGAGGCGCAGGGCGCCGGCATGGGGATCGTCCTCGACATCGTCCCCAATCACATGGCGGTGGACCCGGAGAATCGGTTCTGGGCTGAGGAGACCCTGCGCCGTCGGTTCTTCGATATCGACCCGGCGACCGGGCGGTGGCGCCGCTTCGCCGACATCGACGGGATGGCGGGCGTCCGCCAGGAGGACGGCGAGGTCTTCGACGAAACTCATCGGTTGATCCTGGAGCTCGTCGATGCGGGCCTGGTGGACGGCCTGAGGATCGACCACGTCGACGGTCTCGCCGACCCGGCGGGCTACCTGGACCGGCTTCACGCGGGGGGCGCCCAGCGCATCTGGGTCGAGAAGATCCTCGCCGCCGACGAGCGGCTGCCCGACTGGCCGGTGTCGGGAACCGTCGGGTACGAGTTCTCGAACGAGGTCGTGGGGCTGTTCATCGACCCGGCGGGCGAGGCCGAGCTGACGGCCGTCTGGGAGCGGGTGTCGGGCGACAAGCGCCCGTTTGGCGCGTGGGCGCTCGAGGCGAAGCTCGAGCAGGCGCTGACGACGTTTCGGCCTGAGCTAGAACGACTGGCGCGTGTGGCCGGGGCCCCGGTCTCACCGGACCAGGGCCCCGAACCGGGGACACAGCCTGGGGGCCCGACTGGGGCGGCCATATGGCCACCCCAGTCACCCCTGGGTGGGTCGCCGTCAGACGCCTCCGTCGATCGGCTCGCGCTCGCGGCCGCGTCGCTGCCGGTCTACCGCACCTACGTCGCGCCGCAGGCCGGCGAGTTCATCACCCGCTTTCAGCAAACGACGCCGGCGATCATGGCCAAGGGGGTCGAGGACACCGCCTTCTACCGGTATGGCCGATTGCTTGCCTTGAACGACGTCGGCGGCGATCCGGAGCGCTTCGGGATCGGGGTGCAGCGCTTCCACGCCACCTGCGCCGAGCGAGCCGTGCGGTTCCCGGAGGGGCTGCTGACGACGATGACCCACGACGCCAAGCGCTCGGGCGATTTGCGGGCGCGGCTTGCGTCGTTGGCCGGGATGGCCGGGGAGTGGCGGCTGTCGGTCGAGCGGTGGATGGGGCTGACCGAGCGACTCCTCGACGGCGGCGCGCCCGATGAGATCGAGCGCTACTACATCTTCCAGACCCTCGTCGGCTGTTGGCCGATCGAGCTCGAGCGCCTGCAGACCCACCTGCGCAAGGCGCTGCGCGAGGCGAAGCGCAACACCAGCTGGGTGGCTCAGGACGAGGATTGGGAGCAGGCGGTGATGCGCTTCGTCGCGGCGCTGACATCCGATCCGGACTTCATCGCCGAGCTCGAGCCGTTCGCGACGACGGTTGCGCGCGCAGGCGAGCGGATCGCGCTCGCCCAGCTCGTGCTGAAGCTGACAACCCCAGGGGTGCCCGACTTCTACCAGGGCGACGAGCTCGAGCTGCTCGCGTTGGTCGACCCCGACAACCGCCGGCCGGTCGACTGGGGCCTGCGACGGACGCGGCTTGCGCACCTGATCGGTGGCGGGCGGCCCGGTGAGAGCGACCGCAAGCTGTGGATCACCTCGAGGCTGCTGGGGCTGAGGGCGCGGCGCGCTGCTCCGTTCACCGGCGACTACGAGCCGCTCGACGCCGGCGAGGACGCCTGCGCGTTCGTGCGCGGCGGCGAGGTACTGACGGTCGTGACGCTGCCGCGCGCGGGCGCGGAGCGTGAGCCGACGCTGGTCGACCCCCCGGCCGGACGCTGGCGCGAGCTTCTCACCGGGGTCGAGCGCTCGTTTGCATCGAGCGAGCCGATCGCAAAGCTCGTATCGGTGAACGGCCTCGCGGTTTACGAGCGCCTCTGAGCGTCCTCAGCGGTCAGGTTCCTGCGGCGCGCCACAGCGAGCGCAGGTGCCCCGCCTCCGATACCTCGAGCCAGCGCGGGTAGAGCTCGGCCCACTGCCGGTAGAGGCGATCGTATGCCGACTGCGCCTCGAGCTGAGGCTCGCAGGTGCGCTCGAACCGAACCAGATCGCGCGCGACCGCCGCCGCGTCGTCGAACAGCCCGGCGCCAACACCTGCGTAAAGAGCCGCCCCGAGCGCGGTCGACTCCTTGATGACCGGGATCTTGACCGGCAGCCCCAGCGTGTCGGCGACGATCTGGGGCCACAACTCGCCCCTGGCGGCGCCGCCGCCCAGCACGGCCTCCCGTGCCTCGACGCCGCTGATCGCCTCCATGATTTCCAGGTGGCCACGCGAGACGTAGGCCGCGCTCTCCTCGATCGCCCGGAAGCATTCGATTCGTCCGGAGCGAGCGGGGTCCTCGACGTCGAAGCCGACGAAGCCCGGCGACGCATGCACCCAGTGGTCGGCCTGCATGAGGTTTGAGAACAGGCCGACGACGCCGCCCGAGCCGGGCGAGCGAGTCGCCGCCTTGCGCTCGAGCAGGTCGTAAACATCTGCTCGCTGATGCTCGGCCTCGGCTACCTCGAGCTCGCAGAAGGCGTCGCGGAACCACCGCATCACCAAGCCGCTGTAGAAGCCGATCCCCTCGATCATCCACCTCCCGGGTTCCGTGTGGCAAGCGCTGCGGAGCCTGCCTTCGGGATCGATCGACGGCTCGTCGGTCATCGCCGTGTGCTGCCAGAAACTGCCGCCGACGATCGTGAAGCGTCCGGGTTCGGTGACGCCAAGACCGAGCAGGGCGAGCTGGGTATCGCCACCACCGACGACGACGGGGGTGCCGGAGCGCAGGCCGGTGATGGCGGCCGCGGTGTCTGTCACCTCGCCGACGACGCTGCCCGGGTCGACGACCGGCGGCAGAACGCTGCGATCGAGGCCGCAGATCTCGACGATTCGATCCGACCAATCGCGTCGCGCGAGGTCGAACATCGCCGAGCTGCAGCCGAGCGAGGGATCGGTGACGAAAGCCCCCGACAGCCGGTTCAGGATCCAGTCGCCGATCATCCCGACGTGAGCGATCGAGGCGAACACGTCGGGGCGATGTCGCGCGATCCAGCGGAAGCGCGGCGGCGCGGTGATCGAAACCCAGTCACCGGACCGCTCGTAAATCTCCTGCGCGAGTCCGGAGCGCACGAGCTCAGCCGCCTCTGCGCCCGCTCGACCGTCGGTGTTGGGGCACGCCCAGATTTCACGGCCCCCGGAGTCGTACAGGACCATCCCCTCGCGGATGCTCGTAGCGGCGACGGCCTTGATCGCGCCGGCGTCAACGGCAGCATCGGCGATCACCGCCCGGACGCAGCCCGCGATCAACTCCCAGTTGGCACCGGTGTCGAACACGCGGCTGCCTTCGACCCCAGGCTCCGGGAGATGCCAGTACTCGCGCTGGCACGCCGCGAGCTGGTCGCCGGTCGGGGTGAACAGCAGCGCCCGCACGCTCCCGGTTCCCGCGTCGATCGCCAGCAGCAGCTCGTCCCCGGAGCTCCCCGTCGTCATCGGAACAGCACTAGTGGTTCACGGCGCGCCCACCGACGTCAGCATCCGCGCGCCGCAACGCGCGCCGATCTCGGCCGCTGCCGCCGGCGCCAGACCCTGCGCCAGCCCGAAAGTGAGCCCGGCGGCGAAGGCGTCACCGCAGCCGTAGCTGTCGCGGATCGCGCCGGGCGGCGGCACCGGAACCCAGGTCCCCTCCGACTCCCCCCACCAGCGCCCGCCGCGACCGCCATCGGTCCCCACCATCAGCCTGCAGTGGGACGACAGGCGGTCGGCCAATTGGACCTCGTCCGGGTCGGCGGCGCTGAACACCAGGGCGTCGAGCGTCAGGTTCGGATCGTCGAGCGGCTCGCCCACGCGCGGATTCGCGGCGAGTGTCCGCGCCGCCCGCGCGCACCGCACCGCCCCAGGGTCACCGGCCGTCAGGTAGACGCCGTCGGCGTGCTCGAGCCGGCCCCAGTCGAGGTCGTCGTCGCCACGAGGCTCGAGCCGCTCACCCATCGTCAGGATCGTGCGCTCGCCACCGCCATCGAGCACGGTGATGACCTCGCGCGTTGGTGCGCTCCGTCGAGCGGCGTGGACTCTGATCCCGCGCGCTTGGAGTTCGGCGATCGTGGCGTCGCCGAGCTCATCGGCACCGACTGCGCAGAAGAACTCGACCTCGGCGCCGAGTTCAGCGAGCACCGCCGCGGCGACCACCGCGCCTCCGGCGGCGTTCCGGCGTTCTCGCACCGCGTCCTTGAGCGAACCGCGCGTGAGATCCCCCTCGACGTGCAGAAAGTCGACCCACTCGACGTGTCCGACGGCCGCGACGCGCGTCACGGGGTGGACCTTACAAAACCACGCAATAAAGCGAGAGGGCCCGGCCGGAGGCCGGGCCCTCTCCCAACATCAAGCCGCAGCGTGCGGCCTACATCATTCCCGACATGTCGGGCATACCACCGCCCGGCGCGCCGCCGCCATCCTTCTCGGGCACCTCGGCGACGATCGCCTCGGTGGTCAGGATGTTCTTGGCGATCGACGCCGCGTTCTGGAGCGCGGAACGCGTCACCATCGCCGGGTCGATGATGCCCTCGGCGACCAGGTCGACGATCTCGCCGTTGGCGGCGTTCAGCCCCTGGCCCTTCTTCGCCTTGCGGACGTCGTTGACGACGACCGAGCCCTCGAGACCGGCGTTCTCGGCGATCTGACGGAGCGGCTCCTCCAGCGCGCGGTGAACGATCCGAGCGCCCGTCCGGACATCCGGATCCTCGGCGCTATTGACGTCGAGCGCGTTCTGAGCGACCAGCAACGCCACGCCGCCGCCCGGCACGATGCCCTCCTCGAGGGCGGCGCGGGTCGCCTGCAGCGCGTCCTCGACGCGATGCTTCTTCTCCTTCATCTCGGTCTCAGTGGCCGCGCCGACCTTGACGACGGCGACACCGCCCGAGAGCTTGGCGAGGCGCTCCTGGAGCTTCTCGCGATCGAAGTCCGAGTCGGTGTTCTCGATCTCGTTCTTGATCTGGTTGATCCGACCCTTGATCCCGTCGGAGTCACCGTTTCCATCGACGATCGTGGTCGTGTCCTTGGCGACAACCACCCGACGGGCGCGGCCGAGCTGCGACAGCTGGGTGTTCTCCAGCTTCAGACCCATCTCCTCGGTGATCACCTCACCGCCGGTCAGGATCGCGATGTCCTCAAGCATCCGCTTGCGCCGATCGCCGAAACCCGGCGCCTTGACGGCAAGACCGGTGAAGGTGCCGCGGAGCTTGTTGACGACGAGCGTGGCGAGCGACTCGCCCTCCACGTCCTCGGCGATGATCAGCAGCGGCTTGCCGGACTGGATGACCTGCTCGAGCACCGGCAGGACGTCGCGGACCGAGCCGATCTTCTGGTTGGCGATCAAGATGTACGGGTCCTCGAGGACTGCCTCCATCCGATCCTGGTCGGTGACCATGTACGGCGAGATGTAGCCCTTGTCGAACTGCATGCCCTCGGTGAATTCGAGGTCCATGCCGAAGGTCTGACCCTCCTCGACATTGACGACGCCGTCCTTGCCGACCTTCTCGATCGCATCGGCGATCACGTCGCCGATCTCGTCATCGCCGGCAGAGATCGTCGCGACACGCGCGATCTGATCCTTGCCCGAGATCTCCTTCGACTGCTTGGCGATGTTCGCGACGACCTCGTCGACCGCCTTCTCGATGCCCTTCTTCAGCGCCAGCGGGTTGGCGCCTGCCGCGACGTTCTTCAGACCCTGGCGAACGATCGCCTGGGCCAGCACGGTCGCGGTCGTCGTGCCGTCGCCGGCGACGTCGTTGGTCGCCGTGGCGACCTCGCGGACGAGCTGGGCGCCCTGATTCTGGAAGACGTCCTCGACCTCGATCTCACGGGCGATTGTGACGCCATCGTTGGTGATCGTCGGGGCGCCGAACTTCTTGTCAAGGACGACGTAGCGGCCCTTGGGGCCGAGCGTCACCTTGACGGCGTTAGCTACCGCATCGACGCCCTGCTCCAGGGCCTTGCGGGCGTCCGCGTCGTACTTCAGTTCCTTGTGAGCCATATCTGTTCAGGTTCTCCTGTTACTGGACCTTGGCCAGCACATCGGACTCGCGGAGCACAAGCAGCTCCTCGCCGTCCACCTTGATCTCCGTGCCCCCATACTTGCTGTAGAGGACTTCGTCGCCTTCCGCGACGTCAAGTGGCGTGCGCTTGCCGGTGTCCTCGTTGATCTTCCCGTCGCCGACGGCGACGACCTTGCCCTTCTGGGGCTTTTCCTTCGCGGTATCGGGCAGGACGATGCCACTGGCGGTGGTCTCCTCCTCCTCGATCGCCCGTACGATCAGACGATCGCCAAGGGGCTTGAGACTCATTGATCCAACCTCCGGGGTGTGCTGTAGTTTGTTCCCCTGGCACTCTCGGGTCGAGAGTGCCAACGAGGGCCACTATAGCTCGTGTTGACGAGCGATGACAAGAATGTTGGCACTCTGTTGTGAAGAGTGCCAAAGAATCGGTTTTTGGGGCGGCACGTGACGCCCGCTCGCGGTACCTTTGGCCCCGGGTCGACCG
>CAWHMX010000011.1:0-200555 GCA_963830475.1 uncultured Solirubrobacterales bacterium | reverse complement strand
AGCCGGGGCTTCTTCTGAAGGTACCGTCACTCCACCCGGCTATTCACCGGTTAAGCTTCGTCCCAACTGAAAGGGCTTTACAACCCGAAGGCCTTCTTCGCCCACGCGGCGTTGCTGCGTCACGCTTTCGCGCATTGCGCAAGATTCCCCACTGCTGCCTCCCGTAGGAGTCTGGGCCGTGTCTCAGTCCCAGTGTGGCTGATCGTCCTCTCAGACCAGCTACCCATCGTAGCCTTGGTGAGCCTTTACCTCACCAACAAGCTAATGGGCCGCGGGCCCATCCCGATGCGGAGGCCGAAGCTTCCTTTCCCCAGCAGCCTTATGGCTGTAGGGCACATTCGGTATTAGCCCGAGTTTCCTCGGGTTGTCCCGATCATCGGGGCAGGTTACCCACGTGTTACTCACCCGTTCGCGGCTTTGCCCCAGGCCGAAGCCTGGTTCGTCGCTCCACTTGCATGTGTTAGGCACGCCGCCAGCGTTCGTCCTGAGCCAGGATCAAACTCTCCGTGAAGAACTTCACAAAGAGCTGTCAGGAATGCCGTCCGCGCAGCTAAACGAGTCACGACCTTTGCCGTGGCTCACGCGCGGACGAAACCTGGGCCTCTCCGCTGGTGGGGAGAGGCCCTTGCATCCACGCCGCGCCGGCAAGCCGGCGTTCGGGAGCTCGATGTACACGAAGAGCTCCGGGATGCAAGACGGGTCAATCTTGGCACCGTCGTCCCCGGCCCACATGGGACCTGGGTCGACGGCGTCGAACCTGGACACACACTCGGCCAAATGGGTCAGGCCGAGGTGCGCATGCTGTTGAGTTTTCAAAGACCGCCGCACCTCCAAGCGAAGGGTGATCCTTCTCCGGGATGCGCCCGTGAGCCGTCAACCGGCTCCCGGCACAGGACAGATGAGTATAGCCAGTTCCCAACGGCGCAGCAAACTCCGCCGCGGGAAGCCTCAGGACTAACCCGTCCGCGTCACAGGAAGGTAGCAGGGTCGCCGGAAGAGCGGCCTGCGCTGGCCGCGCGGGCGAGCCTCCGCCCGCTGCGCTCAGCGGACACGGACGCGGGCGAACCGCCGCTTTCCCAGTTGCAGAACGCGTCCGTCGATGGCCGCGAGCGGGAGATCGAGTTTGTCGCCCGCCACGGGCTCGCCGTCGATCCGAACGCCGCCCTGCGCGAGCGAGCGCCGAGCCTCCGAGGTCGAGACGCCAAACGCCCGATGAAGCAGCTGCGGCAGGTGCACGCTGTCCCGGCCGTCCGCCTCCCACTCGACCTCCGGGAGATCCTCGGGGAGCTCGTGACGGAGATGCACGCGATCGAATGCGGCCTCGGCCTCGACGGCTGCCTGCGGATCATGGAAGCGCGCGACCAGCGCGCGGGCGAGCGCGCGCTTGGCATCGCGGGGAGAGCTGTCGGGCGGCGGCGTCGATCCGAGCAACAGCTCATACCACGCGTCGAGCGAGGCATCCGGGATGCTGAGCGTCTTGCCGTAGATCTCGGAGGGCGACTCGGTCACCCCGATGTAGTTGCCGAAGGACTTCGACATCTTGCGTTCCCCGTCGGTGCCGGTCAGAAGCGGCATCGTCAGGATCACCTGCTCCGGCAGTCCGTAGGCGCGCTGGATGTCGCGCCCGAGCAGCAAGTTGAACTTCTGGTCGGTGCCACCCAGCTCGACGTCGGCCCGGACGGCGACCGAGTCGTAACCCTGCAGCAGGGGATACAGAAGCTCGAGCATCGACACCGGCGTCCCCGCGGCGAGGCGTTTGACGAAGTCATCGCGCTCGATCACGTGCGCGACGGTGGTCGTCGACAGCAGCCGGAACATGTCCGCCATCGTCATGTCCAGCCACTCGCCGTTGAAGCGGACCTCGAGCCGGTCGGGGTCAAGCACCTTCAGCGCCTGTGCCTGGAAGCTTGCCGCGTTGGCGTCGATCTCCTCGGCGCTGAGCACCGGACGCATCGCCGAGCGGCCGCTCGGATCTCCCACGCGAGCCGTGTAATCGCCGATGATCAGGACGACCGTGTGCCCAGCGTCCTGGAACTCGCGCAGCTTCTGGAGGACAACCGTGAAACCGAGATGGATGTCCGGCGCGGTCGGATCGATCCCGAGCTTGACGCGCAGCGGCCGACCGAGCTCAAGCTTGCGAGCCAGCGCTCCCTCCGGCAGGCAGTCGACTGCGTTCCTGGATAGCCAGGCGGCCGCCTGCGCGGGGTCGGGGGACATCGAGCGAAATCCTAGGGATCTCCGGCAGCGGAGCGTTCGCGAAGATCGTGGGGCGTTCGCTTGACGCAAGATCTCGCCCGGCGCACTAGACTCTCGCTCCGGCAGCAGTTGATTCAGCGCCGTGGATCAGATCAGCTGCCTCTGCCGAGCAGCGGCGCAACCCCGAGGGAAGTGCCACCGGAGCGCTGCAGGCATGCCGCTTCGATCGCATGAGCGTCGACGACCACACCCTGGGAGAACACCGCAACGACCCCGCACCGCTGGTCTTGGCGCCACGGTTCGGTCGGCGGTCCAAGCGGCGGCAGTCGCCGACCGAACGCCCGCGCCGACCGCGGACCCGGCTTCGCAAGCTCAGGCTGCTCGCCGTGCTGGGGGCGTTCGCCGTGCTCGCCGTCATCTCGGCAGTGTTCGGGATGCTGATGTCCGTTGCCTCGGATCTCCCCCAACTCGAGAACAAGGCGCAGTTCAGCGCGACCGTCGACTCCTACCTCTACGACGACACCGGTCAGCCGATCGGGGTGCTGGCGCCGCCGACCAACCAGCACGTTCTCGACGACTGGCATCAGATCTCGCCGAACATGGTCGACGCGATCGTCGCCGTCGAGGACAAGCGCTTCTGGACCGACCCCGGCGTCGACCTGCGCGGGTTGATCCGCGCGGCGGCCGCGGACCTCACCGGGAGCTCGGTCCAGGGCGGCTCAACGATCGCCGAGCAGTTCGTCAAGAACGTCCAAGAAGCCGAGAACAACCGCACCATCCTCGAGAAGCTGCGCGAGGCCGGGCTCGCCTTCCAGCTCGTGCATCGCTGGCCCAAGTCGAAGATCCTGACCGAGTATCTGAACACGATCTATTTCGGCAACGGCGCGTACGGGATCGAGTCCGCGGCTCGGGTCTACTTCGGCAAGAGCCTCGGTTACAACCCGGCGGAACCGGTCGGCGAACCGCGGACGGGCTGCGGTGACTCCGACGTCGAGGACAAGACCCGCAAGCGATGCGCGCAAGTGCTGAACCCGGCCCAGGCCGCGTTGCTGGCGGGGCTGGTCGCCAACCCAAGCCAATTCGACCCGATCGCGCATCCGCAAGCCGCCAAGGCGAGGCGGGACCTCGCGCTCGAGGACATGTTGGCGCAGCACTACCTCAGCCGCGCCCAGTACGACCGTTATGTCAATGCGCCGCTTCCCACCGAATCCGACGTTCAACAACCGCAGGAGCCGCCCGCGGCTCCGTATTTCACGAGCTGGATCCGACCCCAGATCGTGCACGCGCTCGAGCGCGAAGGGGTCCCCCGCAACGTCGCCCAGTATCAGGCCTACTACGGAGGCTTGAAGATCAAGCTGACGGTCAACCTGCAGCTCCAGCAGGCCGCACAGCGGGTGATCGACGCCGAGTTCCCGCCCGGCTCGGGCGGCCCGACGGCCTCACTGGTGGCGATCGACAACTCGACTGGCGAGGTCCGGGCGATGGTCAGCGGCGATGGCGACTACCGGCAGTCGCCGTTCAACCTCGCCACCCTCGGCTACCGGCAGCCCGGCTCGGCGTTCAAGCTCTTCACGCTCGTGGCGGCGATCGAGAGCGGGGCGTACGGACCGGACTCGGTGATCGACTCGCAGCCGCTGAGCATCCCCTATCGCTTTGCCGGCAGGCTGGACCACTTCAACGTCCACAACTTCGGTAACAGCTACAGCGGTCCGGAGACGCTCGCTGAGGCGACCGCCATCTCGGACAACAGCGTGTTCGCCCAGGTCGGAATGCACGTTGGCACCGGGAAGATCCAGCATGTGGCGAGGACGATGGGGATCCGTTCCCCGATCTCGACGACGCCGGCGATGATCCTCGGTGGCCTCAACACCGGCGTTTCGGCGCTGGACATGGCCCACGCCTACGAAACGATCGCGACCGGCGGGCTGAAGGTGACGAACTCCACGCTCGGCGACGTTGACGGCGGCCCGATCGGAATCCATTCGATCAGCGGGTGCAAGGCGTGCGAGCGGGGGAAGATCGTCAATCACCCGAGCTACCAGCGGGTCGTGCCGGAGACGGTCGCAGCCACCGTCCATGACCTGCTGCTCGGGCCGGTCAGCCCGGGCGGCACGGCATCGATCGCCGAGATCCCCGGCGTCGAGGTCGCCGGTAAGACGGGCACGACGTCCAACTACGCGGACGCCTGGTTCGTCGGCTGGACGCCGAAGCTGACGGTCGCGGTCTGGGTGGGCTACCCCAACAGCGCCAGGCCGATGTTGACGAACTACGGCGGTCAGCCGGTCGAGGGCGGGACCTACCCGGCGCTGATCTGGCGCGACTTCATGGAACAGGCCCTGCAGATCCTGGATACCCAGAGTGCGCAAACGAGCACCACCGGCTCGACGAGCGTCGCGCCGCCGGTGACCACGCCGGCGACGGTGACGCCGGCACCGGCGACGGGGGCGACCACGCCCGCGACTGCGCCCGCCACCACGCCGGCGACGACTCCGGCCACCAAGCCGGCCACGACGCCGGCCGCCGGTACATCGGGTGCTCCGGTGACCACAACGCCGGCGACGACCCCGGTCGCGCCCGCGGCGACGACTCCGGCCGCACCGGCAGCGACCACCCCCGCCGCGCCGGCGGCGACGACGCCGGCGACGTCCCCCGTCACCCCGGCCCCAGCCCCGACTGAGAATCCAGCCACCCCGCCGAGCACCAGCAGCGGCGGCGCCGGAGGCGCCAGCGGCGGCGCCGGGCTCAGCGGCGGTTGATTCCGCGTGCGCCGCGGGCGGCCGCCCGCGACGCACCCGCGACAGGCTTAGTGGCACCTTTCGGAAATACGTTGACATTCGAGTCGTCCCCGGCGGCGCTGGGGGACGTCCTCGTCGCCTCGCGCAGCGCTGCTGCCTCGGGGGCTGGCCCGCTCGGCATCCAGCCTCGCCACGGCCGGGCCGCCCCCGAGTCGTCCGGCTGGCTCCTGCGTCCTTCCCCGCCATCCGCCGGTGACCCCTCTCGGTGTCACCATATTCCCGAAAGGCACCACTCAGGGCCGCACGGGCGCTGACAGAAAGCGACTGCCGGTCACGGTGAAGCGCCAGGGCAACTCGACCGCCCGGGTGATCCCAATCCGGCGCCCAACCGAGATCGGCACGTCGCGCCAGGCGGGCGGGCGCGACGAGATCACGATCGGGCCGGCGATCAACGACGATCCGTTGAGCCCAAAACCGATCCCAAAGGCCTGCGTCAGCTTCCCGGGGCCGGAGCACAGATCTCGTACCCTGCTCGGGTCCATCCCCCGCCGGACCGCCATCGCTTCGATCCCCGAGATCGGCTCGAGCGCCCGGATCAGGGTGCCAGCGCCGATCCCCTCCGGCTCGCTGACGGCGTTGAGCATCGCGTGAACTCCATAGGAGCGATAGACGTACGCCCGCCCCGGGGGCCCGAACAGGATCTCGGTCCGCGGCGTCAGGCCGACGAACGCGTGACACGCCGGCTCCGAATCGTGGTAGGCCTCGGTTTCGACGATGATCCCGCGGCAACCGTCGTAGCTGACGAGGCACCCGATCAGGTCGCGGGCGACCTCGAGCACCGGGCGTTCGTAGAAGGCGGCGTTCAATGCCGGCCGGAGCGCGCCCGCGACAACACCTCGCGCGCGTGGGCGATCTGTGTGCGCACGGCGGCGAGCGCGGTGCCACCGCGCGAGATCTTCGACTCGAGCCAGGCCCGATCACGCAGGAGCGCGTAGAAGCTCTCCCCGTCGAGCAGTGGCGAGGCCGCTCTGAGCTCATCCTCGGACAACTCCGACAGCGTTCGTCCGCTGGCGATCGCGATCCGGACCAGGCCGGCGACTACACCGTGCGATTGCCGGAACGGGAGCCCTCGCTTGACCAGCAGATCGGCAACGTCCGTGGCCGCGAGGAACTCGTCGCCGCTGGCCGCGGCCAGGCGCTCACGCCTGAACGTGATCGTCTCCAGCATCCCGCGGGCAGCGGCGAGCAACAGTTCGAGCGTGTCGGCGGCGTCGAACAGGTGCTCCTTGTCCTCCTGCAGGTCCTTGTTGTAGGTCAGCGGAAGCCCGTGCAGCACCCCGTGGAGCGCTACCAGGTGTGCGGCGATGCGGGGCGCCTTGGCGCGCAACAGCTCGGCCGCGTCAGGGTTCTTCTTCTGCGGCATGATCGACGACCCCGACGCCCACGCGTCCGAGACCTCGCAGAAGCCGAACTCTTCGCTTGACCAGAGCACGATCTCCGACCCGAGCCGGGAGAGATGCGTCGAGCAGGTCGCCGCCGCGGCCAGGTAGTCGAGCACGAAGTCGCGGTTCGAGACAGCGTCGATCGAGTTCTCGGCGACGCTCGCGAAGCCGAGCTCGGCGGCGACCATCGCACGGTCGATATCGAAGTTGACGCCTGCCAGCGCGCCCGCTCCGAGCGGCAGCGCCGTCGTCCCCGCGAGCACCGCCTCGAACCTGCGGGCGTCCCGCAGCAGCATCCAGACGTACGCGAGCAGGTGGTGGCCGAGGTAGACCGGTTGGGCGCGCTGCAGGTGGGTATACCCGGGCATCGGCCAGTCCAGGTGACGCTCGGCCAGGTCGATCAGTGTCTCGGCGAGGTCCATGGCCGCCGTGCCCGAGTCGAGCGCCGCCTGGCGGGTGAACATCGCGACGTCGGTCGCCACCTGATCGTTGCGCGAGCGGGCGGTGTGCAGGCGCCCGCCGGCTTCGCCGGCCAACTCGGTGACGCGCCGCTCGATCGCCGTGTGGATGTCCTCATCGCCTTCCCGGAACACGAAGCTCCCGGCTCGGAACTCAGCCGCGACCGTGTCGAGCGCGCGTACCAGCGCATCGCGGTCGGCGTCGCTGATGATCCGGCGTGCGGCGAGCATCGTCGCGTGCGAGATCGATTGCTGAACGTCGAACGGCCAGAGCCGGCGGTCGAACGAGAGCGAGTCGTTCAGCCGCCGGAAGGCGTCATCCTGGGGCTCGGCGAAACGCGACATCAGCCGCGCGATCGTACACTCCCTGGGGGCCCAACTTTGGCGGCCACGTGGCCCCCAAAGTCACCCCTCTGCGCCCCAGAAGCCCCACAAGCCACGAGGACGCGGGCCAGCGCGGCGCCGACGCGGGCCACCTGTCCGTCGGTCATCTCAGGGAAGAACGGCAGCGCGACGGACCTCGCCGCGACGTCCTCGCAGACGGGGAACTCTCCCTCGCGGTGGCCGAAGGTCTCTCGGTAGTAGGACATCAGGTGGATCGCCGGAAAGTAAGGCTTCGCCGGAACCCCGAGTGTGGCGAGCGACCTGATGACGTCGTCGCGATCGACCCGGCGCGGGAGTTGGACGACGAACACGAACCAGCCGCGCCGGACGGCGCCGGCGTTCACGCACGGCAGCGTCAACCCGTCATCGGGGCCGGCCGAGGCGAGTTCGGCCAGAACCTCTCGATACCAGCCCGCGACGCGGTCGCGACCGGCGAGCAGCTCGTCGAGGCGCTCGAGCTGCGCCAGCCCCAGCGCGCAGGCGATGTCCGTCAGCCGGTAGTTGAAGCCGAGGCGGTCGTGGTCGAGCCAGTCCATGTCGGGCGCCCTGCCCTGATTTCGCTCGGAGTCGAGCCGCTCCTTGGTCGCCTGATCGGCACAGGTGACGACGCCGCCCTCGCCGGTCGTGATCTGCTTGTTGGCGTAGAAGCTGAGTACGGCCGGATGGCCGCGACCGCCGACGCGCCCACCATCCGCATACACGGCCCCTAGCGCCTCGCACGCGTCCTCGACAATCGGCAGCGAGAGCCGCTCGAGCGCGACCATGTCGGCCGGGTAGCCGAATGTGTGCACAGGTAGCAGCGCCGCGGTGCGTGCGGTGACGGCGGCGGCGGCCGCGTCGGGATCGAGATTCAACGTGACCGGGTCGATGTCGGCAAACACCGGCCGGGCGCCCTCGTAGACCGCAACGTTGGCGCTGGCGACGAACGAGAACGGAGTCGTGAGCACCTCCTGGCCGGCGGTTACGCCGACCGCCCGCAGCGCCAGATGGAGCCCGGCGGTGCCCGACGAGACGGCGCTCGCGTACCGAGCGCCGACCCGATCGCCGAACGCGCGCTCGAACTGCGCCAGCCGCGGCCCCAGCGATAGTCGTCCGGAGCGGAGCACCTCGAGGACCAACTCCTCCTCCCGGGGACCGATGACCGGCCTGGCGAGCGGTATCGGCTCTTCCTCCGGCCCCCCCAGGGGTGACTTTGGCGACGATGTGGTCGCCAAAGTCGGGCCCCCAGGCGATGTCTGCCTAGGAGCACGGGGCATTGCCCCGGGCTCCTAGGCCGGAGGAAGAAGAAGCGCCGTTCACGACGTCGTGCCTGCCGTGTCGGGGCTCGCGCGCCGACGGTCGGGCTGCTGCATTCCGTGCTCGAGCGAGTCGACCAGCGCCTCCCATGACGCCTCGATGACGTTCTCCGAGACCCCGATCGCCCCCCACTCGGACCCCCCGTCGGAGGAGTCGAGCAGGACTCGCGTGATCGCCTGAGTGCCCTTTGAGCTGTCGAGGATGCGAACCTTGAAGTTGACCAGCTCGATGTCGGCAAGCTGTGGGTAGATCTCGACCAGGGCCGCTCGCAGCGCCTTGTCGAGTGCGTTCACGGGCCCGTTCCCCTCGGCGGTCCGCACGTAGCGCTCGCCGTCGGGGCCGGGCGGAGCCCAGATCTTGATCGTCGCCTCGGTTTCCACCTGTCCGTCGGCGCGCTTCTCGACGATCGTGCGCCACGATTCGAGCAGAAACAGCGGCTCATACTCGCCGGTCTCTTTGCGCAACAACAGCTCGAAGGAGCCGTCAGCCGCCTCGTAGTGGTAGCCGCGGTGCTCGCGGTCCTTGACCTCCTCGAGCACTCGAACCGCGGTCGCGTCGTCGACGGTGATACCGGCGTGGTTCGCGCGCGCGAGCACCGTCCCCTTGCCCGACAGCTCTGAGATGAGCACCTCGCGGTCGTTTCCGACAACCAATGGGTCGACGTGCTCGAACGTCGTCGGGTCGGCGTTGACGCCGGCGACGTGCATGCCGCCCTTGTGAGCGAAGGCGTTGCGCCCGACGTACGGCTGGTCGGGATCGGGGACGAAATTCAGCAGCTCGTCGAAGAAGTGCGCGGCGCCGGTCAGCGACGCCAGTTGCTCGGCCGTCACGCACTCGCGGTCGAGCTTGAGCTGAAGGTTGGGGATGATCGTGACGAGGTTGGCGTTGCCACACCGCTCCCCGTAGCCGTTGATCGTCCCCTGGACGTGAGTGGCGCCGGCGACGACCGCCGCAAGCGTGTTGGCGACGCCGCATCCAGCGTCGTCGTGGCAGTGGATCCCGACCCGGACGCCGGTCGCGGCCAGCTCGGCGACGACTGCCGCCATCGCGGTCGCGATCCCGTCGGGAAGGGTGCCGCCGTTCGTGTCGCAGCACGTCACCGTCTCGGCACCGGCCTGCGCCGCCGCACGCAGGCACGCCAGCGCGTACTCGCGGTCGTCGGCGAAGCCGTCGAAGAAGTGCTCGGCGTCGTAGACGACCCGCTTGCCCGCTCCGACCAGAAACGCGATCGAGTCGGAGATCATCCGCAGGTTCTCCTGGCGGTCCACCTTGACGACCTTCTCCAGGTGCAGCGCCCAGCTCTTGCCGACGAGCGTGCAGACAGGCGCGAAGCAGTCGGCGAGGACCTGCAGCGCCGGGTCCTCGTCGGCCCTCAGATCGCGCCTGCGGGTCATCCCGAAGGCCGCTATCACGGCGTGCTCGAAGCGCTCACGCGACAGCAGCCCGAACAGCTCGAGCTCCTTCGGGTTCGAACTCGGGAATCCGGCCTCGATCAGGTTGATCCCGAGCTCGTCGAGCCGGTGCGCCACCCGTAGCTTCTCGTGCGCGGACAGCGACATCCCCTCGCCCTGCATCCCGTCGCGCAGGGTCGTGTCGTACAACTCGATTTTCGGTCCGACAGTCACCTCAGGCTTTTACGACCGTCGCCGGGTCAGGCGCGGGCGCGGGCACCGAGACGACGTCGAGCCAGTCGCGGTACCGCGCGTCGCGGCCCCTGAGCGCGTCCTCGAAGACGCGCTGAATCTCGGTCGTGACCGGGCCTCGACGGCCGCCGCCGACCATGTGGTCGTCGACCTCGGTCACGGGCACGAGCTCGGCTGCGGTCCCGGTCAGGAATACCTCGTCGGCGAGGTAGACCTCAGCCCGGGCGATGTCCCGCTCAACGATCTCGATCGCGAGATCGCGAGCGATCTGGAGTACCGATCGGCGACTGATGCCGTCGAGGATGCCCGCCGTCTGCGGCGGCGTCAGCAGCACGCCGTCCTTGACGACGAAGATGTTCTCGCCCGACCCCTCGGAGACGAATCCGTGGGAGTCGAGCAGAATCGCCTCCTGGTAGCCGGCCTTCGTCGCCTCGATCTTGGCGAGGATGCTGTTCAGATACTGCCCCGATGCCTTGGCGTGCGGGATCAGCGAGTCGTGCGGCAGCCGCCGCCAGCTGGCGACCTTGGCGCGGATACCGGCTTGCTTTGACTCCTCGCCGAGGTACGCGCCCCAGGGCCAAGCGGCGATCGTCACATCGACCGGCGCGTCCAGCGGATAGAGCCCCATCGTCCCGTACCCGCGGTACGCGATCGGACGCAGATAGCACTCCCGCAGGTTGTTGGCCGCCAGGAGCTGGTGCGCCGCGGCCTGCAGCGTCGCCTTCGGGAACGGGATTGGCATGTAGTAGAGCTCGGCCGAGGCGAACAGCCGGTCGAGGTGGTCGCCGTGGCGGAAGATCGCCGTGCCGACCTCGGTCTCGTAGGCGCGCATTCCCTCGAACACCCCGGTTCCGTAATGAAGGCCGTGGGTCAGTACGTGAATCTTCGCGTCCTCCCAGGCAACGAGCTCCCCGTTGTGCCAAATGAGGTCCGCTTGTTCCACGTCGTACTCCTTTTGATGGGCGTTAGAGGTTCGAAAGGACTGCCTGAGTGGCCTCGCGCGTGCCGGCGCTCCCTCCCAAGTCGCGCGTTCGCAGGCCATCCGCCAGCGCGCGGTCGACAGCCGATTCTATCGACGCTGCCTGAGCCTCCAAGCCGAGCCCGTGGCGCAACATCAAGGCCGCCGACAGGAACATCGCCAGCGGATTTGCGGCCCCGGTGCCCGCGATGTCGGGCGCCGACCCATGGACCGGCTCGAACACACCGGGGGATTTCGGTCCCGCCCCGCCACCCCCCACCGAGCCGCCCAGCGACGCGCTCGGCAGCATCCCGATCGAGCCGGTCAGCATCGCTGCCTCGTCGCTGAGGATGTCTCCGAACATGTTCTCGGTGACGATCACGTCGAACCTCGCGGGAGCAGAGATGAGCTGCATCGCGGCGTTGTCGACGAGCACGTGCTCGAGCTCGACCGCCGGGAACTCGCTGGCGTGCACCCCGCGGACCACCTCGCGCCAGAATCTGCTGGTCTCCAGCACATTGGCCTTGTCGACGCTGGTGACCTTGCGCCGGGCCGCGCCGAACGCGACCCGTGCGATCCGCTCGACCTCCCCGCGCGTGTACAGGCACAGGTCGGAGGCGCTATCGGCCGTGCGGGTCTTCTCGCCGAAGTAGATCCCGCCGGTGAGCTCACGAACCACAAGCAGGTCGGTGCCCTCGATCACCTCGCGCTTCAGCGGACTCGCGTCATACAGCGCGGGCAGCGGCCGGACCGGTCGCAGGTTGGCGTACAGGCCGAGCCCCTTACGCAATCCCAGGAGGCCCTGCTCGGGACGTGGCTTGCTCGGGTCGGTCGTGTCCCACTTTGGTCCGCCGACCGCGGCCAGCAATACCGCGTCAGCGGCCCGGCACGCGGCCAGGGTGTCATCCGTCAGGCCGACGCCGTGGGCGTCGATCGAGGCGCCCCCGAACAGGTGCTCCTCGTATTCCAGATCGGCGCCCGCCGCGGCGAGCACCTCCAGGGTCGGGGCGGTGATCTCCGGGCCGATCCCGTCGCCGGGCAGCAGAACGATTTTTGAGCTCATGGCCGCGGGACGCTATCGGAGTGCGTTCAGGCGGTGTTCTACGCCTGCGAGAGCGGGCTCAATCGCTGTCACGGCGCCACACGCGGCCGGGACGCGACCATGTTCAGACGGACGTAATCGAGCAGTAGCGGCGTGCCCGCACGTTCGAGCACCGCGTCGACAAAGCGCCCGTGCAGTTCCGCCGGCAGCCGATCGAGGTGCCGCACGAGACACACCGTCTGGATGAACGGCGCTGGATCCTCGAGGAGGGTCGGGCGCGCCTCGAGCCATGTCTTCACTCCGGCGAAGCCCGCTGCCCTCAACCGGTCTGCGGTCGTCTCGGCGTCGGCGTAGTACCACGGCCCCTTCCAGCGGGCGAAGTACCGTGAGAACTCGCCGGTGACCGCGACCTCGTCGGCTAGCTTTCGGAAGGCGTCGATGTTGCCGGCACCGCCGCATTGGGCGACGAGGCGGCCATCGGGCTTCAGCGTCTCGAACAGGCGCTGGAACAGCTTTCCGTGATCGGAGATCCAGTGAAAGGTCGCGTTCGAGAAGATCGCGTCGACTGGCTCGGGCAGCTTCAGCTCTGTCAGGTCCTGGCAGTAGGCGGTGACTCCGCCGCCGAGGGCCGACCGCGTGTGCTCGACCATCGACGGGGCGACATCGACCGCGTAGACGCGGCCTTCCGGGACCAGGTCGACGAGCAGCGCGGTCACCTTTCCTGAACCGCAGCCGGCGTCGAGCACGATCTCGTCGCCACGCAATTGCAGCCGGCCCAGCTGCTCGCGCGCCCACGCCTGTTGCGGCGCCGAGATGCGGTCGTAGGTCGCGGCGTCCCAGTCGCGCGCGTCGGCGCTCACGGCGCTGCCAGCGCCGTCGTGACCGGGCCCGGCCGCTCCTGGCCCGATTCGTATGCGGCGATCGCGTCCTCCTGGCCCAGCGTCAGGCCGATGTCGTCGAGCCCGGCCAGCAGGCGCCGCTTGGTCTCCGGGTCGATCTCGAACGACGCCGTCCCTCCCGGCCAGCGGACCTCCTGGGCGGCGAGGTCGACCTGGGCTTCACCGGCCTCGGCGATCGACTCGCACGCCTGCGCCGGCAGCGCGACCGGTAGCAGCCCGTTCTTGGTGCAGTTGGACCGGAAGATGTCGCCGAAACTCGGCGCGATGATCGCCTGGAAGCCGTAGTCCTCGAGCGCCCAGGGGGCGTGCTCACGACTCGAGCCGCAACCGAAGTTGCGCCCCGCGACCAGGATCGGGTTCTTCGGAAGCTCCCAGCCTGGCTCCTTGGCCCAGTCGTAGAACAGGAACTCCCCGAACCCGGTCCGCTCGACCCTCTTGAGGAACTGCTTGGGGATGATCTGGTCGGTGTCGATGTCGTCGCGGTTCAGGACCGACACGCGGCCGGTGATCGTCTCTATCGCTCTCATGATCGTTACCTCTTGTCGGTTGTGGGGTCACCTCGGCGGGGCATCCAGCACCGCGATTTGAGACATCCTCCGACCTCCGGTCTCACGTAGTCCAGTTTCGGATGTCGACGAAATGCCCCTCGATCGCCGCGGCGGCGGCCATCTGCGGGGACACGAGGTGCGAGCGCGCACCGCGCCCCTGACGGCCCTCGAAGTTGCGGTTGGAGGTCGACGCCACGCGCTCCCCGGGAGCAGCGATGTCGGGGTTCATGCCCAGGCACATGGAGCAACCCGCGCCGCGCCAGTCGAACCCCGCCGACCGGAAGACGTCATCGAGCCCCTCGGACTCGGCCTGCGCCTTCACCTGCGCCGATCCGGGAACGACCATCGCGTAGATGCCGTCGGCGACTCGGCGGCCACCGACCATCTCGGCGGCGGCTCGCAGGTCGCCAATCCGCGAGTTCGTGCATGAGCCGATGAACACTCGGTCCAGCGTGATCTGCTCGATCGGCGTGCCCGCCTCCAGGCCCATGTAGTCGAGCGCGCGCTCGTCCTGCTCTGACTCCGGCGCAGGCACCGCGTCGGTGACCTGAACCACCATCCCGGGGTTCGTGCCCCAGGTGACCATCGGGCTGAGCGCGGCCGCGTCGACGACGATCTCGAGGTCGAAGGCCGCCCCATCGTCGGTGCGCAGCGTGCGCCAGTCGTCCGGCACCGCGCTGGGCGCGCCGGGGCGCCCGATCACATACTCGAACGTCGTCTGGTCGGGAGCGATCATGCCGGCCCGGCCCCCGCCCTCGATCGTCATGTTGCAGACGGTCATCCGCCCTTCCATCGACAGCGTCTCGATCGCGGCGCCGGCGTACTCGACCACGTGGCCGACCGCGCCGTCGACGCCGATCTGCCCGATCGTCGCCAGGATCAGGTCCTTGGCTGTCACCCCGTAGCCGAGGTCCCCCAGATAGCTGATCCGCATCGACTTAGGCTTGGCCTGGGTCAGGCACTGCGTCGCCAGCACGTGCTCGACCTCGCTCGTCCCGATCCCGAACGCGAGCGCCCCGAAAGCTCCGTGCGTGGCCGTATGCGAGTCGCCGCAGACGATCGTCATCCCCGGTTGGGTGACGCCGAGCTCCGGCCCGATCACGTGGACGATCCCCTGATGTTCGGAACCGAGCGAGTACAGCGGGACCCCGAACTCGACGCAGTTGCGCTCGAGCGTCTCGACCTGCACTCGCGACAGCTCGTCCTTGATCCTGGCGGCGACCGGCGTCCCGTCGGTCGGCACGTTGTGGTCGGCGGTGGCGAGCGTCCGGTCGGGACGGCGAAGCCGGCGGCCGTTCATCCGCAGGCCGTCAAAGGCCTGCGGGCTGGTCACCTCGTGGACCAGGTGCAGGTCGATGTACAACAGATTCCCACCGTCCCCAACCTCGTGGCGCTCCCAGATCTTGTCGAATAACGATTTCGGCACGGCTCTCTCCTTAGTTGCCACTTAGCTAGCTGCGTCTCAGGCCGGCGCTCACAACCGCGAGCAGGACGGCATCCTCGGTTCCGGGGTTCTCGAAGTGGTGGGGTAGGTCGGCATCGAACGTCACGCAGTCGCCTGCCGCGAGGAGGTAGCTTTCACCGTCACACGCGAGCACGAGCGAACCGACCTCTACCAGCGCGGTCTCGCGGCTCCCGGGCTCGTGCATCGGCGGGTCGCCCGGACCACCGGTCGACGCTCCCGGCGCCAGCGTGTGGCGGCTGAGCTCGGCTCGCTGACCGGGGAGCGGCGGCGTCAGCACCTCGTAGCTGTGGCCCTGCGCGGCTGGTCCGGCGCGTCGCTCGTCGTGCCGAACGATGGTGACGGCGCCGTCCTCGTCGAGGCGCAGCAGCTGCGAGAGCCGCAGATCGAGGCCGGAGGCGATCCGCGCGGCCAGCTGCAGCGTCGGCGAAGTCTCACCGCGCTCGACCTGCGACAGCATCGGGGCGCTGACGCCGCTGCGCTCAGCGAGGTCGCGCAGCGACAGGTTCATCGCCTCGCGCAGCGCGCGCACGCGGGCACCCAAAGCCTCCGGACTCGCGCTCGTCAGATCGGTAGACGACATACGCTTGTATGTTATCGCATACGGTACGACGACCGGGATCCAGCGTACGCTGCGATCGTGCACCTGCGCCCAGACATCCTCGTCCTCGGCTCCGGTGGCGTGCTCGGTGAGGCATGGCTGACCGGTGTGCTCGCCGGCCTCGAAGACGGCGCCGGCTTCGACCTGCGCACGTGCGAGTACCTCGTCGGGACCTCGGCCGGAGCGGTGGTTGCGGCGAGATTGGCCGCGGGCGAGCGCCCCCGCCGTCCGCTCGCCGATGACGGCTCGGGAGCGCTCGACGTTGGCCCCAGGGGTGCCTTCGGGGGCCACGTGGCCCCCGAAGGCGAGCCCTCAGGGAGTGTCGGACCAGATCCCGAATTGCCCGTCGCCGCCGGGACGGATGTGGGGCATGGGCCGCAGCTGTCCGTCGCAGGCGCCGCGCGATCGGCGCTGGCGCTCGCGGAGCGGGGCGTCGTGACCGCGGCTCAGCGGGCCGGGACGGTCGCCGCGTGGGGCGCGACGGTGGCGCTGACCGCCAGCGCTCCGGTGATGCCGGTCGGCCTGGCGTTGGCCGCCCCGGGGGGGGCGCTCGCACGGGCGGTCGCGCTCTGGGGTCTGCCGAAACCGCCCGGCGAGTTCACCGAGCTTCGCGACGAACTGGCCGGGCTTTCGGCCCGCTTCGACGGCAGACTGCGGGTCGTCGCGGTCGCCCGAGCCAGCGGCCGCCGGACGGTGTTCGGAGCGCCGCGCGCCCCGCACACCAGCGTCGCCGACGCCGTCGAGGCGTCGTGCGCGGCGCCGTGGCTCGTCGGGCCCGTGCGGATCGGCGGCGTCGAATATGTCGACGGCGGGATCTGGAGTCCGACCAATCTCGACGTCGCTCCCGCCAGGCGCGACACCCAGGTCCTTTGCCTGAGCCCGACCGCGGGGCTGTTCGGCCCGCGACGGACACCCCCGGAGGGCCCGATTTTGGGGACCATCTGGCCCCCAAAATCACCCCTGATGGACCGCGGGGCGCTGTCGCCTCTCGCCAGGCGCCTGTCGCGCAGCGTCACCCTCGTCGAGGCTGCCGCACTTCGCGGGCGCCGGGCCGCCGTCCACCTCGTCGCCCCCGACGATGAGGCCGCCGCCGCGATCGGCGGCGACCTCATGGACAGCAACCGTGCCGACCGCGTGCTCCGTGTCGCTTACCTGCAGGGCCTCCGCCTGGCTACGGGGCGCTGACCGCCGGCCGCGCCGCCTGTGCCGTCGCCTCCTCTGCCTCGGCAGCGACGCCGCGTCGCCTGATCGCGTTCGACAGAGCTCGCATGTAGGCACGGCCGGCCGCCTCCAGGATGTCGGTCGACACTCCCTGCCCGGACCCGGTCGCGCCGTCGACCTCGAGCACGACCGAGACTTCCCCGAGCGCATCCTGACCGCCGGTGACCGCGTCGACGCGAAACTCGCGGAGCCTGGCACCGGTGCCCGTGGCGGCGTTGATCGCGTGGAAGATCGCATCGATCGGACCGTCCCCGGTGAACGTTCCCTCGAGCTCTTCGCCCCCCGGGCTGCGGACCCCGACGCGTGCGTGGGGCGCCCGGCGCGAGCTCGCCTCGACGTCGAACCATTCGAGCGAGTATCCGACCGCCGCGTTCTCCCGGATCTCGTCGGTCAAGAGCGCCTCGAGGTCCATCGCGGTCACCTGCTTCTTCTTGTCAGCGATCTCCTTGAAACGCTTGAACGCGATGTTCAGCGCCTGGCCGGAGACATCGAATCCGAGCTCCGAGAGCGCCTGTTGCAGCGCGTGACGGCCCGAGTGCTTTCCGAGCACGATCGAGTTCGCGTCGAGCCCGACGCTGCGGGGATCCATGATCTCGTAGGTGGTGCGCTCCTTGAGCACGCCGTCCTGGTGGATGCCCGACTCGTGCGCGAACGCGTTGCGGCCGATGATCGCCTTGTTCGGCTGCACCGGGTAGCCGGTCAGGCGCGAGACGATCCGTGACGTCCTGGCGATCTCCTGGGTGACCGCGCCCGTGTACAGCCCGACATCCTGGCGTCGGGTCGCCAGCAGCATCACGATCTCCTCGAGCGCCGCGTTCCCCGCCCGCTCCCCGATTCCATTGATCGCGCACTCGACCTGGCGGGCGCCGGCCAACAGTCCGGCAAAGGAGTTCGCCACGGCCAGCCCGAGGTCGTCGTGGCAGTGAACCGACAGGACCACGTCGGCGAGCTCGGGGACCAGGTCGTACAGCCGCGAAAGGCAGGCCGTGAACTCGTGGGGCATCGTGTAGCCGACGGTGTCCGGGATGTTGATCGTCGTCGCGCCCTCCCGGATCGCGGTCTGACAGACCTCGGCGGTGAACTCGACGTCCGCGCGGGTCGCGTCCATCGGCGAGAACTCGACGTCATCGACGTAGCTCTTGGCATGCGCGACCGCCGCCCGCGCCTGGCCGAGCACGTCTTCACGAGTGGTGCGGAGCTGGTGCTCGATATGGATGTCAGACGTCGAGATGAAGGTATGGATCCGCGCCCGTGGCGCATCCTTGACGGCGTTCCAAACGGCGTCGATGTCCGCCACATGCGTCCGCGCGAGGCCGGCGATCACCGGTCCTTCGACCGTCCGTGCGATCGTCTGCACCGCCTCGAAGTCACCAGGTGAGGTGATCGGAAATCCCGCCTCGATCACGTCCACTCCCAGCCGCGCGAGCTGCTGGGCGATCTCCAGCTTCTCCTGGGTGTTCAGGGAGATGCCCGGCGACTGCTCGCCGTCGCGCAGCGTGGTATCGAAGATCAGTACTCGGTTGGGGTCCTGCTCTGCAGACATGTCACTCCTCTAGGCTCGTCCTGCTTCTTCTCGGGCTTGGTTCGCGGCTACGTGCGGCCGCCGGCGCGCTATTCCCCCCGAGGGGGGAGGAGAAGAAGTCGCAGGTCGAGGCTGAGCGCCATCTCGCCGAAGGGTATCGGCACCCCCGCGAAAAGGTCAAACGTCGCGGCGAAGAGACGGGCTCTAAAGCGAGACGGTGCGCCCTGCCACGAACCCGTCGCCCGAGACGATCTCCTCGACGACCTCCGTTGGGACCGGCACGTCGGTCGTGATCACCATCGCCGCAAGCGCGTCGCCGTCGTGGCCGTCCGGCTGGCGGCCGACGATCGAAGACACGATGTTCACGCCGTGCCGGCCAAAACAGGTCCCGACCGTTCCGAGCATCCCTGGCAGGTCTCGATAGCGGAAGAGCGTGATGTGATCCTCGAGCTGGACCTGAAATCGCTGGTCCCAGGCCTCGAGCAGGTGCGGGCGGTTCCGGTTGCCGATCACCGTTCCGACGACGCTGACCTGCCCCTCGCCGCTGGTGATCGTCACCCGCACCAGGTCGGTGTAGTCGCGCGCGTGGCTCTGCTTGATCTCGACCAGCGCGATCCCGCGCTCGTCGGCGAGCGTCGGCGCGTTGACCTCGTTGATCTCCTCCTCGGTGTGACCGCTGAGCACCCCGATCAGCACCTGGATCGCCAGCAACCTCGTGTCGCGATCGGCGATCCGGCCGCGGAACTCCGTCTGCACGCGATCGATCGACGACCAGTCCCCGAGCGCGACAGCGATCCGTCCGAGCGCGCGGCACAACGGCACAAATGGACCGAGCACCTCGAGATCCTCAGGCGGAACCGCCGGGATGTTGACGGCAGTGGTGACCGACCCGCCGGTCAGCGCCGCGACGATCTGTTCCGCCGCCTGGAAGCCGGCCCGGTCGGTGGCCTCGGCCGTCGAGGCGCCGAGGTGCGGAGTCACGATCACGTTGGGATAGCCGAACAGCGGGTGCTCGGTGATCGGCTCGGCCTGGAACACGTCGAGCGCCGCACCCGCGACCTTGCCGCTGTCGATCGCCGCCTTCAGGTCCTCGTCGACGACCAGCGGCCCGCGCGCGACGTTGAGGACGCGCACGCCGTCCTTGCACTTCGCGAGCGTCTCGGCGTTCAGCCAGCCGGCGGTTTCTGGAGTTTTCGGCAGGTGCAGCGTCAGGAAGTCGGCGGTGGCGTAGACGTCGTCGGGCGAGTCGGCCTTCTCGACCCCGAGGTCCCGATAACGGTCGGCGGAAACGTACGGGTCGAATGCGACGATCCGCATTCCGAACCCCTTGGCTCGCTGGGCGACGAGCTGGCCGATCCGCCCGAAACCGAGGATCCCAAGCGTCTTCTCATAGAGCTCGATACCGGAGAACTTCGATCGCTCCCACTTGCCCGACGTCAGCGATGCGTGTGCCTGCGGGACGTTGCGCGCGAGTGCCAGCAGCAGCGCCATCGTGTGTTCGGCGGCGGTGATCACGTTCGACTGCGGCGCGTTGGCGACGACGATCCCGCGCTTGGTCGCGCTCTCCACGTCGACGTTGTCGACCCCTACGCCGGCCCGGCCGACCGCGCGCAGGCGGCCCCCGGCGGACAGCAGTTCGGCGTCGAGCTTGGTCCCAGAGCGGATCAGGATGCCATCGAACTCGCCGAGGCGCGCGGCCAGCTTGTCGCGGTCCCAGTCGAACCCGATCTCGACGTCGAAGTGCTCCTTCAGCAAATCGATCCCGGAGGCGCCGACCTTCTCGGCGACCAGGACTCGCTGGCGGCTGGTGGTTGGTGTCTGCGCGGTGGCGGTCATGACTGTTCGAGGATCCAGTCGATGCAGGCGGTCAGGGCCTGCACATCGGAGGGCTCCGTCGCGGGGAACATCGCGACCCGCAGCTGGTTTCGACCGAGCTTGCGGTACGGCTCGACGTCGACGATCCAGTTGGCCCGCAGCGTGGCAGCGATTGCGGCCGCGTCGATCCCCTCGTCGAAGTCGACCGTGCCGACGACCAGCGAGCGCTTCGCCGGATCGGCCACAAACGGGGTGGCGCGTGGGTGCGCCTCGGCCCATCCATACAGGTGGGCCGCCGACGCCGTGGTGCGCCTCACCATCCCCTCGAGGCCTCCGTGCTCGAGCATCCACTCGATCTGGTCGGCGAGCAGGAACAGGGTGGCGACAGCAGGAGTGTTGTAGGTCTGGTCCTTGACCGAGTTCTCCAGCGCCGTCGTCAGCGAAAGGAACTCGGGGATCCACCGCGTCGCTCCTACAGTCGGGCGCTCGGCGTCGATCTTCGCGACGCGCTCGAGTGCCGCCGGGCTCATCAGCGCCAGCCACAGCCCCCCGTCGGAGGCAAACCCCTTCTGCGGAGCGAAGTAGTAGACGTCGGCGTCGGTGATCTGCACCGGCAGCCCGCCCGCGCCCGACGTCGCGTCGATCAGGACGAGCGCGCCGTCGTCGAGGCCGGCGGGACGCGTGACCGGCACCATCACGCCGGTTGAGGTCTCGTTGTGGGCCCACGTGATCACGTCGGCGGGCGGGTGGGGTGGGTGGGCCGAATTAGCGGCTGCCACAGGATCGGGGGCGTCGCCGGCGGGAGCCTCGACCACGATCGGGTCGGCGAGGAACGGGGCACCCTCCGTGCAGGCCGCGAACTTCGAGGAGAACTCGCCGTAGCTCAGCTGCAACGCGCGCTCGCGCACGATCCCAGCCGTGGCGGCGTCCCAGAAGGCGGTCGTGCCGCCGTTGCCTAGCACCACCTCATAGCCGTCCGGCAGCGCAAACAGCTCTCGCAGGCCGCCCCGCACCCGCCCGACAAGCTGCTTGACAGGCTTCTGGCGATGCGAGGTTCCCATCACCTTCGCGCCCTCGTCTGCAAGGCGCGGCAGTTGGTCGGGGCGGAGCCGGGAGGGGCCCGATCCGAACCTGCCGTCGGCGGGCTTCAGCTGTTGCGGAATCTCCAGCAGGGTCTGGGCCATATCGGCTCCTCGGCTGTTCGGGGAAGCATGCGGTGCCCAGGCGCGCGGCTAGGTAACGCTCCGTCGCTTCCCGGTGGTGGATCCACCTTCTCGCGCCAGTCACGACGGCGAGATCAAGGATACAGGCCCGCGCGCCGAGCCGGCTGACTACCCCGCTACCGGCCGTTACTCGTGGAAGGCGGTGTCGATCCAGTCCATCTGGGCGCGGAGGTCCTTGCCGACGACCTCGACCTGGTGGCCCGCCTGCTCCTCGCGCATCCGCTTGAAGTTCTCCTGGCCGGCACGGTTCTCGGCGATCCACTCGCGCGCGAAGTCGCCCGATTGGATCTCGCCGAGGATGTCCTTCATCGCCTGCCGGGTCGCGTCGCTGATGACCCGTCGCCCGCGCGTCAGGTCTCCGTACTCGGCGGTGTTGGAGATCGAGTAGCGCATCCCGGAGATCCCCTTCTCGTACATCAGATCGACGATCAGCTTGAGCTCATGGAGGCACTCGAAGTAGGCCATCTGAGGGTCGTAGCCGGCGTCCACGAGCGTCTCGAAGCCGGCGCGGACGAGCTCCGTGAGGCCGCCGCAGAGGACCGCCTGCTCACCGAACAGGTCGGTTTCCGTCTCCTCCTTGAAGCTCGTCTCGAACACGCCCGCGCGGGTACAGCCGATCCCCTTGGCGTAGGCCAGCGCCAGCGGCAGCGCGTTGCCGGTCGGGTTCTGATGGATCGCGACCAGCCCCGGGACGCCGGAGCCCTCGATGAACTGGCGGCGGACCAGGTGGCCCGGACCCTTGGGGGCGACCAGCGCGACGTCGACGTCCGGTGGCGGCGTGACGGTGCCGTAGTGGATCGAGAACCCGTGCCCGAACAGGACCAGGTTCCCCGGCTCGACGCCCTCGCTGACGCCCGATTCCCAGACCTGCGCGTGGAGCTCGTCGGGGGTGAGCATCATCACGACGTCGCCCTGTGCCGAGGCCGCAGCAGGATCGCTGACCCGCAGCCCGTGTTCCTGGGCCTTGGCGACGCTGGCCGACTCGGGTCGCAGCCCGACCACGACGTCGACCCCGGAGTCCTTCAGGTTGAGGGCGTGGGCGTGGCCCTGGGAGCCGTAGCCGATGATCGCGACGGTTTTACCGTCGAGCAGGTGCAGGTCGGCGTCGTCGTCGTAGAACATGCGCGGCAGGCTACAGATTTCGCCTAGCCGCCGAACCGCGACATGAGCGACATGACACTGGCCACGTACCGCTGCGTGGATGGGTACAGGCCGTTGCGCCGGATCGACGCGAGCCCCTGGTAGTAGCCGGCCGCCGCTTGGCTGTCGCTGCCCGTCTGGGCCAGCAGGGCGTGCAGCAGCAGCACCCCGGCGCGGACGTTGTCCGAAGCCGACGCGGGCTGCAGCGGAACGGTGGCGACGTGGTCGCCGATCCAGCGCCAGGTGTTCGGGACGATCTGCATCACGCCGACCGCGCCGACGTTCGAAACTTCGGAGTTGTTGAAGCCGCTCTCCTGCCAGCCGATTGCCTCAGCCAGCGCTGGCGGGACGCCCTCGGCGTTGGCGATCGAGGCGATCTCCGAGGAACTGACGAGCTCGTTGGTCGGGTACGGCGGACCGCCGCTTCCGGTCGTCGTGGGGACGGTGGCGGCCGACGACGTCCCGGAGCTCGTCGAGACCATCTGGGTCCCGGCCCTCGATCCGCCGGGCAGCGTCAGCGTCGTTCCCGCCAGCAGGAAGTTTCTTGCGCTGATGCCATTCGTTGCGGCCAGCTGGCCGACGGTCGTCCCCGCCTGCGCCGCGATCGCCGACAACGTGTCGCCCGGCCTCACGACGTAACTACCACTGCCAGCCCCGCCGGTGGTCGTCGACACCATCTCGGTAGTCCCAGCGCGGGCTCCGCTCGACCCGCCCGGCAGCGTCAGCGTCGTGCCCGCCAGCAGGAAGTTCCTTGCGCTGATGCCATTCGTTGCGGCCAGCTGGCCGACGGTCGTCCCCGCCTGCGCCGCGATCGCCGACAACGTGTCGCCCGGCCTGACGACATAGCTCCCGCCGGTGGCGCCACCCCCGCCGGTGGTCGTCGACACCACCGGTGTCGTCCCACCGCCGGCTTCGCTCGATCCGCCCGGCAGCGTCAACGTCGTGCCCGCCACCACGAGGTTCCTTGCGCCGATGCCATTGGTGGCGGCCAACTGGTCAACGGTCGTTCCCGCCTGCGCCGCGATCGCCGACAACGTGTCGCCGGGCTGTACGACATAGCTCCCGCCGGCGGCGCCACCCCCGCCGGTGGACGTCGAGACAAACTCGGCGGTCCCACCGCCGGCTCCGGTCGATCCCCCCGGAAGCGTCAACGTCGTGCCCGCCACCACGAGGTTCCTTGCGCTGATGCCATTCGTTGCGGCCAGCTGGCCGACGGTCGTCCCCGCCCGCGCCGCGATCCCCGACAGCGTGTCTCCCGGCCTCACGACGTAGCTGCCGCCCCCGCCACCAGCCGACCCGGTCTGGCCGGCTCCCTGGAAACTCGTCGAACCCGTCTCGTCACCCCCCTGGGGTGGGATCTGCAGAACCGTCCCGGCAGTCAGGTTGGCGTTCGGCGACAGGCCATTTACGGCGGCCAGCGCCGCCACGGTCAGGCCATCCTGGGTTGCGACTGAGGTGAGCGTCTCACCGCGTGAGACGACGTGCGGGAAGTCGGCGTTGGCAGCGGCGGGCAGCGCAACGAGACACGCCGCTGCCATAACGCCCAAAGCGCGTGCGTGCATGCGCCCAGTGTCCCGGTGCCACCGCACGGTGCAACCCGTGCAAGGTCTGGGCCAAACTGCACAAAATAGGTCCCTTGCAGGAAAAACCTAGGCGTGAGCGACGGCTGCGAGAGACACGCCCGAGATCGTGATCGTACCGTCCGGGCCGGCGAACTCGTGAGCGGCCGTATCGAGCTCGGCGCGCACCTCGCGGCGTCGCTCGTCGTCGAGCGCGCGCCAGACGCGGCCGAACATCTGCGAGCAGTCGAGTGTCTCGCCGAGCCACGCGATCGCCTGGTCGTAGACCCTCGTGATGGTCACCGGCTCGACCGTGATCTCGACGAAGCCTGCCTGCTCGAGCATCTCCCCCAGGCGCCCGGGCGTCGCCATTGCGAACATCCCTGGGCCTTCCGGGACGGCCGGCTCCAGCAGACCGAGGCGGACCAACACGCCCTGCGGGATCGTCGCCCACGGATTCTGCTCGGGCAGATCCCATACGGCCAGCGCGATACGTCCGCCGGGACGCAGCACCCGGCGGCACTCTTGCAGCGCGGCACCGGGATCGATCGTCAGCATCACCCCCCAGCGACACAGGATCGCGTCGACGGTCGCGGTCTCCAGGTCGATCCACTCGAGCTGGAGCTGGCGGAACTCAACGTCCTCGATCCCCTGCTCGGCCGCCCTCGTCCGGGCGAGCTCGATCATGCCCTCGGTCGCGTCGCTCGACACCAGCGTGCCCCCCGGCCTGATCGACTCGGCGGCCATGAAGCCGACGTCGCCCGGGCCCGCCGCCAGCTCGAGCACTCGCTCGCCGGGCTGAAGCTCCGCGTGCTCGATCATCCAGCGTGCGACGGGCAGCCCAAACTCGCGGACGCTGTCGGCCTGCCGGGCCCAGCCGGCCGAGGCCTGCTCCCAGCTGTCGAGCAGGCGCTCGCGCTCCTCCTCGACATCCGGTTCGAGCGACTCGGCCACGACCGCGATTATCCCTGGTCGAGGCCGAGCCGGCGGCGCAACAGCTTCCCAGACGGGGTCCGCGGGAGCGCCGAGGAGAACCGGATCTCCTTTGGCACCTTGAAGCCGGCGAGCCGTTCGCCAACGAACCGCTGCAGCTCGTCCGCGCCGACGACGTCGCCGTCGCGGAGGACGACCGTCGCGAGCACAGCCTCACCCCAATCCGGATCGGGTCTCGAGAAGACGCCGGCGTCGGCGACCGCCGGGTGCTCGAGCAGGACACTCTCAATCTCGCTCGGGGCGATGTTCTCGCCTCCGGAGACGATCGTGTCGGCCCGGCGCCCGACGATCCGCAGGCGACCATCCTGATCGAGCTCGCCGAGGTCCCCGGTGCGCAGCCAGCCGTCTGGGTCCCGCGAACCCGGAGCCACGACGGCGCCTCGAACGGCCACCTCGCCATCCTCGAAGCGAAGCTCGACGCCGCTCAGCGGCAGGCCGAACGTAGCGATCTGCGAGCACGCCTCGGTCATTCCATAGGTGGGCGCAACGGGAACGCCCGCTGATCGGGCCCGAGCCAGCAGGCCGGGCGGGATCGGGCCACCTCCGAGGAGCGCCCATCGCAGCGTCGGCGGGCGCTCCAGGCCGGCATCGAGCAGCCGCCCGAGCATCGTCGGGACGAGCGAAACGAGCGTGATCGCCCGGGCCGGGTCAATCAGCTCGGCGAGCACGGTGTCGGCGTCGAAACGATCGTGCAGGACGACCGTGGTGGCGTAGATCGTCGAGCGCAGCAGGATCGACAGGCCGCCGACGTGGGCCAGGGGCATCACGCACAGCCAGCGCTCATTCAGATCAAGCCCGAGCGCGACGGCCGAGCCCAGCGCGTTTGCTTGCCAATTATCGAGCGTCAGCTCGACGGGTTTGGGGGCCGAGGTCGTCCCCGACGTGTACATGATCGTCGCGGTGTTCGGCGTCTCTGCGACGCCCGCAACCGAGCGCAGCTCCCGCTCTGCGCGGCCCAGTCGAGGGTCGATCGGGACCGCGGCGGCGCCGTGCAGGAGGCAGCCGTGCAGCTTGGCCGCGAAGGCAACGCGGTCTCCGTCCCCGAGCGGCACCCGCTCCCGGTGGCGCACGCCCGCAGCACGGAGCTCGGCGGCCTCGGCGCCGGCGCGAGCCAGCAGCTCCGAGTAGGTCAGGTGCTGGCCCTCGCGCTCCAGCGCAACTTGCCCGGGGCGGCGGGTTGCGGCCCGCGCAAGCCAGTGATCCATTCACGAAACGGTAGTCTCAGCCGCCGTGAGCGTCACCTGGCAGGCGGCGGCCGAGTACGAGGACATCCGCTACGAACTCGCGACCGGCGAGGAATGGGATCCCCCCCACCCCCGGATCGCGAAGATCACGATCAACCGCCCGGAGGTGCGTAACGCGTTTCGGCCGGAGACCGTGATCGAGCTGTCCAGCGCGTTCGAGCGTGCGCGCGAAGACCCCGGTGTCGGCGTGATCATCCTCACCGGCGAGGGGACGCTCGCCTTCTGCTCCGGCGGTGACCAGCGCGTGCGCGGCGACCGTGGCGGCTACGTGAGCGGTGCCGATCCGGCGAGCGCGGGCCACCAGCACGCCGTCGGGCGTTTCCACGTCACCGACCTGCACGTCCAGATGCGCCGTCTCCCCAAGCCCGTCGTCGCGATGGTTGCCGGCTACGCGATCGGCGGGGGCCACGTGCTGCACGTGATCTGCGACCTCACGATCGCCGCTGACAACGCGAAGTTCGGGCAGACCGGACCCAGGGTCGGATCCTTCGATGGCGGTTTCGGCGCGGGCGTCCTGTCGCGACTCGTGGGCCCGAAGAAGGCCAAGGAGATCTGGTTCCTGTGCCGCCAGTACGACGCCCACGAGGCGCTGGCGATGGGCCTTGTCAACGCGGTCGTGCCGCTCGATCGGCTCGAGGAGGAGACCGTCGGCTGGTGCAAGGAGATGCTTGCCCTCTCCCCGTTCAGCCTGCGTCTGCTGAAGGCCAGCTTCAACGCCGACGAGGACGGTCTGGCCGGGATCCAGCAGCTTGCCCACGACGCCAACCTGCTGTTCTACATGAGCGACGAAGCGGCCGAGGGGCGCCAGGCGTACCTGGAGAAGCGCGCTGCCGACTTCTCCAAATTCCCCCGCCGCGCGTGAGAGGGCGGGCGTGACCCGGCAATCGACGGCGACCGACGTGGCCACTCCTCTCCAGACGCCCACCGGACCGAGCGGGCTCCAGATCTGGATGATGGCCGCGCGGCCCAGGACGCTGCCGGCGGCGATCGCGCCGGTCCTGGTCGGAACCTCGCTGGCCGGCTGGCTGCACGTCTTTCACCCGTTGCGGTTCGTCGCGGCGCTCGTCGGGGCGGTCTTCATCCAGATCGGGACAAATTTGTCGAACGACTACTCGGACGCCAGGCGTGGCGCCGACGCCGAGGACCGGTTGGGGCCGGTCAGGGTCACCGCCGGCGGGCTCGTACCGCCACGACAAGTTCTGATCGCCACCTACCTGACGTTCGGCATCGCGGTGCTGGCCGGGGTGTATCTGATCGTCGTGGCCGGCTGGGAGCTGCTGTTCATCGGGATCGCGTCGATCGCCGCCGGCGTCCTCTACACGGGCGGCCCGAGGCCCTATGGCTACGAGGGACTCGGGGAGCTGTTCGTGTTCCTGTTCTTCGGGATCGTCGCGGTCGCCGGGTCGTTCTTCGTGCAGGTCGAGCACCTCGACTGGGAGGCGTTCGCGCTGGCGGTTCCGGTCGGCCTGATCGCCGCCGCGATCCTGGTCGTCAACAACACCCGCGACATCGATACCGATCGACGAGCGGGCAAGCGGACGCTGGCGGTGCGGATGGGGGGCGAGCGCTCGCGGGCCTTCTACGCCGGGATCGTCCTGCTCGCGTACGTGCTCGTTCCGGTCACCTGGATCTTCGGGCCGCTGACGGCGTGGCTGCTGTTGTCGTGGCTGTCGCTCCCGCTCGCGGTCAAGGTCATCGGGATCGTCCGCGGGCACAGCGACGGCCCGTCGCTCAATGCCGCGCTCGCCCGAACCGGCCAACTCCAACTCTGCTTCTGCGTGCTGCTGTCTGCGGGGTTGTTGCTGAGCCGATGAGGGTCGCCGTCGCGCCGCTGACGGTGCCATGGCGCGCTCCGCTCCTGAGCGCTCACGGCGGCGATGCCGAGACGCCCAGGCCGCTGCTGCTGCTGACGCTGACCGGAGACGACGGGGTCAGCGGGTACGGCGAAGCAGCGCCGCTCGAGGAGTACGACGGCGTCTCGGTACGGGCCGTCGTGGACGCGCTCGCGCGCTGCGAGGCTCGGCTCGCGTCCTGTGACGGCACCGAGCCGGGGCCGTTGCTGGAGAGTTGCGAGGCACTCGCGCAGCTCCCTGAGGCACTCGCCGCGATCGACATGGCGCTCTGGGATCTCGCCGGGCGACGCGCCGGCAAGCCGGTCTGGAAGCTCCTTGGCGGCGCCGCTGCGCCCGCGGTCGCCGTCAACGCGACGATCGGCGCCGAGCGCCCCTCGCAGGCGGCGGCCGAGGCGGTCCAGGCAACCGCCGCCGGATTCGGCTGCGTGAAGGTCAAGGTCGGCACCGGCGAGGACGAGCAGCGGCTGGCGGCCGTCCGCGGGGCGATCGGCGCGCGGGCACTGATCCGAGTCGACGCCAACGGCGCCTGGACCCCAGGACACGCCGTTGACACCCTCGCCTCGCTGCGCGTTTGGGAGCTCGAGCTGTGCGAAGAGCCGGTCCACGGGATGGATCGCCTCGGCGCCGTTGCGGCAGCGGTGGACGTCCCGGTCGCGGCCGACGAGAGCACGCGCGAGCCGGGGGCGTTCTCGCGGCGCGTGTGCGACGCCGTCTGCCTGAAGATCGCGCGCTGCGGAGGGATCAGCGGTCTCGTGCGAGACGCCGCCGCTGCGCGCGCCGCCGGTTACGAGGTCTACCTCGCCTCGACGCTCGACGGGCCGATCGGGATCGCCGCCGCGCTGCACGCGTGCGCAGTGGTCGCGCCCGACCGTCACTGCGGCCTGGCGACGCTGGTGCGGTTCGATCGCCCGGATCCGATGCCCGCCAGCGCCGGGACGATGTCCCCGCCCAGCGGGTTCGGGTTGGGGGATGCGCTCGCTGAGTGGTACCGCGTCAAATGACGCCGGCGACGGCGGCCGGGTTTTCCAAATGTGCCGCGTGGCCGGCGTCCGGGATCGCGTTGATGCTGGCATCGGGGATCAGCGCCCGCATCTCGCTGGCGATCGCGAGGAACTTCGGGTCGCGCTCTCCGGCCACGAGCGTCACCGGCATCGCCAGCTCGCCGAGCCTGTGCCACAGGGACGGCAGCGCTCCGGTCCCGAGGCCCCGGAGCGCACGCGCGAGGCCGGTGGGGGTGTTGCGCACCCGGTCGGCGCGGGCGACCGCGGCCACCGCAGCCGGCAGGCCGGCGAGCACCGGGGTCATCTCCCAGCGGCGCGCGAGCTCGTCGATCGTCGAGGACTCGAACTCGGACGCCAGCTGCTCGTCCGCCCGTAGCCGGGCCTCGCGCTCGACGGGGTCTGCGAGCCCGGGGCTGGCGCTGATCAGGATCAGACGGTCGACGCGCTCCGGCATCGCCAGCGCCGCGTGCAGCGCGATCCGACCTCCCATCGAGTACCCGGCGAGCGTGAACCGGAGCGGCGCCAGGGCCGCGGTGTCGCTGAGAACCGCGTCGAGGGTGACGGGCGTCAGTTCGGAAGCCCTTCCGTGCCCACGGATGTCGGGTGCGATCGGCCGGTACCGTTCGCCTGCCCCAACCCTGAGCAGCGGCTGCCAGCAGGCACCGGTGTTGGTGAAGCCGTGCAGCAGGACCAAGGCCGGCCGCTCAGCCCTGGTGTCGTCCTTGAACCGACTGATGTGCTCCAACCCATCCACCCCCCAATCATGATCGCGATCGACAGATGACGGCGGCCGGCCGATGAGTCCCGGCGACAGCCACCTGCTCCTCCGAGCGGTGGTCGACGAGTTCGTCAGGTGCGGGATGAGGCATGCCTGCACCTCTCCCGGCTCGCGAAATTCGCCGATCATCCTGGCGCTCGCGCGCGACGAGCGCTTGCGCTGCTGGTCGCACGTTGACGAGCGCAGCGCCGGGTTCTTCGCGCTCGGCGCGGCGAAGGCCTCGCGGCGCCCCGTGGCCGTCGCGTGCACCTCCGGCACCGCTGCCGCCAACCTGCTGCCTGCCGTTATCGAGGCTGACCAGGCGCGGGTGCCGCTGATCGTCCTGACCGCTGACCGGCCCGCGGAGCTGCGCGAGGTCGGCGCCGGACAGACGATCGACCAGCTGAAGCTGTTCGGAGGCGCGGCCCGGTGGTTCTTCGAGCCCGACCTCGCGGACGCGGGCCCCGAGCGGCTGCGATGGATCAGGGCGCTCGCCTGTCGGGCATACTGGACCGCGCTCGGCGACCCCCCGGGGCCGGTGCACCTGAACATCCCGCTGCGCGAGCCGCTGGTGCTCGACGAGCCGTTGCCGGGATTAGATCCCGCCCACCCCGGCGGCGGGCGCCCCGGCGGCGGGCCATGGCTGACGGTGGATCGCTCGACGCGCGAAGGGTGGCGCGGGGCCGGTGGGTGGGATGAAATTCCGCGGCGCCACGAGTTCGGCGGCGTGGTGTTCGTCGCCGGCGAACTGGGGGGCGGGCCGCAGCTTGGCCCGGAGCTGGCCTCATTTTCAGCCCGTGCCGGGGTTCCGCTGCTCGCCGATCCGTTGTCGGGCGCCCGCCGCGGGCCCGCGGCGATCGCCCACTACGACCTGTTCCTGCGCGATCGCGCCATCGCCGCGGAGCTCGAGCCGGCGGTCGTCTGCCGCATCGGCGAGCTCCCGACCTCCAAACCCCTGCGTAAGTGGATCGCCGGGCTCGACGAGGCCTACCATGTCGCCTTCTCCAGCGAGGAGAGCTGGACGGATCCCGATTCGATGCTGATGCAGCGGACCGTCGGCCCGCTGCATCAGTTGTTGCGCCGCCTGCAGGACGATGAGATCGTCCCGGCGCCCGCGGAGTGGCTCGCGCGGTGGCGAGATACCGACGCGATCGTCGCCGAAGCGGTCTCGGCGCGCCTTAACGCCGACGGTTTGTCGGAGCCGCTGGTTGCCGAGCGTCTGGGCTCGATCCTGTCGGCGGACGCGACCCTCCTGGTCGCTTCGTCGATGCCCATTCGCGACGTCGAGACATACCTTGCGACGAGCGATCAGCCGCCGCGCATCCTCGCCAACCGCGGCGCCAACGGGATCGATGGAACCGTGTCGGCGGCGTTCGGCGTCGCGGCCGCGAGCGACGGACCGGTCGTGCTGTTGATCGGAGACGTCGCGCTCGCCCACGATATCGGCGGCCTGCTCGCGAACCGTCGCACGGGTCTCGCGATCACGATCGTCCTGCTCAACAACGACGGCGGCGGCATCTTCCACTTCCTACCGGTCGCCTCCCAGGGAGAGCTGTTCGAGCAGCACGTCGCGACCCCGATCGGCCTGGAGTTCGAGCGCGCCGCCGCGCTGTACGACTGCGGGTATCAGCTGGTTGCCGACGTCGAGACGCTGGAGGATTCCCTCGCCGCTTCGATGGCAGCCGACCGGACGACGATCATCGAAGTACGCAGCGAACGCGTCGGCAACCGGCAACTGCACGCGGAGCTCGAGGCGGCGGCGCTGGCGGCGCTCAGACGCGGCCGGACAGGACGGGCAGCATGGCCGCCAGCTTGACCTCGGTCTCGGCCAGCTCCGACGCCGGGTCCGAGCCGGCGACGATCCCGCACCCGGCGTAGCAGGTCGCCGTCAGACCGCGCAACAGCGCACAGCGAAGCGCGACGCAGAACTCACCATCGCCCGTGAGGTCGGTCCAGCCGACCGGCCCCGCGTACCAGCCGCGGTCGAGCCCCTCGAGCGCCGGGATCATTGGATCGGCGGCGCTGAACGGCTCGCCGCCGACCGCGGGGGTCGGATGTAGGCCGCCCGCCAGCGACACCGCACCGACCGGCCGCGCCAGCTGCGCTCTGATCGGTGTCGCGAGATGCTGGATGTTGGCCACGCGGATGAGCGCCGGCTCGGGCGCGGCCGTGACCCAGACCGAGTACGGCGCCAGGGCGCGGGCGATGCGCCGGGCGACGATCGCGATCTCGTGCTGGTCCTTTTCGCTGTGTACGAGCGCTTCGCCGAGGTGGTCGTCGACGGCAGGGTCCGCGCTGCGGCGGGTCGAGCCGGCCAGCGCGACCGTGCTCGCCCGTTGCCCATCACGGCGCACGAGCAGCTCGGGGCTGGCGCCGACGAAGGTCGCGGGACCCCGGCCGACGGCGTAAACGAAGCAGGACGGAAAGCCGGTGCGGAGAACCTCGAACACCGCACCGGGATCGTGCGGCGTCGGCGCGCTCACCTGAACCTCCCGGGCAAGCACGATCTTCTCGAGTTCGCCGGCTTGGATCCGCTGGACGGCGCGGGCGACCGCCTCCTCGTAGTGCGAGGGCGGCATCGGGCTGTGAACGACGAAATGTCCGGTCGGAGCCGGGTCGAGCAGTGGCAGCGGCTCGGCCCGCAATTCGGCCAACCGCCGCTCGACGCCGGCGACCACGGCCTCGACCGTGTCGTCGGCCTCGGGCATCACGTTGACGGTCAGCCACGTCTCGCCGGCGCGTCGCGCGAGCGACAGCTCGGGCACGATCAGGGAGCCGGCCTCGAACCCGCGCCAGGTCGGCGAGGCTCCGCCGCCGGCGGCGAACGCAAAGGCTCCGACGGCGATGAGCCCCGAGCCCGGCGGGCCGGCCGGCGGATCCGCAAGTGCCAGCGAGACGAGCTCGCGCCAGCGGCGATCGACCACCTCAAAGCGCCGCTTGCTGCTTGCCCCGGGAGCGACCTCGTGCACGCAGCCGAGCGCTGCCAGCGCTGTCCCGTCACGGTCCGGCTGCTCGAAGCAGAACCAGTGCTCGTCCAGCCGTCTGGAGCCGATCACGACCGGACTCGGGTCGACCGCGCCGTCGAGCCGCTCGCTGACGCTGATCAGCGTCCCGGCGTGGCCGTGGCGGCGTGCCGCGTGGACGGCGCTCTTCGCCCGGTCGCGCAGGCGACGCCAGCCGGATTCGCCGAGCCACCGCGGCGCTTTGGTTGCGACGGACACCGGCCCGCACCCTACCAATCGGGCCGGGCCGGTCCGTCGTCGCCGACGGCTGTTAGGTCTCCGCGCGGCCCCGCGCGATCGCGATCTCGCCCGTTCGCGCCATCTCGACCAGACCAAACGGGCGCACGAGCCGCTCGAACGCTTCGATCTTGTCCTGGGTGCCAGTGATCTCGGCGATCAGCGAGCGCTTGCTGACGTCGACGATCTTGGCCCGGAAGATCTCGCAGATCTGCATCACCTCGGCGCGAGCGTTGCCGTCCGCCGAGATTTTGAAGAGCGCCAGTTCCCGGGCGAGCGTTTCCCCGGGCTCGAGGTCACGGATCTTGAGGACGTTGACGAGCTTGTGCAGCTGCTTGGTGACCTGATCGATCGAATGCACGGCTCCGTCGAGCGTCATCGTTATCCGCGACAGCTGTTCGTTGTCGGTCGGGCCGACCGCGAGCGTGTCGATGTTGAAGCCGCGACGGGCGAACAGGCCGGTGATCCGCGTCAGGACGCCCGGCTTGTTCTCGACCAGGATCGAGAGGATGTGCTTGCGGCCCGTGCGGAAGTTGCCGGCAGCCTCGAGCTCGTCGAGGCTCAGCAGCTCCTTGGTTCCGGGTTCACCCATAACTCAGCCCACCATATTCCGAGCCGCCTGGCCCGGGGCGATCATCGGATAGACGTTCTCCTCGGTCGTGACCCGCACGTCAACGAGCACCGGCCCGTCCGTCGCGAGCGCCGCCCGCATGTCCTCGACGAGCGTCCGTTTGTCGACAAGCCGAATACCGGTGGCCCCGTAGGCCTCGGCGAGCTTGACGAAGTCCGGGAATCTGCCCATGTCGACCTGGCTGTAGCGCCGGTCCCAGAACAGCTCCTGCCATTGCCGGACCATCCCCAGGTACCCGTTGTTCATGATGAACACCTTGATCGGGATCCCCTCCTGCGAGCAGGTCGCGAGCTCCTGGATGTTCATCTGCACCGAGCCGTCGCCCGCGACGCAGACGACTGTCTCCTCGGGACAGCCGACCTTGGCGCCCATCGCGGCCGGCAATCCGAACCCCATCGTCCCGAGCCCGCCCGAGTTGATCCAGCGCCGCGGGCCGGGGAAGTCGTAGTACTGCGCGGTCCACATCTGGTGCTGGCCGACGTCGCTGGTGACGATCGCGTCGCCGCCGGTCGCCTCGTACAGCGCTCTGATCATGTACTGCGGCTTGATCTCCGAGTCGCCGCTGTCCTCGTAGTTCAGCGGGTGGCGATCGCGCCAGGCGTCGATCCGCTGCCACCAGTCGTCCAGCCGGGCCGGTTCAGGCGACAGCGCGCGGTACTCGGCGGTCAGCCGCGGCAGGATGTTCTGCGTGTCCCCGACGATCGGGATGTGAGCCGGAACGTTCTTGGAGATCTCGGCCGGATCGACGTCGATGTGGACGAACTTCGCGCGCGGCGCAAACTCCGACAGCTTGCCGGTGATGCGGTCGTCGAAGCGGGCGCCGATCGCGACGATCAGGTCAGCCTCATCGATCGCGTAGTTCGCCGCCCGCGTCCCGTGCATGCCGAGCATCCCGAGCCACTGCGGGTGCGGGGCCGGAAACGCGCCAAGACCCATCAGCGTGCAGGTGACCGGCAGCCGGTCGGAGGTCGCGAGCTCGATCAGTTCCGCAGATGCGCCGACCGCGCCGCCGCCGGCGTAGATCACCGGTCGCCGCGCGTTGGCCAACGCCTTCGCGGCCAGCCGGATCTGTTTCTGATTGCCGTCGGTCGTCGGCTGGTAGCCGGGGAGGTGGACGTCGGTCACCGGCTCGTACGGGATGTCCGCGCGGCTGAGGTCCGTCGGAATATCGACGACCACCGGTCCGGGCCTTCCGGTGCGGGCCAGGTGGAACGCCTCGTGGATCGTCCTCGGGATCTCGAGCGGATGCTGGATCATGAAGCTGTGCTTGACGATCGGCATCGTGATCCCGATCGTGTCGGCCTCCTGGAATCCGTCGGTCCCGAGCAGGTCGGTTCGCACCTGGCCGGTCACGAAGACGACCGGCACCGAGTCCATCATCGCGTCGCAGATCGGGGTGACCAGGTTGGTCGCCCCGGGGCCGCTGGTTCCCAATGCCACTCCGACCTTGCCGGTCGCCTTCGCGTAGCCCTCGGCCGCATGGCCGCCACCCGCCTCGTGGCGGACGAGGATGTGCCGAATGCCGGCGTCGTAGAAGGCGTCGTAGGTCGGGAGGTTTGCGCCGCCGGGCAGTCCGAATACGACGTCGACACCTTCTGCCTTGAGACATTCCATCAGTGCGTCGACTGCACGCATAGCGCTCGCCTCCTTTCATCGGGCTCGCGGATGGGCGCGGTGACTCCGCGCCGGGTCCGCCGAGTTTAGAGCCAAGATGGAGTAACGGTGAGTCCGTTGCCACTGGCTCGCGGGCCAGTGGCAACGGCACCCGCGTCCGCTAAGCGGCGGGTGTCCGACGGACGATTGTGGCCGCCGGCGAGATCGCGACGTCGGGGAAATCGAGCTCGGCGCCGCAGCGCATGCAGACCGCGTCGTGGAGCTTCACGATCCGTTGGCATTGCGGACACTGCCGCCGGAGCTCCTGGTTCTCGGCCCGGTAGAAGATGGCGGTCAAGAGACCGATGAACGGGACGCAGAAGGAAATGAAGAACCAGATCGTGAACGAACTCCCCTTGATCCTTCCGATGATGCCCCCGGCCAAGCCGAAGCAGAACAGGATCACAAGGAGCCCGAGTCCGTACCCCGACACGGCCAGGTTCTCAGAGGATCGTGTTCAGCGCCCAGATCGCCGCTGCGATCACAGCCACGATCGCGACGATCCAGAAGATCGTGATGATCAGGCCGATCGCGAAGTGGATCACCAGCGCGCCGATGGCCACCAGCACCAACCCGGCGGCCACACGCCTGACGACAGGCGGTCGAGAGCGGCTCCGTTCGATTTGGTTCATGCTCCAAGGGTACCGCCACCGCGGCGGTCCGATGCAGCCGGTGGCAAACCGACGGTCAGGTGCCCTTGGTCGCCACGAACCGGGAGCCACCGGGGGCACGCCTGCCGTCGAGCCGGAGACGAGCGATACGGAAGCGCCTGAGCGGCAAGGGCGAGCGACCGGTGGGCGCGCGCGGCGAGGCGAGCAGTAGGACCTTCGAGGCTGTGCGAGGGGAGTTCATGCAGAGGATGATCCGCCCCGGCCGCGTCGGGCGCACTGGCCCTGGGGCCAAAGTTCTGCGACCGGCGGCAGGCCAGCAGGCTAGCCGCCCAGGGTTCCGGCCCGCCTGCGACGTTATGGCCGCCCTCCAACAGGAAGCCGACCAAAACGTCGAGAGCGTGCATCGCCGGAACGGGGTCTTGCAGAAAAAGAGGGCTCACGACCCCAAACGTCAAGACCCCTCCGTCGCCCGTGGACTTCATCGACGTTTTGGTTGCCGACCACCCGGATCGGCTCCGCCCGCCGGCTATCCATCCCCGGCCTCAGCTCAGGCCGAGCTGCTCACGGATCAGGCGCGAGATCTCGCCGCCGTCGGCGCGTCCCTTCGTCTCCCGCATCACGTAGCCGACGATCGGGCCACTGGCCTTCATGTTCCCGGCCTGAACCTTCGCGGCGGCGTCCGGATCCGCCGCGATCGCGGCGGCGACGATCTCGGCGAGTCCCGAGTCCTCAGCGCCGAGCGCGCCGAGGCCCTCCTGCTCGACGATCGTCGCGGGGTCGCCGCCGTCGGTCACGAGCCGACTGAGCAACTCGCGAGCGGTC
This sequence comes from uncultured Solirubrobacterales bacterium, assembly GCA_963830475.1. Classification (GTDB taxonomy): domain Bacteria; phylum Actinomycetota; class Thermoleophilia; order Solirubrobacterales; family Solirubrobacteraceae; genus Palsa-465. The sequence continues at coordinate 163,607 of CAWHMX010000011.1, read as the reverse complement.
TCACGGCTGACGGTCTTGGCGGTCACGAGCTTGACGAGCGAGGCCAGGCTCGCGGGACTGACCTGGGTCGATGCCGGGTCGACGTCGGTGCCGATCCGTTCGACCAACTGCGGGATCCAGTTGGCGAGCGCGACCGGATCGATCCCCGCGCCGTCGGACTCGAGCGCTCGCTCGTAGTAGTCGGCGAGCTCGGTCCTGAAGGCCAGCTCCCTGGCCCGGCCCGCCGGCAGGCCGAGGTCGCGCTCGAACCGCTCGGCCCGGGCGGCTGGAAGCTCGGGAAGCGCGGCGCGCGCGGCGGCCAGCATCTCCTCGGTCGCGACCAGCGGGACGAGATCGGGCTCCGGGAAGTACCGGTAGTCGTGCGCCTCCTCCTTCGAGCGCAGCGGCGTCAGCCGGCCGCTCGAGGGGTCGAAGTGGAGCGTCTCTTGCATCACCTTCTTGCCGGCCCGCAGTAACCCGATCTGGCGCTCGACCTCCGCGTTCACTCCCTGCGCGAGAAAGCGGAACGAGTTCATGTTCTTGAGCTCGGTCTTGGTCCCCAGCTCGGTCGTCCCGACGGGGCGGACCGACACGTTGGCGTCGCAACGAAGCGACCCCTCCTCCATGTTGACGTCCGAGACGCCGAGGACCCGCAGGGTCGTGCGCAGCAACGTCAACCACTCGCGGGCCTGCTCGGCCGAGTGGAGGTCGGGCTCGGTCACGATCTCGACAAGCGGCGTGCCGCCGCGGTTGAAGTCGACGACGCTGCGATCGGCGCCGTGGATTCGGCCGCTCTCACCCATGTGCACCAGCTTGGCGGCGTCCTCCTCGAGATGAACCCGGTGGATGCGAACGTCGCCGAGTCGTCCGCCGCTGCACAGGGGGACGTCGTACTGAGAGATCTGGTAGCCCTTCGGTAGGTCCGGATAGAAGTAGTTCTTGCGGTGGAACTGCGAGCGCTCGGCGATGTCGCACCCGAGCGCGAGACCGATCATCAGCCCGTAGTGGACGGCCTGGGCGTTGACAACCGGCAGGCTCCCCGGCAGACCGAGGCAGCGCGGACAGGTGTGGATGTTCGGCTCGTCGCCGAATGACAGCTCGCAGCCGCAGAACATTTTCGTGCGGGTTCCCAGCTGAACGTGGATCTCGAGCCCGATGACGGGCTCGTACTCGACGGCGCTCACGACATCCCCCGCCTCGCCGGGCTGCCGTCGAAGTCGATCGCCCGCTCCAGCGCGAACGCGGCGTCCAGCATCGCCCCTTCGCCGAATGCCGGCGCGGCGAGCTGGAAGCCGACGGGCAGTCCCTCGGTCGTGCCACAGGGGATCGAGATCGCCGGGATCCCCGCGAGCGACATCGGGATCGTGTAGAGATCGTTGAGGTACATCGCCAGGGGATCGTCGACCTTGGCGCCAAGCTCGAAGGCCGGCACCGGGCTAGTCGGGGTGACGATGAAATCGAACTCGGAGAAGACCGAGCGGAAGTCGTTGGCGATCAGCGTCCGGACCTTCAAGGCAGACCCGTAGTAGGCGTCGTAGTAGCCGCTCGACAGCGCGTAGGTGCCGAGCATGATCCGCCGCTTCACCTCCGGACCGAACCCGGCGGCGCGTGTCCGGCTGTACATCGCCGTCAGGTCCCCGTCCCCGTCGACCCGCAACCCGTAGCGGACCCCGTCGAACCGCGCCAGGTTGGCCGACGCCTCGGCCGGTGCGATCAGGTAATAGGCCGACAGCGCGTGCTCGGCATGCGGTAGCCGGCACGGCGCTACCGACGCTCCGAGCCGCTCTGCCAGCGCCAATGTCTCGTCGAAGCGCCGGCGCACGCCGGGGTCGACGCCGCCCTCGGTCTCGAGCAGGTCCTCGGGCACCCCGAGCCGGATCCCCGCCAGATCCTCACGGCTGGGGAGCACGATCTCGCCGGGGTACTCGAGCGACGTCGAGTCCAACCTGTCGCGCCCGATCATCCGGCTGAAAAGCAATGCCCCGTCGGTCACGTCCCGCGTCAGCGGACCGGCCTGATCGAGCGAGGACGCGAACGCGATCATCCCGAAGCGCGAGCATGCCCCGTAGGTCGGCTTCAGGCCGACGATCCCGCACAGGGCGGCCGGCTGCCGGATCGAGCCGCCGGTGTCGGTGCCGAGTGCCCACGGGGCCAAACCGGCGGCGACGGCGGCGGCGCTGCCGCCCGAGGATCCACCCGGAACCCGACCCCGGTCCCACGGATTGCGCACCGGCCCGTAGGCGGAGTTCTCGTTGGAGGAACCCATCGCGAACTCATCCTGGTTGGTCTTGCCCAACAGCGGCGCGCCCGCCTCAGCCAATCGCCGCACGACCGTCGCCGTGTACGGCGGCCGGTACCCCTCGAGGATCTTCGAGCCCGACTGGCTCGGCACCCCTTCGGTGCAAAACAGGTCCTTGACCGCGATCGGCACCCCCGCGAGCGGCTGGCGGCTCGGCGTGCGCGCGACGTCGGGCGGCTCGGTCGCCAGCCAGGTGAATGCGTTCAACCGGTCATCCGCGGCTCGCGCCCGGTAGACGTCGAACAGCTCGACCGGGTCGAGCTCGCCGTCGCGCACCGCGACTGCCGCCTGAGTGCCGGTCAGGTCCAGGATCTCGACGGTCATTCGGCGCTGGCGCCGGGGCTGGGCACCACGAAGCCAGCGTCGGTCGCTTCGGGAGCGCCGGCCAACGCGACCTCGCGCGGCAGCGACGGTTCCGGCTCGTCCGCCCGCAGTACGTTGACGATGTCGACGACGTGGGCGGTTGGCTCCACGTCGGTCAGGTCGAGCTCGCGGATCTTCTCGATGTGGTCGAGCACCTTGGAGAGCTCGACGGCCATCCGCTCGGACTCGGCGTCGCTGAGCTCGAGCCGCGCGAGTCGCGCGACGTAGTCGACCTGTTCGCGAGAGAGCATCCTCGCGGATTCTAGGTGTCCGCTGGCGCTGAGACCGCCTGGGGGCCCGCATTTGCCAGCCACGTCGGCTGGCAAATCCACCCCTAGAGCGCCTGGGGCCCAGGAGGCTCGAACTACACCGACAGCATCTCGATCCACTTCGGCTCGTCGGCGTCGGCGACTCCATCGCGGCGAAGCGACGCATACGCCGCCAAGACGACCAGGACCGCCAGAACGAGCCCAAGGTACCCACCCAGCCTGGGCGGATCGGCGACGACCCGGACGATCACCCCGATCACAAGGATCACCCCAAGGGCCAGCTCGGCCACCGCCACCGTGACCGGCAGGGCGGGCGCTCGCTGGGTCGCCTGCAGCAGCCAGGCGGCGATCCCGAGCGCAGCCACGACAGCGGCGAGCGGCCCCAGCACCGTCAGGCTCTGCCACCCGTTCGCCCCCCCATACCAGTGCAGCGCGAACACCACCACCAGGAGCGCCACCGAGCTTCCACCGAGCGCCCACTCTGTCGGGCGCAGGCGTGCCAGGCGGAAGCTCATCGCGCTCAGACGGCGGCAGTCGCGGCGGTGGCCTGAAGGCCGGCGGCCACGACGGTGTTACGGAGCAGCATCGCGATCGTCATCGGGCCGACGCCGCCTGGCACCGGCGTGATCAGGCCGGCGATGTCCCGAGCCGCCTCGAAGTCGACATCGCCCGCGAGCCCATCCTCCGACCGGTTGATGCCGACGTCGATCACCGTCGCCCCGGGCTTGACGTACCCGGCGCCGAGCAGTTTCGGGACCCCGACCGCCGCGATCAGAATGTCCGCTCGCGCACACACCGCCGGAAGGTCCACGGTCCTCGAGTGACAGACGGTAACCGTCGCGTTGCGCGCGAGCAGCAGCGACGCGACGGGTTTGCCGACGAGATTCGAGCGGCCGACGACGACCACCTCGGCGCCCTCGATCGGAACCTCGTAGCGGTCGAGCAGCTCGATCACGCCGAGTGGTGTGCATGGTCGGAGCCCCGGTGTCCCCTGACTGAGCCTGCCCGCGCTGATCGGCGTCAGTCCATCGACGTCCTTCTCGGGCGGAATCAGCGCGGTCAGCGCCGCGCCGTCGAGCGGCCTGGGCACGGGGAGTTGCAGCAGGATCCCGCTGACCTCGGGGTTGTCGGCGAGCTCGCCGATCACCGCCGCCACCTCTCCCTGCGAGCTGTCCGCGGCCAGGTGGCGATGGAAGTCCGCGATGCCCACCTCCGCGCAGGCCCGGCGCTTGTTCCGCACGTAGATCGCCGAGCCCGGATCGTCGCCGACGAGGATCGTCGCCAGTCCGGGCGGGCCGTCGTGCCGCGCGGTCCAGTCAGCGACGTCCTGCGCGACCTGCGCACGGACCTCGGCAGCTACCGCCTTGCCGTCGATGATCTCGGCGCTCATGCGCTGGACGCTATCGCAGACATTGCCTGGGGCCCCGACGTTGTCGGCCACGTGGCCGCCAACGTCACCCCTAGCGCTTCGTGATCGGCGCCAAGTCCGCGACCAGTTTGCGCTCGGACCGGTCGCCGCTGAAGCGAATCACGACGATCCCGCCCGGCTCGATGCCGGTCACGACGCCGTCGCCCCACTTCGGATGCACGACGTCGTCACCGAGCCGGTAGGCGATCACTTCGCGTTCTCGGCGCTCCGGCGCCGCCGTCGGCCAGGAGATCAGCCGCTCGCGCATCCTGCCGACGCCACGCGGACGCTGCTCCTCAGCATCCGTCAGGTTGGCCGGTATCTCCGACAAGAAGCGGCTTGGGATCGCATAGCCGTGCACCCCGAAGACCGTCCGCGAGCGCGCATAGGTGATGTACAGATCACGCTCGGCGCGGGTGATACCGACGTAGCAGAGCCGCCGCTCCTCCTCGATCCCGCCCTCCTCGAGCGCTCGCGAGTGCGGAAACACCCCGTCCTCGAAGCCGATCATGAAGACGACCGGATATTCGAGGCCCTTGGCGTTGTGGAGGGTCATCAGCGTCACCAGGCCGTCGTCGTCGACCCGGGTGTCGGCGTCCGCAACCAGCGCGATCTGCTGCAGAAATTCGGCGACGGATGGTTGCGCCGAGTCCGACGCGTCGTACTCGGCGGCGACGTTGACGAGCTCCTCGAGGTTCTCGATCCGCCCCTGCGCCTCGATCGTGCGCTCGGCCCTCAGCGCCTCGAGATAGCCGGTCTCCTCCAGGAGCTCGCCGAGCAGCCGCGACACGGGGGCACCACCTTGCATCCGCTCGCGCAACACGGTCATCGTCCCCATGAAGCGGCCGATGGCCTTGATCGCGGCGGCGCCGAGCCCCGAAACCTGCGCGGGATCGGCGGCAGCCTCCCAGATCGAGATCCCCATCGTGTTGGCAAATGCCAGCACGCGGCTGACGGAGGTCGTCCCGATCCCCCGCCGAGGCGAGTTGACGATCCGGGTGAACGCGCCCGCATCCTGCTCGTTCACGAGCGCCGTCAGGTACGCGATCGCGTCTCGGATCTCAGCCCGCTCATAGAACTTGGTGCCGCCGATCACCTGGTAGGCGATCTCCGACCGGACGAGCGTGTCCTCGAGCACGCGCGACTGGGCGTTGGTCCGGTAGAAGACGGCGATCTCCCGCCTCGAGAGGCCCTCGTCGACCAGCCGCTGAATCTCTCCGGTGACGAACCGCGCCTCGGCGTGTTCGTCGTCGAGCTCGCGGACATGGATCGGGTCGCCAGGGCCGAGGTTGGACCACAGCAGCTTCTCCTTGCGGCCGCGATTCCCGGAGATGACCGAGTTGGCTGCGTCGAGGATCGTCTGGGTGGAGCGATAGTTCTGCTCGAGCTTGACGACCTTCGCCTCGGGGAACTCGTCCTCGAACGTGAGGATGTTGCGGATGTCGGCTCCGCGGAATCCGTAGATCGACTGGTCAGGGTCGCCAACCACGGTCAGGTTGCGGCGCTCGCCCGCCAGGAGCTGAAGCCACCGGTACTGCGCGTTGTTGGTGTCCTGATACTCGTCGACGAGGATCTGCCGGAACGCCTCCTGGTACGCCTCGCGCACCTCCGGGAACAGCTCGAGCACGTTGACGGCCCGCACCAGCAGATCGTCGAAGTCCATCGCGTTCATCCGGTGCAGCTCGCGCTCATAACTGCGGTAGACGTCGGCGACCGTCTGCTCGAAGAACGACCCCACCAGTTGTCCGTAGGCCTCGGCGTCTCGGAGGTGGTTCTTGGCGTCCGAGATCTGGTTGTGGATCGCCGCCGGAGTGAACCGCTTGGGGTCGACGCCATTCTCCTCGAGGCAGCGCTTGACCAGCCGACGCGAGTCGGCCTGGTCGTAGATCGTGAACTGGCGGGTGTAGCCGAGCCGGTCGGCGTGGGCGCGGAGCATTCGCGCGCAGGCCGCATGGAAGGTCATCACCCACATCGCGCGGACGCGTCTTCCGACCAGCAGCTCGGCCCGCTCCCGCATCTCGCCGGCCGCCTTGTTGGTGAACGTGATCGCGAGGATTTCGCTTGGCTGCGCCGCGCCGGTCGCGACCAGGTAGGCGATCCGGTGCGTCAGGACGCGCGTCTTGCCGGATCCGGCACCGGCCAGGATCAGCAGCGGTCCTTCGCCATAGGTGACCGCGTCCCGCTGGGGCTCGTTGAGCCCCTCGAGCAGGGTCTGCAGTTCCTCTGAAGCCTCGGTCGTCACCCGCCGTCTACGGTAGCGAGCGCAGTGGTCACGACAACGCTCAGACAGGCATGCGGGCAGGTCTCGCAGAGCAGCCAGCACGTCCGGATACAGCGCGACCGGATAGGCGAGTACGCGGCGGCGCTGCTACCGAGCTCTGGGCCTTCGAACCCGGCACCGAACCTCACCGATCCGGCCGACCGCGAGCGGGTCGCAGCGTTCTGGCTGACACTCGACGCGATCAACTTCGGATCCGGCTGGTTCCCCACGCTGCGCAAGGGCGCGCAAGCGACCGGGTACCGGACGATCGAGGCCGGGGTGAGGCGCCGGTTCGACGAGTCCGGACCGTGGACGGCGGCGGAGCTCAGAGCGATCGAGCCGGCCGAGCTGGCACTGCTGATGGACCAGGATCAAGACCACGAGCTGATGGCGCTGTTCGCGAGCTCGCTGCAGGACCTCGGACGGCACCTGACAGAGCAATCGGGCGGCTCGTTTGCGGCTCTGGTCGACGACGCCGACTCCTCCGCGGTGCGGCTGGTCGAGACGCTCGGGGCGTGGGACTGCTTCGCCGACACCTCCAGCCACGGGGAGCTTCGGCTTCCGTTTCTCAAGCGCGCCCAGATTGCGGCTGCCGACCTCCACCGCGCCGGCCTCGGCGGGTTCACGGACATCGGGGCGCTGACGATGTTCGCCGACGACCTCGTGCCGCACGTTCTGCGGCTCGATCGGATCCTCCGCTTCGCGCCGGCCCTGGTCGAGCGGATCGAGGCAGGCGAGCTGATCGAGCACGGTTCGCCTGCGGAGGTCGAGATCCGGGCGTGCGCCGTGCAGGCCGTCGAGCTGATCGTCGCCGCCGCCCCGGTCGCCGTGACCGCGGCCGCGGTCGACGAGATCCTCTGGAATCGCGGCCAGCAGCCCGCCTACAAGGCCCAGCCCCGGCACCGGTCGCGGACAACCGCGTACTGAGGACGGGCGCGGCGTTTCAGTCGCTTGAGAGAGCCTGCGCGCGCGCCTCGGTGATCGCCCTGGCTCCGTCCTCCCCGACCAGCAGCTCCGCACGCAGGGTGCCGCTGAGCGTCAGGTCAAGCGCCGGAAAGCGGCCCGCGGCGGTCAGCTGACGGTCGAGCGCGATCACCGTCGTCTCGCCGCCGAGCGGCTGCGAGCTGGTCGCGATCACGGTCACGGATCCCCCTTCGACGAGGTTGCGGGCTGACCCGAGCGCCTTGCGCGCGGCGAGGGGGTGCAGGCCGTCGAGCGTGTCGATCAGCACCACCGCGTCCCCCCCTCGAACCGCGACCCGGCGTGCCTGCTCGATCGCCAGCTCGACCGCATGGTCCTGGGCATCGGCGGACGACGCAAAGCTGAGAGCCGCGGTCGCGTCGGGAATCGCTTCGATCTGGGCCCACTCCGGCAGCTCCTCGGGGCGCACGCCGACGAGCGTCACCAGCAGCGTCACGCCCTCCTTGCCGGCGAGCGCGGTAGCCAGGAGGCGAAGCGCGTGCGACTTTCCAGCCCAACTCCCACCCGTGACCGCCACCCGCGAGCCGCGGCCAAACGGCGTCAGCCACTCGATCGCCGCGCTCGTCGGATCCTCGGAACCGAGCCGGAACCGGTCGGTCGGGAATGTCGCCGCGAGGTCGTCGAAGCGGCCCCGGTCGGCGAAATCGGTGGCCGCTTTGCCGTTGACCGTATCGATCCGGAAGAGGGACGCGAAGCGCTCGGACCGTTGTGGCGGACGGCGGGGACCGCCGACGACGTCGCCGCTGACGAGCTCACAGCGCTTGGCCTGGGCGGCCGAGATGTAGACGTCACGGTCAGACGGATCGGGGGGCGAGACGCGGATGAAGCCGGAGCCGTTCGGAAGCAGCTCGACGACCCCTTCGACAAGCTCGTCGCGATCTTCGGCTCGTGCCGCCCGCTCCTCCTCGGCAGCTTGCGCCGGGGTGTCCTTCGCGGCCTCGCTCGGCGTCTTCTCGTCATCGGCCTCCACGGCGGCACCGCGCGACGCGCGTCCGCGGCCACCGCGCCGTCCGCGCCGGCGGCGCGCGCCGGTCGCTGTCTCCTCGGCGGCCTCCTGCTCCTCGGTGGCTGGCTGGTCCTCGGCGGCGGGCTCCTCCTCGCGGGCGGACTCCTCCTCAACGGAGGCGGCGCCACCGCGCCGGCCACGCCGTCGGCGCGCCGGGGTCACCGTCTCCTCGGTGGCGGACTCCTCCTCGGAGGCCGCCTGCTGCTCAAGGACGCCGTCGTCCGACGCGGCCGCGGCCGTCTGCTCCTCGCCCTCCTGGCGCGCGATGATCGCGTCGATCAGGTCCGCCTTGCGCAGACGGCGGTAGCCGTCCATCGTAAGCTCGGACGCGATCGCGTGGAGATCGGCGAGTGGGCTGGCCTCGAGGGCGGCCCGGTCGAGCACTGACATGGTTGTTCTCCTTGTGCGTGGATCGGTTGGCTCCGGCCGCGTTGGGGCAGCGGCCGGCGATTCCCTTTCCAATCTAGATGATCGGCCGGCGAGGCAACCAAAACGTCAAGAGCCAGCGTCCCGGGGACGGGGTTCTGGCGCAAAGGAGTGCAGGAGACCCCAAACGGCACGCACCCCCGCACGTTCCCGCAATCGGACGACGTTTTGGTTGGAGGGCTACCCCGCGCCGCCGGAGGAAAGGTCGCGCCGGCAGGTGACGGACCCGGGGCGGTCGCCCCACCACTTAGTGCGGCGACCGAATGCGGCGACCGGCCTAGAGGGCCTGGACCTCGGAGGTGATCTCGCTGACGGACGACTTGGCGTCTCCGAACAGCATCGAGGTCTTGGGCTCGTAGAAGAGCGGGTTGTCGATCCCGGCGAAGCCCGAGGCCATCGAGCGCTTTAGGACCACGACGGCGGCTGAGCGGTCGACCTCGAGGATCGGCATCCCGTAGATCGGGGAACCCGGCTCGTTACGGGCGGCCGGGTTGGTGACGTCGTTGGCGCCGATCACGAGCGTCACGTCGGTGCGGGAGAACTCCGGGTTGATGTCGTCCATCTCGCGCAGTAGCTCGTAGGGCACGTTCGCCTCCGCCAGCAGCACGTTCATGTGACCCGGCATCCGCCCGGCGACCGGGTGGATCGCGTACTTGACCTCGACGCCCTTCGCTTCGAGGGCCTGCTGGAGCTCGCGAACGGCGTGCTGGGCCTGCGCGACGGCCATCCCGTACCCGGGCGCGATCACGACCAGGCGGGCATAGGCGAGCTGGATCGCAACGTCCTCGGGGGTCGTCGACCGCACCGTTCCGCCCGCGGCGCCGGCACCGTCGGCCGGCGCCGCGACCTCACCGCCGAACCCGCCCGCCACGATCGCCGGGACCGACCGGTTCATCGCCTTCGCCATCAGGTTTGTCAGGATCGTGCCGGACGCGCCCACGATCATCCCGCCGACGATCATCACCGGGTTTGACAGGGCCACGCCCGTCGCCGCCGCCGACAGACCGGTGAAGGCGTTCAGCAGCGAGATCACGACCGGCATGTCCGCACCGCCGATCGGAAGCACGACCATGGTTCCCAGCGCCGCCGAGACGACCAGGATCCCGACGATGAAGAGCGCCTCCGAGTGGGTCCCCGCCGCGAGAACGACGGCCGTCGCGACCGCGATCGTCAGCAGTCCGAGGTTCAACACCGCCTGGGCCCTGCCGGGGAGCTTGATCGGCCTGCCCGGCAGGATTCCCTGGAGCTTGCCGAACGCGATGCCTGAGCCCCAGAACGAGATCGAACCGACGATCGCCCCGAACAACTCGAAGATCTCGACCCGCAGCGGCCAGCCACCGCCGAACGCGTGCCGGTACTCAACCCACGCGATCAACACGACCGCCCCGCCGCCGACGCCGTTGAAGATCGCGACCATCTGCGGCATCGCGGTCATCTTCACGTTGCGTGCCGCGGGGATCCCGATCGCCGTCCCGATCACTGCGCCGAGCAGGATCAGCCAGATCGTGCTCGACTGGCTGAACTCGCCCTTGCGCAGCAGCGTCGCGATCACCGCGATCGCCATCCCGGTGGCGGCGATCTTGTTGCCGCGAACCGCGGTGCGCGGACCGGTCAACCCGGTCATTCCGTAGATCAGCAGGCTGAACGCGACGATGTAGGCCGCGTTGATGAAGCTCGTGCTCTGCAGGAACACCGTCGCCGGGACGCTCACGAAGCGCCGTCCCGGTCACCGGCCTCGCCGGCGTCCGCGCTCTCATCGGCGCGCGGTGCCTCCTTTGACTTGAACATCCCGAGCATCCGATCGGTGACCAGGAAGCCGCCGACCACGTTGATCGTGCCGAACGCGACCGCGATCACCAGGAGCAGCTTCTCCAGGAAGCCGGTCGCCTCCGGCATCAGGATGATGCCGCCGAGCACGACGATCCCGTGGATCGCGTTGGTCCCCGACATCAGCGGCGTGTGCAGCGTGTTCGGGACCTTTGAGATCACCGTGTAGCCGACGAATCCGGCCAGCACCAGCACCGCGATGTCGATAACGAGACTGTCCATCCGCCCTCCCGCTTAGTTCGCGGCGGCCACCGCCGCCGCCTTGGCGCCCTCGTGGACGATCTCGCCGCCACGGGTGATGCACGCGCCCGCGATCACCTCATCGTCGAAGTCGAGCGCCAGCTCGCCGTCCTTGATCATCAGCTCCAGCAGTGCGTTGATGTTGCGCGCGTACAGCATCGAGGCGTGCTCGGCGAGCGTCGAGGGCAGATTCAGCGGCGCGATCACCTTGACCCCGTAGGCGAGCACCGTCTCCCCCGGCTTCGACAGCTCGCAATTGCCGCCCTGCTCGCCGGCCAAGTCGACGACGACCGAGCCCGGCTTCATCAGCTTCACGGCCTCCTCGGTGACCAGGATCGGGGCCCGGCGACCGGGCACCAGCGCGGTCGTGATCACCACGTCGACGCGGCCAATCGCCTCCGCCATCAGCTCCTGCTGGCGAGCCTGCTGTTCGGCAGTCAGCTCCTTCGCGTAGCCGCCCGCGCCCTCCAGATCGCCGCCGAGGTCGAACTCCAGGAACTTCGCGCCCAGCGACTCGACCTGCTCCTTCACCGCCGCCCGCACATCGAACCCCTGGACGACGGCGCCGAGCCGGCGGGCCGTCGCGATCGCCTGCAGGCCCGCGACCCCGGCGCCGAGCACGAGCACCGTCGCGGGCCGGATCGTCCCGGCAGCCGTCATCAGCATCGGGTAAAAGCGGCCAAGCTCCTGGGCGCCGATCAGGGCCGCGCGATAGCCGCCGATGTTCGCCTGGCTTGAGAGCGCGTCCATCGACTGCGCCCGGCTGATCCTGGGAATCGCCTCGACCGCGAACGCCGTGGCGCCGGTCGCCGCGATCGCGGGGATTGTCGGGCCGGGATTCAGCGGCGCCAGGAACCCGATCAACACCGTCTCAGAGCTCAGGCGAGCGATCTCCTGCTCGCTTGGCGCCGCGACCTTGACCACCACCTGTGCGCCGAACGGATCCCCCGGCCCAACCAGGTTCGCGCCGGCGTCCTCGTACTCCGAGTCCGGAATCAGCGCCCCCTCGCCGGCGCCGCGCTCGACGAGCACCTCGTGCCCGCCGCTCGTCAGCCTGCGCACAACCTCCGGCACCAACGCGACGCGTGACTCGCCGGTGGCTGTCTCCCTCGGAACGCCAATCCTCATGCGGCGCCGGAGAGTATCGCGTCACGCTCCGCCGAGGAGATCAGGGGAGCGCGTGAGCGTGCCCTGGGCGCCGACCGACGGAGCTAGCCGGCCGGAGAGAGCGGCAGGGACAGATCCCGGGAGCCGTCGACCGCCAGCGCGAAGTGGTCGCGCAGCCTGGCCGGCGTCAGCGCCGCCGCTGCGGCGTTGACGCCGTCGACGTCGGTCCCGGTCACAAGCCACGTCGGCTCATTCAGCGACGGCTGTTCGGTCGCCGCGATCAGGCCGCCCCCTGCGCGCAGCGTGCGGACCACCGAGCCGCGCGCGTTGTCGAGCTCGAGTGCCTGGCCGCTGGGCCCGACGAACTGGGCGAAGACGCCACTGGTGGCGGGACCGGAGCCGATCAGGTCCGCGGCGATCACGCCGCGAAGGTCACGCCATGTGCCGACCACGACCGCGAGCGAATCCGAGCCTGAGCCGCCGCCGAGCACCTGGTAGGAGACCTTGACTCCGGCCTTGCGAAGCGATCTTCCGACGATGCCACAGGCCCGGGGGACGTTGTTGGCGCAATCGAGCACCGTCGGGAACCGCCGGCCGCCGATTCCGCTGGTGAACGGTTCCGGATAGGACCCGACCACAGCCGGAATCTGGCGGGCCGCGGTCCAGTCATGGAGGTCCCACCAGATGCGGTCGCCGGCATTTACCGAGGTCTTGGCCGGGCGCTTCGGCGCGAGGATCCCGTTGACGTAGAAGAACCAGCCGTGCCGGCCCCCTCCGGCGGCGTGGCCGTCGATCGACTCGACCGACTCGCCGTGGCCGGTCGAGACGCTGACCGAGCGCCGAAGCAGCCCCATCACGGTCTCGCCTCCGGGAAGGTGCCGCTGCACCTTGGACGCGATCGTGGCGCTGCCGAAATCCCTGGTGACGTTGACGCTGACGCCGCTGGAGGCCGCCCCACCGGCGAGGCCGCACCCGGTGAGCACGAGCGCCGCCGCTACGAGGAGGACCGGGGGTCTGCGGTTCATTCCTGTCCAAGGTCGTCCGCTTCATCAGGCCCCACCGTATCCATCAGCCCGCGGAATAGACTGCTGAGCGGGGATGACCGTCAACCTCACCCGCATCTACACCAAGCTCGGCGATGGCGGCGAGACCCACCTGGGCGACATGAGCCGCGTGCCCAAGACCAATGCCCGGATCGAGGCATACGGCACGGTCGACGAGCTGGGCGCCCAGATCGGAGTCGCGCTAACCCTGAGCGACCTGCCCGACGACTACCGCGAGTGGCTGGCGCGGATCCAGAACGATCTGTTCGACGTCGGCGCCGACATCGCGGTGCCGGAACAGAATGCCGCCCCCGCGAAGGCCAGCCGCGAGCCCCTCCGAGTAGTGCCGACCCAGACCGAATGGCTCGAACAGCGCTGCGACGAGGTAAACGCCAAGCTCGAGCCGCTGAGATCGTTCGTCCTGCCCGGCGGAACCCCGGCCGCGGCCCAACTGCACGTCGCCCGCACGGTCTGCCGCCGCGCCGAGCGTCGTGCCGTCGCCTGCGGCGCGGAGATCAATGCCGAGGTGGTTCGCTACCTGAACCGGCTCTCGGACCTGCTGTTCATCCTCAGCCGCGGCGTCGCGCGTGGCGCCGAGCCGCTCTGGGATCCGGGCCGCTTCCGCTAGCAGGGGTGACTTTGGCGGCCACGTGGCCGCCAAAGTTGGGCCCCCAGGGGGTGTCCGGTGACTTTGGCGGCGCCCCCAGAGGAGGGGTCGGTCAGCCGAGCGCTCCCTCGCCGACACGGACGCGGCGACGGGCGAGCCGCGGGTGGCGCAGCTCGGCAAACGCGATCGCGGCGATCCCGAGCAGCCACCAAGTCGAAGCGACCAGCACGCCGCCCACGGCGTCGCTCGGATAGTGCCAGCCGAGCATCACCACCGAGCCCGCGACCACGGCCACGAACGCCGCCCCTACAAGTGCGACGGGGCGCCGCAGCGGCGGGGGCGAGGCCAGCACCGTGCAGAGCGCCAGCGCTGTCGCGGCGGTCACGTGTCCGCTCGGGAACGACCCCGGGTCGACGGGGCCGCCGCCCTGCAGCTGCGTCGCCAGCAGCGGCTTCAGCAGCTCGGTTGTGACCGTCGCGCCCGCGATGATGCCGCCGATCGCCAGCGCGACGATCGGAAGCCTGCGGCACAGGCTCAGAATCACCGGAACGACGGCCAGGAACACGTACGGCGACGGCTCGATCAGCCTCGTCACGAACTGCGCGAGCGCGGCTAGGTGGGCGTGGACCGAGAGGGATCGGACATGCGAGACGATCGCCAGATTGAGCCTGGTCGCATCGGCGCTGTGAAAGGAGACGTACCAAACCAGCGCCAGCAGCGCGCTCAGGAATGCCGCTCCGCACAGAGCCCGGGGGCCAAGGTCTCGAGCCGTCATCCGCCGCAGGTTAGTGCGTGAACCTGATCAGCTCCATCGCCTGCCGGCGCGGTGCGGGCTGCTCAGACGGGCGCTTCGGGGTCCCGCACCACGCGGCTGACGGTGATCTCCGGCGCGACGCCGGTCCGCTGCACGTAGCTGTAGTGCTCGATGTCCTCGGGAGCGGCAACCTCGACGCTTACCTCGGGCGCGAGCTCGAACCTGCTCGCTTCGTACAGGAGCTCCTGATAGCGCGGCGAGCCGGCCGGACGGCCCTCGACATCCACGTCGTGCTCGCCGCAGCGCAGCGTCCACCGCTCGGGGCGCAGCAGCTTTTCGGCATCGAGCTTGACGGGCACGGTGTCGGCGGCGGTGGTGAAGAGTCCGGGACCGCCCTCGGTCCGCAGCCGGGCCCGCGCCGACATCAGCGCCCGCGAGAGCCTTTCGAGGTTGCGTCCGTACGGAGCCGGAACGAGTGCGACCGGCCCTCGGGCCGATGATTCGCCGCGGATCGCTCTGGCGACCTGGCCGACGAGCACGTAGTCGATTCGGTTGGCGTTCAGCCAGCTGATCACGGCGACCGCAGTCGACGGGACATGCTCCTGGCCCTCGGAGGCCGGAGCCGATACTTCTTCTATCTGGGGGATGCGGTTGCGAAGCAGCACGTCAGAACGGTTCGCGTCCGCATGCGAGACTCCTTCAAGAATTGGGCAAAGTCCTGCCACCGCTTTCCGAACGGCGCCCTCCGCTGCTGCTGGGGCTTGCGGTATCGGCGCTGGCCATCGCGCTCGCGACCGCCGCGATCTACCCATTGAAATCGGTCGCTCCGGTGGTGTCGTTGAGCGTCGTCTATTTGCCGGCGGTGCTGCTGGTCTCGAGCCTCTGGGGCGTGTGGCCGGGGCTTGTGACCGCGCTGGCCAGCGCCGCCGCCTTCAACTTCTTCCACATCGCGCCGGTGCGCCAGTTCACGATTTCCGATTCGCGCAATTGGGTGGCACTGGCTGCGTTCATCACCGTCGCGATCGTGACCAGCTGGATCGCGGAGCTGGCGCGCTCGCGCTCACGGGAGGCGGATCGCCGGCGCGCCGAGGCCGACCTTGCGGCCCGGCTCGCCAGGGAGCTGCTGGCTGGCGCCGACACCAGGTTGGCGCTGGCGGGGGCGAGCCACCGCCTGGCGGTGGCGCTGGGGGTGGCATCCGCCACGATCGAGCTCGGGGCGCGTGACGGCGACGAGCGCCGCCGGGCGATCCCGCTGTCCGACGGCGGCGGCAATCAGATCGCGACCCTCCTCGTCCCGCAGTCGATGTCGCCCGAGGTCGAGCAGCGTCTCCGCGACCCGGTCGTGCCGACGCTGTCGGCGCTCGTGGCGATCGCGCTGCGGCGCGATCAGGTCCAGGCCGAGGCGGTCGACACAGCGGCGCTTCGCCACTCCGACGAGGTCAAGACGGCGTTGCTGAGAGCCGTTTCACACGATCTGCGGACCCCGCTGACGGCGATCGTCGCCGCCGGCCATGCCCTCTCATCGGCTTCGCTCACCGACCAGGAGCGATCCGAGCTCGCCGCGGCAGTGATCGCCGAGGGGGAGCGCCTGGCCGCGATGGTCGAGAAGCTGCTCGACCTCTCGCGATTGCAGGCAGGCGGCTCGCGGCCGAACCCGGCCTGGGTGTCGATCGAGGACGTCGTGCTCGCCGCTCGCGAGACGCTCGAGACGCCGCTTGGGGGCTTCCGAATCGTGATTCCGCCCGATCTTCCCGACGTGCGCGCCGACGCGGACCAGCTCGAGCGGGTATTCGCCAACCTGCTCGAGAACGCCAGCCGCCACGGCGCCGGTGCGCCGGTCATGGTGACCGCCGCCCACATCGGTGACCGCGTGGTCATCAGCGTCGTCGATCAGGGCCCCGGATTCCCATTGGCCGACCGCGAGCGGATCTTCGAGCCGTTCTACCGCGGCGCCGGCGCCGCCCACGATTCGGGTTCCGGCCTCGGCCTGGCGATCGCTCGCGGCTTTGTCGAAGCGGCGGGCGGCACCTTGACCGCGAACTCGCTTCCGGGCCAGGGGACCAGCTTCGTGGTCTCGTTGCCGCTCGAGCGACCTGGTGGCGGTGCCCCCGCCTTTCGGGGCGGGGGCACCGGGCAGGCGCCGGCGGTGATCCGGTGAGCGCCGCCGCCGACCGCCCACGGGTGCTGATCTGCGACGACGAGCAGCAGATCCTGCGGGCGCTGCGAGTGATCCTGCGCGACGCGGGCTTCGAGCCACTGCCCGCGAGCACCGCCGAGGAGGCGCTCGACGTCGCCGCCGTGCGGCGCCCCGACGCCGCGATCGTCGATTTGCTGCTGCCCGACGGCGACGGGATCGAGCTATGCCGCCGCTTGCGCGAGTGGAGTGAGATGCCCGTGATCGTCCTCTCCGCCGTCGGCGAGGAGGACGCGAAGGTCAAGGCACTCGCGGCCGGAGCCGACGACTACGTCACCAAGCCATTCGGTCCGCGCGAGCTGGTCGCGAGGCTCGAGGCGAACCTGCGACGCAGCGCCGGCGAGCAGGAGGAGTCCGTGATCGCCAGCGACGGGCTCAGCATCGACCTGGCGCGCCGAACCGTGACCCGCGACGGCGAGGAGGTGCATCTGACCCCGACCGAGTTTGAGCTGCTGCGGCAGTTGGCCCGCAACCGCGGCCGGCTGATGACCCACCGCGAACTGCTGGTGTCGGTCTGGGGAAGCGGCTACGGCGACGACACGCAGGTGCTGCGGGCACACATCGCCAACCTGCGGCGGAAGATCGAGCCTACGGACGGGCACCGGGTGATCCGCACCGAGTCGGGCGTCGGCTACCGGTTCGCCCCGTAGCTGTGTGGGCGCTCAGGGCGCGGCCCCGAGCGCCGCGCCGCAGATGTGCCACTCCCGCTCGATCAGTAATGGCGCCAGCGTGGTCTCGATGTTCTCCTTGAAATGCTTTGATCGGCGGTGCTCTTCGAAGGCCTCCTCGGAGTCGTAGGTCTCGTAGAGGAAGAACCGAGCAGGGTCGTCCAGCGCCTGGTGGGCCAGAAATTGGCGACAGCCGGGTTCCTGCTCGCTGACCACAGCGTGCTGGGCAAGCACGCCGGCGACCGTCTGCGCGGCGCCTGGTACGGCGCGGTAGATGGCGAGGACAGTGACCATCGGCGGTACATCCTTAGCATGAAGCACGTGGCGGTCCAACGGATGGTGGATGTCGGCAGCGTGGTTGAGGATCTCGCGGGCGCGATCGAGTTCTTCGTCGAGCTCGGACTCGAACGGCTGGGAGCCGAGGTGCCGTTGGAGGGCCGGTGGGTGGACGAGATCGTGGGGCTGGAGGACGTCCGCGCCGACATTGCGTTAGTACAGACTCCGGACGGCCGCGGACAAATCGAGCTGACGAGGTTCCGTGCGCGACAGTCTCTCACCGGGTCAGCCGTCGACACCGGTGCGAGAAGGCTCGCTGGGCTGGCCGTCGTCGACGGGAACGCCGGTCGCCCGCCGATCGCGCCTTGCCTGCCAGTCGGCGGGCGGGGCCGTCAGGATCACGCGGACGGGCGCCTTGGAGACGACGTACTTGGTGACCGCGCCGACGTAGTTCTCGAGCGGGCCGAGCCCGCCGAGTCGTCCTCCACCACGGATCCCGGACGGAGCTTCGGCGGCGAGGATGATCGCTTCGACCCCCCGCCGCTTGGCCTCGTTGATGATCGCCTGGCCGGCACGCCTGGCCCGGACGGTGGCGGTCGCGACGTCGACCCCTTCGTATTCCTCGCCGACCTCCTTGGCCCGCTGCAGCGCGGCTCGGGCGAGCTTCACCTGGGCGCTCGGCAGCGGAGCGTCCAGCGGTAGCGACATGGGGATCTCGAACACCCAGATCGCCTCGATCGTGGCGCCCTTCTCGACGAGCTCGTCGCGGGTGTCGCCGGCGAGCCGGCCCGCCGTCTGAATGATGTCGTCGTCCAGGGGGGTCCCGAACAGCGGCACGAGGATCGAGCCGAACTCGGCCTCCATGGCCTCGTGTCGTAGCGACCGTTCCGGGATCGTCACCCGGCTGAGCAGCGGCATGCCCTGTTTGCGGCGGTAGGTCACGTACAGCGCGACGCCGGCCAGCATCCAGCCAAGCCCGACGTATCGAGCGCCGTGGTGAAAGACGACGAGGGCAATCCATCCCCCGACGGCGAGCGTCACGCCGGCAACCGCGGGCAGCGGCAGTCTGGCCCCGCCCAGCGGCACCGAGAACGGCATCTCGAAGTTCCGCTCGTGGTCGGGATCGCGGAACCGCATCACGATCACCGACAGGTGCGCGACCGCGAACGCGATCAGCGCGCCGAACGCGTAGATGCCCACCAGCAGTTCCAGGTTGGTCGGGATCACGAGCCCGGCGGCGGCGACCGCGGCGCCAGCGATCACCAACCACGGCGTTCCCCAACGACCGCTGAGACGCCCGATTGCACTCGGGATCTGCCGGTTGGTCGCAAGCGAGAAGCCGACGCGCGAGACGCCCAGCATCGCCGCCCCCGCGGCCGACGTCAGCCCGACGGCGCCCAGGACCCCGACCAC
Source organism: uncultured Solirubrobacterales bacterium (assembly GCA_963830475.1). Lineage (GTDB taxonomy): Bacteria > Actinomycetota > Thermoleophilia > Solirubrobacterales > Solirubrobacteraceae > Palsa-465. The sequence goes on along the minus strand of CAWHMX010000011.1, from coordinate 144,487 downwards.
GTACTTGAGAACGTCTGCGACCCACACGGGGCGGTAGGACTCGACGATCCCGAGCATCGGCGCGTTCACGTGCTGCTGGCCGAGCGCCGTGACCCCGTCGTGCACCGGCACCGTTCCGATTCCGACGACGGCGATCCCGACGTATACGGTGACAATCAATGCACCGCCGACCCCGACCAGTCGCTTGAGCTGGCTCGGCGTGGCCGCGGTTTCGCCGGCGAGGTTCGCGGCGGACTCGATTCCGGCGAACGCGATCACCCCGATCGGCAGGGCATACCCCAGGTCCGCGGCGCTCGGCGCAGTGCCGAGATGGACCGTCTGGGTCAGGTGCGAGGGATCGAAGACGAGCACCGCGCCGAGCACGATCACGGCGACCTGAAGCGAGAGGTCGAGCACGGTCACGAGCGCGCGGCGGCGCAGGCGCCGCCCGCTGGTGCCGCGCACGGTGTCTGCCGCGATCAGGCCGATCACGAGCACCGCGGCCAGCACCTGGCCGACGCCGTGGTCGAGCGCCGGCCAGAACACCCCGAGATAGACGGGCGCCGTCAGCGCGGCGACCGCCACGAGGATCGTGTAGTCCAGCACGATCGCCCAGCCTGAGAGGAAGCTCACGAGCTCGTTGAACGCGTACCTCGCGAACACCGCCGAGCCGCCGCTCTCGGGGTGAATCGACGCCCCCTCGGCGTAGGTCATCGCGGTCAGGAGGAAGAACACGCCGGCCACGACGAAAACCGCCGGCGTCAGGCCGTTGGCGTGGTGGGCGACGACGCCCAGGGCGAAGTAGACCGAGCTGATCGAGGTCGCGTAGACGACGCCGAACAGCGCCTGGATGCCGATCGTGCTGCGGGGCTCGCTGGCCATCGGCCCGGCGGGGCTCACCGCGGCATTCGCCGGAGGTAGATCCGGCCGAGGCCCGCCGCGACGAACAGGACGCCGAGGATCAGACCGGTGGCGAGAGCCCCGCCACCGGCGGCCAGCGTCCGGACGATCAACGCGATCCCGATGACGATCATGAGGACCGAGAAGGTGATCGTCGCAGTGGCGCGCGTCGGGCGTTTGTCTCGCATCTGTCGCGAAGCTTAGGTCGTCACGTGAGAAGACCTGCCCTCGCCAACTTCACAGGATCTTTATGGTCGCGGAGGGGTTCTGTATGCCACCTTCACGGGCGCCGCAGCAGGATGTCCGCCATGGACATCGTCGCAGTGGTTCTCGCGATTGCAATGTTCGCGGTCCTCCTCGGGCTGATCTGGGGGATCGACCGGATATGAGCTTCGCGGACGTGTTGGGACTGGTCATCTCGGTGCTCGTCTGCGCCTACCTGCTGTATGCACTGCTGCGCGGGGAGCGCTTCTAAATGTCGGTCTACGGCTGGCTCACGATCGTTCTGTTCGTCGTGGTGCTGACGGCCATCGCGTTCCCGCTCGGCGGTTACATGGCCGCCGTCTACACCGGTGAGCGCACGTTCATGGATCCGATCATGCGGTACCCCGAGCGCGGGCTCTACAAGCTCTTCGGCGTAAACCCGACCGACGGTCAGGATTGGAAGGCATACGCCAAGAGCGTGATCATCTTCTCGCTCGTCGGTTGGCTGCTCCTCTACTTCATCCTTCGCACCCAGAACCTGTGGAGCTTCACCGGGCTGAACCCGATGGGCTTCCACTCGGCGCCGTGGAACGTCACGTTCAACACGACCTCGTCGTTCCTGACGAACACGAACTGGCAGTTCTACAGCGGCGAGATAACGATGAGCTACTTCAGCCAGATGGCTGGGCTCGCCGTCCAGAACTTCCTCTCCGCCGGGGTCGGAATCGTCATCGCCGTCGCCCTGATCCGCGGCATCGTCTCGCGCAGCGGCAAGTCCCTCGGCAACTTCTGGCACGACCTGGTCCGCACGATTCTCTATGTGCTGCTGCCGATCTCGTTCGTGGTCGCGATGGTGCTGGTCTTCCAGGGCTCGATCGCGAACTTCTCGCACTACCTGTCGTTCTCCGGCCTCACACACCTCGGCCAGCAGATCGCGATGGGACCTGTCGCCTCGCAGGAGGCGATCAAGCTGCTCGGTACCAACGGCGGCGGGTTCTTCAACACCAACTCCGCCCACCCGTTCGAGAACCCGACGGCGTTCACGAACTTCGTCGAGATGCTGACAGTACTCTGCATCCCCGCGGCGCTGGTCTTCACCTACGGGAAGATGGTCGGTAACCGCAGGCAGGGCCACGCGATCTACGCGACCATGATGCTGATGTTCCTCGGCGCGGTGATCGTCGCCTACATCGCCGAGGCGCACGGCTCCCCCGCCCAGCACGCGGCCGGCCTGCACACCGCCGTCGCCTCGGGGACGGGTGGCGGCAACATGGAGGGGAAGGAGCAGCGCTTCGGGATCGCCGGTTCGGCGCTGTTCGACGTCGTCACGACGGTCACCTCGTGCGGCGCGGTCAACAGCGCGATCGAGTCCTTCACGGGGATCGGCGGCGCCGTGCCGATGGCCAACCTGAGCGCCAGCGAGGTGATCTTCGGCGGCGTCGGTACCGGGCTCTACTCGATCCTCCTGTATGTGCTGCTCGCAGTCTTCATCGGCGGCCTGATGGTTGGCCGCACGCCCGAGTACCTCGGCAAGAAGATCGAAGCCCGCGAGATCAAGCTCGTCTCACTAGGGATCCTGATAACCCCGCTCTCGGCCTTGTTCTCGACGGCGCTGGCAACCGCGTCGTCCGCCGGCCGAGCGTCGATCGACACCGCGGTGACCGGTAGCGGGCCGCAGGGCTTCTCGGAGACGTTCTACGCCTACCTGAGCCAGGCCAACAACAACGGGTCCGCGTTCGCCGGATATACCGGCTACGACGGGACCGTTGGCAATCTGGCCGGCTCGCATGGGGTCACCTTCGCCGACCTGCTCGGAGGCTTCACGATGCTGTTCGCACGGTACGCCCCGATCCTGTTCGCGCTGGCCGTCGCCGGAGCGCTCGCCGGTAAACGGGTGAGCCCGCCCGGCCTGGGCACCATGCGCACCGACAACCCGACCTTCGTGGTCCTCCTGATCGGCGTGATCGTGCTGGTTGGCGCGCTGACCTTCTTCCCGGCCCTGCTGCTCGGACCGATCGTCCAGGGCCTGACCGGTCATCTGTACTCATGAAAACGCTTCGAAAGGACATCCTGGTCGCCGCGCGGGCGATGCTCGCGCTGACCCTGCTGCTGGGGATCCTGTATCCGCTGGTCGTCACCGGTATCAGCCAGGTCGCGTTCCCCGGCAACGCCAACGGCCAGCAGGTCTTTGTCCACGGCAAGCTCGTCGGCTCGAAGATCATCGGCCAGAACTTCGGCCTGCAGGTCTTCAAGAACGGCAAGCCCGAGACCCAGGACGGCGTCCCCGTCACGACTCCCGACCCGCGGTACTTCCAGTCGCGTCCGTCCGGGACGGTGCCGCCAAACAACGCCGCCGCGACGTCGTTCGCCAACTACGGGCCGAACAGCACGATCACCAAAGCGGCGATCCAGTCGAACATCGCCACCTACATCAAGCTCAACGGCAGGTACTACCCGGGCGGGCTGACGGCGGCAAAGGTCCCGGTCGATGCCGCCGACACCTCGGCATCGGGCGTCGATCCGCACATCTCGATTCGCAACGCCGAGATCCAGTCATACCGGATCGCCGCCGTGCGCCACCTGCCCCTGCCCACCGTGCGACGGCTGATCTCGAAGTACACGGCCGGCCGCGGCCTTGGCTTCTCAGGGGAGCCCGGCGTCAACGTGCTCGAGCTGAACCTCGCCCTGAACCGGAACCGCTGAGCCCTCCCGACCAAACACGCATGAGCACCACCGCACCCTCCGCCCCGTCCCCCGCCCCAACCGCGCCGCATCGGCGTCAGGCAGTCTCGCTGCTGCGGCGCGACATCGTCACGCGAGCCGTGATCGACAGCCTGGTCAAACTGGATCCGCGGGTCCAGATCCGCAACCCCGTGATGTTCGTCGTCGAGCTCGGCGCCGTGATCACCACCTGCACCTGGCTCGCGCAGGTCTTCGGCGCCAGCGCCCTCGGCGGAAACGATCCCGGCTGGTACACGTTCGTGATCTCCATCTGGCTGTGGCTGACGGTCGTATTCGCGAACATCGCCGAGGCGTTCGCCGAGGGCCGAGGACGCGCACAGGCCGACACGCTGCGGTCGATGCGCGAGGAGACCGTCGCGACGTTGATCGACGGCAGCGTCGTCAAGGCCAACGACCTGTCCCGGGGCGACAAGGTGGTCGTCGTCGCCGGCGAGTTGATCCCGGGCGACGGCACGGTGATCGAGGGGATCGCCTCGGTCGACGAGTCGGCGATCACGGGCGAGTCGGCGCCCGTCATCCGCGAGTCGGGCGGCGACCGCAGCGCCGTCACCGGCGGCACCAGAGTCCTCTCTGACCGGATCGTCGTCGAGATCACGCAGGAGCCGGGGCAATCGTTCCTCGACCGGATGATCTCGCTGGTCGAAGGGGCGGCGCGGCGCAAGACTCCGAACGAGATCGCCCTCAACATCCTGCTCGCCGGGCTGACGCTGATCTTCATGATCGTGGTCGCGACGCTGCGTCCGTTCGGGCTGTTCGCCGGCACCTCGATCTCGGACACGACCCTGATCAGCCTGTTGGTCGCGCTGATCCCGACGACGATCGGCGCGCTGCTATCGGCGATCGGGATCGCCGGCATGGACCGGCTCGTGAGGCGCAACGTCCTGGCGCTGTCCGGACGCGCAGTCGAGGCCTCAGGCGACGTCGACGTGTTGCTGCTCGACAAGACCGGGACGATCACGATCGGCAACCGGCTCGCATCGGAATTCATTCCGATGCCGGGCGTCAGCGAGGCCGAGCTCGCCGAGGTGTCGCAGCTTGCATCCCTCGCCGACGAGACCCCCGAGGGCCGTTCGATCGTCGTGCTCGCCAAGCAGTACGGGATCCGCGAGCACGACATGGCCGACCTGCACGCCGAGTTCGTCCCGTTCAGCGCCGAGACCCGGATGAGCGGCGTCGATATGGACGGCAGTCGGTTGCGCAAGGGCGCCGGCGATGCGGTGATCCAGTTCGTGACCGAGGCCGGCGGGCGCCCGCCCGCCGAGCTGCAGCCCGAGATCGAGCGGATCGCGCGCGAGGGCGGTACCCCGCTTGCGGTAGCCCGCGATGCCCAGGTGATGGGCGTCATCTACCTCAAGGACACCGTCAAGGAGGGGATGCGCCAGCGCTTCGACCACCTGCGAGCGATGGGCATCCGGACGATCATGATCACGGGCGACAACCGGCTGACGGCGGCCAAGATCGCCGAAGAGGCGGGCGTCGACGACTTCCTCGCCGAGGCGACGCCGGAGGCGAAGCTGGCGCTGATCAGGGAGCAGCAGGCGACCGGCCGGATGGTCGCGATGACCGGCGACGGCACCAACGACGCCCCCGCACTCGCTCAGGCTGACGTCGGGGTGGCGATGAACACCGGGACGCAGGCCGCCCGGGAGGCCGGAAACATGGTCGACCTCGACTCCAACCCGACGAAGCTCATCGAGATCGTCGAGGTCGGGAAGCAACTGCTGATCACCCGCGGGGCGCTGACGACCTTCTCGATCGCCAACGACGTCGCCAAGTACTTCGCGATTCTGCCCGCGATCTTCATCAGCACGTGGGCGTACACCAAGAACGGCAAGGGCCCGCTGCACGTTCTCAACATCATGGATCTCGGCACCCCGAGGTCGGCGATCATCTCCGCGATCATCTTCAACGCGCTGGTCATTCCAGCCCTGATTCCGATTGCCCTGAAGGGAGTCAGCTACCGGCCGGTCGGCGCCAGCGCGCTGTTGCGGCGCAACCTCTGGATCTACGGCCTCGGCGGTCTGATCGCCCCCTTTGTCGGGATCAAGCTGATCGACCTGATCATTCACAATTTGCTGGGCGCATGAGCGCCTGTCCGCGATGGCTCGTGGCCACCACAAGATCTTCCTCGGAATGGCCGCAGGGGTCGGCAAGACCTACCGCATGCTCCAGGAGGGCCAGGCCGAGGCCGAAGCGGGACGAGACGTCGTGATCGGCTACCTCGAGGCCCACGAGCGGCCGGAGACGATCGCGCAGTCCGCGGGACTCGAGCGGGTGCCGCGTCGCGGGTTCACCTATCGCGGCAACCGGATCGAGGAGATGAACCTGCCCGGCGTCCTGGAGCGGGCGCCGGAGCTGGCGTTGATCGACGAGCTCGCACACACCAATGCGCCGGGCGGCGAGCACGGCAAGCGCTACGAGGACGTCGAAGACGTCCTCGCCGCCGGAATCGATGTCTACTCGACCGTCAACGTCCAGCACCTCGAGAGCCTCAACGACCTCGTCTGCGAGATGACCGGAGTGCGGGTCCGCGAGACGATCCCGGATGGGCTCCTCGCCGCCGCCGACGAGGTCGTGCTGGTCGACATCACGCCGCAGTCGCTGATCGAGCGCCTGCAGGCCGGCAAGGTCTACAAACCCGAGGCGATCCAGTCGGCGCTAGACAATTTCTTCAAGATCGAGAACCTCAGCGCCCTGCGCGAGGTGTCGCTGCGTCAGGTCGCCGAGGAGGTCGAGGCCAAACGGATCCCGTCCGGCGGAGTCGAGTCGCGGCCACGCGGCGACCGGCTGGTCGGGGCGACCGCCCCCCAGCAGATCGGCGAGAGGCTCCTGGCGCTGGTGACGCCACAGCCGCGGGCCCAGCGGATCGTCCGCCGCGCCTGGCGCTCGGCCCAGCGGCTCGGCGCCGAACTGGACATCCTCTGGGTCCAGGGCCGCGTCCCCGACGAGGAGCAGCAGGACCAGATCGAGGCGCTGCGCCGGCTGGCGAGCGTCCTCGGGGCCCATCTCCTGCTCGAGAGCGGCGACGACATCGCGGCCGTAACCCAGCGCGTCGTGCGCGAACGCGGGATCACCTACGTGCTGATGGGCACCCCGCGCGAGCGGGGTGCCATCTCCAGGATGCTCCGACCGTCGCTGACTCACCGGCTGCTGCGGGTGCTGCCCGGGATCGACCTTCGGATCGTCGCCGACCGTACGCTGGCGCCGGAGCGGATGGCCGTCAAAGGCGAACTGGAGCAGCCGAAAGAGCTGCCGCAACTACCCGAGCGGACCGGCGCGGAGCCGCCTGGGGTGATGATGGAGTCGATCGCCGAGCGACTGCAGCGCAAGCTCTCCCTCGAGTCCCATCCCGAGAGCGAGCGATGAGGATCCTCTTTCCGTTCGGCTCCCACAGCCTGGCCCAGAGCGCGCTCGACTCGGCGCTTCGCTACGCGAGCGCCGAGGGAGCAACACTGGTGCCGGTGTTTCTCGCGCGGGTTCCGCTGCGGCTCCCGCTCGACACGCCGCTGCCCCGTCAATCCCAGATCGCGATCCCGTTGCAGGAGACGATCGAGCAACGGGCAGCCGGGTTCGGCGTGGCGGTCGACTCGCGGATCGAGCGGGGTCGGACCTACCGCCACGCGCTCCGCCAGACGCTCGAGCACGAGCGCTTCGACCGGATCGTGGTCGCCGCATCGGCGGGCACCACCCCGGGGTTCAACGCCGAGGACGTCCGCTGGCTGCTCGACAACGCACCAGGCGAGATCGTCGTGCTGCGCCCGGCTGGGCCGAACGGTCACGGCTGAGTCCAGGGGTGACTTTGGCGGCCACGTGGCCGCCAAGCTTGGGCCGCCAGGGGATTGTCGGCGAGCCCTCCAGGCCTCGAATTTGGGTACCCTAACGCCGTATTAGGGCGCCCTAACGCGCGCGAGCCCTTGAGCCATACCCCGATCGGAGGAGGCCGCCCGCTGCGCAATGTGCTACACCGCGGCGCGATCGAGCATGTCCCCAGCGCAATCGTGCTCGAAGTCCAGTACCACGGCCACGATGCGCTCGCCCGAGTCCGGCTCGCGAACGACGGCGCCCGCACGCTCGTTGCTCGCGTGCCCGGCGAGCTGGACCTCTCACCCGACGACACCGTGTGGATCGAGGTGAAGGGCGCCGGCCGGGTCTGGTTGAGTGGAGGCTCGCCGACCGGATAGCGGCCCCCAGACAACGTGGCGTGCGCGCCGAGCGGGCCGCCACGATTTAATGGTCGGCGTCTTGAGCCCGTTGCACGCAGTGGCGATCTTCGCCGCCGGAATCGCCGCGGGCACGATCAACACGATCGTCGGCAGTGGCACCCTGATCACGTTCCCGACGCTGCTGGCGTTCGGCTACGCGCCGGTGACGGCCAACGTCTCGAACACGATCGGGCTGGTCCCGGGATCGGTGTCGGGGGCGATCGGCTACCGCCGGGAGCTTCAGGGACAGGGTCGCCGCGCCATGATGCTCGCGATCGGGTCCACCCTCGGGGGGGTTACCGGAGCCGTGCTGCTTTTGGAGTTGCCGGCGACGGCCTTCAAGACGATCGTCCCGGTGTTCATCGCCGTCGCGCTGGTGCTGATCCTCACCCAGCGTCAGCTGCAGCGGCTGATCGGCGAGCACCGCCGAGCGGCGCATCGCGGAACTCCGCCGATGGCCGTGATCGGCTCGTTCTTCAGCGGGATCTATGGCGGCTACTTCGGCGCCGCGCAGGGGATCATGCTGATGGCGCTGTTCGGCCTGACGATCGACGACGACATCCAACGGCTGAACGCGCTGAAGGTGGTGATCGCCGGCCTGGTCAACCTGGTGGCGGGGATCGTGTTCGTCTTTGCGGCCGACGTGAACTGGGGAGTCGCCGGGCTGATCGCCGCGGGGTCGATCCTCGGCGGAGCCCTTGGCGCTCGCTATGGGAGGCGGCTGTCGCCCCAGGTGCTCAAGGTCGTGATCGTGATCGTCGGGGTCTCGGCGATCATCCGGCTCTTAGATTAGGTCAGCGGTCGTTCCAGCCGGCGCCGGTCGCCGCGTACTCCTCGACCCTCGCTTCCATCAATTGCTTCAGAAGCTCGGTCGGCAAGGGGCGGCTGTAGGGGAGCTTGATGAAGCCCTCACCGGCCTCGTATCCGGCCTCCCGTACCGCGGCCCTCTGGGTCGCGAAGAACGGCGGCGGAAATCGCAGCGAGCAGTGGTTCTTGAAGCTCTGAAGCATCCACAGGGTCGTGTTCTGACCGCGGACATATACGGGCAGATTCCACTTCAGTTCCTCGCGCGCGTCCGGGTCGGCGTGACGGCTGAGCTGCCTGAGCGCCTCCATGTGCGGCCGCTGAACACCGCTCAGTTGCTCGAAGAAGTCCTCCACGCTTGCCCGCCTGGGCATCGGCATGCGGTCAGCGTAACTCCAAGGGCGGCGGGCTGGAGGGGGGCCCGGGTCTGAGACCCGGGCCCCCAGGGCCGCTTGGCGATCCCGCCGCTGGTTAGATCGAGGGGTTAGAACCCCCGGCCGAAGTGCCGCGGGAGCACCGCAACGCCGCCGTAGCGGACGCCGAAGCGGGCCGGAGCGACCGTGTGGAATTGCTCGAACGGCGAGAGCGTATGCACGCCCAGCTCGTCGGTGACCGCGACGACCTGATTCGGGTCACCGCCCTGATCGCCGCTGCCGCTGACCGTCGAGGTCGTCGCATAGATCGTGACCGTGCCGTTGGCGTTCACACGGCCGCTGATGTTGCGCAGCCCGTCGGTGGCCGGAGCCCAGGGCTCGTTGGTGCCGCCCGCCTCTGTGTTGTCCCCGGTTGGGTAGGCCGGGACCGTGTACGGCTGGCCAAGGTTCAGGCCATTCTGGATCGTGTAGTCCTTGACCCACTCGGTGCCGTTGAACGTCCACTTCTGCAGGCCAGAGTAGGTGTTGCCGACCTCAGCCTGCGCGTCCGCGTACGGGTTGGTCGCCGGGTCGGACGACGTGGCGAAGCTGCCGCTGCCCTCGTCAGCGACGTACAGGGTGTCCTTGTTGGCGAACCACAGACCGAACGGGAAGTCGATGTTGTCGGTCGAGGCCAGCTGGGTGTTGAAGCCCTTGAGGACGCACATCTGGTAGGTCGTGCCAGGAGACGGCGCCGCGGCACCCAATGCCGGCAGGCCGACGCCATTTGGGCAGGCGCTGCCAGTCGTGTCGACGAAGTAGACGGTGTTGACGCCGTTGGAGCCGGAGCCCTTCGTGTAGTACACGACGTTGTCGAACTCCGTGAGTCCGCGGAAGTTCGTGTCCTTACCGGCCTTGTCAGCCGCATCGCCGAGCTGGACAACGCTGAACGTCCCCAGCTGGGTCGGCGCGCCGGGAGTCTGGGTTCCCTGAGCCGCAAACGACTGCTGGAACGTCTGCGCCCCGGTTGCGCCGATCAGGTTGGTCGGAACTGTCGGGTACGCGCCCTTGCCGGTGTTGCCGTTGTTGTCGTTGCCGGCGGTGACGAAGCTGTCGAGGCCGCCGGTGTTCTCCAGCAGCGCCGCGCGACCGTTGTCGCCGCTGTAGACGTTGGTGTCCGTGAACGTCCACCGACCGTCACTCGACAGGTTGCCGGCGACGCGGTAGACGCCGCCCGCGGTCAGCGAGCTGTTCAGACCGGTGAGGTCGGGGTTGGTCGGGTCGAACACGCCGGGAGTGTTGGAGTTCGAGGCATCGAGCGTGCCGCTCGGCGTGTCGTAGCCCATGAAGCTCAGGTCCTGGCCGTTGGTCGACAGGTTGAGCGCCAGCTCCGACTTCGACTCGAAGCTCGTCGTCATGCCGCTGGTCGGAACGTGGACGACGCCGAGGGGTTGACCCCCGAGGCTCACGTCGAATAGGTCAATCGGCGTGCCTACGCCGAAGCTGGCGTCGGCTGAGGCGTTGTTGAACACGTAGGGGTACTGCCCGTCGACAACCGCCTGCGGGAAGCCGGGGTTCGTGGTGGGCTCGGGGTTGAGCTTGCTGCTGTAGTTGTTCGCGAAGGGCAGGTTCTGGCCGACGGTGATGTTGATGCCGTGGCGCGGGTAAACGGTCCCGCTAATCACGAGGCTGTCGGGCACAAGCGCGTTACGCTCGCCGAACTGGTGGTCGCCGAACTGGTGGTCGCCGAACTGGTGGTCGCCGAACTGGTGGTCGCCGAACTGGTGGTGTGTCTGGTGCGCGAGGCCATGCGCGCCGGCCGCCGGGGCGAACGCGAGAACTGCCGCGGCCGACGCCGCCAGGGCGCCGCCTTTCAGGATCCGTGCGCGCATCGCTGCGCGGACGTGGTACGGCTTGGTGGCCATCTAGGTCTTCCCCTAGGTTGAAGTAGCTAAAACTGGAGCGACGCTACGGCCCGAGCCCGGACCGGATGTGACCGGTTTGTGAACGAACGTTGTGAACGTGTTTGCGGCTGCTTGTCTCAGCGACCGCCGAGCGCGTACTGCTCGACGTCCTGGTCGAGCGCTCCCTGCGACCCGTACTGGCCGTCGGCAATGTGGGTGACCGTTCCGGTGGGCGAGATGAAGATCGTCGTCGGCGTGCTCTCGAGACCGCCGACCAGCAGCGACTGCATCGACTGCGGGGTCGTCTCGTAGCTCGGATAGCTGACGTAGTGGTGGTCGAGGAACTGCTGGCCATCCGACGAGGTCGGCTCGTTGGTGTCGGAGCCGAGGAATGCAACCTTCCTGCCGTATTGGGCCGAGGCCCGCGTGAACAGCTTGAACTCCGCCTGGCACGGCGGGCACCACGAGCCCCAGACGTTGACGACCACCGGGTAGCCGCGCAGGCCCTTGATCCGCGCGTCGAGCGCCGTTTGGCCGCCGCTCAGCACCCTGCTCGCCTGCGCATGCAGGGCAGCCAACGGCGCCGGAGAGCCCGTCAGTTCGGTTTCAGCTTCCCGTCTGCTGACCGGCTTCGTCGGCACATTCGAGAGCGCCCCGCGGACGTCCCGCTCCAGCTCCTTGAGCGTCGGCCATCCCTCCGTGTACACCTCCCGATACCAGGGACTGCCTCCGGAGGCCGAGGTCAGCACGAACCAGGGCTCGCCCTGCACGTGGTAGCCGTCGGCGATCCGCCCGGTCTCGTCGAGCGCGACCGGGTAGCTGAGCGGGCGCCCGAGCGAGGAGATGAACTTCGCGAGCGCCGTGGGCGACGGCTCGACGCTGGCCTCGTCGACAGCCGTGAGCGGTGGCAGGCCTGAGTCTCGGGCAGCCCGCTGGTAGCGATTGAGCAGCTCGAGCCAGGCGGCGATCGGCGTCGACTGCGCGTCCCAGGTCGCGAAGAACAGGTACAGGTGCGGTCTCCCGGGGCCGAGCGTGACCCGGCCTCCGCCGAGCCTGGGGACGCTTGCGGACTCGGCCGGCGAGACGCCGCGGATCTGCCCGTAGGCATAGTGGGTTGCCACGCTCGGGTGCGAGGGCAGAAGCCGCGATTCGTCGTCCGCCAGCAGCTGGCCGAGCTGCGGGATGGCGGCGTACGAGGTGCCCGTCTGGTAGACGTCGCGCAAGCGCCCCTGTGGATCGATCACGAACGTCTCATCGACGTGGTCGATCACCTTCGTGTCGAGCTTCTGCGCCCTCGCCAGGGCATACTCGTTGAGCCCGTACTCGCTCCAGACCCGGCTCAGCTGGGGCAGCGAGCCCGTCAGGAAGTGCCAGCGGCCGGTCATTCCGTGCAGGTCCGTGTAGTTGAGGACGTCGTCGACCTGAATCGAACGCCAGTTGGCGTTGACCGCCAGCAGTTGCACGTCCTTGCCGGCGCTGCCCAGCGCCTCCTTCGCGTCGAGCATCGCCGTGCTCGTCAGCGGACAGATCGTCTGGCACTCGGCGTCGATGAACGAAAGGATCACGACCTTGCCCCGGTAATCCGCGAGGCTGACCTTCCGGCCGGTCTCGTCGGTGAGCGTGAAGCCGGGCGAGGTCCGGACCGGACGCGGCACGGTGCCCGGGTCGAGGTTCGCGTTGGTCTGAAGCGTCCCCGATTGCACGACCGGCGTCGACCCGCTCTGGCTCAACGCCACCAGCACGACCGCCAGCAGCGCCAGCGGCGCGCTCATCAACGCGTTTTTCGGGTGCCACGGCTGGCGGCGAATGAACGGCCTGGCCATCAGCACCACGGTCGCCCCGATCGCCAGCAGAGCGAAGGCCAGAAGGGTTTGGTTGGTCCCGCCTCCGCGGATTTCCAGCGGCGCCGGCGCGTTTTTACGCGACAGGTTGCCGAGCGAGGTGGGCGACGCGACCGGGGCTTTGGAGACCCCCGGGGTGGGGACCGAGGATGACGTGGCAGCCCCGATGCGCTGGACCGCCGCGTCCGTCGCGGCGATCAGCGCAGTCGGCGAAGAGGACACAGGAACGACCCCTGAGAGCTGTCGAGCGATCTTCGCCACCTGTCCGCGCTTTGCCGCCCAGTAGAAGCCGAGGCCGTTGGGCATCACAACCAGGAGGCGCCCCGGGTAGGTCAGCGACAACTCGGTGCCGAGGTAGGCGGCGTACTGGTGAGGTTTGCGCCAAAGGGCGGACACGGCGCCGAGGTCGTCGGCGCGCGCGATGATCGCGACCCTGACCGGCGCGCCCGCCTTGGCCGTCGCGTCGAGCAGCTTGCCGAGCTGCTCCTGTTGAGCGACCCCGATGCCGGAGTCGTACCCGATGAACAGGTTCTGCGCGAGCAGGACGTCGCTGCCGGGGTCGCCGTCCGCGCGAGCGAAGGCCGCGAGCGCCAGTGCACCCGCGATCACGGCCAGCGCCACCGCGACCGCTGTCCCACCCCGCGCGACCCGCGCGAGAATGCCTGGAATGTCACCGCTCCGAACCGCGATCCGAGCTGACTGGAGAGCACGCACGACGCCTGAGTCTAGGCACGGGCGCCGGCCCGCGGCCCCGCTCGCGGCGCTCATCACGGGGACGTTCGCCGGCAGTGCATCGCCCGCACGGCCGTCATGAGACGGGCGCCCTGGCTTCGCGTCGCCGCCACGGCGACGCTCGTCACTGCGATGGCCGGATGCGGCGCGCAGGCGCGTCCGGCGGCGCCGGCGAAGCCGCGGCGAGACGGCGCCGGGATCCCCGCCTCGGTCCGCGCCGGTGAGCGCCCGATCGGGCGCGGGGAACGATTCAACCCGCCGGTCACGGGCACCGTGCCCGGCTCCTGCAGACCGACGTTGGGACCCCGCCTCGCCGCCCACGTCGAGCTGTTCGGAGCCGGCCGGGTGATCCTGATCGCGGCCGGAATCGGGACGACGCCGCCACGGCGCTCGGAAGCCGGCCGGATCACCCGCGCGCGCTGCTTCGGGTCGCTCGTGACCCTGGATCCGACCGGAACCGTGTATGCGCGACCGGGGCAGCGGCTCACGCTCCGCGACCTCTTCGGCGCGTGGGGCCAACGACTGTCGGCCACCCGGATCGCCTCGTTCTCGGGCCGACGCGTCAGGGTCTTCATAGACGGCCGCGTCCGTCGCGGATCGCCGCTCAACGTGCCGCTCACCGAGCACGCCGAGATCGTGGTCGAGGTCGGCCCGCACGTCCCCCCGCACCGCCGCTTCACGTTTCCGCCTGCTCCCGCCGCCGGCACCCGGTGAAGCGCGTCCTCGCACCCACCCTGCGCGGTTACCGCAGGAGCTGGATCGGCGGCGACGCGGCGGCCGCCGCGACGCTACTGGCGATCGCCGTGCCCGAGCAGCTCGCAAACTCTCGGTTGGCGGGAATGCCACCGATCACGGGCTTCTACGCGTTCGTGGCCGGGAGCGTGCTGTTCGCGCTGCTCGGCACCAGCCCACGGGTGTCGGTCGGAGCGGATTCGACGATCGCGCCGCTGTTCGCCGCCGGGGTCGCGGCGCTGGCGGCCTCGGGTTCTGCACGGTACATCGACCTCGTCGGGATCCTCGCGGTGATGACCGGCGTGCTGGTGGCGCTCGTCTGGCTGTTGCGTCTCGGGTGGATCGCCGAGCTACTGTCGGCGCCGATCATCGCCGGCTTCCTGGCTGGCGTCGGAGTCGTGATCATCGTCCACCAATTGCCCGACCTGCTCGGCCTGCAGACGGCCGGCGGAAGCACCCTCGCGCGGTTGCGGGATATCGCAAATCACCTCGGAGACGCCAACGGCTGGACGATCGCGATCGGGCTCGGGGTGCTCGCGACGGTGGTCGTGCTCGAGCGCATCGATCGCAGGATCCCCGGCCCACTGATCGCCCTTGCCGGCTCGACCGCGCTCGTCTCGCTTGCCGGGCTCGAAGATCACGGCGTTGCCGTCCTCGGCCCGGTCGTACACGGCGCGCCACAGCTGGGCCTCAGGGGTCTGACGTGGCACACGATCGGGCAGTTGGCGCCGCTGGCCGGGGTCGTCGCTCTCGTGATCGTCACGCAAACGGCCGTGACGACGAGGGCTTTCGTGCGACCCGGGGGACGTGACGTCGACGTCGGCCGGGACCTGATGGCGGTCGGCGCCGGCAACGCCATCGCGGGGATGATCGGCGCCTTCCCGGTAAACGCCAGCCCTCCGCGCACCGCTGCGATCGAAGCCGCCGGGGGGCGCTCGCAGGTCACTTCACTGCTCGCCGCGGCGGCGGTGGTCGCCCTGATCCCGGCTGCTGGGATCCTCCACGACGTGCCGCTGGCCACGCTCTCGGGCGTGCTCGTGTTCGTCGCCGCCCGACTCTTCAACGTCCGGCAGCTTGCCGCGATCGCCCGCTTCGATCGGCTCGAGCTGGCGCTTGCGCTGGTCACGTTGCTGACGGTCGCCTTGGTCGGCGTCGAGCAGGGAATCGCGGTCGCGGTCGGCCTGGCGATCCTGGACCGGACCCGGCGCACCGCCCGGCCACAGGTGCACGTCCTCGGCCGGATCCCGGGCACCACCAGCTGGGCACCGGTGAGCGTGCGGGGCGCGGAACAGGTTCCGGGCGTCGTGGTGGTCCTGCTCGCGACGCCGCTGTGGTACGCCAACGCGCTCCACTTCGAGGCCCAACTGCGCGCCGCCGTCGAGCGAGCGGTCGACGGCCGCCCGAAGCTGGTGGTGCTCGACGCCTTGGGCATGAACGACATCGACTACACCGGTGTCCGGGCGCTGGCGGACGCGCTCGACTACCTCGGCCGTGCCGGGATCGAGTTCGCGATCGCGCGGGCCGGCGGCTTCCTGCGGGCGGAGCTGAGCCGGGCCGGACTGGCGCAGCGGATCGGCGAGAACCGGTTCTTCGCCGCCGTCGACGAGGCCGTGACGACGGTGGGCGCCGAGAGTCGGGCTCTCAGAGGTTGACCGCGTGTCCGGCCTCGGCGGACGCGTAGAGCGCCGCGATCGCCCGCGCCTGGCCGAGCGCGTCATCGCGTCCGAGCCGGGGCTCTGCGTCTTTGCGAATCGCGGCGCCGAAGTTCTCGACCTCGCGTACGTAGGAGTTGACCGGTTCCTCTGCGACCACCTCGACCGACCCATCGCGACGTCGCAGTTCGATCCGGGGCTCGCGCGCGTGCCACGGGTCTGCGAGGTACAGCGATGCCTCGTCGCCGACGACCTCGAGCCCGTCACGACGGGGAAGCACGAGGCCGCAGTCGAAGCAGGCGATCAGCCCGTCCGCGAAGCGCAGCTCGCCGGCGAGCACCACGTCGACCCCATCGCCACCCAGCGCCTGCTCGGCGAACAGGCGCTCGGGCTCGCCCGCGAGCAGACGCGTGTAATTGACGCAGTAGCAACCTACGTCCATCAACCCGCCGCCATCGAGGGCGCGCTGCATCCGGACATCATCTGGAGCCACGGAGATCCGGAACGACGAACGAATCAGGCGCAACCGGCCGAGCGCCCCGCCGGCGACGAGCTCGGTCACCCTGAGCGTCTGCGGGTTGTGGCGGTACATGAACGCCTCCATCAGCACGAGCCCGCGCGCCGCCGCGAGCTCGAACGCCTCCTCGACCTCCCCCGGATGGCGGCTGTAGGGCTTCTCGCAGAGGACATGCTTGCCGGCCTCCAGCGCCCTGGTCGTCCATTGGTGGTGCATCGAGTTCGGGAGTGAGATGTAGACGGCATCGACTCCCGGATCGGCGAGCAGCTCCTCGTAGGAGCCGTGTGCGCGATCGATCCCGTGCTCAGCCGCGTATGCGCGCGCCCGCTTCCAGTCGCGGCTCGCGACCGCTGCGGCCCGCGCCCCGTCGACCTGGGCGATGCCGGCCAACAGCGCGCCGTTGATCTTCGCCGTCGACAGAAGGCCCCACTCGACCATGTGCCTGCGAAGCTACCGGACTTGACCGTTCCGTCGAGACCAACATGACCCAACCGACGGTTGCCTTCGCTCCGGGGCGGGTCAACCTGATCGGCGAGCACACCGACTACAACGACGGCCTCGCGCTGCCGTTCGCGGTCACGCTCGGCGTACGCGTCACCGCCACGGCCATCGCCGCGCCACGGATCGAGGCACGCGCGCTCGACCTCGACGACGAGGACGTTTTCGAGCTCGCCGGTGAGCTTGGTACCGACCAGCCGGGGCGAGGGAGCAGGACGAGATCCACCGATGGCTGGCGCGCGTTCGTGCGCGGCGCCGTCGCCGAGCTGCAGGCCGCGGGACTCCGTATCGGTGGAGCGCGGCTGGAGATCACAGGCGATGTCCCCCGGGGCAGCGGCCTGTCATCCTCGGCCGCGCTGGCGGTGTCTCTCTGCCTGGCGCTGCTCGCGCTGTCCGGCGCCGAGCCGCCGGAGCGTCTCGAGCTGGCGCGGATCTGCCAGCGGATCGAGAACGGCTGGGTCGGCACCCAGAGCGGACTGCTCGACCAGATCGCGTCGCTGTTCGGCCGGGCCGAGCACGCAGTCCTGATCGACTTCCGCTCGTTCGAACTCAGGTCCCTGCCGCTCACGCTCGGCGAGTATCGACTGGTGACGCTCGACTCCGGGGAGCGCCACGCCAACGCGGCATCCGGCTACAACCGCCGGCGTCAGGAGTGTGCCGACGCCTGCGCGGCGCTCGGAATCGCCTCGTTGCGCGACGCCCGGCTCGAGGACCTTCCCAGGCTGGGCGAGCCGATCCGTCGTCGCGCCCGTCACGTCCTCACCGAGAACGCCCGGGTGCTGGCCGCCGTGAGCGCACTCGAGGCCGACGATCTCGACGCGCTCGGAGCACTGCTCAACGCCTCTCACGCGAGCCTTCGAGACGACTACGAGGTCTCGACCGACGCCGTCGAGCGCGCGGTCGCGAGGCTGCGAGGCGCCGGCGCGATCGGTGCCCGGGTCGTCGGCGGAGGCTTCGGCGGGCACGTGCTCGGATTGCTGCCGGCGGGCGCGACGGTGCCATCGGACGCGATCGAGGTCGCTCCGGGACCCGGCGCCCAGCTGGTTCTCTGAGAGGTGGTTTAAGTGGACCCTCTAAGCGCTTTGCGGAAGGTCGCGCAGCGCCGGATAGAGCGCCCGGTAGCGCGGACGCAACTCGCGGTAGCGCTCAACCCAGTCGCGGATCGGCTCGATCCGCTCGGTCCTCGACACCGTTGCCGCGACCGCAGCCGGGACGTCGGGCCAGACCCCGGCGCCGACGCCCCCGAGCAGCGCGGCGCCGAACGCAGCGCCGGCGTCGACCTTGACGCGATCGAGCGGGAGCTCGAGGACCGAGGCGAGGATCTGGAGCCACAGATCGCTGCGAGCACCGCCACCTGAGACGCGGCCGGAAGTGATCGCGCCCCCGAGCTCGACGACCAGGTCGAGCCCGTCGCGCAGGCCGAATGCCACGCCCTCCAGCACGGCTCGGACCAGCGCGCCGCGGTCGTGCCGCAGGCTCAGCCCCGCGAAGGCGCCGCGGGCGTCGGGGTCGGGATAGGGGGTCCGCTCGCCCGCCAGGTACGGCAGGAAGGTGAGGCCCTCGACCCCCGGCCCCCACCGCGCGGCCTCCGCGGTCAGCTCGTCGAACGGCAGCGAAGAATCGGTGACATCGTGCAGCCACTGCAGGGCCCCGGCCGCCGACAGCATCACGCCCATCGCGTGCCAGGTGCCGGGGATCGCATGGCAGAAGGCGTGGACCCTGCCGGCGGGGTCGCTGGCGTAGCGGTCGAGCGCGGCGAACACGACTCCTGAGGTACCGAGCACGACGGAGGCCGGGCCGGCGGTCGTGACGCCGACGCCGACGGCGCCGGCCGCTTGGTCGCCGGCTCCCGCCACGACCGGCACGCCGGCTTCGGTTTCGCCGCTCGGCTCGGGACTCTCGAGCACCGGCGGCAGGATCGAGGGGTCTATGTCCAGCTGTTCGAGCATCGGCTCGCTCCACCGCCGCTCCGCGACGTCGAGCAGCACCGTTCCAGACGCGTCGGAGACATCGGTCGCCCACTCGCCGCAAAGGCGCAGGCGGACGTAGTCCTTGGGCAGGCAGACCCGCTCGATCCGCGCGTATAGATCCGGCTCGTGACGCCGCATCCACAGGAGCTTGGGCGCGGTGAAACCGGGCAGCGCCCGGTTTCCCGTCAACGCCACCAGGCGTTCGAGCCCGATCTCCGTCTCGATCTCCGCCGACTCGACGCCGGTCCGCTGGTCGTTCCAGAGAATCGCGGGCCGCAGGACCTGATCGCCGGCGCCGAGCGCGACGAGCCCGTGCATCTGTCCGCTCAGCCCGATGCCCACGGCCGGCCCGGCTTCCGCGGTCAGACCCCCGAGCGCCTCGCCGGTGGCGCGCCACCAGTCCTCGGGATCCTGCTCTGCCCATCCGGGGCGCGGCGTCGCCAGCGGGTAGGACGCCTCGACGCTCGCCAGCACGTTGCCGACTGGGTCAATCGCCAGCCCCTTTACCGATGTTGTGCCGACGTCGAGGCCGATCACGGCCCCGGTCCCGGCGCGGCTCATGCGCCGAGCGCCGCGTACACCAACTCGTACGCCCGGACTGCGTCCTTGTGCTGCTGCGCCTCCCGAAGCGCGGCGTCGTCGATCTTCGCCGCCACCGAGTCGATGAAGCGCCAATGCAGGACCGAGCGGCGCACGGCACCGACCTGGTCCTCGGTGTAGGGATACAGGTCGAAGCCGAGCCGCTCGCCGTGCTCACCGTAGCCGGCACGGCGCACCTCGAGGGCCAGTTCGAGAGTTTCCATGAACGCAGTTGCGCCGACCATGTTGTCGTCGTCAAAGGTGCCCCAGCCGGAGTTGGCATGCATGTGACCGAGGAGCCCCTCGGCGTGCAGCAGCGCCGCGTACTCCGGCAGGTGCTCGCCGTTCATGATCAGGTGCTGCCAGTCCATGTTGACCTGGACGTTGTCGAACCCCCGGGCACGCAGCTTGTGGATCACGTGCAGGCACATGCCGATGTTCCGCATCATGATCTTCATCGCCGGCTCTGAGTTCTTGTGCTCGAGGAAGAGCTTGACGTCGTGGCGTGCGCAGATCTCGGCGGCCTCGCCGATCCCCTCGATCAGCCACCGCCACGAATCCGCATACGGCGTCTGGAACGGGTAGTTGTAGCCCTCGCCGCCGGGCCAGATGATCAGGTTGGCGCCCAGCGAGCCGGCAAAGTCGGCGGCGCCGCGAGTCATCTCCCTGGCCTTCTCCCGAATCGCGGGATCCGGGTTGACCAGGCCGCCGCGGGCGAACTCGGGGTGCAGGTGCAGGCCCGTGGCGATCGCGTAGATGTCGTGGTCGGGCCCGAGCGCGGCCCGGACCGCGTCGATGTTGTCGGGCGACAGTTCGTCCGGGTAGTGGAACTCGTAGCCGTCGATCAAGTCGCCGAGGCCATCGATCGCGCGCGCCACCTTCGCGTCCACCGGCTCGTGCTCGTAGCTGTGGTCCGGCTGGTAGCCGACCGGGACGAATCGGGTGACCATCGGACCGAACGCCCAGATTCCAAGGCTTGTCTTCATTTGTCGGCTTCCTCCGCTGGACTCAGGTGGTTTTGACGCGCGCTAACGGCGGAGAGTCTCGCATTTTCTGAAGAAATTCCCTCGGCTCGGTACCGTGGAGAACGAAATCCCGGTACAAGACAGGCTGCAGGTCAGCAGTCCGTTAGGCGTCGAACGAGGGAGCGAGGTCCCGATGTCAGAGAACGACAGTCTCGACGATGCGGTGGAGCGGCTCGAATGGGACGAGCGCAAGATCGACGAGTCACCGATGAAAAGGGCGGGCCAGCTCACGCGCCGCACGGCGCTGACCGGCGTGGCGGCCGGTGTCGCGGCGGCCGCGCTCGAGGCGTGCGGCGGGTCGAGCAAGCCCGGTAGCGCCAGCGGCTCCTCGGGTAGCTCCGCGTCCGCGATCTTCGGGGTCAGCGAGAAGTACCACTTCGTGATGGTCAACCACGTCACGACCAACGTCTTCTTCACGCCGACCCAGAATGGCGCAGCCGACGCCTGCAAGCTGCTCGGTTGCAGCTACACCTGGACCGGCTCGTCGACCAGCAACGTGTCCGACATGGTCAACTCGATCAACAGCGCGGTCACCGCCAAGGCGAACGGGATTGCGACCACCCTGATCGACCCGACCGCGTTCAACAAGCCGGTTCAGTCTGCGCTCAGCGCAGGCATCCCGGTCGTCGCCTACAACGCCGACGAACCGCAGACCGGGCGGCTCTCCTACATCGGCCAGGACCTGTTCGTCTCCGGCCAGCAGATGGGACAGCACATCGTCGATCTGCTCCCGAGCGGGGGCCACATCGCGCTGTTCATCGCGACCCCAGGGGCGGCCAATATCCAGCCCCGGATCGACGGGGCCAGGGACACGCTCAAGAGCCACCCGAACATCAGCTACGACGTCGTCGCCACCGGCAGCGCGGTCCCGGCCGAGCTGACCGTGATCAACTCGTGGGCGACCGGCCACCCGACCGCCAAGGGAATGTTCGCGGTCGACGCCGGCAGCACCCAGGGCCTTGCCCAGACGATCCAGAAGCAGGGATTGAAGGCCAAGGGCTGGGTCGGCGGCGGCTATGACCTGACGCCGATCACCGAGCAGCTCCTGCACGCGGGCTACATCGCGTTCACGATCGACCAGCAGCCCTACCTGCAGGGCTTCCTGCCGATCCTGCAGCTGTACATGTACAACGCCTCGCAGGGCCTGAGCGGAATCGCCGAGACCGACACCGGTCTGAAATTCCTCAACAAGCAGACGGTGACCCCGTACAGCTCGACGAAGAGTCGCTACGAAGGCACCAGCACCCAGCCCGGCGTCCAGAAGAGTTCAAGCCACTAGCGACCGTTTGAAACCCGCCCGCTCGAACGGCTAGGGTTCCGCGCATGGCAGTCGCCTCTGAGTCGGGCTCTGTCGGTACGCCGCCTGAGCCCGGCACGCCGCCGGGGTGCCGGCGGCGTGCCGATGAACCTGCTGCGCAGATTCCTGATGCTGCGCGAGGGCAGCATCGTCGTGGTCACCGTGATCACGATCATCTACTTCGCGGCGACGACCAGCAACTACTTCACCTACAGCAACTTCAAGTCGCTGCTGCCGTACTTCTGCTTCCTCGCGATCATGGCGGCCGGGCAGGTGTTCGTGATGACGCTCGGCGAGATCGACCTGTCGATCGGGGCGGCGTATCTGTTCACCCCGTTCGTGCTCTGGAAGCTCAACGACGCCGGGGTGCCGTTGGTGCTGAGCATGATCCTGGCGCTCGGGATCACCGGCGTGGTCGGCATCGTCAACGGGTTCTTCGTCGCCTACGTCGGGATCGCGTCGTTCGTGGTCACGCTCGCGATGCTGTTCTTCTTAGACGGCCTGACCCTGATCCTGTCCCACTCCGAGCAGATCAACATGCCCGGGACCTCGACGATCGGCACCACCACGTTCGCCACCATCTTCGGCGAGGGGACCTACTCGGAGCTGATCTGGGCGGTCGGGATCGCGGTGGTCCTGCAGGCGGTGCTGTCGTACACCCGAGCCGGCATCTACACGGTCGCGGCCGGCGGGAACCGGCTCGGCGCGGCCGAGGCGGGGATCAACACGAGGCTGGTGCTCGTCCGGAACTTCGTGCTGTGCGCGATCACCGCCGGGTTCGCCGGGATCCTCGAGGGCGTGCGGACGACCACGATCACCCCCGACCCCTCGGGCTCGAATCAGTTCCTGCTGTACGCCGTCGCGGCGGTGATCATCGGCGGCACGCTGATGACCGGCGGCGAAGGGACGGTGATCGGCGCCCTGATCGGAGCGCTGTTCATCGGAGTACTCCAGGACGGCCTGACGATCAAGAGCGTCCCGTCGACGTACCTGTACCTGTGGCTCGGGATCGCGGTCCTGATCGCGATGGTGATCAACACACTCGTCCGCCAGGTCCGGGTGAGGGCGGGACGTGCCTGAGCCGGCCTTCGCCGGCGAGCAGATCGTCGGGCCGTCGTCGGCGCCCGATGACGTGCTGCGGGTCGAGCACATCGCCAAGCGCTTCGGGCCGATCACCGCGCTGCGCGACGTCAACCTGCACCTTCGCAAGGGCGAGGTGCTCGCGTTGCTCGGCGACAACGGCGCCGGCAAGTCGACGCTGCTGAAGATCATCACCGGCTTCCAGAAGCAGGACGGCGGGACGATGTGGCTGAAGGGCTCGAGCTACGAGCCCAAGAGCGTCCACGACGCCCGCTCCCACGGGGTCGACACCGTTTACCAGGACCTGGCGCTGATCGACCAGCTGCCGGTCTACCAGAACATGTTCCTGCATCGCGAGCCGGTGCGCTGGCCGCTCCCGTTCGTCAACGCGATCCTGATGCGGCGGGAGACGCGCAAGGCGCTCGACCAGATCGGGATCAACATCCCGCGAATCGACGCACCGGTCGCGCGGCTGTCCGGCGGACAACGGCAGGCGATCGCGGTGGCGCGGACCATCTCGGGAGACGCCGACATCATCCTGCTCGACGAGCCGTTGGCCGCGATGGGGGCCAAGGAGGGCGCGCTGATCCTCGACCTGATCGCGCGCCTCAAGCAGGAGGGCAACGTCTCGATCGTCATGATCCTCCACAACTACACGCACGTGTTTGCCGCGTGCGACCGGGTCAGCCTGATCCAGGACGGGGTGATCTCGTTCGACAGGCCGACGGCGGAGACGTCGATCGACGAACTCAACGAGATCGTCGTGGAGGAGTACCGCCGGGCGCGTCAGGCGGCGATCGCCGAGGACGCGTCGCACTTCCAGGCAACCGACGGCGCTCCGGCTGGTGCGGACGACCCTCCGGCCGATTCAGATGGCTCCCCCGCCGATTCGGACGGCTCCCCGGCCGATCCGGACGGCTCCGCGGCGGATTGAGTCGGTCGGTCCTCGGGCCGATGAGCGTGCGCAGCTGCGCGATCGGGGTCGATTTCGGCACCGAGTCAGGGCGGGTCCTGGTGCTCGACGTGAGCAACGGCGAGGAGCTCGCGGTCAGCGTCGTCCGCTACGCCAGCGGCGTCATCGACCGCGAGCTGCCGTCGACCGGCGAATTGCTGCCGCCGGACTGGGCGCTGCAGGATCCCGCCGATTGGATGTCGGTGATCGAAGCCGGCGTCCCTGACGCCCTGGCGCGCAGCGGCGTCGATTCCGGCGATGTCGTCGGACTCGGCGTCGACTTCACTTCGTGCACGGTCCTGCCCACGACCGCCGACGGCGTGCCGCTGTCTTCGCTCGAGCGTTGGCGGGGGCACGCGCATGCGTGGCCGAAGCTGTGGAAGCACCACGCAGCGCAGCCGGTCGCCGACCGGCTCAACGACGTCGCGCTCGCGCGGGAGGAGCCGTTCATAAACCGATATGGGGGCCGAATCTCCTCGGAGTGGTACTTCCCGAAGCTGATCGAGCTCTGGCAAGAGGATCGCGATGTCTATGACGCCGCGTGGGCATTCGTCGAGGCGACCGACTGGATCGTGTGGTGGATGACCGGGGGCCTGACGCGCCAGACCTGCACCGCCGCGTACAAGGCGATGTGGTCCCCTGACGACGGGCTCCCGTCGGTCGAGTACTTCGAGGCGGCCTACCCGGGCTTCAGCCGACCGGCGGACAAGCTGGGCACCGTTTTCGTGCCGCTGAGCACGCGCGCCGGAACGATCAGGCCCGATCTGGCCGGTCGGCTCGGGCTGTCGCCATCGGTGGCGGTCGCGGTCGGCAACGTCGACTCGTTCGTGTCGTTACCAGGCGCGGGGGTGCAGCGGCCGGGCGTCTACGTGATGGTCGTCGGGACCTCGATCTGCGACATGCTCGTCCACCCCGATGAGATCCGTCTTGCAGGGATCACCGGCGTCGCCCGCGACGGAATCATTCCTGGCCTGTACGGCTATGAGGCGGGGCAGGCCGCCGTCGGAGACATGCTCGCCTGGTTCGTCGACACGCTGCGCCCGCAGGCAGGTACCTTCGAGGAGCTGGAAGCCGCGGCGGCGAGCCTCGCGCCCGGAGAGACGGGGCTGGTCGCGCTCGATTGGTGGAACGGGAACCGCACGATTCTCGCCGACGCCGACCTCACCGGAGCGATCGTCGGCCTGACGCTTCAGAGCACGGCCGTCGAGGTCTACCGGGCGCTGTTGGAGTCGATCGCGTTCGGGAACCGCCGGATCATCGAGAACTTCGAGGAGCACGGGCTCGCGGTGGAACGGATCGTCGCCTGCGGCGGCATTGCGCAGAAGAGCCCGCTGCTGATGCAGCTGATCGCCGACACGAGCTCGCGGCCGGTCGAGGTTCCGCGTTCGGCGGAGATCCCCGCGCGCGGAGCGGCGCTGTTCGGCGCCGTCGCCGCCGGCGCGTTCGCTGACATTGCCGACGCGATCGCCGCCACCGGTGTAGCCAGCGAAGCCAGCTACGCCCCGGAGCGCGCGGCGACCGAGGTCCACGATCGGGTCTACGCGGTCTATCGCGACCTTTACGAGCTGCTCGGGCGGGGGCGACGCGAGCTGCTGCACGATCTCAAGCGGATCCGAGCGGAGGTCCAATGACGGTTGGGCTAGTGGTCCGTCTCTCGGTGTCCAGCTATTTGTGGGACGGACCACTAGGTGCGTAGGGTGGCGTTCGCCGAGCTTCGCGAGGAGGTCCTGGCGGCGAATCTGGCGCTACCGGCGCACGGTCTCGTGACGCTCACCTGGGGAAACGCCAGCGCGCTCGACCGCGATGCCGGCGTCGTCGCGATCAAGCCGAGCGGCGTCGCCTACGAGGCGCTGACCGCCGCCGACATCGTCGTGCTCGACCTCGACGGCGACGTGGTCGAGGGCTCGGGACGGCCCTCCACGGACACGCCCACCCATCTCGCCCTCTACCGGGCATTCGCCCAGATCGGTGGCGTCGTCCACACGCATTCGACCTGGGCCACCGCCTGGGCCCAGGCGCGGCGCGAGATCCCATTGCTGGGCACCACCCATGCCGACCTCTGCGCCCGGCCGATTCCGCTGACCCGGCAGCTGACCGACGCCGAGGTCGCGGGCGATTACGAGGCCGCGACCGGAGCCGCCTTGATCGAGCGGATCTCGGAGCTGGGCCCGGGTGAGCTTCCCTGCGCGCTCGTCCGCGGGCACGCCCCGTTCTGTTGGGGAGCCGACGTCACGAAGGCGGTCGAGAATGCGGTGACGCTCGAGGAGGTCGCGCGGATCGCGGTCCTGACCGAGTTGATCGCCCCTGGCGCCGGCCCGCTCGAGGAGTCGGTGCGCCGGAAGCACTTCGAGCGCAAGCACGGGCCCCGGGCCTACTACGGCCAGCCGTGACCGCAGATGGCATCGCTGGATGACGTTGACCTGTCGGCCAGGCTCTCGCCGAAACAGGGAATGGAACGGCTGGCGCAGGCGCAGCAACGGCTGCTGGCGCTTCGGCTGCAGTGCGCCGGACTGATCGGCGACGGCACGCTGGGCCCGCCGCTGTGCGCCGTCTTCGAGGGCTGGGACGCTTCGGGCAAGGGAGGCGCGATCCGGCGGCTGACCGCCAACCTCGACCCCCGCCACGTGCACGTCTCCGAGTTTGCGGCGCCGTCCGACCGGGAGAAGCGCCACCACTTCCTGTGGCGGTTCTGGCCTGCGCTGCCGGGTTGGGGCGGCATGGCCGTGCTCGACCGCTCCTGGTACGGACGGGTGCTGGTCGAGCGCGTCGAGGGATTCGCCGGCAGGGAGGAGTGGCGTCGCGCCTACGACGAGATCGTCGACTTCGAGCGCAGCCTCCAGCAGGAGGGCATGGTCCTCATCAAGTTCTGGCTGCACATCTCAGACAAGGAGCAGCTGCGGCGTTTCCGGTCGCGCGAGAGCGATCCGCTGAAGCGCTGGAAGCTGACCGACGAGGACTGGCGCAACCGCGAGCGCCGCCCCGACTATGAACGCGCGGTCGCCGAGATGCTGAAGCGGACCGACCACAAGGCCGCGCCGTGGACGGTGATTGCCGCCGACAGCAAGCCGTACGCTCGGGTGGCCGTTTTGGGCGCGGTCATCGAGCAGCTCCAAGCGGGGATGCGACACGCCGGCCAGGAGCCACTGACCGTCGCGACGGCGCTGTGAGCCGGTATCCGACCGAGCGCGAGGCCGACATCGCGCTTCGGGACGGATCGACCGCACGAGTCCGCCCGGTCCGGGCGAACGACGGACCCGCGATCCGGGCGTTCCTCGCGGCGCTGTCGCCCGACTCGATCGTCTTCCGCTTCTTCGGCATGCCGAACCTGGAGTGGGTGATCTCGTGGCCGGTCGACGTCGACTATTCGGATCGGTTCGCGCTCGTGGCCGAGACGGGCGACCCGCCGAGGATCGTCGCCCATGCCGCTTACGTCCGGGGCGTGGGCGCCCGCGCCGAGGTCGCGTTCCTGGTCGCCGACGAGCTTCAGGGCCAGGGGATCTCGACGACGCTGCTGGCGCATCTGGCAGCTGTCGCAGAGCGCAACGGGATCGGTCTTGCACAACCTGCTGGCAGCGGGCTTCACGGGCCACGTCCACGCCGTCAACCCGGCCGCCGAGTCAGTTCAGGGGCTCGACGCCCACGTGTCCGTCGCCGACATCCCCGAACCCGTCGACCTCGCGGTCGTGGCGGTGCCGGCGGAGCAGGTGGTCGCGGTGGCGCGGGACTGCGCCCGCGCCAGAGTCCGGGCGCTGGTCGTGATCAGCTCCGGCTTCGCCGAGGCGGGAGCCGACGGCGCGCACCGGCAGCGGGAGCTGCTCGAGATCTGTCGCGCGGCCGGCATCAGAATCGTCGGGCCGAACTGCCTGGGTGTGCTCAACACCGCCCCGGAGCTTCGCCTCAACGCGACGTTCGCGCCACGCCCGGCGCTGCCCGGCTCGATCGGGTTCATGTCCCAGAGCGGCGGCCTCGGGATCGCGATCATCGAAGCCGCGGGGCGGCTCGGGCTGGGCCTGTCGTCGTTCGTATCGGTGGGCAACAAGACCGACCTGTCCGGCAACGACATGCTGCTCTACTGGGAGCAGGATCCCAGCACCGATGTCGCGTTGCTGTACCTCGAGTCGTTCGGCAACCCGCGGAAATTCGCTCGGATCGCGCCCCGGTTCGCGCGCCGCAAGCCGCTGCTGGCGGTGAAGAGCGGTCGCTCTACCGCCGGGGCCCGCGCGAGCTCCTCTCACACCGGGGCTCTGCTGTCGACCTCGGATGTGACGATCGATGCGCTGTTCGAGCAGGCCAGGGGTGATCCGCGCCGACACGCTGCACGAGCTGTTCGCGGTCGCACAGCTGTTGACCACCCAGCCTGTTCCCCGCGGGGACCGGGTTGCAATCGTGACCAACGCCGGTGGTCCCGGAATCATGTGCGCAGACGCCTGCCAGGCCGACGGTGTCGACGTTCCGGAGCTCTCGGCGAAGCTCCGGCGGCGGCTGGCCGGCTTCCTACCGGGCGACGCGTCGACACAGAATCCGGTCGACATGCTCGCGAGCGCGACCGCAGATGAATACCGGCGGACGCTCGCGGAGCTGATCCGCGATGACGCGTGTGACGCGATTTTGGCGATCTTCGTTTCCGCGCCCGGAGCCGCCGCCGAAGACATCGGCGACGCGATCCGCTCGGTCGCCGAAGGGGCGTCGGACGTGGCGATCGCGGCAGTGTTCATGACCCAGGAGC
Organism: uncultured Solirubrobacterales bacterium; assembly: GCA_963830475.1. Taxonomy (GTDB): domain Bacteria; phylum Actinomycetota; class Thermoleophilia; order Solirubrobacterales; family Solirubrobacteraceae; genus Palsa-465. The sequence goes on along the minus strand of CAWHMX010000011.1, from coordinate 115,798 downwards.
CGCCGCCCGCCTCGCTGCGTTCCGAACGCGCGCAGGTTCCCGGCTACGAGTTCCCCGAGGATGCCGCTCGCGCCGTCGCGCTCGCGGCCAGGCACGGTCGCTGGCGGACACGTCCGGAGATCGCCGCGCCGTCACTCGGGCGCGAGCAGCCCGAGCGCGCGGCGGCGATCATCAGCGGACAGCTCGCCGAAGCGCCGGGATGGATGACTCCGGATCGGGTTTCGTCGTTGCTGGCGACTCACGGGCTCTCGATCTCGGGCGAGAGCGCCGGTCCTGAGTCCGATGGCGGGGCCGTTCGGCTGGTCGTTGGCGTCGTCACCGACGTCAATTTCGGCCCGGTCCTCGCGCTGGCCGCCGACGGCGACACCGCCGAGCTCGTGAAGGACGTCGCGGTTCGGATCACGCCGCTGTCCGAGCCCGACTCGCGGGAGATGATCCGCTCGCTGAAGACATTCCCGCTGCTGGACGGCTACCGTGGCCGGCCTCGGGCCGACCTCGCGGCCCTCCAGGACGTCCTGCTCCGGGTCAGCGCGATGGTGGAGGAGCACCCGGAGATCGTCGAGCTCGACCTGCGTCCGCTGCTGGTGTCCGAGACCGGCGCGGTCATCCGAGCCGCACGCGTGCGGGTCGAGAGCGCGCCGCCGGCGGTGCCAGTGCCGTCGCTGCGGGCCTGAGCTGGGTGCCGCCGCGGATGGCAACCGTGGTTGCACGCGGGGATCCCAGCCAATCGCCCCCGGTGTCGCGTGTTTATCGACCTCTGGGGCGCTCGGAACAACCAAAACGTCCGGAACGAGCGTTCCCTGGAAGGGGTTTCTGGCAGAAGAGAGTGCTAGAGGGCCCCAACGTCAAGAGCCACCGGTCGCCCGGGCAGGTTCTGGACGTTTTGGTTGCCGACAGCTCCCGACCGGGGCCGCGACGAGGTCTGGCCGGTTACTCAGCTGGCGGCCTGGCGGTCCCGCAGCGCCGAGGCCAGGATCCCGTTGACGAATCCGGGCGCGTCGGCTCCGCAGAACTCCTTGGCGGTTTCGACTGCCTCGTCGATTGCGCCCTCCGCCGGGATCGGCCGGTCGCCCGGCAGCTCATCCGGATGGGTCATCTCCAACAGCGCGACCCGCAGGATCGAGCGCTCGAGCGGAGCGATCCGGCCCAGCGACCAGCCGCTCGAATACCGCGAGATCAGCGCGTCGAGCTCCTCCTGGTGCTCCTCGACCGCGGCCGCAAGGGCCCGCGTGAACCGGTGCGGGTCGCGTGGCAGGCTCTCCTCCAACGACCGCCCGAGCAGGTCGCTCTGGTAGAGAGCCCAGATCGCCGCGCGCCGCTGCTCGGTCCGAGTGCTCACGTCCTTAGCTCAGCTCGCGCACGCGAGCAGCTCAGGCACGCGAGACGTACTCGCCCGAGCGCGTGTCGACGCGCACCCTGTCGCCGATGTTGACGAACAGCGGGACCTGGATCCGGGCGCCGGTCTCGAGCACCGCCGGCTTGGTTCCGCCGCCGGAGGCGGTGTCCCCACGCAGGCCGGGCTCGGTCTCGGTCACGGCGAGGTCGATCGCGCTCGGCAGCTGCACGTCGGCGGGCTGATCGTCGATATACAGGACCTCGACCTGGTCGGACTCGCGCATCCAGCGCAGCGGCTCGGCGAGGGTCGTCTCGGGGATCGTGAGCTGCTCATAGCTCTCGGCGTCCATGAAGTGGGCGTCGTTGCCGTCCTTGTACAGGAACTGCATCGTCCGCACTTCGGTGCGGACCGGACGGAACTTCTCGCCGGCCCGGAAGGTCCGGTCGATCAGGTTTCCGTCGCTCGCCCGGCGCAGCTTCGTGCGCACGAACGCGCCGCCCTTCCCGGGCTTGACGTGCTGGAACTCGACGATCTTGAAGATCGTCCCCTCGACGTCGATGTGCGAGCCGTTGCGAAATTGGTTCGTCGAGATCATGCGGCTGATCAGTGTAGAGGGGCCGATCGGCTCGGGTCCGCGACGCGCCGGAGGTCAGGCGCCACCCGCGGCCGAGGGCCTAGTGGGAGCCCCACTAGTCGACGACCTGAAGCTCCTTGCCGAGCTGGGTCAGGATTCGATTCCCACCCCCCGCTCCCGCCACCCCGCCCGGATGGGGCGGGACCGAGCCCTGCCGGACGACGACGAGATCCTCGATCCGGATCCCAAACTTGCCCGGCAGATAGACGCCGGGCTCGACGGTCACGACGGTGTCCGCCTGCAGCGTGTCCGTCGAGCGCTGGGACAGCGTCGGCGCCTCGTGAATCGCGAGGCCAACGCCGTGACCGAGCCCGTGGCCGAAGTGCTCGGCGTGCCCGGCGGAGGCGATGATCTCGCGCACGGCCCCGTCGATCTCACGTCCGTCGCCGCCGACCTCGACGGCCTCGAGCCCGGTGAGTTGGGCGCGCAGGACCAGGTCGTAGGCCTCCCGGGCCTCCTCGTCGATCCGCCCCACGGCGACCGTTCGCGTGCAGTCCGAGCAGTACCCCTGATAGAGAGCGCCCCAGTCGATCACGACGAGGTCGCCGTCGGCGACGGCCACGTCGCGGGGTTGGGCGTGGGGGAGCGCGCCGTGCGGTCCCGCGGCGACGATGGAGGGGAAGCTCGGCGCGTCCGCACCGCGCCGGCGCATCTCGACCTCGAGCGCGAGCGCCAGGTCGCGCTCGGTCCGGCCGCGCAACCCGTCGTGGAGCAGCGCCGTGAACGCCTCGTCGGCGATCCGGGTCGCAGCGGCCATCGCCTCAACCTCGGCGGGCTGCTTGACGACCCGCAGATGCTCGACCAGCCCGCCGGCGGCGACCAGGTCGACGTGGTAGGGCAGCAGCTCGCGCAGCCGCGCGTGGGCCTTGACGGAGGTGTGCGCGTCGTCGAAGCCGAGCTGCAGCTCGCCCTCCGGCAGCACGCCGGGGAGCGAATCGATCAGATCGCGGGCCGCGTGGACCTGCTCGAAGGTGGGGTCGACTTCTTCGGCCGCCTGCTCGACGTAGCGAAAATCGGTGACGAACACGCGCAGCTGCGGTCCGAGGAGTGCCAGCCCGTTGGAGCCGCTGTAGCCGGTCAGGTAGCGGACATTCGTCAGGTCGGTGACGAGCAGCAGATCGACGTCGGCGCCGGCCAGCTCCGCCAGCAGCCGGCTCGCGCGGTCGGTGCCGGTCTCGTGCAAGCTCTTGGTGCTCATGGCGCTCATCCTGTCAGTTCGTCGCGCAGCAGCGTGAGCGCCCGCCGGTACCCATCCGGCCCCTGGCCACTCACGCGCCCGATGCACAGATCGGTGATCACGGACATCCGGCGCCACTCCTCACGCGAGTCGACGTCGGACAGGTGAACCTCCACCGCCGGCAGCGCCGCCAGCTCCAGCGCATCGCGGATCGCATAGGAGTAATGGGTCCAGGCGCCGGGATTGAGGATGACCCCGTCGGCCTCGCCGTCGAGCCCGTGCAGGCGCTCGACGAACGCGCCCTCGTGGTTGGTCTGAAAGAAGCGGACGATCATCTCCAGTTCCGCGGCCCAGCCGCTGATCCGGCGCTCGAGCTCGGCGAGATCGAGGCCGCCGTAGTGCTCGGGGTTGCGTCGGCCAAGCTGGTCCAGGTTGACCCCGTGCATCACCTCGACCCGGCCCGTCACTGGATCAACTCTCTGATCGCCGCCCGCAGCTCGGCGGGCGGAACCGTCTGGCCGATCAACGGATCCCCCGGCCCGGGGCACAGAACGAACGGCACCGGGCCCTCACCGACGCGTTTCTTGTCGCGGGCGGTAGCGAAGATCACGGCGTCGACGTCGACATCCTCGAGCGTGGTCGGCAGCCCGTGAGCAGCGAGCATCTCCAGCACCTCGGCCCGAAGCTGGTCGGCGCCGGACAACCGCAGCTCGGCCAGCAGTCCGAGTCCGACTGCCTCGCCGTGGCGGTAGCTCGCGTAGCCGGAAGCCGTCTCGATCGCGTGTCCGACCGTATGCCCGAGGTTGAGCAGCTGGCGGACGCCGGTGTCGAACTCGTCCTGGGCGACGATCCGCAGCTTCGCCAGGGCGCAGCGGCCGATCACCTGCGGGTCGGCGGGGCCGGCCCCGGCGCGGAGCTGTTCCCAGAGTCGACCGCCGACCAGCAGGCCGGTCTTGATCACCTCCGCGTAGCCGGCCGCGAGCTCGGCGCGGGGCAGAGTCCGCAACGTTGTCGGGTCCGCGATCACCGCGACCGGTTGATGAAAGGCGCCGACGTAGTTCTTCGCCTCTGTGAGGTCGACGCCGGTCTTGCCGCCGTAGGCCGAGTCGACCTGCGCGACGACCGTCGTCGGGACCTGGACGAACGGCATCCCGCGCTGGTAGGTCGCCGCGCAGAAGCCGGCGAGGTCGCCGACGACGCCGCCGCCCAGTGCAACCACGACGTCGGTCCTGGTGGTGCCGTGACGCACCATCTCCGTCCAGACGATCTCGGCGTGTGCGATCGTCTTGGACTGTTCGCCGGGCATGATCCGGATGCTCCCGAGCAGCGGCTCGAACGCCTCGCCATAGTGACGTCCGGCGTTGTAGTCGCTGATCAGGACCCGCCGGCCGGGAATGCTCTGTGGCCAGAAGCCGTGCTCGCCGACGAGTCCCTCGCCGATGTAGACCGGGTAGTCGGCCGACTGGCTGGTCGCCCACAGGACGCGGACGCCGTCACCCGGCACCCCCTCGAGCGTGCTCAGCACGCGGCCGATCTCACGCGAGCGCGACGCCGGGACGATCACATCTGCGACCTCCTCGTAAAGGGGGGCACGGCGCGCGTGGAGCTGCTCGAACCGGGCGGGATCGGACGCCAGCGGCCGGAGGCCGCCGCCGTCCGCGATCCGCCGCCAAGCCTCGTCCACGTCGACGTCGAGCCAGACGACGGTCGCCTCGCGGACCGCGTCCCTGACCCGGTCGGAGCCAAGCGCGCCGCCGCCGAGCCCGACGACACGGACCGACGGGTCAGCCAGCAGCTCGAGGGTCACCCGCTCCTCGATCTCCCGAAACGCTGCCTCACCATCGCGGGCGAATACGTCCTGGACACGGAGACCGAGCCGCTCCTCAATCACCTCATCGACGTCGACCGCGCCGGCGCCGAGCGACCGCGCGGCGGTCGTCTTGCCGGCCCCCATGAAGCCAACCAGCGCGACCTTTGCGGCCGTCGAGTCCGTCATCGACGTCGCCATGCGATCCGTCGTTCGTACGCCGCGACGGTCGCCTTGACGTCGTCGATGTGATCGCCGCCGAACTTGCGGCGGTAGGCGTCGGCCAAAACGAACGCGACCATCGCTTCGGCGACGACCCCGGCGGCCGGCACCGTGCAGGAGTCGGTCCGCTCGCGCAGCGCCTCGGCCGGCTCGTGGGTGGCGATATCGACCGAGCGCAGCGGTTTGGTGAGCGTCGGCAGTGGCTTCATCGAGCCCCGGACGACCAGCGGATCGCCGGTTGTCATCCCCCCTTCGATCCCGCCGGCACGGTTTGTCTCGCGGTAGAAGCCGCGCTCGTCGGAGTAGAAGATCTCGTCGTGCGCCTGGGAGCCCGGCAGCCCCGCGACCTCGTAGCCGTCGCCGATCGCGACCGCCTTGAGCGCCTGGATCGAGACGATCGCCATCGCCAGGCGGCCGTCGAGTCGCTCCTCCCACGAGACGTGCGAGCCGAGGCCGGGAACCAGCCCGAATGCCCGAACCTCGAACACCCCCCCGAGCGACTCATTCTCCTTGCGCAGCCTGTTGATCTCGGCGACCATGGCGCGGCTGGCCGCCTCGTCCAGGCAGCGAACCGGGGATTCGTCGACGTGCGCGAAGTCGGCGGGTGTGAGATTGTCGCGCCGCGGCGCCGTCACCGAGGTGATCTGCAGGACGTGCGAGAACACCTCGACGCCGAGTGCCCGCAGGAACTCCTTGGCGACCGCGCCGCCGGCCACACGGGCGGCGGTCTCGCGGGCGCTCGCTCGCTCGAGGATGTCACGGACGTCGGTGAGGCCGTACTTTTCGGTGCCGACGAGGTCCGCGTGGCCGGGGCGCGGCAGGTGCACCTCGGCGACCTCGGCCTCGACCGGCCACGGGTTCATCCGCTCCTCCCAGTTGGCGAAGTCGCGATTTCGGACCGCGAGCGCGATCGGCCCGCCGAGCGTTCGCCCGTGCCGGACCCCGCCGGTGACCTCGGCCCGGTCGGACTCGATCTTCATCCGTCCCCCGCGGCCGTGCCCGAGCTGCCGACGCGCGAGGTCGCGATCGATCGCGGCGCGGTCGAGCCGCAACCCGGCCGGGAGTCCCTCGATCACGCAGGTGAGCCCGGGACCGTGCGACTCCCCGGCGGTGATCAGCTTGAGAGTCATCCGTCCTGCGCCTGGCGATCGGCGGGCGCCCCCGCCTGCGCATCCCGGTCGGAATGGAAGCGACCGTCGCCGCCACACCAGGGACAGGTCACGCGGTGCGGCTCGCCCCCCTTGCCTGAGATCAGCGTGCCGGTTCCACGGCACGGGGTGCAGGCGCTGCGATCCTCGGCCTGGGGCCGGCGTCCTGAGGTCATCGGCGCGAGGATAGCCCGACGGCGTCGCGCATCACGTCGACCGGTGCCGCCATACCGGTGAACTGCTCGAAGCTCAGTGCCCCCTGCCCGACGAGCAGTTCGAGCCCGTCGATCGCCGGCACGCCCGCGGCTCGGGCGGCGGACAGCAGCGGCGTGCGGGCGCCGTCGCCCCGGTAGACGAAGTCGACCACAACCCGGTAGCCGGCCAGATCGCCCGGGCCAAGCGGAAGGCCGTCGAGGGGGTGGGCGGGAACGGTGCCGTCGGGATCGAGCCCGACCGAGGTGCAGTTGACGAGCACGTCGGCCGGGTCAACAGCGTGCACGTTGATGGCGCCGAGATCGTCGGCGAGGCCCTGTGCGCGCTCGGGCGTGCGGTTCCAGACTCGGATCTCGCTCGCGCCCGCATCGCGCAGAGCCCAGACGGCGGCCCGCGCGCTGCCGCCGGCGCCGAGCACGAGCACGGTGGCTCCGGAGACGGGAAGGATCGCGCCGAGCGCGGCGCTCAGCGCCGGGGCGTCGGTGTTGTCGGCGCGAATCTGCCCATCGGGTTCGAACAGCAGCAGGTTGGCGGCGCCGATCGTTCGGGCGCGCGCACTCGCCTCGGCGGCCAGCGCCAGCGCCGCCGGTTTGTGCGGAATCGTGACGTTGATCCCCCGGAAGCCCTGCGCCGGCAGCGCCCGGACGGTTTCGGCGAACAGCTCCGGCGGGACTGGCAGCAGCTGAAAGCGCCAGTCATCGGCGAGACCACAGGCCGCGAGGGCGGCATTGTGCATCGCCGGCGACCGACTGTGGGCGACCGGCCAACCGGCGACTCCTAGCCTCATGAGGGTCTTAGCAGAACTCGGGCGACCGGTGGCTACGCCGGGACCGGGCGACCGCGGCCCGCCAGTCGCCTGCCAACCGCAGGAACTGCTGATAGCCGTGGGCGAACGCCAGCGCGCCGTTGCCGCAGACCTTGTTGACGAAGTACAGATCGTTCGTGTGGGCGGGATGGGCCGCATCCTCGATCGATTGCATCGACGGGCTGCTGATCGGCGTTGGCGGGAGCCCCCGGTGGTTGTAGGTGTTCCAGGGCGAGCGGGAGTTCAACTGGCGGACGGTGAAGTTGTCGGTGTAGTTGCCGGTCGCATAGGCGACGGTCGAGTCCATTCCGAGCTCCATGTTGTCGCGCAGGCGGTTGTAGATAACCGAGGCGACCTTCGGGCCGTCGGCAGGCAGCCGCGACTCTCCCTGGATCAGCGACGCGACGATCAGGACGTCGTACGGCGTCAGGTGCTTGGACTTGACGTAGTTGAAGTTGACCTTCGCGAAGTGCTGCTTGAAGTTGGTCAGCTGGTCTGCGACCAGCGCCGGGATGCTCAGGGGTTTGTACAGCTGATAGGTGTCCGGGAACAGGAACCCCTCGAGCGACGGGGTGTTCTTCGGGGCGCCGTAACGCGTCGGGTCCAGGTCCTTGGAGCGGATCGTCGAACGCAGGTAGCTGCCGCGCACGTCCTGGGAGCGCAGCAGCTTGTCGAGCTGCCGGCGCGAGCGCCCCGGGAGGATCGTCACGTTGGTGACTGGCCGTGCCGGAGGCGGCGTCGTCAGAATCTTGAGCACGCCTCCGTAGCTCATCCCCTGCTTCAGGTGGTAGGTCCCGGGGAACAGCTTGTGCTGGTCGCCGTCCAACGAGACGCGAAGCTTGAAGAAGAAGCTCGAGTCGAGCACGCCGTCGTGCGAGAGGATGTCCGCGACCTGATTGACGCCGGCGGACTTCGGGATGATCACCAGGACGCGGCCGTGCCCCGAACCGTGAAACGGCTGGAACAACTCGATCAGAAACCAGATCACGACGCCGAGCAGGACCACCAGAGCGAGCGCGAGCAGCCTGCGCAGCACGAAAGGGCGCCGCCTGCGCGGCACCCGTCTGCCGGACATCAGCAGCGGCTCAGGCACGATCGACCCCTCCGGCGGAGCGGCTGTCGAGCCAGCTCGAGAGCAGATGGGCGGCCGCTCGCGAGTCCTCGCTCGCCCGCGGGGCAGGGTGGGCAGGGTCCATCGTATGCAGCTGCGCGATCCGGGTGGTGAAGCGCTCGTCGTAGAGCTCAACCGGCACCGGCAGGCGGCGCCGAAGCGTGTCGGCGAACTCGCGGGAAGTTCGCGTCTGCGCGGAGTCTCCTCCAGCCAAGCTCAGCGGTAACCCGACGACGACGCGCTCGACCTCGAGCTCTTCGACGAGCTCCACGATCCGCCGGAGACCGCGCCGGGAGCTCGGCGCGAGCACCGGCTCGAGCGGAGTCGCAAGGATGCCGGTGGGGTCACTCACCGCGCACCCGCAGCGTGCGCTGCCGTAGTCGAGCGCGAGCACTCGCACTATCGGTTCCTCTCCATCCAGTGTCGTGAGTTATAAATTCGGGTGCCAGTCTTGCAAGGGCACGGGACGGCGGGAACGCAGCTCACGACTCCAGGGCGGCTTCGATCGCGGCCCGCCCGGCGTCGATCGCCTCGGGCAGGCGCGCGACGTCACGACCGCCGCCACGGGCCGCGGTGTCGCGACCACCACTGCCGCCGCCTACCTCGTCGGCCGCCACTCGGACGATCTCCGAAGCCCTGACTCCACGCTCCACCAGCGCGGGCGAAACCGAGGCGACCAGATCCACCTTCTCGGCGCCGGCGCTGCCGAGCAGGATGGCGGCGTCTCCGAGCCGTGCCTTGAGCCGATCGGCGAGGTCGAGCAGTTCCTGGCCGGCGACCCCGACAACCGGGCTCGCCAGCACGTGAACGCCGCCGACCTCGCGGGCGGAGGTCAAAAGCTCCTCGAGTGCCACGGCGCCGTTCCCGCCCCCGCCGCCGCCTTGCCTGGCAGCGCGCTCGAGCTCCCGGGCCCGGGTGCTCAGCTCCTCGACCGCCGTCGGAACATCTTCCGGGGGAACCCGCAGCGAACGGCCGGCCAACGTCAGGGCGCGGTCGTGCTCCCGAAAGAGCCCGACCGCGACGGGGCCGCTCAGCGCCTCGATCCTGCGCACGTTGGCGGCGCTCGAGGTCTCGCTCGAGATCTTGAAGACCGCGATCTCGGCGGTCGAGCGGACGTGCGTGCCGCCGCACAACTCGCGTGAGAACGATCCATCCCCGACCTCGACCATCCGCACGATCTCGCCGTACTTCTCGCCGAACAGCGCCATCGCCCCGAGCGAACGGGCCTCTTCGAGTGTCGTCGTCAGCGCCCTGACCGGCTGCGCCGCCAGGATCCAGCGGTTGACGGTGTCCTCGACGTCTCTGAGCTCGTCGGCGGTCATCGCGCTGCCGTGCGTGAAGTCGAACCGGAGCTTGTCCGGGCCGACGTAGGAGCCCGCCTGGCGGACGTGGCTGCCGAGCCGGGACCGCAGGGCCGCGTGGAGCAGGTGCGTCGCGGTGTGGTTGCACTCGGTCGCGTGCCGGGCGTCGCGGTCGACGCGCGCACGGACCCGCTCTCCCTCGCGCAGCGACCCGTGCTCGGGAACGACCGCGAGCACCTGGTCGGTCCCGAGCCGGAGCACGTCGTCGACCCGGCCCAGGCAGTCCCCGTCCTCGCACTCGATGGACCCGCTGTCGGCGACCTGGCCGCCGCCGGTCGCGTAGAACGGCGACTCGAGCAGCTTGACCAGGAAGCGATCGCCATCCCGGGCGAGCGCGCCGACCGTCGTCTCGAGCGCCGTTGTCTGGTAGCCCTGGAAGTCGGTCTGAAAGCCCGCCTCGCCGGACAGCGCGAGCGCGCGTCCGCGCACCTCGCCGCCGCCGAGGCCACGGCCGCCGCTGGCACGGGCGCGCCGGCGCTGATCCTCCATCAGCGCCTCGAACCCCTGTTCGTCGACCCCCAGGCCGTGCTCGGCCACGAGCTCCAGCGTCAGATCGAATGGGAAACCGTGGGTGTCGTGCAGCGCGAAGGCATCGGCTGCCGAGATTCCCTCGTCCCCGTCCTCCTCGGCCTGGACGATGAGCTGGTCAAGCAGCCTCGAGCCCTGCTCGAGGGTCCGTCCGAAGCCCTCCTCTTCGGCGGCGAGCCATTTGCCGACCGGCTCGCGCTGCTCGAGCAGCTGCGGGTACTCGTGGCCCATCAGCTCGGTCACGACGTCCTGGTAGCGCCGCAAGAAGCCCGGCTCCAACCGCAGCGTCTGCCGCCCCTGGAGGATCGCGCGCCGCATCACTCGGCGCAGCACGTAGCCGCGGTCCTCGTTGGACGGAACGACGCCATCGGCGATCAGGAACGTCACTGCGCGGCTGTGGTCGGCCAGCACCCGTAGCGCGCGGTCGGTCGCGTATTCCTCGCCGTAGCGACGGCCGGAGAGCTCTTCGCCGAGCTCGATCAGCGGCGCGAACTGATCGGTCTCAAACACCGTCTCCTTGTCCTGCTTGATCGCGGCCATCCGGTTCAGGCCGAGGCCGGTGTCGATGTTCTCGGCGGGGAGTGGCGTGAGCACGTTCTCGGGGTTCTGGTCGAACTGCATGAACACGAGATTCCAGTACTCCAAGAAGCGCTCGTTGTCGCCACCGGGAAGGTCGTCGGGCTTGCCGAACTCCAGGCCGCGGTCCAGATATAGCTCCGAGCAGGGCCCACAGGGCCCGACCGGGCCGACCTGCCAGAAATTCTCGGAGCGCTCGCACTCGACGATCCGCTCTCGCGGGACGCCGACCGCCAGCCACGCCTCGATCGCGTCGTTGTCGGGCCCGATGCCGAGTTCGTCGTCGCCGCCGAAGACGGTGATCCAGATGTCATCGGCGGAAAGTCCAAACCCCTCCCGGCTGAGGTCCCAGGCAAAGGCGACGGCCTCCCGCTTGAAGTAGTCGCCGAACGAGAAGTTCCCGAGCATCTCGAAGAACGTGAGGTGCCTCGTGGTCGTGCCGATGATCTCGATGTCCGGCGTGCGGAACGTCGTCTGGCAGCTCGTGGCACGGTTGCGCGGAGGCTTCTCCGCGCCCGAGAAGTACGCCTTGAGCGGATGCATCCCCGCGATCGTGAACAACGCCGATGGATCGAGCTCGGCCGGAATCAGGGAGGCCGACGGCAGCAGCAGGTGGCCGCGATCCTCGAAGAAGGACGTGAAGGTCCGGCGGATCTCATCGGAGCTCATCGGCATGGCTGCTGGGAGTGTAGGCTGGCGCCCCGTCCTTTCGTCGTGCTGCGCAGGTGCCGGTCACACGGTCGCCGGTGGACGAATGTTTGAGAGCGGGACGAACGGGCTCAGGCCGCCGGCGGGCAATGCCGATGCAGTCGTCGTAGCAAGCATCTCTCTCCTCCTCCTCCTTGCAGGCGCAACCGCGGTCGCCGGCGCAGCACTCTCAGCTGTCGCCGGGGCCGCCGCGCCTGTGGATCCTGGGGGGGCTGGCTCGGCAACCCCGGTTGGTCGAGTGGCAGCTGTCTCGCCGGGGCCCCTCCGGCGCCGGCTGCTGGCCTCAGTACGCGCTGATGCTGGTCAAGAACGAGAACTTCAAGGTGCGCTGACCGAGGTCAGCGCGATCGTTCCCCAACCGACGACGAGATCGCCGTCCATCAGGCAGGCGAGCTGGCCGGGTGCCACCCCCGCGGTCGGGTTATCGAGCTCGACCGTCAACTCGCGGTGCCGGCCGGCCGCGGGCGCGCCCTCGAGGCGCCCGGTCAGCGGCTCGGATCGGTAGCGGAGCCTGACGTGGTTTACCCGGTGCCCGTCGAGGTGGAGCCGCGCGGCTCTGAGGCGGACGCGGCGGGCCAGCAATTGCTCGTGGGGGCCGACCGTGACCCGGTTGGTGGCCGCATCCTTGCCGAGCACGTAGAGGGGCTCTCCCGACGCCGGGACGCTTCCCCCGAGCCCGCGGCGCTGTCCGACGGTGAACAGCTCGTGGCCCGGGTGGGTACCAAGCACGAGCCCGTCCGAGTCGACGATCTCGCCGGGGCGCGGAGCGGCGCCACCGTGTCGCTTGAGAAAGCGCCCGCGATCCGTGCCGGCGAGAAAGCAGAGATCCTGACTGTCGAGCTTGCTCGCGACCGACAGGCCCGCGGCGGAGGCGATCGCCCGCACGCGCGGCTTGGTGTGCTCACCGAGTGGAAAGCGCATCCGCGACAGCGATTGCGGCGACAGCGCCGCCAGCATGTACGTCTGGTCCTTGCCGACATCCGCGGCGGCGCGCAGCAGCGGCGTCGTGCCGCCATGGTCGACTCGGGCATAGTGGCCGGTCGCGAGCGTCGCGCAGCCGAGCCGGTCGGCTAGCTCGAGCATCGCGTCGAGCCGCACGTGACCGTTGCAGCCCACGCACGGGTTGGGGGTCTCCCCCGCCCGGTAGGCGGCGATGAACGGCTCGACGACACCGGCGCGGAAGCGGTCGCGAAGGTCGAGCGTGAAATGCGGGAGCCCAAGGGAGTGCGCGAGCGCGCGCGCCTGCGAGACGGCCGAGGCCGAGCAGCAACTGCGCTCCGCGTCGTTCTCCTGGTCTGCCCACAACTCGAGCGTGACTGCAACCGTCTCCCCGTCGCGGGCGCAGAGCAGCGCTGCAACCGAGCTGTCGACCCCACCGGACATCGCGATGAGGGTGCGCTCCGCCTGGGGATCACCAGGTGGGGTCAGCCCGCCGGCGGCAGCCGCGGCGGCTCCGAGCGCTCGGTGGAGCGCGTCGCAGGCCACCTCGGCTGCGTGCAGCTTGCCCGGACTGAGCCCGCCGAGCTCTGCCGCGATCCTGCTGGTTCCAATCCGGGCAGCGTCCAGGAGCGGTGCGCCGGTGACCAGGCTCACGGCCGCGCTGGCGGCGGCGGTGGTGGCGCCGCAGCCCTCGGCGATGAAGCCGGCGTCGGTGATGCCTCGCCCGTCGCAGGACAGTGAGAACGCGACCGTGTCACCGCAGGCTCCGCCCTCGACGGTCGCGCTGAACGCGCCGCTCGGTACGTGTCCCCGCCCCTGTGGCGAGATCAGGTGGTGTTCGAATACCTCGGGGTCCATCTCCGGAGGTCTAGGTTAGTGTCGGGGAGCATGAGCTACCTCGGGCCGCTGCGGATCCACTTCGCCGGACGCTTCCGGGCGACGCCGGCGACGGTGAACAACGACCCCGCCAACTACGGTCGGATCGGCGGCCAGGCGGACGAGGGTTTCAATCCGACCGGCGATTCCGGCTGGCGGCTGCTCGACTGCCACGTCAGCGCCGCATTTCTCGGGACCGGTAAGAGGGCACCCGATGACCCCGTGGCCGGATATCGCATCGCCGACGCCGACCAGAGGGTGAGCGCGAAGATCGTCGATCTCGACCCGCAGCAGCAGCTCGTGTCCGAGATCTGGGGGCTCGAGATCCGGCTCGTCGACCGCGACGATCGCACGGTGCTCCGCGGCCTGGTTGCGCCGGCAGCGATGAGCGATCTCTGGCAGCGAGACCCAACCGCCGAAGGGGACGCGGGTCTGTCCGCCGCTTACCAGTCGGTGATCGGCGAGCTCGAGTGGGGTGACCTGAACGGATCGGAGGTACTGACGGAGCTCAGAGCCGCCGCCCTGGCGAGCGATCAGCTGTCGATCAAGTTCAACGTCGATCGCTTCGAGATGCGCAGGCGGAGCCCAGATTTCATGACCGGGCGGATCGTCGGAACGATCGGCGCCGCCTATCCCGGGGAGCCGCGGCACTTCGTGCTCGGCCGGCAAATGGTGGCGCAACCGACTCCTGGCTCGGGTCCGATGTTCCAGCCACTGAACCGGCTCAACTCGTGTCCCGCCGTCGTCGACCAAAGCAGCCGGAGGGTATACATCGATCTCGGCAACGCACTGCCGAGCTCGGAAGTCGTCGAGGGCGAGCCGGTGCCACGGGCTTTCCGTCTCAGATGCGCGCCCGCCGGGCAGGATCCTGGCTCCGGGTCCACGGACCTCGGTCACGTTCCGGTCGGCCACGGAGACTGGTATGAGCGGACCGGCGGGATCGTGGCGGTTCCCGGGCCAGACGAGGATCCGCTCGGATACGAGCAGATCGACCACGTGCTCGGGGAGCGGCTCGAGCTCGTCTCCGCGGCACCCCGCGGCAAACGGACGTCCGGCCCACCAAAATGGCAGGTCGCCGAGCCGCCGGGTGGCGATCACGTCAGAGCGGACCGGTTCGTGTACCGGATGGAGCCCGGCGATGTCGCCGAGGTGAATCTGTACGCGACACGGTTCGGCGTGGCGCTGGGAGGGGCATCGGTGATCGTCTACGCGGACCCGGGGCAGCTCCAGGGCCCCTCCGGCGAGCTGGCCCCGTCGATGGAATCGGGATTCCCGCGCGTCGGCTATCCGCCGGACGCGCTCGACTACGACCGCCATCTGACGACTGACGCCGACGGGATCGCCCGGCTGACCATGCGAGCCGGCGATCCCGGCGGTCAGCGGGGCGCGATCGACGGTCAGGTGTTCGGACTGCGCCCTGTGCTCGAGCAGTCGCTGTCGATCGATGAGGGGCGCAATCCCGGGGAGTTTGTCAGCGTGCGGGTCTGGGATCGTTTCGAGCCGCTCGACCCCCCCACCTGGTACGGGACGATCGAGCCGATCTTCAGGGCATACAAATGGCTCTACCCCGTGATGGACGCGGTCGTCGACCTGTCGAGCTACGACGAGGTCTGCGCCAATCGCGAGGTGCTGCTGTTCGCGTTCTCGCTTCCGGTATCGGATCCCAACTCGATGCCGGTCAGCCGCGACCTCTCGCCTTCCAAGCGCGCGGCGATCGTGCGCTGGCTTGGCGACTTGGACGAGGGCGGCCGCCCGCGTGTCGGGATCGGGCGCGATCGGGGCGCCGTCCCCGACGAACCACCGCGAGGATCTGGGGCCCGGTCGGGATCGGGAGCGCGTCCCGAGGACGGCAAGACGGCCGCACTCGGCCTACGCAGAGCCGCGCGGCCGCCTGGCGGCGACGACTCTGCACGCAAGGGCGCGCGCTGATGTACATCCGCGCCGACCCCGTCCTTCCGGACCTCGGGAGTCTCGACGGCCTCCACGAGGCGCTCCGAACGGCGATCAGGCTCGAGCACGCGACGATACCGCCGTACCTGTACGCGCTGTACTCGCTGAAGCCAGTAAACCGGGCCGCCGCGGATGTGATCAGGTCGGTCGTGACCGAGGAGATGGCGCACATGGTGCTCGCAGCGAATGTCCTGGCGGCACTCGGCGCCGGGCCCGACGAGCCCGACTCCCAGTTCGTCACCTCGTACCCGAACCCGCTGCCGGACCTGATCGCGCAGGATCTGGACGTCGGGCTCCGTCCGTTCTCCAAGCACGTCGTCAAAAGCGTGTTCATGGAGATCGAAGAACCGAGCCGCGACGACCCCGGTGGGATGACGATCGGCCGCTTCTACGGCGACATAATCGACGCCCTCAGGGAGCTGCCCGAGTCGGCATTCGTCGCCGATCGGACCCGTCAGCTGCTGTGGCCGTGGCGCATTGACCGGTCCGAGCCACGTACGGCCTCGCCCGTCCCGATCGAGGTGACGGACAAGGACAGCGCGATCAGGGCCCTGGAGCTGATCATCGACCAGGGCGAGGGCACCAACCGCGAGCGCGATGACGAGGGCCAACTCGCCCACTACTACCGCTTCGAGCGGATCGTCACGGGCGAGATACCGTTCGACCCCGCCGGCGTCTGGAACGTGCCGATCAATCCACGGCTGACTGACTACGAGGCCGACTCGCCCGCGCGCGCCGCCTGCGAGACGTTCAATCGAACCTATACGGGGCTGCTGCAGTGCCTGCACGGTGCCATCGACGGCAGCCCCGGCCGACTCACTGGGGCGATCGGGCTCATGCACTCACTCAGCGTTCAGGCGGCGGCGATGGTGAGCTCCGTGTCCGCCGACGGCAACGCGCTCGAGTTTCGCCGCGCGCGTCAGCGGCACGCCGCGCCGACGTTCGAGTACCTGGCCGCCGACGCGAGCTCACGCTGATCGCGAGAGCGGGGTTTGCGCCACCGCCGGGGCGGCGGTACGTTCTGACCGTCCTTGACCATTCGATTTCTTCACAGGGGGGCCCAACAAATGCCACAAGAGCTACCACCGGATCTGAAGGACAAGTACAACCAGCAGGTCCACCCCGCCCTCAAGGCGTTTGTGGACGCCGCCGACGGCCTCATCCGCGACGGGGGACCGAACCGCGCAGAGGCGCTGGCGCCGCTGAACGACCTGGTCGGTCACGTCAAGGCGACCAACAGTCCGTTCATCATGTGGCATCCGGGCGGCTGACCGCTTAGGGGGTGTTGTCCTTCCGGCGACGGGCGCTCAGAGGAACTCGGACACGGGTCCCCAGGTCGCCCAGCCGGCCTGGATCACCGTTATTCGCCCCTCAAATGGCTCGATCAGCTGCCGTAGCTCGGCGACTCGCTCCGAGTCGCCGAGCGCGCCGGCCGTTTCCGCAAGGATCGTCGCCGTCGGGAGCCATTCCACGGTGGGCGGCCACGCGGCGGCCAGACAACGCTCGACATTGCGCCGTGCCTGGGCCAGATCGCCAAGGCCCGCCTCCGCTCGCGCCAGCATCGCACGCCACATCGGGAGCTTGGCGTGGCGCTCGGCCGCTCGGCTGATCGCCTCGTAATCGGCATCCTCGAAGTGACCGCGTGCCCTGGCGAGCATGAGCGTCTGCGCGGCCCAGGTCTCAACGGCTCCCGGGTCGTGCTCGGCCTCGATCACCCGCGCTGTGCCAACAAGCTCGGCCGCATCGTCAAGCCGACCATCGAGCACTGCGAACGTTGCTGACACGACATCGCGCTGCCACGAGAAGAACGGCTGGCGAAGGTCGTCGACGATCGTCGAGAAGCTG
Organism: uncultured Solirubrobacterales bacterium; assembly: GCA_963830475.1. GTDB lineage: Bacteria > Actinomycetota > Thermoleophilia > Solirubrobacterales > Solirubrobacteraceae > Palsa-465. Next base: position 98,562 of record CAWHMX010000011.1, on the reverse strand, counting down.
CTCAGCGCGTCCTGCGCTTCGGGTATTCGGCCCAGCTCGAGCAGCGACACGACGCATGCGAGCTCTGCCCACGCGCGCCGGACCCGATCTCCCCCGTCGCGCTCCAGCGCGACCGCCTCCTGCGCCAGCGCAAGCCGCGCCGGCACAGCCGCCGGGCGCCCAAGCACGTGTGTCCCGGCGGACAGGACCTCACGCAAGGTGTCGGGGTTCCCGACCGAGCGGGCCGCCGCCAGCGCCTCCCGGTGGAGGGCATCGCGGCGATCCTGGGAATCGACGGGGTCAAGACGCACCGCCAGTCGCGCGAGTACCAGCGCACGCATCGCCGGCCGCCCTGCCGGCAGCGCCTCTACGGATCGCTCGAGGAGGTCGATGGCGGTCTGGTCGACGACCCCGTACCGACCCCATCTGCCAAAGCCGCAGGCCGCCCGCGCCAGCAGGTCCGCGTCGTCGAGGCGCTGAGCCAATCGAGCAGCCTCGAGGTAGCGCGCCCGCGCGGATGAGATGTCGTGCGTCCGCTCGAGTGCGTCCGCGAGCTCGAGTGCGACGATGCAGCGATCGCGATCGCTCGGTGCGTCGGCGGTGTCAAGTGCGATCAGGGCCTGCGAGAGGTGGGCGATCGCCTCTTCGTGAGCCGAGGCGAGGGTCGCGCGGCGAGCTGCACCTCGCAGGTGCTCAACCGCGGGCGCCGCGCCGACGAGCGACCGCGCCTCGAAGAAGTGCCGAGCGAGCTCGGCGGGTTCAGCATCACCGCGCTGCAGCAGATAGCTCCCGATCCGAGCGTGCAATTCGGTCCGCCACGCCGGGTCGAGCTCCGCGTAGAGCGCATCGCGCAGCAGCTCGTGGGTGATCCGGAAGGACTGCCGGCGTCCGGGCAGCTCAAACATCAGGTCGGCGCCGATGAGCTCCGCGAGGCGGCCGTCACGGCCATTGCGGGCCTGCGGCACGATCGCGTCCAGCAGCTCCACGTCGATCTCGCCTCCAGCCACCGCTGCCACCGTGAGCAGATCCCGGGACTCCTGGTCAAGGCCGCGGACGCGCGCAAGGATCATTTCCCGAGCCGGCGAGGTGACCCCGAGCGCACGGACATCCGCGACCGTCGGCGCTCGCTTGGCGGACCTGGCGTCGACCCCGCGGGCGGCCTCGCCGATCAGAAAGGGATTGCCGCCGGTGAGCTCGCACAACTCGCGTGCGAACGCCGGGCCGGTCTGGGCCAGCAGCGTTGTGCGGAGCAGCGACGCCGTGTCCTGCGGGTCGAAGCCGATCAGTTCGAGCCGGTCGACCGGCCGCTGTTCGCGTGCCAGATCGGCCGCCAGAGCGACCGTGGCGGCGGTCCCGGGCTCGGCCTGGCGGTACGTGATCACCAGAACCACGGGCTGGTCGACCAGCACATCGGCGATGTGACGGAGCATCAGCAGCGTTGATGCGTCCGCCCAGTGAGCGTCATCGACGACGATCAGCAGGGGTCGTTCCCGTGCGGCGGCACGCAAAACCGCGGTGACCGCGTCGAACAGCTGCTGGCGATCGCCGGCGGCAGCGTCGTGATCCACCCCACCCTCGGCGAGACTCGGCACCAGCCGCATCAGCTGCTGCAGCTCCGCGGAGCTGCAGGTGAGCAGCGCGGACTGCCCGCGCTGCTCGATGTACCAACCGATCAGCTCCGCGAACGGCTCGTACGGAGCCCTGAGGGTCGGCCCGCAGCCGCCGTACATGATGGTGCCGCCCCGATCGGTCGCGTAGAGAGCAGCGTGCGCGACGAGCAGCGTCTTCCCGATCCCCGGTTCGCCTGCCACGAAGACGATCCCGGAGCCCTCGTTCCAGCGTCTGCGGAGCAGCTCGACCTCCGACCGGCGGCCCACCAGTTGCTGGATGACGGCTACTGCAAGCCTGGCCGGGATCGCGCTCGTCTGGCGGTTGGCGGCGTCCAAGCTCAGCTCTTCCTGTCTGAGCAAGCGGTCGTTGAGCGCGATCAATGCTCGAGAGGGCGTGGTTCCAAGCTCGTCCAACAACCGCGAACGCAGGTCGTCGAAGACCAGCGTCGCTTCGGCCGTGTGCCCACGCGTCGCGTGAGAGCGCATCAGAAGGCCGTACCCCACCTCCCGCAGCGGCGCGTGCTGGATCAGTTCGGTCGCTGCCCGTTCGGCGGCCCGGAGATCGAACCCGCCCTCGCTGAGCCCCGCGTCGGCGATCAGCTCGAGAGCCTCGATTCGAAGCGCGTCGAGTTGATCTCGCCGTTGCTCCACCCAGTAGCCGTCGAATTCGGGAAGCAGGCGCCCCTCCAGCAGGTCGACCGCCTCTCGCGCCTTCCGGATCGCGCGCGAGCGATCACCGAGCTCCCGGGCTGTGTCGGCCGAGGCCACCGCCGCGGCAGCGGCATCGACGTCGATCCACAGCCCGTCTCCGAGGTCGAGCGAGATCTCGGCTTGGCTCGCGACGATCGCGGGGCTCCCGAGCGCGCGCCGAAGCCGGGCGATCACCGCGCTCAGGGCGGCTTCGGGAGAGCTTGGTGGCGTGCCCGGCCAGAGCAGGTCGATCAGCTGGTCGCGGGCGGCGCTTCGCGCCCGGTTCAGCAGCAGGAAGCCGAGAACCAGTCGTCCCTGGCGCGCTACCGGCCTCAGGTCGAGTACCTCTCCCCCCTTCGCGACGCTCAAGCCGCCGCACAGGGTCACGTGCCATGCCTGCGAAATCGCCACGAGATCACCCCACGGCCTCGGAACGATACCCACTGCAAAGTAACTGCAAAGGCCGGGTCCGAGAATGCACGCATGAACTCAGAAATGACTTTCGCACCCACCCTCGCTCGGCCGGCATACCACGCCTCCAAAGGGCCGCGCTACGTAGTTGAGCCTGCGATCGGCCGCAAGGGGTTGGCGATGTTCGCCCTGCGGGACGTCAAGACCAAGCAGGTCGTGAAGTTCTATCGGTCGGACACGGTTGCGCGGGGCGACGCCCAGTTCCTCAACAGGATGCGGCCGCCGCTGCCATTGGGCTGACAGGGCGACAGATGTCCAACTGCGAGGTCAAACAACTTGGGGGCACCGGGGGCAGGCGGCCTGTTAGTGGAGGGCGGCGGGCTGCCGCCCTCCACGACGGGTCACCGCTCAGCGCGGCCCCAACCGAACAACTTGGGGGCACCCGGGGGCGGGCGGCCTGTTAGTGGGAGGCGGCGGGCTGCCGCCTCCCACTGCGGGTCACTCCTCAGCGCAGCCGCAATCCCAGCTCGCGAAGCTGGAGGTCGTCGACTGGCGCCGGCGCGCCCGTCAGCGGATCGGCGCCGCTGGTCGCCTTCGGGAAGGCGATCACCTCGCGGATGTTGTCGCGGCCTGCGAGCAGCGCGACGATCCGGTCGATCCCCATCGCGATTCCGCCATGCGGCGGGGCTCCGTAGCTCAGCGCGTCGAGCAGGAAGCCGAACCGTTCGCGCGCATCGTCGTCGCTGATCCCGAGGAGCTGGAACACGCGTTCCTGGACCTCTCGTTGATGGATCCGCATCGAGCCGCCGCCGATCTCCGAGCCGTCGAGCACCAGGTCGTAGGCGCGGGAGCGCAGCGCCCCGGGATCGTCCCAGTCACCGCTCGGAGCCGTGAACGGGTGATGGACGGCATCCCAGCGGCCGGCCTCCTCGTCCCAGAGGAAGGCCGGAAAGTCGACTACCCAGAGGACCGCGTGCGCGCCCTCAGGGACGAGCTCAAAGCGGCGTGAGAGCTCGAGCCGCAGCGCGCTCAGCGCCGCAGCGGCGGTCAGGCGCTGGTCGGCGACGATCAGCAACAGGTCCCCGGTGCTCGCGTCGAGCGACCGCTTGAGCCCCGCGACCTCTGCCTCGGACAGGAATTTCGCGATCGGAGACCGAAGCGACCCGTCGTCCTGGACGAACATCCACACGAGCCCCTTCGCTCCGTGCTGCTTGGCGAGCTCGGTCAGCGCGTCCAGCTCGGAGCGCGGCAGCCCGCGAGCGCCCGCGTTCAACCCGCGAACGACGCCGCCCGTTGCGAGCGCGCCGGCGAACACCTGGAACTCGGAGCCGCGGAGAACGTCTCCGAGGTCGCGCAGCTCGAGCCCGAAACGCACGTCCGGCCGGTCGACGCCAAAGCGGTCGATCGCCTCGTCGAAGGTCATCCGGGACCACGGTGGCGGCGGCACATCGAAGCCTGACCGCGCGAACACCGCCTCCATCACCGCCTCCATCACCTCGATCACGTCGTCCTCTTCGACGAACGACATCTCGAGGTCGAGCTGAGTGAACTCGCTCAGGCGGTCGGCGCGCGACGCTTCGTCACGGAAGCAGCGGACGATCTGGTAGTAGCGCTCGAAGCCGCCGATCATCAGGAGCTGCTTGAACAACTGCGGGGATTGGGGCAGCGCGTAGAAGTGACCCGGCCCCCGCCCACCCGCGATCCGAGCCGGGACGAGAAAGTCGCGGGCTCCCTCCGGCGTCGACCGTGTCAGAAACGGGGTCTCGATTTCGAAGAAGTCGCGCTCGTTCAGCACCTCGCGGACCGTCTGCACCACTTTGTGGCGGAGCGCGATCGCCTCTTGCATCGGCGCCCGCCGTAGGTCGAGCGGGCGATGACGCAGCCGCAGCGTCTCGTCGATCGGCCCATCCTCGTCGATCGGGAACGGTGGCGTGTCGGCATCGGCCAGAAGCCGCAGCTCGGCGACCGCGAGTTCGATCTCGCCGGTGGGGAGGTTGGGGTTGATGTTCTCCGGCTCGCGCCGGGCGACGGTACCGAAGGCACTGATCACGTCCTCCGAGCGCAGCCCATGCGCCGCCTCGTGGGCAGCTGGCGCCGACTCCGGGTGAAAGACGAGCTGGAGGATCCCGGATCGATCGCGCAGATCGATGAAGATCAGCCCGCCGTGATCGCGCCGGCGGTGGACCCAGCCGGCGACGCGCACCTGCTCACCGGTCTGAGCGGCCGTCAGCTCGCCCATCCACGAGTTTCGGTAGCCGTTCGCGCGTGGCTGTCCGCGCATCGTCACGACAGCCTGCTCCCGCGCAGAATCGTGGGGATCACCGAGGCAATCGCCAGATCCTCCAGCTGCTCGCCGGTTGCCATCTCGCGCAGGTTTGTACGATCGCCACCACCATCAACGATCGCGACGTACCGAGCGCCGATTCGGTCGGCATGCCGTAGCGCGCTCTTCAGCGACCGACCCGCGAGCTCGAGCTGTGCGGCGAGCCCCGCGCGGCGGGCTTCACGGGCGAGCTCGAACGACGCGACGCTCGCGCCGGCGGAGCCGCGGCCCGCCGGCGCGACGAGCAGATCCACCGGGTCGGGCGCGGTCGGTTGCTGCGAACCCGCAAGCAGGATTCGCTCGACCCCGGTCGCCCAACCGCAGGCCGGCGTCGGCTGACCACCGAGCTGCTCGATCAGGCCGTCGTAACGGCCGCCGCCGCCAACTCCCGACTGAGCCCCGAGCGCGTCGCTGGTGAACTCGAATGTCGTCCGCGTGTAGTAGTCGAGGCCACGCACCAGCGTCGAGTCGAGCTCGTAGGGGACGCCCGCGGTGTCGAGGAGTTCGCGGACGGCGGCGAAGTGCTCCGCGTCCTCCGGCGCGAGCGCGTCCAGCAGCTTCGGAGCCCCCTGCATCACCTCGCGAGTGTCCGGGTCGTTGGAATCAAAGGCGCGCATCGGATTGAGGTCAATCCGGGCTCGCGCCTCCGGCGCCAGCCGCTCGGCGTTGGCGCGCAGATATTCCGCAAGCGCCTGCCGGTATTCGCCGCGCGTCCGCTGGGTTCCGAGGCTGGACAGACGCAGCTTCGTACCCTTGACACCCATCGCCTCCAGGAGCTCCGCGAGCAGAATGATCAGTTCCGCGTCGACCTCGGGCCCGTCGGCGCCAATCGCTTCGGCTCCGACCTGCCAGAACTGCCGGTAACGCCCTCGTTGCGGAGCCTCGGCCCGAAAGAAGGACGAGAAGTACCAGAACTTCACCGGGGACGGGAGCTTGTGCATTCCGTGCTCGATGTAGGCGCGACAGATCGGAGCCGTCCCCTCGGGGCGTAGCGTCAGCGAGCGCCCGCCGCCGTCATCGAACGAGTACATCTCCTTTTGAACGATGTCGGTCGCCTCCCCGACTCCTCGCTGGAACAACTCGGTTGACTCGAAGACCGGGGTCTCGATCCGCCGGTAGCCGGCCGCCCCGAGAAGCTTGCGGGCATGCGATTCGAGCAGCGAGCGGCGCTCGGCGTCCGGGGGCAGGATGTCAAAGGTCCCCTTCGGCGCCTGGATCATCGCCGCTGCAGCCACGCGCCGGGGTCTTGAGACAGGCTCTTAGCGCTCACCGCTGCGCGAGCTCGCGCAGGAAGGGATTCGTCGCCTGCTCGGACCCGAGGGTGGTGATCCCCATATGGCCCGGGTAGACCGCCGTGTCGGCGGGGTGCTCCTGGATCAGCGACTCGATCGAGTCGAGCAGGGTCGGCCAGTCGCCGCCCGGCAGGTCGACGCGCCCGACGGAGCCCTGGAAGAGCACGTCGCCGGACAGGAGCGCCTCCTCGTCACGGACCGAATAGGTCACGTGGCCGGGGCTGTGGCCTGGGGTGAAACGGACGTCGAAGATCAGACCCGCAAGCTCGAGCGTCTCGCCGCCGGCGACCGTGTGGTCTGCCTCGTAGCTCTCGAACGGGCCAACGCCCGGGATCAGGTACGCATTGATGTCCGCAAGGACGTGTCGCTCGAGCTCTGGGCAGTAGACCTCGGCTCCAGTCGCGCGGGCCAGCGGGCTGACCGCGCCGACGTGGTCGAAATGCGTGTGTGTCAGGAGGATCGCCTCGACCGTCTCGACCCCAAGCGCCTCCTTCGCGGCCAGCAACCGATCGACGTCGTCGCCCGGATCGACCACGATCGCAGACCGGGCATCCGGGCGCCTGACGAAGTAACAGTTCTCCTGCACCGGGCCGACGGTGAACATCCGGACGTCGATCATCTTTTTGACGACGCCGCCTTCTTCGCCATCCGACGGCGGTACAGGTACATCTCCATGTAGTAGCCGCCGGGTATGTACAGCGCCATCGCGACCAAGGCGAAGATCACCGCCGACAGTATCCGGCTGCCGTGCTGGGGGTGGTCGGTCAGGTAGAGGAAGACGAACATGAACCCGCCTGCGAGCACTGCCCGCTTGGCCGAACCGGTCCAAGTCGGCGGGGTGCTGAGCCGCTTCTCGCGCGCCTGCTCGCGAGAAACCTGCTTCTTCTCCGTGGCGCTCGGCGGCCGACCCGTGCGGCCCCGCGCCTCGATCGTGCCGGCGGCGTTCCCTCGGTGCTTGCTCCGTCGTTTCCGCTTGGTCTGCGCCATGGTTGCCGATGACTTTAGAGCCTGTCTCAAGACCGAGGTGCGTGGCTGGGGAGCGCCGGGGCACGCGGGGCGAGAACGCAGGGGGTGAAGGCGCGGCAGCGCCACGCCGAACGCGCGAGGACAGAGCCCCGCGGAGGTCCGCCGCCGCCAGACATGTGCCGGGGTTTTGAGACGGGCTCTTGGCTTGGTCGTTGGCGAGCGACGCGGTTAATCGGTTACGTGGAACGCGCTCACCGACCCTCCAAGCGCGTCCTCGACAGTGCGTCGATTGGCGACTTCGAAGTCGCGAGGAAAGCCGTCGAAGGCGCTTGCCGGCGCCAATCCGACGAGTTCGGCGCCGGCCGGAGTTGCATGCCTGGCGATCGCCTCGACGACCGCCGCGAGGGAGGTCGCCAGATGGTTCTCGACGTTGGTGGACACCTGCGGAATGTGGCTGCGGCTTGCGAGGCTGATAGCGATCGCCCGGACTCCGGGAAGGCCCTCCGCACCGCCTTCGCGAATCAATGCCGCGATCCGCCTCGCCGTGGCGAGGTCGGCCGGGGGCGCCAGCTCTACGTTGAACGCGACCAGCGGGGGGCGTGCCGCGACCATCGTGGCCCCGGCGGTGGGGTGCAGCCTGCGCGGCCCGAAATCGGGGCGAAGCTCGCCCGTCTGGATCCGGAGTGACAGCGCGTCGGAGCCGCCCCGGCGGATGTCGGACCGCGTGCGGGCGTTCGCGGTGAGCGCGCCGTAGAGGAACACCGGCAGGCTGAGCCCGCATCCGAGGCGGTCGGCGAGCGTCAGGGCAGCTGCGCATGCAGCGCCGCGGTCGTCCGGCGTGAGGTGAACGATCGGTGCGACGTCCAGCGCCCCGACCCGAGGGTGCGCGCCCCGATGCCGGCCGAGGTCGATCGTCGCGATCGCCTCGCGGGCGCCAGAGATGAGCGCGCCCGTGAGACGGCGAGGCGCGCCGGCAAGCGTGTACACGGAGCGGTTGTGGTCAGGGTCGGAATGGACGTCGAGCAGCGCGACGCCGTCTTCTTGGAACGCCTCGGCCAATCGAGATATCACGCCGTGGTCGCGCCCCTCGGAGACGTTCGGGACCGCGAGCAGGATCGGCGCTGGTGGCTGTCCGGGCACGACTTCGCTAACGGGTGCGCTACCGGCCCGAGGGCAGAAACTGATTGGTGCCGAATCGCGACGGCGGAATCGGCGCTCGGATCAGCCGGTGGCTGACCATCCAGGCCGAGAGCGCCGCCAGTTCGCTGCGGCGCAGCATTCCGAAACCCACCCGCCCGTGATCGTCGAATAGCGGCAGGTACTCGTTGAGTGAGGCCTTTGCGAGCCGGGGCTGGAGGTCGGGATTGAGTCGCAGTAGGTCGTGAAGGCTCCGCCGAGGGTCCTTCAGCGTGTCGGCGTAGCCGTAGACTGTCGCCGCGACGAACGCGCGGACCAGGCCAGGGTTGGAGTGGGTCAGGGAACGGTCGGTGAACGCGACCAGGCCTGGATAGGCCGGCCCGCCGTAGCGATCGAGCTTGAAGGATGTGACCGGGTGTCCATTGACCGCCAGCTCGACCCCGTCCGCCGGCCAGTACCCGAGGAACGCGGCGATTCGACCGGCGACAAGGGCCTTGGCGCCGTCGAAGCCGACGTTGACGACGTGGACCTTCGCCGGGTCGCCGCCTGCGCCGCGTACGACGGTGTCGAGGACAGCGGTATCGGATGGGACGCCCGTGATACCGACCGTCTTGCCCTGCAGCTGGGCCGGGGAGGTCAGGTGCTCGCTGGCGAGCGCGATCGGGGCGCCGAGCGGCAGCTGCGTAATCGCCATTATCGCCTTGGCGTCGTGACCTGTGGCGATCTCGTCGGCGACGTCGATCCCGTCGGCGAGACCGAACTGTGCTCGGCCAGCGTCGATCAGCTTCAAGGTCTCCGATGTCGAGGTCGGTTGGATCACGTGCAGGTCTATGTTCTCCATGGCGTAGTAGCCGGCGGCGATGGCGCGGTAGATGCCGGCGTGGACGGCGTTCGGAATGAAATCGAGGACCAGCGTGACCGAGGTCCGCTTGTTGAGCGCCCCGGGCACGAGCGCTGAATTCCTCTGAGCGGTCGCGGCTGCGCCGCTTGGGCCACACGCGGTCAACGCGACCAGAACCGCGAATAACCCCCCAGTTGTGACGGCCTTCAACGACCAGCCGCGGTGGGCTCGACTCATGTGTTCCTCTCGGCAGCTGGCATGAACCCGACGATAAACTGGCCCCGCCCCGCCGGAGTAGCTCAGTCGGTTAGAGCAGCGGAATCATAATCCGCGTGTCGGGGGTTCGAGTCCCTCCTCCGGCACTTCGCGAAAGCCCTGTAAAACGCCACCATCCCGGGCCGGATCCCGCCCGCGGGCCACCCGCAGGGGGAAACAGGGGGGAAACAAAACCCCGCGTGGCCACGAGGCCGCGTCCCTCACAGGAGGTCGCCTCGTGCTGGTTTTTCTGGCTTGGCGCGGCAGTGTTATTCCCGAACCAGACCCGGCCCGGGTGATCGAGCTGACACTATGTCTACCGACTCAACCGGATCACGCCGGCCGCGTCACGGGCGCCACTTTGCGCCCTGGCGGTCGCTTGGCGCCCCAGGGGCTCGCGCCGGAGATCTCGATCCCAACGCAATGGCCCTGATGGATGTCGTGACGACGAGTGAAGGTGGATGTAAGTCGGTGTACGGTCCACGGGGTTCGTCCGTGACGGGTTCGTCCGTGACCAATTTCCATCGCTACAGCGAGAGGTGAACGATTACGCCCGCTGAACCGCCTGGTCCGCGGATGCCCGTCGCCATGCAGACCGCGCTGTGGATTCGACGCGCGCAGTGGTTCATGGACCAGTGCGCCCGCCGGTTTGGCGAGACCTTCCAGCTGCGGATCGCTGCGCAGGGCACCTGGCTGATGCTCAGCAACCCCGCCCACGTCGAGGAGGTCTTCCGAGCTGACCCCGACATTCTGTATGCCGGGGAGGGCAACACAATCCTGGAGCCCGTTCTCGGCTCAAGCTCGGTCCTCGTCTTGGACGGTGACAAGCACCGCGAGCAGCGGAAACTGATGCTGCCAGCGTTCAACGGTCGACGAATCGCGCAGTACGCCGAGCTGATGAAGACCGTCGCGGCTGAGGAGATCGACACATGGCCGCGTGGCGAGACTCAGCTGCTGCGCCCCCGGATGCAAGCGCTCACCCTGGAGATCATCCTACGGGCCGTCATGGGGGTCACTGACTCCGCCCGGCGAGACGTGTTGCGCGTCGCCCTACGCCGGCTGCTCGACATGCTCGCTGATCCCAAGTGGACGACGCTGTTCCTCGCGATCGGCAGCCAACGACTGCACTACTTCCCCCCGTTTCGCGAGCGCATCGCCAGCGTCGACGACCTCCTGTTCGCTGAGATCGCCGAACGTCGCTCCGTCGACGTCAGCGAACGCCAGGACATCTTGTCGTTGCTGATGGGAGCAACCCACGACGATGGGTCTCCGATGAGCGACCAGGAGCTGCGCGATGAGCTGCTGACCCTCCTGGTTGCCGGCCACGAGACGACCGCCAACGCGCTGGCGTGGGCCGGAGAGCGCCTGGCCCGCCACCCCGCGAAGCTCGCACGCCTGGCGAAGGAGGCGCGCGCGGGCGGCGACCGCTACGTCAAGGCCGTCATCTACGAAACGCTGCGACTCCGACCAGTCATCTCGGTCGTCCAGCGGGTCGTCAAGACCCCTGTGACGATCGCCGGCTACGAGCTCCGGGCCGGCGAGATCGTGGTCCCGAGCATCTATCTGGTCAATCGCCGCCCCGAGCTCTACCGCAACCCCACCAGCTTCGAGCCGGAACGATTCCTCGACAGTCCCCCCGGCACCTACACCTGGATCCCGTTCGGCGGCGGGGTGCGACGCTGCCTCGGCGCCGCGTTCGCCCAGCAGGAGATGCAGATCGTCCTCGGCGAGCTCGCCACCCGTGCAACGATCCACCCGACCCGGCCCGCATCCGAGCCAGTGATGCGACGAGCTGTGACCGAAACACCGCGCTACAACGCTGAAGTCCTCGTCACATGAGCAGCTCTCGTCCGCACTCCTACCGCGAGCGGAGATCCCCACTGAGCCTCGGCAGCAATCCCACCGTACGCCGCTGCCAACTGGCCGCCGTAGGCGCCGGCGCGCTCTTCGTCGCGGACTGGGCAGCAACGATCGCCAACCTTGGCACCGTGGCGCTCAACCTCATCTTCACCTTGTTAGTCATGGCTATATTTCCCGCCGGCGCCCTGGCCAGGAGCAAGCTGCCCGCGCACCTGCGTGGCTGGGGGGCGCTGACGCTCGGCGCGCTGTTTCTCCAGATCATCGCCAACGCCATCTGGTATGTCGACTACCTCCACGACGCTCCGCGATTGCCGGGCGTCGGCCTCTGGACGATCACTCTGTATGTCGCGCTCGCCGTTGCTGCCGCCGCCGCATGGACCGACGTGCGGGAGATTTTGCGCCCACGCGACGCGTTTCTGGATTACTCGATCGTCGTCGCCGCTGCTGCGAGCATCGGAGCCGCGATCGTCGGGCATCACCTCACAGGGCCGTGGACCGCCTCGATTGTCAGCAACGTCATCAGCGCGAGCCTCAGCCTCCTGATCGTGGTGATCATCGGCTCAGCGGCGCTCGGACGCTGGCAAGCGCTACCGATTCCCGTCGGCCTGATGGGCGCCAGCCTCCTGTTCGACGCCGCCGGATTTCTCTGGTCCTCGTACTCGTTCACCCAGGGCGCGCTGTACACCAACAATCGCTGGCCCACCGCCCTCTGGCTCACCGCGGCCGTGCTTGCGCTGCTCATCGCCCTCGCAGTGATCGCCGGCCAAAACCAACCCATGCACCTCACCCGCAAGCCGGTGCCTGGCATCAGCCCCATCGCGTTACTCGTCCCCGCCGGGCTCGCGCTCGCGATCGCTGCTGGCGTCGCGGTGCTCGGCGCCGCCAACGCCAATCCGATCGCGCTCTATACGGGTCTTGGCGCGGTCACCTGGATCGCAGCCGCCAGCCTCGTGCGTGCAAGCACCGGGCTCGCTGAGACTCGCGCGGCGTACAACGAACTCGATGCCGCCCACCTCCAGCTCGAGCACGCCCACGAACGCTCCGCTGGGCTCGTCGCTCAGCTCGAGCATCGCAACAGCGAGCTCGCAGCCGCCCAGGCCATGCTGCCGAAGGGAATGTGATGCTGTCCGACGAGCAGCGAGAGTCGAGGTGGTAGTGGTTGACGTGGTTGAGACGGCTGAGGTGCTTCGGCGTGCCGTATCCGAGAAGGTGCAGAGTTCGGTCGTGGTTCAGCGACTCAAGGTTGCGGATCGAGTCAAGGGGCAGGAGTCGAAGACGCCGGAGGCTCCACCACGGAGGGTGCGTGATCGACGGCGCCTCGAAGCGGCCGCGTGGCGCGCGCAAACGGCGCGCCCCCGGAGCTCCTGCTCAACCGCTGCGCAGACCGGTGTGGCTGTCCCGGGACGACGGCACTGCGCGACCTGCAGCCGAAAGGCGCGCAGCGCGCGTCGTTCAGAACAGGCGGCCGTCGTCGGTGTGTTCGACCCGGAGGGTCCGCTGGCCGCCCGGGATCGCTTCCCGCTACGGGCCATCGCCGATCACTCCCAGCCGACCGAGGATGATCGCCGCGAGTACGTGCGCGTCGGCGGCGCTCTCGTGCGGCGGGCTCTGGTAGCTGCGCGCCATGTCGCTGCGGCGCTCGCTGACGCTCACCACCCAGCCCACCGTCATGCTCCCCTCGACGACCGCCTGCTCAGAGCGCTGTCGGAAGTGGTGCGTTCGGCGGTCATTAGGTCTGTCGTCCACGTGATAGGAACGGCAACGGCTTCCGATCGTCGGCACGCCGCTCCCCTCTCCTTGCGTTCCTGCGCGGCTACTGCGCAGTGATGCCGTCGGCGCGATCGTCCGCCGTCTCGTGTTCAGACTTGCTAGGCGCCGCTGCGGCGGTGGCGCGCCCTCCCCTGGTGCGCGACGGGCGCCGTCCGCGTGACGCTTTCACGCTCGGCAGGCCACAGCTCAGCTCTGCGGCGCCAGCCGCACCGACAAGCGCCACAACCTGGCGGTAGGCGTCCCGCTCGCGGCGGCGCGATTCCTCAAGTGCATCGTTGGCGGCATCGACTCGGCTGGCGACCTTCTCGACCGCGCTGCGCGCGTTGGTGAGCGCCACGAGCGCGTCGCGTTCACGGCGATAGCGCTCGTTCAATCGATCCAGCTGGTCTGCCGGCAACGCTTGTTTTCTCGCCACGATCACTCCCGTCCTTTTGGATTTGACCCGCCACCATCAGGCCCTTTCTGGTCCGCTGCCACCGGCAGTCCAAGCGGTGGCCCGCAACGACGGGTCGCTGGTCATCGCCTGATGCTGGTTGCGGATGGGGATCGTGAGCGCTTAGTCAGTATGGACGCATGAGGCTGGTCCTCGTGCGTCGCATCTTTCGCGGGTTGAACAATGCGCGGTTGTTGAGGGCCGAGCAAGGCCAGAGCCGCATACGACCGTGGAGGACCAGCCATGCCTGACGTTACCCCTTGCCTGCAGCCGGGTGAAGTACGCCGGTGGATCTCGTTCGACCAGCACAAGTTCTCGATCGTCGCCGGCGTGCTGCCGCCGGGTGGCGGTAAGCCGGAGGTGCAGCGGATCGAGACGACCGAGCGGGCGATCCGCCGGTTCATCGACAAGCAGGGCGGCCCGGCCGGCTTGTCGGTCTGTTATGAGGCGGGGCCTGGCGGGTTCGCGCTGTGGCGGCTGCTCACGAAGATGGGTGTGGCGTGCGACGTCGTCGCGCCGTCGCTGATCCCAGTCCGCGCCGGTGACCGCGTCAAGACCGACCGGCGAGACGCGAAGAAGCTCGTCTCGCTGTATCGCGCGGGGATGTTGCGGTTCGTGCACCCGCCGACGCCGGAGCTCGAGGGGCTCCGTGATCTGCTCAGGGCGCGGGACGATCTCCGCGGCGTCCGGCTCGCGGCCCGGAACCGGGTGCTGAAGCAGTTGCTGCGGCACGGGCGGATCTTCCGCGAGGGGAAGACGGCGTGGACGAAGCTGCATCGCGCGTGGCTCGCGCGCGAGCAGCTCGATGACCCGCTCGCGCAGGAAGCGCTCGAGCAGCTGCTGATCCACGTCGACGGGATCGAGCGTCAGCTCGACCTGCTCGACGCGCGCCTGACCGAGATCGCCGGCAGCGAGCGGTGGGGCGCCCAGGTGCAGATCCTGACGCGGTTCCGCGGGATCGCGACGATCACCGCGCTCGGGTTGATCGCCGAGATCGGCGACTTCGCCCGGTTCGCGCACCCGCGGGAGCTCGCCGCGTGGCTGGGGATCACTCCGTCGGAGTACTCCTCCGGTGATCAGCAGCACCGCGGGCACATCACGCTCGCCGGGAACAAGCACGCCCGCCGGCTGCTGATCGAGGCAGCTTGGCACTACCGCCACGCCCCGCGGCTCCCGAACAACGGTCCGCCGCCGGACGAGCGCGCCTGGCAAGCCCAGGTCCGGCTGCATCACCGCCACCGGCATCTCACCGACCACGGGAAACGCACCACTGTCGCGAACGTCGCGGTCGCTCGCGAGCTCGTCGGGTTCCTGTGGGCCGCGATGACCAACCAGCCACTCCGCATCACCGACACCGCCGCATCGTCCCCGTCCACCGCCGACCAGCTCCAGGAGGCCACCGCCTAACACCCGCCGGAGCCCTTTCCCCGTGGTGGGGCCGGGCGGCGCGGTGCGACCCGCCCGGAGGATCCTCGATGTGGTCTATGCGATACCGACTCGCGACGTTAGTACGAGGCAGCTCACGACCGGACACTGTCCTGCGGTCCCGACCCGCGCATCTCAGAGTGACAGTCGTCGTTGCGCTCGCACCCGCCGCCCGGCCCCACCAACACTCACCACCATGACCAACAACAACAACAAAACGGCCCAATTTCAGCGGCCCCTTGACACGCGCGTCCATCTCAGACCATATGGAGGCTGTCGTCCGGTCGGGCTGATGAAGTCGGCCGGTCCCCCACACGATCGTGGGGTGATTGCAGCCGTGCGGGCTGGACCCCGCGCGGCGCCCATAACCGCATAGAGGAGCCGACCATGGCGAAGGTTCGCAGTTGGGTTGGTCTTGACGTGCACGCGCGCTCGGTGCTGGCCGTGACGATCGATGGCGAGTCGGGCGAGCTGAGCTCGCGACGACTGTCTGGGGTCACCGCGGACGTAGTGGAGTTCTGCTCCTCGTTGCCCGGTCCGACACGGGTGGCGTATGAAGCCGGGCCGACTGGATACGGCCTTTCGCGGGCGCTGACCACGGTCGGGATGGGTTGCGTGGTCGCGGCGCCGGGGAAGATCGAGCGGCCGGCTGGTGACAAGGTGAAAACCGACCAGCGTGACGCCGAGCGGGTGCTGCGCCTGTTGATGATCGACGCCCTGCACCCGGTGCGGGTCCCGACCGGCGAGGAGGAAGCGCTGCGCGACGTCGTTCGCGCCCGCGAGGCCGTGCGCGGCGATCTGATGCGTGCCCGACAGCGGCTGAGCAAGCTGCTATTGCGCCACGACGTTCGCTACGAGGACACAGCGAGCGCGTGGACGGTCGCTCACCGCGGCTGGCTGTCGGCCCTCGACCTCGGGGAGCGCGGCGCGCAGATCACGCTGCTGGAGTATCTCGGCGCGATCGACGCGATCGTAATTCGCCGCGACGCGCTCGAGAAGACGATCGCCGAGCTGATCCCCGGCTCACCGTGGGAGCAGAACGTCGCCCGGTTGCGGTGCCTGCGCGGGATCGACACGCTGTCCGCGGTCGGGCTGTGCGCCGAGGTCGGCGAGTTCACACGGTTCCAAAAGGCGGGGCAGCTGATGAGCTATCTCGGGCTGACACCGTCCGAGGACACTAGCGGCGAGAAACGCCGGCAAGGCGCGATCACCAAGACCGGCTCACGCCACGCCCGGCGGCTGTTGGTCGAGGCTGCCTGGCACTACCGTCGAGCGCCCGCGAAGGGCCAGACGCTCAAGCGCCGCCAGGAAGGACAGCCGGCGCACGTCATCGAGATCGCGTGGCAGGCGCAACGTCGCCTGCACCGCGTCTGGCAGCGACTTGACACTCAGCGCGGGAAGCGCCGCACGATCGTCGCGGTCGCCGTCGCTCGCGAGCTCGCCGGTTTCTGCTGGGCACTCGCGAACGCCGACTGAGCGTCACCCGCACCACGTCGGCTGAAGAGGCGGCAGGAACTACTGGCCACACGCGCGAGAGCATCCACGATCTAAGCATGAGCAGCCCGGAAGAGTCCCGGGCCACGCTCGATCTTAGACAGCCGGGCTCTCACGACGAAAACCGGTCCTGCGGAGACGGTAGCCAACCCGCGCACCCGCGTATAAGAGTCTGACCGCGCGTCGCGCACCAGCCAGACCTGCCGCCCCTTCAGCCGACAACGATCCCCGCCCTCGCCGCGGGCATCCGGTGCTTCACCCTTGACAACCAGCCCTCCATAAGAGCTTAGATCGCTCGGGACGAGCGAAGGGTCGCCGCTGTAGCCGCTAGATCTGAAGCCGCTGCTCCCAAGGCGGAAGCGATCTCCGCGAAACGCAGGCTTCCGCGCTTACTGGGTGTTCGGCTGACCGTTGTTAGCCTCGAACCTGACCCAGGCTCACATCGCCAAGTCGCCTCGCGGAAGCGATCGCGGGGGCTGAGCCCGCAGTCCGTGAGAATCCCCGCGTACGTCTGGCACCACGGCTAGCGCATTCGCGGTCTGAAAACCCGCTGGGCAGCTGACGAGGTCTGGGAGTATCAGGGGGTGAAGGTCTGGGAGTATCAGGGGGTGAAGGTTCGTCTAGCGATCGCTCCGCATCCGAGCTGCGTGTCGCGCAAGGAGATCGTCGCGTTCGGCCGAGCGATCGAAGCGAGCGGTTTTGACGGGATCTGGCTGTCCGATCTGCCAGTCGCGCCGATTCTGGATCCGCTGCTTGGCATCGCGCTGCTCGCGGGTATGACCGATCGGGTGAGGCTCGGTGCGAATGTGGTGCCGCTCGGTCGTCACCCGTTCGTGCTTGCCAAGCAGCTGGCGCAGCTTGACCAGATCTCGAATGGTCGGCTGCTGCTCAGCTTTGTGACCGGGGTCGAGCAACCGTCCGAGCGAAACGCGCTGATGCCGTCCGGCGCCACTCGCGGCGCGGTGCTCGAGGAGGTCCTCGCTCTCCTGCGCGCGTGGTGGGCCGGTGAGACGGTCGACCATGAGTCCGAGAGATGGTCGTTCAGCGCGGTTCCGTCGGCGGCTCGTCCGGTTCAGGAGCCGCTCGAGGTGTGGCTCGGTGGTCGCGGCCCTAAGGCCCTGGAGCGTGTCGGGAGGATCGCGGACGGCTGGCTCGGGGCGCAGCTGACCCCGACCGAGGCGCGGGTTGCCCGCGAGCAGATCCAGGACGCGGCCCGGCAGGCCGGCCGGGAGATCGACCCCGAGCACTTCGGCCTCAGCATCGCGTACGCACGGACCCCGCCCCCTCCCGAGCGGCTCAGAGGACGTGTCGGGCGACGAACCGATATCGACCCGCTCGCGCTACTGCCGATCGGCGCCGACGAGCTGCGAACATTCATCAGCGGCTACATCGAGGCCGGCCTATCGAAGTTCGTCATCCGTCCGTTCGACGTCGTTCTGTCGTCGACCGAGGAGGCGCAATGGCTCTCGGAGGCAATCCTCGACCTCCAGACATAGACCAAAAGGCCTCCCGGCAATATAAGAAAAGCCAATCGCCAGCCGAGCGGCTCGTCCTCAAGCCGACCGCTCTCTTGTCGCCGCTGCGAAGGCGACGGTGGTGGCGGTGCCGGCGACCGCATTGTGGGAAGCGCTCGTCCGCCAGCGCCGGCGCCATTGAGCGCTGCGGCGTTGCCGGCGTTTCAGCCAAGAGACGCCGTCGGACTGGGTGGAGGGGAGCGCGAAAGCGCAGTTGATGGTTCGCTTGGCCAGCGGCAGCGTCTTCGTCGCCGTGCACCGCTGCGGTCACGTCCGGCCGAGGAGCCGGCGCGGAGCTGCGGCGCTTGTCCTTCGCCCAGCACGAGAGGACGGTGGTGATCCGGACCGTCGTGCGGACCTTGGAAATCGAATCGTCGGGAACTCTGATACGAGACCCGAGCTTGGCACCGCCGCAGCGGCGGCTGCCCACTGCCGTCGCTTCTCCATCTTCGACCGTCGCCCGCGGCAGGATAATGGCTCGGCGATGGGCGCCGATGGGTTGACCGACGACGACTGGAGCCTCCTCCTCAGCCGAATCAAGAGCGGCAAGTGCACGCCCTTCCTCGGCGCTGGTGCCGCCGCCGGCACGCTACCCGTGGCCTCCGACATCGCCAAGAGGTGGGCTGAGGCATCTGGCTACCCACTCAACGATCCTCATGACCTCGCCCGCGTGGCCCAGTATGTCGCCGTTCGAATGGGCGATGCCATGATCCCCAAGGAGCGCATCTGCGAAGAGCTGGCCAACTACTCGTCACCCGACTTCCCCCAACCGGACGAGCCTCATGGCTTCCTAGCCAGTCTGCCGTTGCCAGTCTTTGTCACGACCAACTATGACGACTTCATGGCGCAAGCGCTCCGGCGCAACGCGAAGGAACCACGGTTGGAGATCTGTCGGTGGAACCAGAGCCCTGCGGTGAAGGCTGAGCGCGTCGTGTTGACGCCAGGGGTGATACCCACTCCAGCCGTACCGGTCGTGTTTCACCTCCATGGAAGGCTATCGGTGCCTGAGTCGTTGGTACTTACTGAGGACGACTATCTCGACTTTCTGGTCGCGGTTTCCAAAGAGCCGAAGCTGTTGCCGCATCAGATCCAGAGGGCGTTGGCCGGCTCGTCCCTGCTCTTCATCGGTTACCGCCTAGCCGACTGGAACTTTCGCGTGATCCATCGCGGGCTTGTCATGGCCGGCGAATCCAGCTTGCGGCGACTCAGCGTCACCGTACAGTTGCGTGCGTCGACCGCGGAGCGCAGCTATCTCGAAAAATATTTCCGGGCCATGAACGTGGGCGTGTATTGGGGCACCGCAAGTGACTTTGTTGGGGAACTGCGTGCGCGCTGGCGGGGTGCCGGAAACGATGCATGAAGGGAACAAAGTCCGGCTATCGCGAATCCTTACGTCGGGCCACGTCCGTTTGAGCGCTCCGATGCCGCGGTCTTCTTCGGTCGAGAGGCGGAGGCCCGCGAGTTACTGTCGCTGATCGTTGCGGATCGCGTCGTGTTGCTCTACGCGGCGTCTGGGGCAGGCAAGTCATCGCTGCTGAATGCAAGACTCGTCTCGCTCTTGGAGCAAGAGGAGCACTTCGACGTCCTGCCAATCGCCCGCATCCGCGCCGGGGTGACTCAAGCGGCACTGGGTAGCGCCCGTAACGCATACATGCACAGCACGCTGTTGGGGTGGTCTGCTGCCCCGATCGGCGAGTCTCCTGAGAGCCCCGAACTGTGCCTGTCGCAATTCTTGGCTCGCCGCCCGCGGGTCTCGGGACCGGATGGCCTGCCTACGCCTCGTGCGGTGATCTTCGATCAGTTCGAGGAGTTGTTTACGCTCTATCCGGGCTTCTGGCGGCAGCGCGAGGCTTACATTCAGCAACTCGCTGAAGCACTCGCCGAAGACCCGCTGGCGCGAATCGTCCTCACTATCCGCGAAGACTACGTAGCCCAGCTGGACTCCTACGCGTGGCTGCTTCCGGACCTGGCGCGAGCTCGCTACCGGCTCGAGCGGCTCCGCCCCGAACAGGCGTTGCCAGCGGTCGTCAATCCAGCGCAGCGAACGCCCCGCCGGTACGCGCCGGGCGTAGCAGAGAAGCTTGTCTCGAGCTTGCTGACGCAGCGAGTCGGTGCGGGCAGCGAGGAGCCGATCGAGGTCGAGGGGGAGTTCGTCGAACCCGTCCAACTTCAAGTGACGTGCCGCAGCCTTTGGTCCGCCCTGCCCGAGAACGTCACCACCATCACCGAGGGCACCTGCAGTCGTTCGGCAACGTAAGCCAGGCGCTTGCGGCCTTCTATGACGATGCGGTGCACGACGCGGCATCCGTTGCAAGCGTCAGGGAGCGGCGCGTTCGGCGATGGATAGACAGAGAACTCATCACCTCGGTGGGAACGCGCGGAATGGTCTACCGGACGGCCGAGTCCACTTCAGGTCTCCGCAATGTGGCGATCGAGCGATTGGAGGACGCGCACGTGATCCGCGCCGAGTGGCGCGCCGGCGCACGTTGGTACGAGCTAACTCACGATCGGCTGATCGAGCCGATACGCAGCGCAAACCGTCGCGCAGAGGTGGCCAGACGGAAACGGTTTCTGTTATTGACGGGCTCCGTGCTCGGTGCCCTCGCGATCCTCGTGGTGATCGGTACGATCGTCGCGGTTCGCGGTGGGACCGTCGCGGCTAACCTGCCACCGCGGACCCCCCCGTGTACAAGGCTCCCCTCGCCCGTCGGTCGTTCAGCGGCTACCAGCGTGGCCTTCAGCTTCGGCGGAGGTCTCACCTTGGTGTCCGGTTACAGCAGCGGCACCGCGCAGGTGTGGGACGTCGCCAGCTGTCTGACCGTGGCGGCCCTTCACAGTCACGTTTCCGGTGCAGTCTATAGCGTCGCCTACAGTCCTCTGGGAGCGCTGGCCACCGGAGGGGCCAACGGAGCGGTGTTCATCTGGAACCTCGCCACCAATCAGGTCGCCGTGACGCTCTCAGTGGGCGGCCCCGTTCAGACCGTGGCGTTCAGTCCCGATGGCAGAGTGCTTGCGGCTGGCGGCGATTTCGGCGTGCGGCTGTTCAACGCCAGCACCCACAGGGTGGTTGGTTCCCCGCTACCAACCGGTGCGGGCGCGACGAGCGTCGCTTTCAGCCCCGACGGCAGGTTGCTGGCGATCGCCGGAACTAGCGGAATCGCGCTAGTCGATGTCGCTGCCCACGTGCTCATCAACCGCCTACCAACCCGCACGCCGGCACTCACCGTGGCGTTCAGCCCCAACGGCGAGACGTTGGCTGTCGGCACTGAAGGTGGCGCAGTTCATGTCCTTGACACCACGAACGCCATCAGGAGGGCCCCGACGCGCTCGATCCCCAGTCCAATATGGCAGGCCCACGCAAAAATAACGAGTGTCGCATACAGCCCGAACGGTACTCTGGCGGCGGCAAGTGCAGATGGCGTCGTCCAAACGTTCGATAAGACAAGGCGGATCCTCTCGTTCCAGATCGCCGGTGTACCTACTGGAATCGCGTTCAGCCCCAACGCCACACGGTTGGCGGTCGCGAGCTCGCTGGGCGACATCTCCATCCGCCCGCAGTGAACACCGGCCAGCATCGGTTGGGCCGATGGTGGCGCGCCTCGCGCTCGGGTCGGCCGTCATCAATCGGGGCCCGTCTGCATTAGGAAAATGCCGACTCGCCGCGCAACATCGCCCTAGCGACCGCACGGCGCGTGCGAGGCCGGGCGTCCGCAGCAGGACGAGTGCTATCCATTCGCCTATGCGATCGCAGGCCCGACGGCGACGCCGCTGTGGAAGCGATCGTGAGCGTCGGTCTTTGCGGCCACCGCAACGAAGCCACCCGTCGTCGCCGACGCCGGGCTATTCGATCATGCCAGTGTGAGTCACGCCACCCCCTGGTCAGTTCGCGCACATGGGTCACGCGCTCGGCGCGGCTGTCCTGACTGCATTCCGCGCCGGGCAGCGATCTTTCGGCAGCGCCCCAGATGGCCGTACGCGTGCCAAAGGGGTGCCGGACGAGCCTGGGACGAAGCCGCATCCCGCCACTACATCGAACTCCGGTTGGCGTCCGTCGTAGTCGCGATCGCGGCCGATGATGCGTTCAACCGCGACAGTGGTGCGACCGGGCAGATCACCGCTGACTGTCTGGCCGGGATCGTTGAAGCGGCCGTGGGCGCCGCCGTCTGAGAGTCGCGCTAATGCTGCGCCGGGACCCGCGGGACTGCCGGGGCCAGTACCCCGCTCAGGTCCTGACCGCCAGGCTTCGTGCCGTTCTTCGCAACCCAGTCGTTGAGGGCGCTCTGCAGAGCGCTCTCAATCGTCGCCCGAGTGATGCCCGGTACGATCACGGCGCGCGGGTCATCAAGAGCCACCTTGGCCATCGCCAGTGCCGGCGGCAGCCCTTGGCCGAGGCGATACAGGGCGTCAAACGCCGTCAACAGGCCTCGCTCCTTCTCGGCCGCAGCCTTAGCCTCACCGAGCAGTTCGAGGTCGGTGACCTTGACGAGACCGGCCGCGACCTGCACCGCCTTGATGCGGACCACAGGCGCCCCGTCTTTCTTGACCATGATTCCGCCGGAAGTGATCGCAACGCTCTTGATCGAGGAGGCACTTCCCAGCGCGCCGAACGTCGCGTGCGGGTTGGTGTCGACGCCAATCTCTGTGCCAGCCAGGATCTCCACCGAGCCGGCGCCTTGAGAGGTAACGATGTCCTCTGTGATTTTGAGGGTTGCTCCGACATTGGTGATACCCACATCAGACGCATTCAGCGGGCTTGGGTCTCCTCCGGCGAGGTTTGCCTTCACTTTCGCCGCAACCTGGTCAAGGGTGCCCTTCGGATCAGGATCCGTGAACGGGTTGTATCCAAACTTCTCGACGATCGGCGATCCGGCAAGTGCGTTCCTCACAAACGCGGAAACGTCCGCTTCCAAGTTCTGCCGTGGGTCGACGCCAAAACTGCCGCTGGTATGTGCCGAGGTACTGACCTGCGACGTCCCGAGCCAGATGATGACCTTGTCGACGTCGCAGCGCGCGACGGCGGGATTCTCGACAAACACGCCGGTCACCTTGATCGTGATCGAGCTCTGCGTCATCGTGATGTCAAGGCGGCCGCCCCAGTCCTCAGTCTTCAGGTCCGCCTTCCACGTCGACTTCAGGACCACCTTGCCGGGAAGCGTCACGGTCGCGTGCAGGTTCTCGAAGGCGGTCCCGGCCGGGAGGACGGCTGCGATCGAACCACCAGGCGCCGGCGTGGGGCCATCGCGATGCAAAGTCGCGGCCGGCGCTCGGGTCCGGGGGCGCCACGCCGGCGCCACACCCGACCGCCGCGCTGAGTCGAGTGACCCACGCGTGGACCGACCGCCGCGATCGGTCGCCACTCTCTCGGCGATCTCGGCGGCCTCCAGCTCGTGGGTCGCGCCCGGATCAGACACGACGAGCTCGCCGCCCCCGGCAACGTCGCGCTGCTGAACCGCGTGGACCGCTTCGTGCGCGATCAGCGCGTCGCCGGCGCTCGTCCCGGGACGGTACCGATCAGCAGCGAAGAACAGATCGCTTCCCACCCCAAAAGCACGCGCGGACACCGAGCGAGCCAGCGCGGCGGCGTCCGGATCGTCATGCACTTGGATCCCGTCGAGCCGCTCACCGAAAGCACCCTCGAGCCGCTGTCGCGTCGAGTTCTCCAACGGGCGGCCGCGGCCGCGGCCGCGACGCTCGCCGATCATCATCCGCGTCGGCGCCGGGACGCGCGAACCTGGCAGCGTGCCGGGCGCCGCGTGTATCGGTTGACTTGGCGTGTTTGTGCTCGTACGCACCAGCGGAACGTCGCTCGGCCTCCGCGGCGCCAGCACCGGCGGGCGGCCCTCACGCTTGGAACTCGAAGCTTCGGCGGCGCCCTCCCGCGGCCTGGCCACGCCCGCGGCGGGCTGCATCTCACGCGTCGACGATTGCAACCGAGTCACCGACCCACAGTCTCCTCCAAATGTCAAGGCACCGTCACTTCAATGTCATGGCCGACCCGAAACGCGCTATCAGAGCGTGATCGTCGCAGCCGCGAGCGCCGCCCTCAGCCCGAAGCCGGCCGCATCTCAGCTTCGCACGCTTGACTGTCCCCACCCGAGCCAAGTGTCATGACTCGTTGCCACGAACGCGGTCACCAGCGCGAAGCGACCGCGTTCATTTTAGATCGAGCATCAAGAGAGTCAGCCCGGGAGGCGCCTACCCACCGCTTGTCTGTCGCCAAGTCGACACTCTCACTCGCCAGCGCGACGCGCCGTTTTGCATAGGCATCGAGGGTGCCGTCGTCCGCCGACGCCAGCTCATGCATGCCTGGCGTGGCGCAATTCTTTAGCTACGTGGCGATGATGCAGATCCAGGACTTCCAGGTGCTCGACATGTGGCCAGCGATCGCCAGGTGGTCGTCGACGTGCAGATCTCGATCGCAATGCCCGATGGCGGCACCCTCACCGACGAGGAGCTGCATCTTTACTCGCTCAACGACGAGAGCAAGATCATCCGCATGCGCCACTACGTCGACACGGCGAAGCAGATCGAGGCGTACGGACTGGGCTAGCAGGCACACCGGTCTCCCTTGCGCCGAGACCTGGACCCGGCCGACCACGCTGGTTGCCGAGTCGGCACCCGACGACGGTCGCGAGTTCTGCTCGGTTCAGCCGGCGGAGTACGTCGCAGACGACCGGCTGAGCCCCGCTCGGCGCGCGCGACGTAAGCCGCTAACACTCTTTCTGTGCAGCAGCACCAGGCAGCACGGCCCGCGGATCTCACTCCCGGTGCGGGACGAGCATCGGCGGTGCGCGCCGAGGCTGTTGGATCCCGGCAGCGCGGAAGCGCGCTCGCTGGCCCGCGTAGACCGGCCCCCCTGTATCCGGCGGCTGGTCCCGATCGCCCAAGCAACGGAGTTACGCCTGCGCCGCCAACGCTGTAGGCGTACAGCAACAGCGCTCGGCACGTCAGACCGGACCGGCGCCATACCCACCTCGTGTCCGAAACACGGACGCCGACACCGCGCCGGCCTTTTCAGGCGGCCGCGAGACAGGCCACGGCCTGCCGCTGACCACCGTGCTCAGGCCAGCGCACTCGCCGAACGATCGCATCCAGGGCTCACGACCGTGGATTTGCACCGTTTCCGACACGCAAGCGTTACAGGATGGCCACACGGGCCCGCCTCATAAGGCTTAACTTGACTTGTTCGGTGCTGTAGACCATCCTGAGTAGGTTGCAAAGCGCTCTGCCGGGCGCGCAACGGGGCATACATTCATTGTGGGGACCTGCCAGCTGCTGGGGTGTTGTGGGCGCAATCGTGTCATTCCGGTCAGAGCTCGGGCCGCGGTCTGACTTAACTCGATCGCTGACGGCGATCGCACGCCATCCTGGCGGGCGGTGATCGTAGGGAGGCGGCGTGGACGAGGACCGAGGGCGATCATGGTGGTTCAGCGGATCGGCTGCGCCGCAACAACCAATCAGCGGTGACCGTCGAGAGGCCCGCAATGACGGTCGAGGACGGCGCGAAGAGCGTCGCGAGGCCGCGGCCCAGACTCTCCCGTCGATTTCCCTGCCGACCGGCGGCGGCGCCATCCGGGGGATCGACGAGAAGCTCACCGTGGATCAGGCAACCGGGACGGCGAGGCTCGCAGTACCCGTCTTCACGTCACCCGGGCGCGAGGGCTTTGGCCCGCAGCTCAGCCTGAGCTATGACTCGGGCGCGGGGAATGGCGCCTACGGACTCGGCTGGAGCCTGTCGACGCCCTCGATCACGCGCAAGACATCGAAGGGTCTTCCTCGTTACGACGACGGCGAAGACTCCGATGTGTTCATCGTCGCCGGCGCCGAGGATCTCGTCCCACGACTCACGGAGACCGCGGGCGGCTGGATTGTGGTTCCCTCCAGTGTCAGCGTCGGCGGAGCGAGTTTCACGGTGAAGCAATACCGCCCCCGGGTCGAGTCGAGCTTCGCCCGGATCGAGCGCTGGCAGGACGAGGCAACTGGCGACGTGCACTGGCGCACGGTCTCCCGGGACAACGTGACGAGCCTGTTCGGTCAGAGCCCCGGGAGCCGGATCGCCGACCCGGACGACCCGGGGCGCGTGTTCAGCTGGCTCCTGGATCTGAGCTTCGACGATCGCGGAAACGTGGTCAGCTACACCTACAAGCCCGAGGACGCGACCAACGTGCCCGCCGCCGCGCACGAACTGGGCCGGACGGTGACGGCAAATCAATATGTGAAGAACGTCTTCTACGGCAACCGCACGCCATACGAGCCGGGCGGTGACATTCCGAGCGACTGGTGCTTCCAGGTCGTGTTCGACTACGGCGAGCACGACTCCGCCGCGCCGCTGCCTGCGGGGACGGCGACGTGGCCGTGCCGGCCCGACCCTTTCTCGAGCTACCGCGCGGGCTTCGAGGTACGGACCTATCGGCTCTGCCGGCGCGTCTTGATGTTCCACCTGTTCCCTGCCGAACTCGGCGCCCCAGCGCGAATTGTGCGCTCAACGGACCTCGCGTACACAGATTCGGCCGGTGGCGACCCACAGCTTCCGCAATACTCGCTGCTCGCGAGCGTCACCCACACCGGATGGCTCTGGCCCACCGGTGCGAAAGTGCCCCAGACCGCCCAACTGCCGCCGGTCACGCTCACTTACAGCGCCCTCCAGGTACACGACGGTCTCCAGAGCATCGACGGCGACAGCGCGCGGAACCTGACCGGCGACTTCGCCGCCGGCTCGGAGCGATGGGTCGATCTGGCGAGCGAAGGCCTGTCGGGCATCCTCACCGAAGACGACAGCGTCTGGTACTACAAGCACAACCGGAGCGCGTGGGACCCGGGCGGAGGGGCGCCGCAGGCGCGCTTCTCGGCGGCGCAGCCCGTGGCGACCAAGCCCCGTCTGGCGCCACATGACACCGAGCTTCAGCTCACCAGCCTGAACGGAAACGGGCGCTTGTGCGCGGCCACGTTTGCACCCCCCGTGGCGGGGTGGAGCGAGCTCGCGCCGGGCGGGGATTGGGAGCCGATGCGCACGTTCGCGCCGGCCGCGAGCATCGACTGGACGAGCCCCAACCTGCGGTTCCTCGACATCGACGGAGACGGACTCGCCGACGTTCTGTTGACCGAGGACGATGCGCTCACCTGGTACCCATGGGTCCCCGACACCGGGTTCGCGGCGCCGTTCCGAGTGGCGACGCCGGCCGAGGAGAACGAAGGCCCGGCGATTGTGTTCGCCGACGGCACGGGATCCATCTTCACCGCGGACATGACCGGGGACGGGCTGAGCGATCTCGTCCGCGTCCGCAACGGCGAGGTCGCGTACTGGCCGAATCGCGGGTACGGACGCTTTGGGCCGAAGGTCGTCATGGACGGCGCTCCGCTGTTCGACGACAGCGACGTGTTCGACCCGCGCCGGATCCGGTTGGCCGACATCGACGGCTCGGGCACTGCCGACCTGGCCTACGTCGGCTCCCCCGCGGTGACGATCTGGTTCAACCAGTCCGGCAACGCGTGGACCGTGGGGCGAGCGCTCCCCGAGCTTCCCGGGGAGGTTCCGTTGACGCAGATTGGTGTCTTCGATCTGCTCGGCACCGGGACCGCAGCAGCCGTGTGGACCTCCCCGCTGGCCGGCGACAGCGCCTCGCCGCTGCGCTACATCGATCTCACCGGGGCCACGAAGCCGTATCTGTTGAGCACCATGGAGAACAACCTCGGCGCGAGGACGACGCTCACCTACGCACCTTCGACGCGCTTCTACGTGCAGGCCCAGGAGACCGGCAGTCCGTGGATCACGCGCCTTCCCTTCCCCGTCCACGTCGTCGCGCAGATGACCCACGAAGACGGCGTGAGCCGCACCAGCGTGACGTCGACCTACACCTACCACCACGGCTTCTACGACCCCACCGAGCGCGAGTTCCGCGGCTTTGCCCGCGTCGATCAACTCGACGCCGAGGCGTTGCCCGAGCAGTCGGGCATCGGCACGTTTACCGGAACGCCGCCGATCACCGGCGACGAGTTCACGCTGCCACCGGTTCTCACGCGCACCTGGTTCCACACCGGCGCGTACTTCGATCGCCAGGACATCGCCGCCCGTCTCGCCGCTGTGTACTACGCCGGCGACGCTCAGGCGCCGCATCTGGCGGATACCGCGCTCCCGCTCTCCGCCACGGGTGAGGAACTGCGGGAGGCCTGCCGAGCGTTGCGCGGGCGGGTCTTGCGTCAGGAGATCTACGGCCAGGACGGCCCGCCGGCCGCCGCTGATCCGTATACGACCACCGAGCACCGCTACGAGGTCGATCAGCTACAGCCGCCGACCGACGTCGCCTACGGTGCCTACTACGCGTGTGAGCTTGAGCAACTCACGTGTCACTACGAGCGCGTGCCCACGGATCCGTGCGTCACTCATGAGCTAACCCTCACGATAGACGGCTTCGGGAACGTCACGAGCAGGGCGTCGGTCGGCTACTCGCGCCGGCGCCCCGCTTTCTCCGAGCAGGGCGCGACGCTCGTGCGCTACGACGAGTCGGACTTCACCAATACGGCAGACCAGAGCGGCTTCTACCGCGTAGGCGTTCCCATCGAGCAACGACACTACGAACTCACGGGCGTCACCCCGTCGGGCCTGTACGGGCTGTTCGACCACGACGCCTTGCAGAAGGCGGCGTCGACCGCGCCCGTTCTCAGCTATGAGCAAACGCCCGTCGACGGCACAGCGCAGCGCCGGCTGCTCGGCCGCAGCCGCACGATCTACCGCGCCGACGACCTCTCCGGCCCGCTGCCGCGGGGTCAGGTCGAATCGCGCGCGCTCGTCGACCGGAGCTACCGGCTCACCTACACCCCGGGCTTGCTCAGCCAACTGTTCACCGTCAGGGGAAAGATCAGCGCGGCCGCGCTGGCTACGGCGCTGTCCGGACCGGGTGCGTTCGTCGACCTGGATGGGGATGGCAATCAATGGGCTCCGTCGGCGCGAATGCTCTACTCGAGCTACGCGGGCAATCCCGACCCCGTGTTCGCGGCCGCCCACTTCTACCTGCCCCAGGGTTCGGTCGACCCCTGGGGCAACGTGTCGACAGTCACCCGCGACGCCTATGACCTGCTCGTGACGCAGACGACCGACGCGGCAGGCAACACCACGTCCGCCCAATACAACTACCGCGTCCTCGCCGCCTGGCTGGCCACGGACGCCAACCTCAACCGCACGGGGTTCCGCTTCGATGAACTCGGAATGATCACGGCCACCGCGCAGATGGGCAAGCTCCTGTCCGGCGGTGTCGACGAGGGCGATCACGTCGATACCACGACCGCCGAGGCGAGCCCGACCGACGATCCGACCGCGCGGATCGAATACGACCTGACCGCCTACCAGTTGTGGGCGCAGGACCCGGCCCACGATCCGGACCACCCGACCCCCGCCTCGAGTCACACGCTGTCCCGGGTCGAGCACAAGCTTGCCACGACCCAGTGGATCGAGACCTACCGGTACACCGACGGGTTCGGCCGCGTCGCGCTGACCAAGGCGCAGGCCGAGCCCGGGGTCGCTCCGGCCCGCGACGCCACAGGCAAGCTCTTGCGAGATGCCCAGAACCAGCTCGTGTTCGCACCCACGGGCACGCGCTGGATTGGCACCGGCCAAGTCGTCTACGACAACAAGGGCAATCCCGTCAAGGCCTACGAGCCGTTCTTCGACTCAAGTCCCGTGTACGATGACGAGTCTGATCTCGTCGACTGGGGTGTCACCGCGATCACCCGGTACGACCCGCTCGGCCGCGCCATCCGGATCGACAACCCCGACGGGAGCTATCGAACCGGGGCCTTCGACGCCTGGCAACGCGTCGACTCCGACGAGGACGACACGGTGCTGGGGAGCGACTGGTACAGCGCCCGCAGCGCCGGGCAGCTCGGAGCCGCTCAACAGGACGCCGCACAGAAGGCGGCGGCTGCCTCGCTCACTCCTACCGTGGTTGACCAGGATCCACTCGGCCGGTCCTTCCAGACGGTCGCCGACAACGGTCCCGGGGAAAAGTACGCGACCGTGCTCGGGCTCGACATCGACGGGCAAGTCCTCCAGACCACGGATGCGCTGGGACGGACCGCGCTCACTTCTGACTACTGCCCAAGCAATCGCGAGCTCCACCGGTCGAGCATCGATTCCGGCGAGCGGTGGACGCTCTATGACGCCGGCGGGCAGCACCTCCTCGGCTGGGACAGCCGCCAGCACGAGATCAGGTGCACCTACGACCCGCTGCGCCGACCGACCGGCGTGTATGTGACGACCGGTGGGGGGAGCGAGGTGCTAGCCGAGCTGATCGTGTACGGCGAGACGGTGGCCGGCGCGCAGGGACTGAACCTTCGGGGCGCCGTCTATCAGCACCAGGACGGCGCCGGCGTCGCGACCACGGACCAGCGTGACTTCAAGGGCAACATCCTCCAGGCATCGCGCCGGCTGCTCGTCGACTACACCGAGGACGTCGATTGGTCATCGAACCCGGCGCTCTCAGCCGAGCTGTTCCCGACGAGCCGCTCCTACGACGCGCTCAACCGTGTGGTGACCCACACCGCGCCGGACGGCACCCTCACCACGCCCACCTACAACGCGAGGAGCCTGCTCACCGGTGTGACGGTGAGCCTGGGACGCGGCGGTGCCCCGACGACGATCGTCGAGAGCGTGACCTACGACGCCAAGGGGCAGCGGCTCACCATCGCATACGGTAACACGGCAACGACCGCCTACAGCTACGACCCGGAGACCTTCCGGCTCACTGCGCTCACGAGCACGCGTCCCGGCGATCCCGGTGCGCTTCAGGCGCTCACCTACGCCTATGACCCGGTCGGGAACATCACCCAGATAGCTGATGCCGCCCAGCAGACGACCTTTTTCAACAACCAGGTCGTATCGCCCGCCGCCACCTACTCCTACGACGCCATCTACCGGCTCACCGCTGCCACGGGCCGCGAGCAGATCGGCCAGGCCGGCCAGCCCCAGACCACCTGGAGCGATGCGGCGCGCACGGTCATCCCCAGCCCCGCCGACGGCCAGGCCATGCGGAACTACGCCGAGAGCTACAGCTACGACCCCGTCGGAAACCTCCTCTCGCTCGCCCACACGGCGAATCTCGGCAACTGGACGCGCACGTACAGCTATGACGAGCCCACGGTGCCGCCCTCCAACAACCATCTCACCTCGGCCTCGGTTGGCGGCGTCCGCGAGCCGTATGGCTACGACCCCCACGGCAATGTCGACTCGATGCCACATCTCTCGCTGATCGAGTGGGACTGGAAGGATCAGCTGCGGGCCACGGCCAGCCAGATCGTCTCCCAAGGTGCCCCTCCGACGACCTATTACAGCTACGACGGGACCGGACAACGCATCGTCAAGGCGACAAACTCGGCGAGCGGCGTCCGCACGGCTGAGCGGGTGTACCTAGGGAGTTACGAGGTCTATCGCGAGTACGACCCGACGGGGCAGACCGCCACCCTCGAGCGCCACAGCATCCACGTCGGCGACGGCGCCGGCCGCATCTGCCTGCTCGAGACGACCACGATCGATGCCAACGGCGGTGGTGCCCCGCCTCCCAGCACCGCGACGCGCTATCAACTCTCGAACCATCTGGGGTCGGCCGTCGTCGAGCTTGACGAGAACGCGGCGCTCATCAGCTACGAGGAGTTCTATCCCTACGGCAGCACCTCCTTCCAGACCGGGCGAAGCGCGGCCGAGGTGTCGCTCAAGCGTTACCGATACGCGGCGAAGGAGCGTGACGCCGAGAACGGCTTCTACTACCACGGCGCGCGGTACTACGCACCCTGGCTCGGGCGATGGACGGCGTGCGACCCGGCCGGATTCGTGGACGGCGTGAACGTGTACGCGTTCGTGCGCAACAACCCGGTCCGGCTCCGAGACCCGAGCGGCAGGCAGAGCGAGGTCGACAAGGCTAAGGACGCCCTCGCGGGGGCAAAGAAGGAGAAGGAGGAAGCCGGGGCGGCGTTCGAGGAGCTGTCGGGCGAAGCGAGACGCCTCGAGGACAGATACCACGCGCTCGTGAAGCACGGCCGCGCGCGGTTGTCGGTGAAGGACAAAGCCCTAGTGCGGCAGATCGAGCAGCACGATTTCCCGGAGCTTCACGCCAAGCTGGTCGCCGCCGGTACACGTCAGCAGACAGCCGAGGCGAGTTACACCGCAGCAGCCGGCGCCTTGGCTCAGGCCGAGCGCGATGCGGCTGCCCCGAAGCCACCGCCCAGCGTCGAAGAGCCAAAGAAGCCGGACACCGGCACGGGGGGAAAGCCAACGGCGGGTGGGACGACCACAGCATCTGAGGACAAGAAGGGGGATGCGAAATGGTGGGGGCACGTTGACCTTCAGTACCTGCACACGTACAACTTCTCGACCTCGACCGCCTCCGGCTTTGAGTCCGACGACGCGCAGCTCGCCTGGATCCCGGACAAGGACTGGTCGCTCGGGAAGCTGATCGGTGCACTGCCCGAGAACCCCAAGTTCGCGCACGAGTTCGCGCTGACGCTGACGAGGTCGACCCAATCCCAGAAGACCGGTACCGAGCAACACTACGAGCCCGGACTGCAGTTCGACGTCATCGACTACGAATTGTGGAAGTTCGAAGGCAAGGCCACTGTCGGCGTCCAGTCAGACCTTTACCAGCTGCAAAAGGCCGGCGATCTCTGGAACAACACACAACTCCTGGGACAGGCGAGCGTCGCGTTCAAGCTCTTCGAGGAGGCGAACGACGGCCACAACCACGGCCTCGGGCTGGACCTTGGCGTCCAAGTCCAGAAGGGCTTGGCGCAACCCGGCAAGGACTTCGGGGCGCTTCCCTGGTCGGTGGCGGGCGGGGCGACCCTGCACGTGAACTGGTAACCGGCGAATGGCCGACACCGCAACCCACTGCCAACCTGGCACATCCATCGGAGGAGCGCTTCCATGACCACCACCACCAACGGCGCGATCACCGAGCTCCCCGTTGCCGAGGTACAGCTGAACCTCCGGCAGCTCGGTTACACGGTCCCGACCGAGGAGCGCAGCAAGGGCGAACTCGGGCCGCGCAGCCAGGCGGCGCTCAAGGAGTTCCAGTCCGACAACGGGTTGCCGGCCACTGGGGAGATCGACGCCGCAACGTCGCAGCTGATGACGATCGTCATCGGCGAGCACACGTATGTTGTCACGGGATCGGTGATCACGCCGGCACTTCCCGGCGTCGCCGGCATCACGGTCGCGCTGGTCGACAAGAACGTCGGCGGCGACGTCCAGCTGGACACGACCCAGACCGCGAGCGACGGTTCGTTCTCCTTTCAGCACGTTATCTCCGACCCGTACCTGCACGAGCACCAGAAGACGCAGGCGGACCTGCAAGTGCAGGTCATGGACGAGGCCAGCGTCGTGGCGAGCTCGGACGTCCAGTACTCCACGCCACTCACGACGACCTTCAACGTGACGCTTCCGGCCGGCGCGTCGGTGCTCCTGAGCGAGTACGAGACGCTGGCGGCAAACGTCACCCAGCTCTATGTCGGAGGCCTTGCAGATCTCGAGGAGAGCGAAACCCGCAGCGATATCACGTACCTGGCCAACAAGGGCGGCTGGGATGCGCGCGCGATCGCGATGGCCGCGCTGGCGGCGCAGTTCAGTCAGCTCGCTCCCCCGCCCCCGCCGCCGACGCCGACGCCGACCCCAGGCCCGAGTCCAGTCCCGACTCCAGAGCCGGTCGCCGATGCGGCCGCCCCGGTGCTGCCGATCCCGGGACCGCCCGTCCCCGGCCCGCCGATCCCCGGGCCGCCGGCGCCCGGGCCGCCGAACCCGCCGGCACCGCCCGTTCAGGCGGGCATCCCGCCGGAGTTCTATTACGCGCTGTTCCGCGCGGGCGTGCCCGCGAACGCCGACGCGGTGTTCGCGATCCCGCCGGCCACCGTCGAATCGATCTGGACCCAGGCCGCGCGGCAGGGCGTCATCCCCCGCTCGCTCGCCGGCGAGGCGCCCAAGGTCCTCGAGACCTATCGAGCTCTGAGCGCCGGGCAGCTGCTCACGGCGACCGGTCAGGTCGGCCTGTCGACCTTCAAGGACGTGCTCGGTACGGTCGTTGCCGACGACAGCGAGCAGCAGACGGTCGCACGCCTGTATGTCCAGTACGCCGGCAACTGGGCGGACTTCTGGGACGCGGTCGGAAGCACGCTCGGAGAACAGACCGCGCAGCAGTTGCGCGTTGCCGGACAGCTCTCCTACCTGACGTTCAACAACGCGCCGTTGGTCAGCCGGCTCCAAGCCGCACAGAACGGAGCGCCGATGGCCAGCGTGCAGGAGCTCGTGGATCGAGGCTATTACGACGCAGCGGCATGGAAGCCGGTGATCGGCAGCGACGTTCCACCCGCCATCCCGGGAAGCGGCGACGACCAGGTCGAGAACTACGCACAGCTGCTCGCCGCGCAGGTGCGTGTCGCGTTCCCGACTGGAGTCCTCGCCGATCAGGTGCGGCGGGAACTGGTGCCGATCGCCGACCCGAGCGCGACCGACGGCGTGCTGTCGTTTTTCGCAGATCAGGACAGCCAGTTCGAGATCGGCCTGGAGCCGGTCGAGGCCTATATCGCCCGCACCGGAGTCACCGGCACGCCGGCGCCGGTCGTCGCGCAGATCAAGCGTCTTCAGCGCGTCTATCAGCTGTCCCCCGACGACGGGAGCATGGCCTTTCTGCTCCGCCACAGCCTCGATTCCGCGTACGCGATCACCCGCTACAACGCCGCCGGCTTCACACGCGCCTTCGGTGCCCAACTGGGGACCGAAACGGCCACGAGCATCCACGCCCGCGCCAGACAGATCCACACCGCCGTGCTCAGCCTCGCCGCCGAGTACCTCAAACGGCGCTCGGCGCCCGATCTCGGCGGGTCGGTCCCGGTCAAGTACGGCCTGCCTCCTTCTGACGGTGCGCCATCCGGATATCCGGTCGTGGCCTACGCCACGCTCGAGGAGCTGTTCGGCTCCCTGGACTACTGCAACTGCCCGGACTGCCGGTCGATCCTCAGCCCTGCCGCGTATCTGGTCGACCTCCTGCACTATCTCGACCAGCCCGCACCCTGCGGCCCCAGCAATCCGCAGGACGTCCTGCTCGAGCGCCGGCCGGATCTTCAGTATCTGCCGCTGACCTGCGCGAACACCAATACCGCGCTGCCCTACATCGACATCGTCAACGAGACACTCGAGTACTACGTCGCGAACGGCCTGTCGCTGTCGGGGTACCAGGGCCACGACACAGGCGACACGGTGACCACGGCGGAGCTGGTCGCTGCGCCCCAGTACGTCGATAACGCCGCGTACGCGATTCTGCAGGACGCCTTTTTCCCGCCGCCCCTGCCGTTCAACCGGCCACTCACGCTCCTGCGCTCGCATCTCGCGCGGCTGGGGATCTCGCTGGCCGACGCGATGGCCGCGCTGCGTCCCAACGACCAGTTGACCAACCGCACGACGCCGACGAGCTACGGCTGGTCAGACATCTTGATCGAAGAGGTGGGCATCTCGCGCGACGAATATCGCCTGTTCACCGACTCGAGCGTCGGGCTCGGCGCGCTGTACGGGCTGGACGAAGCGACCGCCCTCACGACGCTTCAGCGATGGAGCCTCGAAGAGCTCTCGCGGCGACTTGGGATCTCCTACGACGAGATCGCGGCCCTGCTCGAGACCGAGTTCATCAACCCACGCGCGGCGCTGATCCCGCGCCTTCAACGCCTGAACAGCTCCTTCGCCACGCTCCAGCAGTTGCACGACACGCTCGGGACCCCACAGTCGATCGCCGCGACCTTCATCGCGAGCCTGCCTGCCGGGCTCGACGCCACCGAGTACGGCGGCGCAAGCCCCACCGATTACCACGCGGTGGTCGAATGGGTGACCGGTCCGCAGGTCTACCCGGAGATCATGGGACTGATCACGATCAGCAACCCGTCGGGCGACGCCAGCGACTGCTCGGGTGCGTCCCTCGAGTTGCGCTACACCAATCCAGACAGCACCCAGAATCTTCTCAGCGCGACCGACTTCCTCAAGCTGATCCGCTACATCCGCCTGTGGCAGAAGCTGACGTCGGTACTGACCCCCGCCGACTCGACGTCGGGAATCCAGGACGCTGACCACATCCTCGGCGCGCTGTATCCGACCGCAGATCTCCCCGCGGACACCGCTGACACGACAAAGGACCCGGTCAACTTCGGGCTCCTCGACACCGGCTTCAAGGCGCTACTACCGCGTCTGGGCTTTCTCCTGCGCACGATGGCCGCACTCTCGCTGAGTGGCGATGACTCGCTCGATCAGCTGCTGGCGTGCTGGGCGCCGATTCCCATCTCCGGCCCGTCGCCCCTCTATGCGCG
The DNA here is from genome assembly GCA_963830475.1 of uncultured Solirubrobacterales bacterium. GTDB lineage: Bacteria > Actinomycetota > Thermoleophilia > Solirubrobacterales > Solirubrobacteraceae > Palsa-465. The sequence goes on along the minus strand of CAWHMX010000011.1, from coordinate 62,235 downwards.
GATGTTCCTCGCCCCGGGCCTCCTTGAGCAGGACCCCGGCGCGCAGACCGCCACGGTCGGGGTCGCGGTCAATGCCGGCGATGTCCTGACCACGGCGATCAATGCTCCGTCCGTCCCCCAGGTCAGCTACACGGTTGCCGCGGGCCAGGATGCCGTAGCGGCCGCCGGGGGCGTGGCTGCCGCCATCAACGGGTGCACCGAGACCGATCCCGAGTCCGGTGTGCCGCTCAACGGGCGCTTCGCCGCCGTCAGCAACGGCAGAGACGTCGTGATCAGGGCCGGCTTCACGCTCGCGTGCGCGGTCAGCCCGGGAGCAACCGAGACGTTCACCGGCGCCACGAGCTCAGCGGTCTCGCACTCGGCCACGGTCGGCGGCACGATCACAGCTGGCGACGTGATGATCACGACACTGGACGGCCTCGACGTCACCTACTCGGTGCAGGCGGCCGACACGCCGGTCACGGTCGCCGAGGGGATCGCGGCGGCGATCAACGCGACAACCACGCCGGACCCCTACTCGGGCCTCCCGCTCAACGTGCTCGTCTACGCCTACGTCGCGCCGTCGACGGCGATCGTCGAGCTCTCGGTCGCGGGGGCTGGCGCGCCGTTCACGCTCGCCTGCGGCTTCACGCCGGCGAACGCCGGCGACTACACCGCTCAGGCGCCCTCGGCTCCCGTGCAGACGGCTACCGTGTCGGGCGCGACCGCCACCGGCGACGTGCTCGTCACCACGCTCAACCAGGTTCCGATCCCGTACACGGCCACCGCCACCGACACGTCGCCGGCGGCGCTGGCCGCCAGCATCACGACCACGATCAACGGGACCGTGACTCCCGATCCGAGCACCGGCGTTCCGCTCAGCGAACTGCTGCATGCCACCAGCGCGGGCGCAGTGGTAACGATCGCCGCCCTGGATCCGGGGATGCCGTTCACCCTCGCCTGTGCCGTCACGATCGGTAGCGAAAGCTACCTCGCCGCGGGACCATTTCCGGCCACCGGGGTCACCACGGTCACCGGGCAGATTCCGGCCGGCGCGATCCTCACCACCACGATCAACGGCCTGCCCGTGCTCTACACGATCGCGGCAGGCGACACGGCGGCCAGCATCGCGTCCGCGATCGCCGGCGTGATCAACGCGACCGCCGTCCCGGACATCACCTCAGGCGTCCCGCTCAATCAGCTCGTGAGCGCCGCGTCATCCGCGGGAACAGTCACGGTCACCGCGAACCTGCCCACGGTCGCGTTCACGCTGGCCGCGGCGATGTCCACCGGTTCCTACACGGCCGGTCGCCAGCCCTCTCCGTTCGCCGACAACGGGTATGGCGAATTCCTCGCCGATCCGACCCAGACGCTGTTCGCCCACGAGCCGACCCTGTGCGCCGCCTGCAACCTCACGGGCGCTGACATTGCCCTCATCTGCGACGCGCTGCGGTTCACCGCTTCCACGCCCCTGACGCTCGACGCGGTGAGCGCCGTCTTCCGCTTCGGCTGGCTCGCGCACGCGCTCGGACTCAGCGTGACCGAGTTTCTGCTGCTGCGCGAGCTCACCGGACTGGATCCGTTCGCGCCGCTCGATCCCGGGTCCGGCGGCGCTCCCGCCGAGCCGCCGGTGATCCGCCTGGCGCGGTTGCTGAGCAAGGTGAGCGACGCCGGCCTGACCACCGGGCAGGTCCTCTACCTCATCTACAACCAGGACCTGAGCGGCACCTCGGCACCCCAGAGCTCAGACATCAACGGCCTGGCCACCGCGCTGCGGGCGGCGTTCGTCGCCGTCGATGCCGCGTTCACGCTCCAAGCGGACCCCACAGGCGCCGTCGCCCAGGGCCTGATGACGCTCGTGTATGGCACGAGTGCCAGCGATTTCTTCTTCGGGCTGTTGGCCGGCACCCTGACCACGTCGGCCGCCTATGCCGGGCCGCCCGAGCTCACCGCGCTGCCACCGGCGATCGTCGCCGCTGCAGCGGGACGACTGACCTACGACCCGCTGCGCCTGCAACTCACGTTCGCCGGCGTGCTCGACGGCACGACGCAGGCGGCGCTCACCGCCGCAATCACGGTCAGCACCACCGACGCAACCGATGTACCGGCCGGGCAGGGAGCCACCTTCAAGCCAGCCTCAATGACGAACATCTGGCCTGGCGCGACGCTCGTCATCGACACGGGGCCTTCCCAGGAGACCGTGCTCGTCGCGACGACGACGGCGACGACCTTCACGGCGGACACGGCGAACGCGCACGACGGCTCCGGCACGCCGTTTGCGATCGTGAACGGCCCCGCGCTGCCCGCGGCGCTCGGCGCTCTGGCGGTCGCGAACCAGCAGGCCGTCGCCTCGTTCTTCGCGGCCTACCCCGAGTTGGCGGCGCTGTACATGAGCTACGCGGCGTCGAGTGCGCCGGCTCAGGCCAAGCGCGAGACGCTGCTCGCCGCGTTCCTCCCGGTGCTCAAGGCGAAGCGCAAGCAGCAGCAGGCGCTGGCGTCGATCACCGCGGCAGCCGGAAGCGACCCGAGCTTTGCCACGACCGTGCTCCGGGACGCGACGATCCTGCACAGCTCCGGAGACGCGACCGCCCCGGCCGCCGCGGACCTCACGGCGATCGACACGGACGGACTCTCGGCCGAGTTCTTCCTCACCAATGACACCGCGGCTCCCCCCGATGACCAGGTCGATTCAGTGCCGAGCCTGGCCTACGCACAAACGGCGACGATCGGCGGAACGGTCGCAATCGGGGACGTCCTCACCACCACGCTGGGCGGAGTCGCGATCCCGTTCACCGTGGGTGCCTTCGCACTCACCTGCGGGGTATCGCCGGGAGCCACCGAGTCCTACACCGCGGCGGTGACCTCGCCCGTCGAGCAGACGGCGACCGTGGCGGGACCGATAACCGCCGGTGACGTGCTTATCACCACGCTCGACGGCGTTCCGGTCAGCTACACGGTGGTCGCGGATGACACCGCGGACGCGATCGCCGCCGCCATCGCCACGGCGATCAACGCGGCCGGGATGCGCCCCGACGCCACGGCTGCCGGTGCCGTCGTCACGGTCACCGTGCCGCCCGGCGCGGCGAGCGACATCTCGCTGGCCGACGTGGCCGGCGACGTCGCGGCCGCGATCAACGCCACCAGCGCGGTCGGCCCGGCGAGCGTGGTTCCGATTGCCGCCAGTGCCGCCAGCAACACGATCGCGCTCGCGGCTGGCAACCCAGCGCGCACGGGTGGCTTTTTCGATCTTGCGTGCAGTGTCTCGCCCGGAGCAACGCTCACCTACGAGGCCGGTACCCAACTCCCCACGGGAGCGGGCGATATCGCGGCGGTGTGGAGGGGATACATCACAGCGCCCCAGGACGGGCTCTACGACCTCGCGGTGGCGGCCGACCCCGGTGCCGCGATCACTCTCGAGGTCGACGAGGCGCTCGTGTCTCTCGAGCAGGTGGGCAGCGTGTGGACCAGCGACCTGCCCGTGTCCCTGGTCGCCGGCCAACTGGTCTCGATTCGCCTCACCGCTCAATCGCTCAAGACCACGTTCTCGGTGAGCTGGCAGAGCGCAGGCATCGGCTGGCAGCTCATCCCCGGGACCTATCTGTACTCACAGGTGCTCGTCGATCGGCTCGCCGACACCTATGTGCGCTTCCTCAAGGCCACTTCGCTGGCCGGGGCGCTGTCACTGACCGCCAAGGAAATTGCCTACCTCGGGGTGGCGCCGACCTTCGCGATCGACACGACCATGGCCGCGGCGACGGCGCCCGGACCGGTGACGTTCACGCCCGCGTCGATGAGCAACATCGCCGCGGGGCGCGTGCTGGTGCTCGACACCGGCGCAGCGCAGGAGCAGATCAAGGTCACCGCCGCGACCGCGACGACCTTCTCGGCCGTAACCGCCCAGCCGCACGATGGAACGAACGCCCCCGTGCCCATCGTCGACCAGGCCTACCCCGAATTCGGCCAGGGTTGGCTGAACTTCCTGCTCGCGCTGCCCAGCGCGATCGGGGACTCCGCGGCCCTGACGATGGCCCAGCTCGCGCAGAGCGCGCCGCTGGCCGGGGTCCTGACGGACATGCTCGATTTCGCGCTGATGAAGCAGCCGCTGTCGGCCAAGGACGACCGGCTCCTGTCCGTGCTCGAGGATCCCGGCGCGATTCTGGCCTCGGGACAGAGCGCGCTCCTCGGTCTCACGGGCTGGCCGCGGGACTCACTCGACGCGCTGCTCCGCCAGTTCTTCACCACGACCGATCGCAACAGCCTCTCGAGCGTGGAGAACCTCCGCCGCGTCTACGACGCCTTCGCGCTTGTCCGGACGAGCCGGCTCAGCGCGGCGGGGTTGATCGCGGCAATCACGAACGCCCCGACGCCCACAACGGTGAGCGCACTCGAGTCCGCATTGCGAAGCGGGTACGCCGAGTCGGACTGGCTAACGGCTGTCAAGCCGATCAACGACGCGGCTCGCCAGGCCCAGCGCGACGCGCTCGTCGCCTATGTCGTCCAGCAAGAGGGCGACGCCTACCAGGCAGCGCTCAGGAGCGCAACGACCGCGGCCGACACCACCACCGGCGCGACCCAGATCACGCTGAGCGCCGCCGCGGCGCTCAGCGCCGGGATGAGCGTCGCGGGCTCCGGCCTCGCCGTGGGCGCAGCGATCACGAGCGTGACGGGTTCGACGATCACGATCTCCCCGGCCACGCTCGCCGCAATTCCCAGCGGTACCGAGCTCGTGTTCGCGCCCGCCGGAGCGGCCGAGATCAACAGCCCGGACAGCTTTTTCCAGTACCTGCTGATCGACCCCGAGACCGAGCCGCCGGTGCTCACCTCCCGGATGCTGCTGTCCGTCTCCGCCGTGCAGCTGTTCATCGAGCGGGTGACCCGTGGTCTCGAGCCAACCGTGTCGCCGTCGGACATCGACATCGATCAGTGGACGTGGATGAAGCGCTACCGCGTGTGGCAGGCCAATCGCGAGGTCTTCCTGTGGCCGGAGAACTGGCTCTACCCCGAGCTGCGCGATAACCAGTCGCCGTTCTTCGAGCAGACGATGAGCGCGCTCCTGCAGGGTGACATCACCGACGACTCCGCCGAGTCGGCCTACCTTGACTACCTGACGAGCCTCGAGGAGGTGGCCAAGCTCGAGGCCTGCGGGATGTACTACCAGCCCGCCACCGCCGACGCCGACGAGGTCACGACGGTCGTCTCGCGCACCGCCGGCGGACGCCGCAAGCACTACTTCCGCCAGCTCACCTCCGGAGCATGGACACCGTGGAGCGAGGTGTCGATCGACTGCGAGGACGTTCCGATCACACCTATCGTCTGGAACGGCCGCCTGTTCCTGTTCTGGCTGCGCATCCACAAGGACGCGGTGCCGAACGCCCAGATCCCGACTTCGATCCCTTCCGACACCCCGTTCAACGGCGTCGAGATCGGCCAGATCCAGGGCTATGCCCAGACCGGGACGACCGTGGCCAGCCAGGTCGCGATCAGCGCCGAGCTGTGCTGGAGCGAGTACTACAACGGCAAGTGGCAGCCCACCAAGACCTCGGACGTCAATCTCCCGACGTCGCTGAGCGGCCTGGGCCTGTTCGACGCCACCGGGCCGGGATCCTTCGAGCAGGCCATGCGCGGGAGCCTTCGGCTCGTCCCCGCCCAATACACCGGCGCCAACGTGCTCGCGCAGGCGTCCGGAGTCGAGTTCACGGTGCCGCCGGACGCTCTGATCGTGGCGATCGTCAAGGACGACCTATCCGGTGTGGAGTCGCTCTTCGGAAACCTTCCGTTCGCCTACGGCGGCTTCCTGCTGCACAACAGCCACAGCATCCCGGTGCGGCTCGAGGACGTGCTCGTTGAGACCGCCTGGGGTGGGAATCCGATCTGGGCGTTTCTCGATCTGCCCACGCCGAGCCGGACGCTCTCGGCCTCGCAATCGTGGCCCAGCGGGTTGACGCCCCCGCCGCCGTTTGCCGGAGCGTTCGGCAGCGGGACGTTCACCGCGGCGTACGAGAAGACGCTGGGGTACGGTGCAACCGCCACAAATCCGATCCTTCAGTTCAACTGGGGGCCTCGATTCACGCAGCCTCAGATCGGGCTCCCCGATGCGTGGGACGCCCCGTTCATCTACGAGGACCGGCGCCACCTCTTCTACGTGACGACCACCGAGGGCATCAGGACCGTCTGGAGCTTCGACGGCTTTGGAATCTGGGGAGGCGTTCAGAGCATCGTCTCCGAGCAGGGTTCGGGCCTTCTGCTGCACGACCCGGTCGCGGTCAAGCCACCGCCGACCGCGCAACCGGTCGTCACGGCGGCCGCCGATCCGGCGTCCATCCAGCGCTATCTCTCACAACAGACCGCGCTCAAGGCCGCGCTGGCCTCGCGGACCACGGTCACCTACCAGGAGCGCGTGATCTCACCCACGGGCAGCGCCCCTATGCCCTCCCAACCAGCGAGCACCTCCAACGGTAGAGGAGCCTGACATGTTGACCATCGCCAACTCCGTCTCCACCTACCACAACGGCACCGACGTCGGCTCGATCAGCATCTTGCCCGAGCACACCGAGACGACTTACGGCTACGAGTTCGAGAACTTCTATCACCCGTTCGTCGCCCAGCTGATTCAGCACCTGAACGACACCTCGGTGGCGGGAATGCTCGATCCGCAGTTCCTCGCCGGGTTAAATACTCCCTATACGGCCGACGAATACGCCCCGCAGAATTCGTCCACAGTGTCAGTGCACCTCGATCCGATGAATATCGACGTGTCGATCGGAGGGCCGTACGCCAACTACAACTGGGAGCTCCTCTACCACATTCCGGTGATGGTGGCCGTGCACCTCAGCAACAACCAGTACTACGCGGAGGCGCAGAAGTGGTTCCACCTCGTGTTCGACCCGACGCACACGGACGCGACGGTTTCTGCCCCTCAGCGGTTCTGGCGCTCGTTCGTGTTCAACGGCGATGGTGCGATCGACAACATCAACACGCTGCTGACGCTGCTCAGCACGCCCGACGCACAGATCGACAGCGACCAGCAGAAGAAGATCAAGGCCGACGCGATCACGGGCTACAACGCGATCGTCGCCAATCCATTCGAACCCCACGTCGTCGCCCGCACGCGCACGAGCGCCTATCAGTGGTACGTGGTCATGAAGTACCTCGACAACCTCATCGCGTGGGGTGACAGCCTGTTCCGAGCCGATACCGAGGAGACGCTCGTCGAAGCCTCGCTCTGCTATGTGCTCGCGGCCAATCTGCTCGGCCCGCGCCCGCAGTCGATGCCGCAGCCCGCGACGGCGACCCCGCGCAACTTCCTCCAGCTCAAGCAAGCCGGTCTCGATCGCATGTCGAACGCGATCGTCGAGCTCGAGTCACAGTTTCCGTTCAACACCGCTCCGGCATCCGGGACGGCCACGGCGACCCCCGACCAGAGCGGCGCGCTGTTCGGCATCAGTCGCTCGCTGTATTTCGGCATCCCGCCCAACCCAAACCTGCTCGGCTACTGGGACACCGTCGCCGATCGGTTGTTCAAGATCCGCAACAGCGAGAACATCGAGGGCGTCGCGCAGCAGCTGCCTCTGTGGGGAGCCCCGGTCGACCCCGGCATGCTCGTCAAGGCGGCCGCCGCGGGTCTCGACATCGGCAGCATCGTCAGCGGCCTGAACCAGCCGCCCAGCCCGATCCGCTCCACGCTGCTGATCCAGAAAGCGCTCGAAATCGCCGGCGAGGTCCGCGCGCTCGGAAGCGCGCTGCTTGCCGCGTGCGAGAAGGGCGACGCCGAATCCCTCGCGCAGCTTCGTCAGGGCCACGAGATCCAGCTCCAGCAGATGACCCAGAACGTGCGCTATCTCCAGTGGCAGCATGCCCAGCAGACGACCAACGGTCTGCTCGGCAGCCGGGCGATCACGCTCGAGCGCTACACCTACTACCTCCGGCTCCTCGGACAGACGCCCAATCAGGACACCGTCCTGCCCGAGGCGTTCACCCCGGACCGGCGCGAGCTCACCGAGGACAACTTCGACGATGCGTTCGCCGCGCTCGTCGGCGAGTACGACCTGCCAATCGCGCCGCTGGCGTACAACCAACTGCAACTGGCCCAGGGCAGCTCCCCCTCGGCGCAGGCCGGAGCGAGTGGCCAGGGTCAGCTCTACCTGACCAAGCACGAGGACAGCGAGCTCAACAGCAACCTGCCCACCGCCCGCGACCTCCGGCTGACGGCCAACATCGCCAACGCGATCGGCGCCGGACTCGTACCGATTCCGAGCGCCGAGGCCCATCTGGCCTTCTGGGGCCTGGGGGTCCACTCCAAGCTGATCTCGGGGGAGACCCTGTCGGAGGTCGTCAAGACCGGAGCCGAGATCGCCAACACGATCGCCGCATGGAACCAGGACCAGGCCGCGATCGCTGGGCGCACGGCCGGCCATGAGCGCCGGGCTGACGACTGGACGCTTCAGGCCAACCTGGCCCGCCAGGAGCTGAAGCAGATCGGCCGTCAACTGCTTACCGGACTCGTCGCCGAACAGATCGCCTACCACGAATATACGACGGTCCGCACCCAGGTCTCCAACGCGCAGAGCGTGCAGAGCTTCCTCGAGACGAAGTTCACCAGCGCCGACCTCTACCAGTGGATGCAAAGCGAGCTCACGAGCCTGTACTACCAGTACTACCGGCTGGCGTACGACACCGCGCGGCAGGCCGAGCAGACGATGAAACAGGAGCTGATGCGCCCTGAGCTCGACGCCACGACATTCATCCAGTTCAACTACTGGGACGCCGGTCACCAGGGGCTTCTGTCGGGTGACGCGCTGCACCTCGACATCAAGCGCATGGAGATGGCCTACCACGCCAGCAACAAGCGCGAGCTCGAGCTGATCGCGCCCGTGTCACTGCGTCAGCTCGATCCGCTGGCCCTGGTGTCTCTGCGGCTCACCGGTGGGTGCACGGTAACGATTCCCGAGTGGCTGTACGACCTGCACTGCCCGGGTCACTACATGCGCCGAATCAACAAGCTCGAGGTCTCGACTCCGGCCACCGTCGGTCCGGCCATGAGCATCAATCTAACCGTCAGCCTCCAGAGCAGCACGATCCGCACCTCGCCGGACCTGGCGAATGGGGCATATGCGCGCGCGCAGAACCAGGACGACCCGCGCTTCGTCGATTCGTTCGGCTCCACCGACATGATCGTGACCAGCTCCGGCGTGCGCGACGCCGGCATGTTCGAGCGCGACGTGCAGGACGAGCGCTTCCGTCCATTCGAGGGAGCGGGGGCGATCAGCACCTGGAACCTTTCGCTCCCCGCGCAGCTGCCCGCGTTCGACTACACGACGATCTCCGACGTCATCCTGCACGTCCAGTACACGGCTCGAGAGGCCGGCGACCCGCTTGGCTCGCAGGCCACAAAGGAGCTGCAGGCGACGCTCGATGCCGCAGGTCAGAGCGCGCAGGCGCTGCTGCTCTGCCTGCGCTTCGACTTCCCGACGGAATGGGCTGGGTTCGTCGGCGGGACCGACGACTTCCAGGCCACCCTGAAGCGGATGCACTTCCCCTATGTGGTCCAGCCAGCTCGAAAGCTGACAATCGACGCGCTGACCCTGTACGGCGCCGACGGAGAAACCGTCGCGTCGACGTCGCCGCTCAGCCCCAGCGCCCTGAGCGCGCTGTCGGCCGGCCTGAGCGGGTCGACTGGGGAGGATGTCCTGTCGTTCCCCGAGGACGGCTCCGTGCTGACGCGCGACGCGACACGGCAGGTCTATCTGATCGCGCAGTATCACTTCGGCCGCGCGTGAGGCGGACGCGACACCTGGACGTCCGGGCGCACTTGGTAGTGACGTAGCAATCTCAGCCCTCGCGGTCGTCGGCGGCCAGGCCACCGCCCCTCGTCAGCACACGCCTGACCGACGGGTTGAGGGCACGCGCACGTGCGAATCGCGCCGTCTCCTTGGCTACGCGCACGGGCAGCGCGCCGGGGGCATCGGCGGCGCGGGCGCGGCGGAGGTGCGGCAACAGCTGCATCTCCTCCGGAAGCTGGTTGAGGTTCTGGCTCGAGAAGAACAGCGGGCCGTCGCTTATACCGGCACCACCCGCTGGTCGATGACACGCGACAGGCGGGGAAGTCAGGTCGCGGGCGCCACCTGGGGTTCTGCACATTGGAGAGTCCTTGCGAATCATCCAATTTGCGCTATTGGTCCAATCTATCCAAATCAGCCGCTTCATGGGTCAAGAATCGACATCCATCAACGTGCTCGAGGAACTCGGGATTCTCGAGCCGCAAGAGGTCGCGGCGCTGCTGAAACTTCGGCTCTCCACGGTGCTCGACCTGAGCCGGCGCGGAGTCTTGCCCGCGTTTAAGGTGGGTAAGCACCGGCGCTATCGGCGCTCCGAACTCGAGGAGTGGTTGACCGCGCGACGACCTGCCGCCTGAGCCGGTCGCGACGAGGTCGAAGCAGCGGGCGGGCGCGTCCGCCGTGGTACGGGCTACTGCGTCTCGTAGCTCCCCATGCCGACCGACGTTCGGGTGCCGAACCCCACGGTTCGACGACGCCGCTGCCCCTTCCACTGCGAGAGTAGCAGTGAGGTCTTCGCTGCTACGTCGGCGACAACGCAGCAGCGGTCTCGGTCTTCGGCGTGCGGCTACGGCGCGTCGCTGATCATCTGCTGGAGATCTGTGCGCGTGTAGCCCTGCTGGCGTGCGAGTTGCACCAGTTCGGCGACCTTGCCGTGAACCTCGCTCTCTTCTGGTGTGCCGACGACCCGGATGCCGCGGCGGGGGCGCATCTCAAGCAGCCCTTCATCGCGTAGGGCTCGCAATGCGCGCAGGGCCGTGTTGGTGTTGACTCCGATGACCGCGGCGAGGTGGCGGGCGGGTGGGAGTCGGTCGCCTGGCTTCGCTTCGCCGTCTGCGATTGCGCGGCGGATCTCAGCGGCCACCTGCTCGTGGAGGTGGGCTGGATCGTCGCGGTCGATCTTGACATCCAGCAATGTGTGACTTAGAGTAGCACATTGATGGTCGTTCAGACTCCTCGCGCCCCGCCGTCCACACCAGATCCCGAAATCGAGGCTGGCGTGATCGAGGACGCTCGCGCGCGTCAGCGACGCCACCGCCGCATCGGACTCGCGCTACTGGCCGCCGCCGCTGTCGCCGGCGTCTTGGCAATCCTCAGCTCCGGCGGCGATACACCGACCGCGCAACCATCTGGGGCTCAGCCGTTCTCGGGCCCAGGCATAGTCGAGCCCGCCGCAACCGCGTTCCTGCAGCCCCCCTCGATGGGCGTCGCATGCGGAATCCCGAACTCGATCGCATGCGACCGCCTCGGGCTCGCGGTATGGCTGACCCGGCGGGCGACCGTCACCGCCACGATCGCCGACGGGCCACCCATCAGGCTCGACGATCCTCACTGGAGCTACTTCGTGCGCTACCACGGCCAGGCCATACATGTGTACGCGGGGTTCCTGCAGCCAGCCGGGCTGACCACCCGCTTTCACATCATCCCGAAGCCCAAGACACAAACCTGGGATGGCTCCACCACCAATGCCCCCTCGCCACTCGTGCACTTCAGGATCGACTACGGCCTCGGTGACGTCGTCTTCACACAGACCCACGTCTTGCTCCGACCGGGCTGGGGCTAATGAGACCACACCCAAGGAAATCTCGGCGCAGCCCGTCGGCCTCGTCGACTAGCCGCGCACGTCCGGAGGCAGACTTCTGAGTTCACGAACCAGCATCAGTGCCGGCGACTGCAGAGCCAGGCAGCGTGACTGCCACTTCAGGTTTGGGACCTCGGGGAGCCGGGGTCGGCTGCTGACCGCCCAATCGCGGCGGGAGCAAACAGTGAAGTCTTCGCTGCCACGCCGGGATAAGAACTGTGTCAGGCTCGGACCGCCCGTTCAGCGCAGCAGTCACCATCGGGGGAACAATCGTTGTCTGCTGCCGGAGTGGTAAACCCGATCGGCGCGCAACAGTCGTCCTGCTTGCCGTGCCAGAGTTCGATGCTCTCGGTGGTGGCGATCGCGGCGATGACCAGCGCGGCGATCGGGTCGATCACGCTCAGGCCCGCGGAGGCGCCGATCAGCGCAACGAGCGCGGCTGAGGCCTGGGCGGCGCACATCAGGTTCTGGATCCCTTCCCCGGCGGTCGCACGGGATCCGAGGCGTTGACCGAGCCGCAGCTTGGCCCAGCCCAACAAGGGCATCAGCACGATCGCGGACGCGGTCACCGCGATCCCGAGGATGCTGCTGGTCGTGTCGCTGCCGACGATCAGCCGGCGCATCGCCTCGTAGACAAAGAACGGGACCAGCAGCAGAAACGAGCCGGCGACCAGTCGTCGGGCGGTCTGTTCGCTGCGCTCGGACAGGGTCCGTGGGCCAGTGAAGCGCCAGATCACGATGATCGATGCCTACCCCTCCACAAACGACGACACGGCCCACACGATCACGCTCAGCGCGCCGGCGTCCAGGCCAGCGATCAGCCCGACCACTCCTTCGATGGTCATCCACGCCAACGAGGCCCAGGACAACGCCCTGGCTCGACGCGCGAGCTGGACCCATACCTCGTCGCGCGGCGGACCAACCTGCAACCGGTCCGCAGCGGGCGCTCGGGGGGTCATGATCGGCAGCTCGACCGGGCTCATACTGCGAGCGTCTGCACGCGCTCGAGCAGCGCTTGCCCGAGATCGGTCAAGGACGCGAACACGATCTTGCCCTCGCGACGGCTGGCGACCAGCCCCTCGCGACGCAAACGTGCGAGATGGTGAGACACAACCTTGTCACTCTGACCAGTGACCCACCCCAAATCACACCCGCACAGCTCGCGCTGAGCGAGCGCCTGGACGATCAACAGCCGCGTCGGATCAGAGAACGTCTTCAGCCTGCCCGCAAGTAGCGCAGCCCCATCAACATCTAAAGAGCGACGAACCGCCTCGGCGACATCAAGATCGAGGCACAGCAACTCGCAGGTGTCCACAGACGAGCACTCTAACGGACCTTGGAGTGACTGGTTACGCTGCTGTCCGTGCTTGCCCTGCTACTCGTCGCGGTATCCCTGGGGATGAGCAATTTCACCGCATCGATCGCGATCGGACTGAGCGGCGTCGACGCACGTCTCCGACTCCGAATCGCGGTCTCGTTCGGCGTCTTCGAAGCCGGCATGCCGATCCTCGGCCTCCTGATCGGCCGCCAAGCCGCGAGCGCGCTCGGCTCCCACGCCGATCTCATCGCCGGCTGCCTCGTCATCACAACAGGGATCTACTCACTCCTCAACCCTCTGGACAGCGAACAACAACCCCCCAGCGCCAGCCAGCCGATCGGCCGATTGCTGATCACCGGCTTCGGGCTCAGCATCGACAACCTTGTGGTCGGCTTCGCGCTCGGCGCTTACAACGTCTCCTTCCCTCTCGCTGCCGTCGTCATCGGCGCCATCAGCATCGCGATGTCGCTCGCCGGGCTCCAACTCGGCGCCCGACTCGGTGAACGCGTCGAACGCAATAGCGACCTCCTTGGCGGAATCATCCTCATCGCCGTCGGCATCGCCATCGCCGCAGGCGTGCTCTGACTCACCCTCCCCGCTACCCCGTTCACGAACCAGCACCAGGGTCTACCGCTGCAGAACCCGGCAACGTGACTGGCACTCCAAGTCTGGGAACACCCGGAGCAGCAGTCGGCTGCTGACCGCCCAATTGCGGCGGAAGCAGCAGCCCGGCCCCAGACGGCTCGGTCGACGACTAGGAGGAGGTGTTGCGGGTTAGGGGGATTGCGGCGATCCGGTAGACGGCCTGGCGGGCTGCCCGGGGGTCGGCGGCGGATAGCGCGGCGAGCAGGGCGGCTTGGGCGGCACGAGCGGGAGCGGGGTTGAGGGGCCCGGGGATTTGGAGTAGGCCGAGGCGCACGACCTGGACGGCGCTGTTGGCCAAGCGCACGAGGACCGGGTTCTCGCAGTGTTTCGGGGGCTGGTCGTAGAAGTCGGAGTTGGCGGCGGCCAGCGCTTGGATGTCGTACGGATCGCCGGCTGCGCTAAAGCGGGCGTGCGCGTCGGCCATCTCGTTTAGCGTGGTGGCGGGCAGGCCGCTAATGGCCACGAGCGCGGCGATCGCGGCGTAGACGGTTACCCAAGCGGCGATGGCGTGGCCGGTTTGTGTTTCGTCGATGATCGCTACTCGCGTGTAGCGGGCTGGTGCGAACTCGACGACGCCGAGTTCGCGGAGCCGGAGTAGCGCTTCGCGGACCGGGGTGCGCGAGACCCCGAGCTGGGCGGCGAAGTCGCCGTCGTGTAGCCGCTCTCCGGGCCGAAGCCGCCCTTGCTGGAGGGCTTCGAGGATCTGGTCGTAAACGGCGTCTCCGACACTGGTCGGCGCGGCGAGCGGTGCCGGGGTCAGACGGAAGGCCGCAGCCGAGGGTGGTGGCGTCGGTGCGGTGTCGCGCTGCTGGGCGGTCATCGGGTGTTAGCGGTTGACAAGAGGGCTACAAAATGCCAGTATATCGGTATAGTGATTCGAGTCGAGATCGTTCGATCAAACGATCTCGATTGCGAGTGAAAGTCCCGATTCTTCACGGGGGCAGGCCGCCGGGGCGAACGACGCGGCCGCGCACGAGGCACAGAGTCAAGGAAGGTGTCGGGCGAGTGACGAAGACCGCTCGCCCGACACTCCCCGAAACGGACAGTTTTCTTCGAGCGTGCCCGCCACGACCGTCGTTTCGATCGGGGGATCTCGCGGACGGACGGCCGGGGATGTGCCGCAACAAGTATCGCCGCGCCAACGCAGACCGCCGCTCTCACGAATTAGCCGGCGCGCGGACGGCCGATTCGAATGCGGCACAGGCTGCCGCTCCGGGGTCGATGAGCTCCTGACGCAGCAGCGGAAGCAAACGCAGCTCGTCCGAACCGGAAGTCGCGCCAGCTCAATCAAATTTTCGAGCCGAGCGCCGCCTGACGCGGGAAGCGGATCGAGTGCGCTTCCTGGCTGGTGTCCCCAACCAGCGAGCGACCCGCGCGACGACCGAGGTGCTGAGCACTCGCTGGCTGACGCCTCGGGTGGGTCGAGGGTCATCGATCAGTACCCGCGGCATCTTGGCGATGCGGCGACTGGGAATCCGGTGGCCCGGCATCTGTTCGGCGTAGTTCAGTAACACCTGGTGCTTCATGCGCCCGGTACTCGGCGGCTGCTCGACCAACGAACGCCGCCAGGGTAAGGCGCGCGCGGTCTCACCTGGTTCCATTTGTCCGATGCGCACGCCGGCTTCTTAGCCGAGGATGAGTCTGCGCCGGAAACACAGGCGCCTCCTCAAAGACTGGAGCCCGCTGATGCGAACCTCGATCCGAACCTCTCTCCGCACAAAGCCCGAGACGACGCCGAGCTCGGCTGACGTCCGCGGCCACCTCGTGGCAGTTCCCGCCGATGCGGCCGCGCGCACCAGCCTGCGAGACCCCCACTTGGCGGCGGTGGTCATCCGGCCGGCCGTCGCCGCAGACACCAAGGCGCTGCTTCGGCTCGCCGAACTTGACAGCGCCCTCGTTCCCGCCGGCGACGCCGTCGTCGCCGAGCAGGGCGGCTCGGTGATCGCCGCCGTGGCGCTCAGCGACGGAGCCTCAATCTCCAACCCGTTCCAGCCGACGGCAGACATCGTCGCGCTTGTGCAGCTCAGGGCAGCGCAGCTGCGACGGCGACAGGCACCCGACCGCCGCACGGTGCGGCCGCGCGAGCGCTGGTACGCGCCACGGGGCGTCGGGTTCGTACGGCGCCCGGAAACGGCTTGAGAGGTCTCAGAACCCCTTTAGGGCTTAGCTCGCTGCCGGACCCACGAACCAACATCACTGTCGGCTGCGTCGGGATCCGGCGGCATGGCTGCTGGTCCGGGCCTGCAACCACCCGAAGCGGCAGTCCGAGCCGCTCTGCTCCACGGCGGCGAGAGCAGCAGCGAAGTCTTCACTGCTACGTCGGCGACGGAGGGCACTCTGGCCCGGTCGAGGAGCTATCGCTCCGTCGGGTGGGCGGTCTATGAGACGGTGGGCTCTGGGCCGAGTAGACGCGCGGTGGGGTCAGCGATCGGCTCGAGCGTGATCGTCTCGGGGGCGATGTCGCGCGCGGCGATCGTGATCGTGAGATCGTCGTGACGTCGCACGGCGACCCACCGGCCGCCCGGGGTCGTCAGCGCAACGAACGAATTCGCGGCGCCGTCGATCGTGATCTGAGCTTCGGACCGGGCCGCGCCCAGCACGGCGGCACGCCGAAGGCGACGGTCGGCACGGAACCACAGCGTGATCGCAGCATCGGAGAGGTCGTCCGGGTGCGGATGCTCGACCTCGTCTTGGACGAGATGCTCAAGCTCGCGGCGAGCGACCGCGAGCGCATCACGGTGATCCTTGTCCGTCGACGTCGTGAGCTGGATCTGCGGCCGCTCGTCAAACCCGTCCACATCCTCGGAGGTGAAATGAGCGATCCGCAGCGCGGTCAGCTCGTCACCCTGCGAACCGCTACCGACGATCTGAGCGGGCCAACCCTCGACGGCGTAGACCGGGAAAGTAACCGCCCGCAGGGTCAGCTTGTTCTCATACCAACGCTGCACTCGGCGCTCCGCGCGCTCACGAGCAATCCGCTCGACACGCGCAGCGTCGTCCTCACCATCCGGGGAGGAGAAGCGAGAGATCGACCCTTCGCGCTCCTCGTGCCCGCACACCCGGCACGAAACAACCGGGCTTGGCACGTGGGTGCCGTCAACCTTGCTGCCTCGCCCGCCGCGCCACTCCTCAAAGGGCGTGTACTCGTCCCACTCGGTCGTGCCGCACGCCGGACACGGTTCCTCGGCGTCATCCACCCGACGGCTCGGATACTCGGTGCGGGAAGGGCTGCTGATCCAGTCCGGGATCGCGCTCGCGGGAATGTCGTTGCTGTCACTCGGCCTGGGGTGGCTGATGGCCGGGCGTGTCCTGCAACCGCTTGAGGACTCCTACCACGCGCAGCGCCAGTTCGTCGCAAACGCTTCCCACGAGCTCCGCGCGCCACTGACACGCCTGCGAGCGCTGAGCGAGGTCGCGCTCGCGAGCTCCGAGGCGAACTTCGCCTCGCTGCGTACAGCCCACGAGCGCGTGCTCGCATCTGAGCAACACCTCGAGCAGCTGATCGACGCCCTGCTCGCCCTGACCCGCGGCCAAGCCGGGCTCGAGCGCCGCGAGCGTCTCGACCTCGCGACCCTCACCTCCCAGACCATGCTCGCCCACGAGTCGCAGCTAGCAGGCCTCGATCTCGACGTTCGCGCAACGCTCGACCCCGCGGTGACCGCTGGCGATCCACGACTGCTCGAGCGGCTGATCGCCAACCTGATCGAGAACGCGATCCGCCACAACGCCCCCGGAGGACACCTCAAGATCACCACCGAAACCCGAGACCGGCATCCCATCATCACGATCGCTAACACCGGCCCGACCATCCCACCCGAGGAGATCCAGCGTCTCTTCCAGCCCTTCCAACGTCTAGGCGGCGCCCGCACAAGCCACACCAGCGGACACGGACTGGGACTCTCCATCGTCCAAGTGATCGCACATGCACACCATGCCGAGATCAACCCGCGCGCACGACCGGAGGGCGGACTCACCATCGAAGTCTCATTCCCGCCGGCAACAGGCGCCAGCTCCCCGCGGACCCTCGCCACCTCTTGGACGAAACGCAGAACCCCGCGAGCCAGGCTCCAAGACTGACGTCCCCGCGGCGAGGCTCAGAAGCATCGCGTTACGCACGAAGCAGGTCTCGAACCATGCCTCACACACGAACGTACTCCTCGCCATGAGCGAGGCGCTCAGACGACCCGGCATTCGCGAGCGCAAGTCGCACATGCGTAGGCAGAGCAGCACCGACAACATACGGGGCTCCGTGCGCGCCGCAGCGAGAAAATGGCGTCAGGCAGACGAGAACCTGGCTTCTGGTTCCACGAACCAACATCAGTGCCTGCCGCTACAGAGCCCGGCAGCGTGGCTGCTGCTCCAGGTCTGGGACGACGATGAGCAGCAGTCGGCTGCTGACCGCCGCATGGCGGCGAGAGCAGCAGTCACGTCTTCGCTGCTACGTCGGCGATAATCCGGCAGTCCCGGGGGCGCGGGCTTAGCTGATCCTCCACGCTGCCCTCGGAAAACGAGGCGAGCGGTACGTTGGGGTATCGCCCGACAGTCCAGAACTAGCAAGGACTTGGACTCAGGCTCGGCCGAAGCGCACCCGCGCGACGGCGCGTTAGCGATGGCGGCGCGGCAGTCCTGCTAACACTGAGCTTCGATCAGTTTTCCCATGGAACCTGCGCGGTATCGACAAGACCAACGTGGTCAACGTAGCGTCTGCCTGGCGGCGCTCGCGCTCCAGGCGGCGTTTTCGTTCGCGCTCCTACCAGCGGTCCCCTCGCTCATAGGCCGCGCCCCGGTCCTGCTCGAGGCGCTGCGAGGGTCGACGGCGGCGATGGTCGCCGCCGGCGCCTTTGCGCGTGTCGGCCAGGCATCGCTTCCGCTAGCGTTGCTTGCCCCGATACCGACTCTGCTGATCGCCGGTCCGTTCCTTTGGTGGGCCGGACGTCTGTGGGGGCCCTCGGCAGCCCACTACCTCGGCGGACGCGGCCCCCGCGCGAAGCGGCGCACCGATCAGGCCGTCCGCTTGCTGGAACGCTACGACTCCTGGGCTGTGGTGCTCGCGTACCTGCTGCCTGTCCCGAGCGCGCTCGTCTATGCAGGCGCCGGCTGGACAGGAATGTCGTTGCGCCGCTTCGTTTTGCTGGACCTTGCCGGAACGTTTCTGTGGGTGGTCTTGATCGTTGGGCTCGGTTACGCGATCGGTCACGACGCGGTCAATGTCGCACACGCGATCAGCCGCTACGGCCTCGTTCTGACGCTCGCGCTCATCCCTGCGGCGCTGCTCGCTGCGGCGATACGCGCACGTCGGCGGATTACCGAGCCAGCCGATTCCTGACCTGCGCACGCATCGTCTCAGGCGGCCGTCCGACGCGACCTATTGACCAGCCGTTCGGCGGCTACGAGGCAACGGCCGACTCATCCCGACGCGCCGTTGCCCCACGTCGATGACGGCGCGTCGCCGGCGTCGCCCGCGCTCTCTTTACGTCTGCTCTCGGCCATCGAGGCGGACCCTTCTCCCCGCGGACGCGATCCCCAAGCTCGTCGGCGGCACAGCCGGTCAAAGGCTGCTTAAGAAGACGGCTCGTTCCACGAACGATGAGGCGTCTGGCACGCGCCCTGACGGCCCTTACAGACAGCTCGTTTTGAGAGATCCGGAGGTCGAAGCATAAGAGGATCGATCTGTGCGATTGGACGCTGAGGTCCCACCGGCCGAGGATCACGGCGGATGCGTCTCGGATCGGCCGGGACGCGGGTCCCGAGAGGAGCTGGTCATGGCTGGTTCGATGCTCATGTTGGACGCGGCTGGTCGGCGACGGTCACCGGTAACGACCCCGGGGTATCTCGCAGGGCGGGCACCGCGTAACAAAGGGATGCAGTACCCGCCGGACCCACCCCGCCCGGAGGAGATCATCCAGGTGATGCGCCACGCCGGCCAGCAGCGCCACGGTCTCAGGGCCCGGGCGTTGATCGCGGTGCTCTGGCGCGGCGGGCTGCGAATCTCAGAGGCGCTGGCGCTCAACGAGACCGATGTCGACCCTCGCCGCGGTTCGCTACTGATCCGGCACGGCAAGGGTGACAGGCGTCGCGAGGTCGGGATGGATCCGTTCGGGTTCGAGCAGCTCGCCGCCTGGACGGCACACCGGACGCGGCTGGCACCCGGGCCGCTGTTCTGCGTGATCGATGGCGCCACCCGCGGCCGGCGCTGGTCGGCCAACGCCGCGCGCTCCGAAGTCCGCCAGCTCGCGCTCGACGCCGGAGTCAGACGCCGCTTCGCGCCACATCAGCTACGCCATGCCCACGCCGTCGAGCTCGCGCGAGAAGGCGTCGCGGTCAACATCATCCAGCGCCAGCTCGGGCATTATGCGGGTGATCGTGTCAAGTGCGATCGGCTTGGTGGTAAGCGAGCGCGGCACCGAGGAAGCGGTAGGTCCACTCCTCGGCGAGCGGCCGTGTCTCGCTGAAGTGGATCGGGACGGTCGGGTAGCGGACGGTGAGCGCGGCGAGCAGCTCGGTGGTGAACCCGGGCTTGGTGTGCTGGAGTTTGAACAGGCTTGAGTAGCGGTCCTCGACCACAACCGCTGCACGCGGGAGCGTGGCCATGTCGGCGATCGCGTAGGTGAGCTGCCCGTCGATCAGGCGACGCACGAGGTCGTCGAGGCTCTTGCGTTCCACAACGGCGACGATCTGTCCGTCGTCGGCGATGCCGTAGTCGCCGGCGGGGAGGGCGCGCCGCTCGGTGTCGGCTTGTTGTTGTGTGAACTTGTAGGGGTAGCGCTCGCGGGTGTCGACGAGGATCGTCAGGTGCGCGAGCTCGGCGGCGCGGCGCCGGGGGACGCGGATCCCGGGCCGTGCTTGGCGGGTCGTGCGCGCGGACTGCCAGAAGATCCCCTCGCGCCCGCCTTGGATGCGGGTGAACACGAGCTGGGAGCGGTTCTCGCGCGGGCGGTCGAGCACCAAGTCGATCGCGACACCGCGCCGTTGACAGGAACGGATCGGGACGCGCTCGACGATCTCGGGCTTCTGGGGCCAGTGCTCGGCCCGGTGGCAGTAGACCTTCGTGGTCCGCGGCCAGCTGTCACGCGCCTTCAAGACGAGCTCGCCGTCGGGCAGCGGTAGCCGGATCAGGAACGGGAGCGTCGAGTCGGGGTCGGGGTTGGCAGCAACCTCGAACAAGGTCACGCGCGCTGATGTTGTCATGAGGCTTTGGCTTGGGTGTCGAGCCGCTCGAGCAGCCCGTCGAAGATTTTCAGCCGGCCGACCTGGCCTTTGTCGGCGGCGTCGTCGCACTGGCGCTGCAGGGTGGGGCGGAACTCAAGCGTCGTCTGGAAGTACGTGCACGATTCGCAGATCGACTCGAAGTGGCAATCGAGCCCGACGGGGCGGGCGCAGTAGCCGTTGCCGAGCATCCGCCGGTGCATCTCTGAGCGGAGCTTTCGCATTTCCGTCCCCTCCGCCTCGGCGGGGAGTTCTTTGGGCGCGTCGTAGAGCGCTTCGACCTGCTCTGAGACCTTGAAGTACTCATCAGCGACAGTGCGGCTGGAGATCCTGGCGTAGACCATCGTCATCCGCATCGACTTGTGCCCCAGCAGCGCGGCGATCGCCTCCAGCGACATGCCGCGGTTGATCGCCTGCGTGGCCAGCGTGTGGCGCAGCTGGTGCGGGGTCACGGTGCCAAGTCCGGCGTCCTGGGCGACCCTGAGCAGCGCTTGGCGGACGCTCTCGGGTCCGATCCGCCGGCCGTGGTCCATGAACAGCCACGGCTCACGCAGGTTCGCTGGCCGGCGGGCGACCCACTCGTCGAGCAGCTCTTTGAGCTGCGGGTGCAGCGGGATGTAGCGGTCGGTGCGCAGCTTCCCGAGCGGCACGTGCAGCCAGTACGCAGCGCCGATCTGCACGACCGAGTCGATCTTCAAGTCCAAAAACTCGCCGCGCCGCAGGCCGGTGCGGGCGAGGAACTCGACCGCGAGGCGCGCGAACGGATCATCACTGGCGCGCGCGGCCTGGATCAGCTTCTTCGCGGCGCCATCGTCGATGAACCGCGGGAGCGGGTCATCGAGCTTGGGCACGTCACCGGGGAACATCAACGTTCGCGCCAGGGCGTCCTCGCCGTCCCACTCGGCAAGCCGCTCCAGGCAGATCCGCAGGGTTGAGAGCTCGCCCGCGATCGTGCGCTTGGACAGCCGCCCGCCGCGAAGGTTTGGCTTCTGCGCCACGTGGCGCTTGTAGCGCTCGATGTGCGCCCGGCGGAGATCCCGGACGGCTGTGACCTCGGGCGCCTGGTCTCGCAGCCAGAGCGCGAACTCGCGCAGCGTGCGCTCGATGTGCGGCATCGAGTTCGGGCGCAGCGTGACGCGCATCTGCTCCACGTAGCCCTGCAGTGTCTGCGCCAGCCTGGCGGGGACGCTCGCCCACTCCTGCGTGCGCAACGTGGCCTGGTTCGCGGCACGCTTGCGCGGCGCCCCATTGATCACGCCGGCGTGATAGAGCGTCGCCTCCGCACCGTAGAGCCTGGTGCTGAGACTGCGGTGCGCGGAGCGGCGATCGGCCCGAAGAGCTGCCGCGAGCAGCTCGGCGCTCGCGGCGTCGAACCTGCTGCGGCTCAGCTTGTGTGGCGGCACGCCCGCGACGGCGGCGACCTTCGCGACTGCCCACCACTGCAGCTCCGCCGCCTTGGCAGGGAACCCGATCCCGTCGGCGACCTGCATGAACCGACGGTGAAAGTCGCGATGGACCCACGCCGACACCTTGCCAAGCCGCTGATGGCCGCCCGCCAAGAACTCCGGTGTTGCTGGCACGCGGCCGGCGGCGATCATCCACATCACCACCGCGCTCTCACGCGGCTCGCAGATCCGCCGCTGCTCCTCGACCGACAGCCGCGACCACCCCGACGGACCGCCGACTCGCAGCAAGAACGCGCGCGCCGGGGAGGTCACCTCGTTCTCGGCGAAATGACCGGCCGCGACGAGATCGTCGCGGTAGGCATCGATCAGCGCCTCGACCTCGGGGTCGCGAGCGAGCCGGGCCACCTATGCCGCCTCTCCCTCGGTGGCGGTCGGGTCGATCTGCGCCTCGATCGCCTCCGCCGCCCGCAGGTACTCGCCCACCAGCCAGTCGTTCGCCAAATGCAGATAGATCCGGGTTGAGTCGATCGACGCGTGCCCCGCCTGCGCCTGCAACGCCTCAAGCGACATCCCCTGCTCCCGCAACCTGGTCAAGCACGTGTGCCTGAGCATGTGACAGCTCACGCGCGTGAGCCCGGCGCGTCCCCTCGCGCCGTCGATCACCTCATCCAACCCGGCGGCCGACAGCGGCAGTCCGCGCCGTGGGCCCTTGAGCACCACGAAGCACGCGTCCGTCACCAGACCTGATGGACGCTCGGACTCCAAGTACCGGCCGAGCGACTCGAAGAACCGGCCCGAGACCGGCACGATCCGCTCGCGACCACCCTTCCCCGAGGCGACGAACAGCCGCCGCTCGCCCGCATTGATATCCCGCAGTCGCAACCCCAGAACCTCGCAGCGCCGCAACCCCGCCAACAGCATCGCCAGCACGATCGCCCGATCCCGCTGCGTCCACAGCGCGCCAAGCAGCTTGTCGACCTCGACTGGCGAGAGCACCCTGGGCAACGTCCGCGGGCGACGGACCAGCCGCACCCCGGCGCGGCCGCGCTGACCCGCACGGCGGCCAGCCAGACCACGCGGCACCGGATTGCGATCCAGGCCAGCATCGCCGCGAACGAGCAGATACTCGAACAAGCCGGCAATGCTCGACAGGCGGCGGGCGATCGTCCGGGCCGACAGTCCCGCCTCGCCGTCATCGATCCGCACCACGTTCTCCCGCCGCGGCGTGCGCTGCTCAGCCACGAACGCGAACACGTCAGCCGAGCCGACCTCCGCGGGCTCCTTGCCGACCATCTCGAAGAACACCTTCAAGTCATACGCGGTAGCCAACCACGTGTTCACCGCGCCACGAGCGCCGACGAACTCCAGATACGCGTCAACAAGCGGATGCCCGAGCGTGATCGCTCGCAACTCCGACCCGTCGAACACCCGCTCCATGCTCGGCACGAAACTCACCACACAGCTCCTCCCTCAGGACGACCGGACAGAGCGGAAAGATCGTCCCCCCGTCGGACGGCGCGCACGCGGTAGGCGCTCCGCTCCGGCCGCCCTCGGGCGACCTCCGCTGCGCGCCCACCGCGTACCCAGAGCCAGCGCTAACTCCCCAGCCACGAGGTCGACCAGGGGGATCCCTGACACAGCTGCCATATCACCCGCATATCCAACACGCGCACCTTGGCGTCACGAGCACCTACCTGCAAGGAATCGACACGAGCGAGATCATCGACACCGTCCGCTCACGCCGACAACCCACCATCTCCGCGACCGCCAGCCTCACGCTCTAACAATCTGGCCTCTACCCGACTCCAGAGGCCGCTTCCGGCCGAATGCCGCCGGCAAGACTAGAGCGCGAGAAGGGAGCATTGTCGGCGGCCCGGCGCGCAGCGCCGCCTTGCGGAGAGCAGCAGTGAAGTCTTCGCTGCTGTGTCGGCGACAGAGCAGCGCTGTCGACCGAGCGGTTTTCGGGCTGGTCGTGTTTTCCGCACCGAGCCGAACGGGATCGAGCGGAGCACGGAGGGCCGGGGTGACCCCGGCCCTGGTGAGTTGCCTTAGGGGTTCATTGGGTTGCCGTTGGCCGTGGTCGTCGCCGCTGTGATCGCGATGGCTTTGATCGAGCCGATGAACACGGTCGGGTTCTCGCCGGACGGTGTTCCGGGAACTGCGTCGTCGGCCGCCTGCCAGCACTCAAGCGTCAGTGTCGCGCCACCCGCTGGGGCGTTGTAGAAGCCGTCCCCGTCCAGAGACGTCCAGCGCGAAAAACCTGCCTCGGCGCCGAGGGCTGTTCTCGAAACTGCGGTTATGTCGCCGTTCTGATCGTTGCGCGCGCAACGCGGGTGCCTGAGCTCCACGCGCCAAGATGCCCGACGCGACTGCAAAGGAGGTGTGTTGACGGGCGAGGGAGCGGACGTCTCAAAGCGCGGTCGCGACGGCGATGACCGCGACGCGGCTGGGGTCGGCTGCTATCGCAACTCGTCTTCGGCGGGCACGCGGTGGGTCGGCATGTTGGTGCCGGTATCCGTGCCGGAGCGGGCGTTCGACGCGCCCGATCGGGACCTGGGCCACCGAGACGACCCATCCGCTGATCGTCGCGATCGTCCCGGGCAGCGCTAACGCCTCCTGGGTCGACTGCTTAGCAAGATCGATTCGCCGACGTAGCCGACCATGCTGGCCAGCACGCGCCCCCACTGCTCGCGAAAGACACGCTCGATCAACCAGCGTTTTCCATGCCGTGGAGATGCACCAACGGACGGACCTCCACTACCCCGCCGAGCCGAGCCGCGGGGCAGCGAGCCGCGACGTCGAGCACCGGATCGAGACCCTCCGCCTCGAAGAGGTAGAAGCCGCCAAAGACCTCCTTGGTATTCGCAAACGGGCCGTCTGTGATCAACGTCTCGCCACTCTCGACGCGGACCGCGCTCGCCGTCTCGATCGACTGCAGCTGAGCACCCCCAATGTAACCCGGGAGCTGCGCGATCTCGAGATACTCGTCCGTCATCCGCTGGCGCTCCGCAGCGCTCAGCGCCTCATAGGTACCTGGCTTCTCATAGACCAACACCGCGAACTGCATACGCCCTCCTCGAAGATCGTTATCAACCCTACGACGAACAGACACCGCCGCAGGGGACAGGCCTCCCGCGGCTACGCCTGCAGGATTACGCTTCGATGGCAAGCTGGCGCGATCCGAGCGGAACCCTGCACGCTCGAGTTGGACGAGACGCACAAGCACGCGGTCGTTGAGCCGCTGCCGCAGCCCGGCAGACCAGCACAGTCCACACCGGGTCGTGACGCCGGTCGCCTGATTCTGCTCGACCAACGAAACAGGACCAGCCGGCCCGTCGGCCGCTGTGGCGCCCCTCGCCACGAGCGAGTCCGACGGCTGGCACGATAACGGCGATGGGCTTGGCCTGACGCGCCCTTCCCTGCAAGCCGCGCCGAGCAGGAGGCGTGGCGTCGCCGGCTAGATGCCCGTCCGGCGAAGAAGGCTGGTCTGGGGCTAGTCATCGTGCGCCGGCCCGAGACTCGCTGGTCCAGGCCTGGAGGGGCCACGCCCGCGCCGTGGCTGCTTTGCTGTGCGGAGGCGGTAGCGACCAGTCGGCCGCGAGATCGCTGAGTGCGTTCCGAACCGGCAGTGCCACCGGTGGTCGGGTGGCGGTGGGGTCGGCGGGAGGCGCCTGGCCACACGACGTGGCCGACTGACCGGGTTTCCTCCCGTCGCCCAGGCTTGACGAAGGTTCGCGAATTGCCGGTTCGCATGAAGGCTGTCCCCTGGGCGTGCTCCGGTTCGTCGTTAGGGCGACAATCCACTCTCCTCCGTAGGAGGTTTCAGATGAAGTACGCCATGTTGATCAACGTACAGCCCGACTACGCCGACGCGCTGGCCGAGGACGAGCAACGGGCCGTGTTCGCCGAGTACACGGCGCTGGCGGAGGATCCGCGCGCCCGGGGCGGCGCGCAGCTGCAGCCGATCGAGACCGCCACGACGGTGCGAGTGCAGGACGGCCGGACGCTGACGACCGACGGCCCGTTCGCGGACACCAAGGAGGTGTTCCTCGGCTATTACGTGTTCGAGGCGGAGAGCCTCGATGAGGCGATCGAGCTGGCGGCGCGGATCCCGGCGGCCCGTCTCGGCGGTGCGATTGAGGTCCGGCCGTTGGTGGAGCGCTAGCGCTGCTGGAACAGGTTTTTCGGGACGAGTGGGGGCGGGTGCTTGCCTCGCTGGTCGGTTTCCTTCGCGATTTCGATCTCGCGGAGGAGGCCGCCCAGGAGGCATTCGCGGTGGCTGCCGAGCGCTGGCCCCGCGACGGCGTCCCGGCTAACCCTGGGGCTTGGCTGACGGTCACCGCGCGCAACCGGGCGATCGACCGGATCCGACGCGAGCGGACGCTGGCCGAGAAGGTTCGGCAGTTGGAGGTGCCCGAAGTGGCGATGGACGAGCTTGACGACATGGTGATCGAGGATGAGCGGCTCGAGCTGATCTTCACCTGCTGCCATCCCGCGCTGGCGCTCGAGGCGCAGGTTGCGCTGACGCTGCGGGCGCTCGGTGGGCTGACGACAGAGGAGATCGCGCGCGCGTTCTTGGTCTCCGAGGAGGCGATGAAGCGGCGCGTATCGCGTGCGAAGGCGAAGATCAAGGCGACCGGGATTCCGTTCGCCGTACCGGCCGAGCATCTGCTGCCTGACCGCCTGGATGCAGTGCTGGCGGTCGTGTACCTGATCTACAACGAGGGCTACTCGGGCCGCGTCGACGTGGCCGGCGAGGCGATCAGGCTGGGCCGTGTGCTCGCCGCGCTGATGCCTGACGAGCCGGAGGTGCACGGACTGCTGGCACTGATGCAGATCCATCACGCGCGGCGTAACGCGCGGTTCTCCGGCGATGAGCTGGTGTTGCTCGAGGACCAGGATCGGTCGCTGTGGGACGCGCACCAGATCGGTGCTGGGCGCATCGCGCTCGAGCGCGCGCTCGCGCTGCGTGGCCGCGGGCCGTACGTGCTCCAGGCCGCGATCGCCGCGCTCCAGGCCGAGGAGCGGATCGATTGGAACGAGGTCGCCGCGCTGTACGGCCAGCTCGCGCAGATCACGCACTCGCCAGTGGTGGAGCTGAACCGCGCGGTCGCGGTCGCCCAGACTGGGGCAACCGAGCAGGCACTCGAGATCGTCGATGGGCTCGACCTCGACGACTACCAGTACCTGCACTCGACGCGCGGCGAGTTGCTGCGCCGCCTCGGCCGCAGCGATGAGGCGCGCGAAGCGTTCGACCACGCGCTCGCCCTCGCGGGCTCGGCGCGCGAGCGGCGCTTCCTCGAGCGCCGGATCGCCGAGTTGTAGACCGCTCCGAGCAACAGCCGGCCGACGCACAGTGGCTGTCCCCTTGGCGCCCGCCCGTTCGTCGTCAGTGCGTAGCGATCACACGACCCGGGAGACAGCGAGATGACCCAGCCACGCACCCAGATCACACGCGAGCTCGACCGGCGCACGGGCGATGGGATCGAGGTCCGGCTGCTGTGGTGTCAGAACGACGGCCACGTGACGGTGGCGGTCAGCGACACCAAGACCGGCGAGGCGTTCGAGCTTCCGGTGCGCGAGGGCGAGCGCGCGCTCGAGGTGTTCCATCACCCCTACGCGTACGCGGCGCGGCCTCAGCATCGGCGTGTCCCGATCGCCGCTTCCCATTCGTCGTAGCGACAACAACCCCAGGAGGTGGCAGCGATGCAACACCACACCAACACCCAGCCTTCTGTCCCCGTCTCGACCAAACCCGCTGGAGGTCCGATGACGTCCACATCCCCGAATATCAATCGCTGGCGCGCGTTCGCGCTGCTGGCGGTGTCGTTCTTTATGACGATTATCGATCTAACGATCGTCAACGTCTCGCTGCCCACGATCGGTCGCGATCTGCACTTCAGCGCGACCAGCCTGCAGTGGGTGGTGACCGCGTACGCGCTCACGTTCGGCGGCTTCATGCTCCTCGGCGGTCGTGCGGCGGACCTGCTCGGCCGCCGCCGGATCCTGATGGTCGGGCTTTCGTTGTTTACAGCGGCGTCGCTGGGAGCCGCGCTGTCGACCGGCGAAGTGTCGCTTATCGCAGCGAGGGCCGTTCAGGGGCTTGGCGCGGCGATCATGCTGCCCGCCGCCCTGTCGATCGTGATGAACATGTTCGCCGAGGGCGCCGAGCGCAACAAGGCGCTCGGGATCTGGGGCGGGCTCGGTGCCGGCGGCGCGACCGTTGGTGTGATCGCCGGCGGCCTTCTCACTCGCTACGCCGGGTGGCAGTACATCTTCTATCTGAACGTCCCGATCGGGGCCGCCACGCTGGCGCTCGCACCCCGGATCGTGCCCGAAAGCCGGCTCGCCACCACGCGCCGGCGGTTCGACGCGCTCGGCGCGATCGCGGGCACGGGCGGGCTTGTGCTGCTGGTCGACGCGATCTCCCAGGCGCCGCAGTACGGCTGGGGCGCCACGAGGACGGTCGCCGTGCTCGCGGCATCCGTGGCTCTGCTGGTCGCGTTCCTTGTGATCGAGGCCCGGGCGAAGGAACCCGTACTGCCGCTGTCGATCTTCCGGCTACGCACGCTCGCCGGCGCGAACACGGCGGGGCTGCTGCTGGGCGGCAGCTTCTTCGCGTTCATCTTCGTCGGCACCCTCTACATGCAGCAGGTGCTGCACTACAGCGCCCTGCAGACCGGTCTCGCGTGGCTGGCCGCGTCGCTGACCTCTGTCGCCCTCGCTGGCGTTTCGCAGGCGTTAGTCACCCGTGGCGGCGCCAAGGTCGTGATGGCGATCGGGATGACGCTGATCGGCGCGGGCGTGCTGTGGGCGACCCAGGTGCCCGTCCACGGGCACTTCCTCGCGAACCTCGCCGGCCCGTTCGTCGTTGCCGGCGCCGGGACCGCGTTCGCGTTCATCCCGATCTCGATCGCCGCGCTCGCGGGCGTCTCAGAGCACCAGGCCGGGCTCGCGTCCGGGCTGCTGAACACCAGCCAGCAGCTCGGCGGAGCGATCGGGATCGCGATCGCCTCAAGCCTGGCGGCGACCCACACCCAGACGCTGCTGCACGCCGGCAACGCCGCACCCGCGGCCCTCACCGGCGGCTTCCAGCAGGCGCTCTGGGTGCTCGGCGCGATCGCGCTGCTCGCCGTCCCGGCGATCTTCGCGCTCGTCCGCCGCGACGAGCTTTCCGACGCGGTTGCCAAGACGACCATCCGCGAGCCGCAGCCCGTGCTGGCCGGCGCGAACTGACCAAACCAAACCACCACACACCCCAACAAAGCGGGTCTCCGGTCGAGTTGGGGGTGAACGCGCGGCGCTTTTGGGCGTGATCGCCGGTGGGCGTTGGGGATCCGGTCTGGTAGCGACGGATCGGGAGTTGCTCAGCTTGTAGTGACGCGCCGCCGCTCTCGGCGGCAGGCTGCTGGGTGTCTAGATCCTGCTGCCTGCGAAGGAGGGCGACGTGCGCGTCACCACTGCATTCAACCGCCTGCTGCGCCTGCCCGGCGCGGCGGTCATCGACGTCAGCTTCGGTGGCGAGGGGGTGATCGTGACGGTCCGTCTCAGGCGTCGCCGGCGGGTGTGTGGGGTCTGCGGTCAGACCAGTCGGGAGCTCGAGATCCACGACCAGCGGACCAAGCGCTGGCGCCATCTGGATCTCGGCGCCAGCCGATGCTTCATCGAGAGCGAGCTGCGTCGTCTTCGCTGCCCAGTCTGTGGCGTGCATCTGGAAGCGGTCCCGTGGGCTCGGTTCGGCTCGCATCACACCCGCGACTTCGAGGACCTCGTCGCGTGGCTGGCGCAGCAGATGGCGAAGTCCCCGATCACCCGGCTGCTGCGGGTCGGGTGGGACACGGTCGGTCACATCGTCGAGCGGGTCATCGCCGACCGCCTCGATCACCGCCGACTCGATTGCCTGGTCGCGATCGGTGTCGACGAGATCTCCTATCGCCGCGGGCAGAGGTACCTCACGACCGTCGTCGACCACCAGGCGGGCACGATCGTGTGGTGCGCGCCGGGACGCAACGCCGCCACCCTGCAGCATTTCTTCGACCTGCTCAGCGACCGCAAGCAGTCGATCAAGGCAGTCTCGATCGACATGTCCCGCGGCTACCAGCAAGCGATCAACGCGTCGATCCCGCACGCCGACATCTGCTTCGACCCGTTCCACGTCGTGCGCCTCGCCCAGCGGGCGGTTGACCAGGTCCGCCGTGATCAGTGGAACGCCCACGACCGCTCCCACACCGCAGCCGGCCGCTGGGTCAAGGGGACGCGCTGGTCACTGCTCAAGAGCCCCGAGAAGCAGACGATCGAGCAGCTCGCCAAGCTCGGCGAAGTCCAGCAAGCGAACCGGGCGCTCTACCGCGCGTTCCTGCTCAAGGAAGAACTCCGGCTGCTCTACCACCTCGACGACCCGCGCCTCGCACCCGAGCACCTCGACGCCTGGCTCAGCTGGGCATCCCGATCGAGGCTCGAACCGTTCATCAAGCTCGCCCGCACGATCCGCCGCTACCAAGCCGGGATCCTCAACGCGATCCGCCTCGGCCTCGACAACGGCCGACTCGAAGGCCTCAACAGCCGCATCCGGCTGATCAGTCATCGCAGCTTCGGGTTCCACTCACCGGCACCGCTGATCGCGCTCATCTACCTCTGCTGCGCCGGCGTTCACGTCCCGCTCCCGCGATGACCTTCACCCCCAAGTCAACCGAAGCGCCAACAAAGCGAGACACACATGTCCACCAACGAAGAAGAAAGAGTCAGTCGACAATGAGTCATACGATGGTCACCTACACCGTGAAGCCGGGACGTGAGCAGGAGAACGCTGCGCTTGTGCGCGCCGTCTTTGAGGAACTCGCGCAGACCCGACCGGCGGGATTTCGCTACGCGGTCTTCCAGCTGCCGAACTCGCGCCAATTCGCACATCTGTACACCACTGAAGGGGCCGCAGCCGGCGCACTACAACAGCTGCCGGCGTCCCAAGCGTTCGTGGCCACCGCGCAGGATCGCCACGAGCAACCGGCCGCCTTCACGGAGCCAGAGCTGATCGGCGATTACCGCACATTCGCGGACACTGACCATCCGGCGTCCGCCCGCGGGTGAGACCTCGGGTGGCCACACCGACGCCGCAGGTGAGCTGTCGCTCCATCCGCCCGCAACCGCGGAGCGGATGGAGCGACCCGTGCGATGGCCGCCCACTCACCCGACGGCTGAGTGACACGCGATGAGCGGACCCGAATCCTCGGCTGCGCACCGGCGCGCCCGAACACAAGAGCCCAAGGATCTTCGCGCCTCACGATCCAGCCGCGTCGCCTCGTGCGTGAACCGGCCCGGGATCGAGGGCCAGTCTCGTCGCGGAGCAGACCCGCGCCCGGCTGGTTGGCGGTGCGTCTGGTTTCGATCCCGGCGCACAGCAAGATGGCAGACGAGCCCTTCTGAATGGGCCGGCGCCGTCGTCGTCGTTGAAGCCGGCGAGATCGAACTCGAATGCCACCAAGGACCGCCGGCCTCGGCACCCGGGCCGTGCTCTTCTTCCGAGGCGTCGGACTGCGTGCTGTGCGCAACCGCAGCCCGAACCGGCCCGTGGATCAGCTGTTACCGCTACTGCCGGAGTTGCCGGAGTTACCGCTGTTGCCCGCAGGAGGCGGGCTTCCGGCCCCGGGGCGGCTCACGGAGCCGCAGCTCCAAGTCTGGCCGTTCGAGCTGAAGTTACCGGCCGAGCCGCTGGTACCGCCCGGTCCGCTGTTGCCGCTGTTCCCGCTGTTGCCGCTGCATTCCCGCTGTTGCCGCTATTCCCGCTGTTGCCGCTATTCCCGCTGTTGGGCGGCGCAGGGGGCGGCGTGAGTACAAGCGTCTCGCCGGCGGGAACCTGACTTGGCTTGATCGTCCAATGGGCATCGGTGAAGCTTCCCTTGAGTGTCGCGGCGTTGCGATTGGGTGTCGGGGCCCCTTCCCCGGCCATTATCGAGCGATCGCGACAGCGGACCGGGACCCGCGGCAGCACCTGCGCCCTGATCCCGAGCCGGTGCAGCTTCGCGTTGGCGCCAGCGATCCCGGCGCTGCGCAGAACGCTGACCGTGACCGTGCCGTCATGGTTGCGGGTCACGGCGAACGCCGGCGAAGTCGTCGTCGCGCCCAGCACGAGCGCCAGCACAGATCCGACCCCCACCAAGCCAACGCCGGTGCCAACGACCAGCCGGGGCCGTACCCGCCGGCTCTGCTTGACCGATCGTCTCGCCATCTGCGCCAGGTCGTTCCCGTGCTCGCGCACGAATTCGCGCCAAAGATGATCTTCGAACTTACTCATCGCCGTGATGCTCCTTTCTAAGTCGCGCGCGTGCCCGGGACAGCCGCATACGCAGCACACCACGACTAACGCCAAGCGCCGCCGCGGCCTCCTTCGGTGTCAGACCGTCGAGGTCGACCAACTCGACCGCAGCTCGTTCCAGCGTCGACAGCTGGGAACAGCGCTCGATCAGCTCACGGCCGGCGCGCTGCGCGTCGATCTTGTCCGCGAGCTCGTCGATCTCGTCGACCGGGAGATCAGCGAGCCCCGCCAGCCGGAAGGCAGCAGCGCGCCCGTTCGCGGCCTGCGCGCAGTGCTGCGCGTAGACATTGGCCGCGATCCCAAACAGCCACCCGCGGGCGCTGCCCCTGCCAGGATCAAAACCGCCGAACCCGTTGGCCGCCCGCACAATCGTCTCAGACGTCAGATCAGCCACCGTCTGCGGATCAGCGCACCGCCGAGCAAAATAGGCCGTAACGACGCCGACGTTGCTGCGATAGATCTGCTCAAACTCGGCCAACGCCGAGCCACCCGAGCTGTCTCGCATCGCGACCTCCACGCCGGCTGCCGTGCTCATATTTACCAGTTGTCGCATTCGCGCCCGCCTGTCACATCATCAGCCGACCCAGCCCCAGAGGTTTGCGCTCCGAACGAGCGCTCGCCTCAGTACAGCTCACGACACCGAGCGCGCACGTGGCTGTCGCCCTGCTTCAACGCTCGCGCTCCGAGGTGAGCCCGAGACCGTCACGATCGGTGCTTAAATCGAATACGAGCACTCTCGGCGTGGCCGCTTCTAGCCGGCAGGAGCTGTCTGCGGAAACTCGCCGGAAGTGCAGCTCTCGCGCCAGAGCGGAAGCGCGATGGGCCCTCCCACCGGCGATGACTAGGTGCGCCGCGACCCGTCCGTCGACCCCGCATCCGTGGTTCTGGCAGGCCGGTCAGGCGTTTACCTGCGTGTTACCAGCATCCTGATAACGATCACGAGAGCATGCACATCCCGCGTCTCCTGAGGCTGGTGCTCGTCGTAATCGGCTGCACGATCGCCGTGGCGGCGTGCGGATCCTCCGCGAAGCCTAAGAGTTCGGTCGACCTCGGGACCTCTGCGGGGGGCGTCAAATACTCAGACTGTATGCGCGGGCACGGAGTCCTGAATTTCCCGGATCTGAACGCGAACGGCAGCGTCAGTTTGCCGTCGAGCATCAACCCAGAGTCGCCCGCGTACCAGTCGGCTGAGGCGACGTGCGCACGCCTGCGACCGCAGGGCAGCCCGCCGCCACCGATCACGCTGGCACAGCAGAAGCGCTTCGACGCAAACGCTCGCTGCATGCGCGCGCACGGTATCCCGGCTTTCCCGGATCCGAGCTTCGGGCCGGGCGGCCACGGCGTCGGCATCAACTTCCCGGCGAACGCGCCTCGTCCCACCCAGGCGGCACTCATGCTCGCCAGCGTGAAATGCGCCCACGTCGGCTCGCCGCTGCCGTTGAGTGGCATTGCCGCCTCCGGCTAGACCGGTCACTTTCGCTCGCCCACATCAAGAACCGGCTTCCGCGCCGGACGACAGGCCGCGCTTTGCGCGGCAGAAGCCAAAAGCGCACCGACGAGAGTCCCGGGTTGATCGAATACGAGCACTCTCGGCGTGGCCGCTTCTACCCCTTTGCGGAAGGCGGCCTGTTATTCAGCTTGGTTGCTCAGTTCGGCGGAGGGGAAAGCGGGTGCGGCGCTTGAGTGTGTGGTTAGTTTAGTTAGTGCTCGGCTGGGTGACAGTCAGCGCCGGTCCTACCGCTCCCACACAGTCGCGCCCGACCGCGGCAAGCCGGGGTCGGGCGTAATCGAGACGGTGCGGGGTGGTTGTCGGTGAACCAGCGCTCCTGCCGCTACGTCAGGGGAGGCGGCTGGATGAGCCCGTGGCGCCCTCTGGCCTTCGCGTGGCGGGTCTCGTGTAGGCGTGACGCGTTGGCGGTGGTCGCCGGATCGATCAGTCACGGGGTTCCTCGTGTTGCGGTATCGCCTGGCTGGGACCGGTTGAAGGCCGCGCTGTTCAGACAGGATGGGGCTGGCGGGGTCGTGTCGCCGAACAGCAGCGTGACTTGACCTGACGCGGTCTGGCTCGCTCCGAGCACTCCGACGTCTCCGCTGGGGATCTGACTGGGATCGATCGTGACCACGTCTGTGGTCTCCTGACTGGCTTGGGTGCTGGGCATGCCCTCGCCAGAGGGGTTGGTGGTCGCTGCAGTAACCGGGCAGCTCGCGCTGATCGGGACGGCCGTGACCGGAACCCCGTCTTGGGCGAGCTTCTGGTTGAGCGCGGGGAGGTCGGAGAGGTCGCTCAGGGTGATGGCGATCGTCCCGTCGGGGTTCTTTGTGACCGCGAACGCTGGCGAAGCGCTCGTGAGTGCGAACACGCCGGCGGTCGCCAGTCCAGCGATCCCAAGCGCCGACCCGGTCAACAGCGCCGGACGGCGCAAGCGGAGAGCACGGGGAGTACCGGGCCTGGTGGCCGTCACAGATGACGCGAGTGCCGCCGTGGCTCCCGGGGCGGCGCGCATCTGCTCCCCGCGCTCGCGGACCAGCTGTGACCAGAGTTCATCTTCAAAGTTGCTCATCGGTTCTCCTTTGTTTGCCAAGTCGCTTTCGTGCGCGGAAGAGCCGGACGCGCAGCGCGCCCGCTGAGATACCCAGCACGCTCGCCGCCTCCCGTGGCTCGAGTCCCGTCAGATCGACCAGCTCCACCGCAGCCCGCTCCAGGTCTGAGAGCCCCTCCCAGCCGGCGAGCAGCTCCCGGGCTGTGCGCTGCGCGTCGATCCTCCCTGCAATGTCCTCGATCTCATCGTCACCAAGTTGACGGTGGGCCGCCAGCGCCGTGATCGCCTCACGACCCCTGGCCGCTCGCTCGCAGTGTTGCGCCCAGACCCGCCGCACGATCCCGAACAACCACCCCCGGGCGCTTCCCCGATTAGGGTCGTAGCTGTCCAGCGACGCTAGCGCCTGCAAGAACACCTCCGAGGTGAGATCAGCTACCAGCTGCGGCTCCGAGCAGCGGCGAGCAAAGAACGCGGTCACACCTCCCACGTTCGCCCGGTAGAAGACCTCGAACTCCGCCGCCGCACCCGATTCGACCAAGCCCCCAACAATCGCGGGAATCGAACCAACCGAATGACGAACACCGCTCACAACCACTACTTGGCCAAAACCGCCGACGTCGTTACACACGCCACCTCCGGCGCGCCCGCTTCGCATCAGGCCACAGTGCCGCAAAGATCGACCAGCAACAGTCTCGGTCCACGCAGCTGCATCTGAGCAGTCCCGGACGCGCTCGAGCCAACGGCGTCAGTGCTGCTCCCTCACGAACCAGGGACAGTCTCGCCGGTCGGTTCATGCTCACGTCAGACCGCCGCTTCAGGTTCATGAACTACGGAAGCAGCAGCCAACCGAACACCGCTCCCTCGCGGCGCAAGGTCGCTCCTATGTCAAGCGATTGCCGCTCGTAGCGGGAAATCGTCGGTTGGCGGGAGCGCGTTGTGGACGGCCTTTTGGGGTGGTATCGGTCGCGCGGGACGTGGCGAGGACCGCAGACGGGTTTAGATCGCGTCGTTTGTCGCGGTTTAGGCGCCAGCGGCTGCTAAATGTCACCGAGGTACGGCAGGCGACCTCGACGATGGTCGTCCGCGCGGGCGCGGCGCGCCGCAGAACGGCGCTGGTTGACTGATTGGCTCGAGGGCTAGGTCATGCAGCGCATCGGGACGGCGGCGTTGATGCTCGTATCGACGGTGCTGCGGTCGCGCGGTCGGGGGTGGATAGGAATCCGATCCACGGTGCTTAGATCCGGCTGTGCTGTCAGCGCGGGAACGGCGAGGAGGTGGTGAAAGCGCCGGGCGAGGTGTCGCTTGAGGCAGCGGAGCGCGCCCTTCCGTGTTTTCCCTTCAGCTTGTTTGCGTTCGAGGTAGGCCTTGGTAGCCGGGTCGTGGCTAGCGCGGGTGATCGCGATGATGTGCAGCGCGTGGTTGAGCTGGCGATCGCCGCCGCGGTCAAGCCGGTGTTGGTCGCGCTGGCCTGATGAGCATTTGATCGGTGCGGTGCCGGCGTGCCGGGCGAAGCAGGCGTCGGATCGATACCGCTCCGCGCCGGCGGTGCGCCCGATCAGGATCGCGGCGGTCAGCGCCCCGCACCCGATCTCCGCCAACAGCTGCGGCCGGTGGGCGTTGATCAGCCCGAGCAGCTCTCGCTCAAGCGCGTTCGCTTGGCGGGTCAGGCTGCGGATCTGCGCGACCTGCTCTCGCGCGACCCTAACGCGAGCGCCGGGCATGCCGCGCAGCTTCCGGTCGATCCGATCGAGCTGCCGGGTCTCTGATAGCGAGCGGGCCTTGAGTGATCGCTCGAGTTCTGGGCACAGCGCCAGCAGATGCCATCGCATCCGGTTCTGGACCTTGGTGCGCTCGGCGACGAGATCGCGGCGATGATCGAACAGCAGACGGATCTCCATCGCCTCCTCGTCGAGATACGCGACCGGGAACTTCTCCACCCCGTCCTTGACGACCGCGCGGGCGATCGCGAGCGCGTCGATCTGATCAGACTTCCCGCGCTCGCGCTCCCCACGCCGGGAGGCGCCCATCCTGTGCGGCGCCACTCTCACCACCCGCTCGCCAGCAGCGAGCAGCGCCTGCTCCAGGCGACCTGAGACGTGCCGGCAGTCCTCGATCGCCCATACCCGCTCCTCATCCAAGTCCCGCGCCCAACGAACCGCGGCCAGATGCCCCGGCTCCTCAGCCTTGATCTCGCGCTGGCCGCGAACCCGGCCCGTGCCATCATCGACCGCCGCGAGCGCGTGCGAGCCCTTGTGCGTGTCCGCGCCGATCACGATCATATGCACCGTCCCTTCGTTTGGTTGACCACCGATGAAGCGGATCTCGGCGGACAGCTCTCACTTGGGGCGAATGCCACGCTCCTATCAAGTCACGCCGAAGGTCCTCGGGCGGCGGCGGGCGACACAACCTATGCCAGTCAGACCAGCCGGTCGACAAGCAGTCACAGAGTCAGCCCGCCGTCAGCCCGAGAACCAACCGCACGGGTCGGACGTCACCGCCAGACGATCCAAGACTCTGACAGTGACAGCAGTCACGTCTTTTACTGCTACGTCGGCGGCCGAACAGCATCTGGACTTGCCTTGCTGGCGGATGAATCGGCCGGACCTGAAGGCACCGTTCATCAGAACTTCACCCGGACCGGTTTGCTGAGCATCCCGGTGCCCCCGGCGATGGATGCGTTGATCCAGACCGTCTTGGTGCGGTTCTTGCGAGCGAGCGAACGGCCCGAACGAGAGAGCCGTAGCCGGAATGTGTGTGCGTCCCCGCCGTGCAGCGAGTAGGCACCCGTCGCGTAGGTTGTGACCCTGGACTTGCGTGTGGCGGAGTGTGCTCGGGCGCTCTGGACCGCGACTACCCCATCGCAGCTCCCTTGGCCAGTTGCGCAGCTGAGCGCGACGAGCGCGTTCGCTTTTGAGATCCGCAGCAGCTTGCCTGTACGCGGGAATAGGAGGCGGCCCACATCTGGAACGGGTTTTGGTGGCGGGGGCGGTGTCGTCGGAGTGGTTGTCGTCGGAGTGGTTGTCGTCGGAGTTGGCTGGAGCGCCGGCCGCGGCGCCGGGTCGATATTTGCCGCGCTCCAGAACGGGCTGCTCCCCGAGGCGATCACACGGGTGACGGTGATCGTCGAGCAGTCGCTCATGTTCGGGATGTGCGCGACGTAGATCGCGCCGTTATAGGCAAATGCCAGCGACTGACCGTTCGGGGACCACGTCACGCTGCTAAACAGATACTGCTGGGTGATGGGATCGCCCTGGTAGCCGTCGGAGCCGTCGGGCGGCACGATCGGGCACCCTGGGATCGGCTGGACTGGCTGCGCGGCGCTCGCGAGGTCACCGGCGGTGCTGAACAGTTGGATGTCGGCGGTGCCGTACGCATTGTTTTGGATGTTGCCGATGCCGGTCACGATCGCGAGCCTCGTCCCGTCGACGGAAGCGGCACCCTCGAAGAAAAAGGGCAACATGTTCACGAACCAGCTCTCGGTAGCGAAGCCGAGCAGGCCGCCCCACTCGACCGGCGTGGGCGCCCCTATGTCGTAGAGATACAACGTCCCGTTGTGCGCGAACAGCAGCAGCCGCGTGTCGCTCAACCACGCGCCGTGGCTGAAGCTCGTTCCTTCGTGGATAAGGGTCGACGGGTCGACGTACTTGTCGGCGTCTGATACCAGCTGCACCCCCCTCAGGTTTGGGCAGAGCCACGGCGCGCAGGCGTCGTAGGCCACCGGCGTCCAGTAGGCCACCAATTTGCCGTCGGGGCTGATCACCGGGTTCAGCGGGCCGTTCGTCGCTGCCGTCGCGAACGGGGTGATCAGCGGCGTGCCGTTCTGCGCGAGCTGCACGATCTGCGCGGTCGCGCCTGTCCCGTGGCTCGCCTCGATTACCCCCGTGCCCGTCTCGGACGGAGAGGAATACGGATCAGACGAAGTGCCGTCCAGGGTGACCTGATACTGGCCTGAGCCGTCCGGGTTGGCCAGATAGACGTTCCCATCCGGCTTGGTGAAAACCAGATTGTCGGCTTGCGCCGAACCGGCGATGGCCAGCACGACGGCCACTGCGAGGATCACGCGGGCCGCGAGTACCAAGCCAGAGATGGACCAAAAGCTCGCCACGACCGGAACGCGGTCGCGATACGAGAGAGTGAGGTTTCGGCGTTTCATAGCGTCCCCCAAAGCGTTGTTCGATGACGAGTGGCGCTCAGAGCGCCGGTGAATTGATTTCGAGCGCGCGAGCGACGATGGCGATCGACGCGCGAAGCACAGTTACCTTCAGGACGTCCACTTCCACGTGCGCGAAGCGCTCGGACTCCAGATCGGTCAGCGGCCGATCTCGCCGCCGTCTGTCCGCTGGGGATTCACCCGCGTGATGTGACGTAACCTCGACACGTCTAACCTTCTCCTTCGCGCCGTGAGGGCGATCCGCGGTCGTGCGGCTTCTCATCGGGACCTCCTCACGTCGAGAACTTGTGTTTGTTTCGGCGCGAGGCTGTACGAAAGCGGTTGCATCGCGGTTGCAAACGAGCAACGATGTCTTGCGCGAAGGTCGTTCCGGGGGCGCGAGGGGCGCGCGGCGGGGCGGCGACGGCGTCGCACCGAAAAACTGAACTATGGACTTTCGGATCCTGGGCCCGCTCGAGGTACGCGACGGCAGTCGTCCGTTGTCGTTGGGCGGCGAGAAGCAACGCGCGGTGCTGGCGATCCTGCTGCTGCACCGCAACGAGGTCGTCTCGGCTGACCGGCTGATCGACGAGTTGTGGGGGGAGTCGCCGCCGCCCGGTGCTCGGCGAACCCTGCGCGCCTATGTCTCCAGGCTGCGCCGGGCGCTGAGCGCGAACGGGCCCGCGCCGGCAGGCGGCGCGACTTCCGGGCGAGAGCCCGGTGACGGGGTGCTGCTGACGCGGGGGCACGGCTACGTGCTCGAGGTCTTGCCCGGCGAGCTCGACCTCGATCGATTCGCCGAACTGGCTGAACGGGGGCGGGACGCGCTGGCGGCGGGCCGGACCGCGGACGCGGCCCGGCGGCTGCGAGAGGCGCTGTGCCTGTGGCGCGGTCCGCCGCTGGCCGATTTCGAATACGAGTTGTTCGCGCGGGCGGCGATCGCCCAGCTCGACGAACTACGTCTAGCCGCGCTCGAGGAGCGCATCGATGCGGATCTGGCCCTCGGTCACGCTCGCGACCTGGTGGGCGAACTGCGCGATCTGGTTGAGCGCCACCGGTTGCGGGAGCGGCTGCGCGGCCAGTTGATGCTTGCCTTGTACCAGGCCGGCCGGCAGGCCGAGGCGCTCGGGGTTTACCAGGACTTCCGCCGGACGCTTTCTGAGGAGCTGGGGCTCGACCCCGGCCCGGGACTGCAGCAGCTCGAGCTCGCGATCCTCAACCGCGACCCCACCCTCGACCTTCCCGCCGCGCCCAAGGTGGCCGTGGCGAGCCAGCCCGGGCGGCCGAGAGCTGCGGCTGCGCGCTTCCATCGGCACTGGCGGCCGGTCGTCCTGGCTGTCGGGGTGTTCCTGCTGGCGTTCGTGCTGGTGGGCCTGGTGGTCGAGTCCAGCGGCGGTCGAGCGCCTCCGCAGACGATCGCCGGTGATGCGCTCGGCGCGATCAGCCCGTCGGGTGGCACGATCCGGACAGTGGTGCCGTTGGGAAGCTCCCCCTTAGGGGTGGCGAGCGGTGACGGGGCGGTTTGGGTAGCGCGCCCTAACCAGGACACCGTCTCGCGGGTCGACCCGGCCGCACGGGCGGTCGTGCAGACGATCCAGGTCGGTTCGAGTCCGACGGGCGTCGCGGTTGGGGCCGGAGCGGTGTGGGTGAGTAACTATTACGGTCAGACGGTGTCGCGGATCGACCCGTCGGTGGACCGGGTGGTGCAGACGATCCCGGTCGGCGATGGCCCGACGGGGGTGGCGATCGGTGACGGCTCGGTGTGGGTGGCCAACGCCAGCGACGGAACGGTCAGCCGCATCGATGCGGCGAACGGGGCGGTGAGCGACACGATCGAGCTCGGCGGCGCCGGTGCTACCGATGTCACGGTCGGCGCGGGCGGCGTGTGGGTGAGCGATGAGGCCGGAGACCGGGTGGTGCGGATCGACTGGCAGGCCGACCAGGTGATCGCGACGATCAACGTTGGTAGCGGGCCAACCGCGATCGCGGTGGGGTTCGGGTCGGTGTGGGTGACCAACAGTCTGGACGGGACGGTTTCGCGGATCGACCCCGCGACCAATGCCGTGCAGGCCACGATCGAGGTCGGGGACGGCGCCGGCGCGATCGCAATCGGCAAACGTGCGGTGTGGGTCGCGGACCAGTACGCCGGCACCGTCGCACGGATCGACCCGGCAACAGACGGCGTAACGCGAACGATCAAGGTCGGCAATCTCCCCCAGGGGGTAGCGATCGCCGACGGACTGGTGTGGGTGGGCACGCGCCCTGCTGCCACCAGCCATCGCGGCGGGCGGCTGACCGTGCTGGCCACGGGCGTGGGCGACACTTTGGACCCGGTCCTGACGGTAAACCTCTTGGGCGTGCTGCCGCTCACCAACGACGGCCTGACCGCATACCAGCAGGTGGGTGGTAGCGGGTCCGAGCAACTGGTGCCAGACCTTGCCATATCGCTGCCGTCCCCGACCGATGGCGGGACCACCTACACGTTCCGGCTGCGGCGAGGGATTCACTACTCGGATGGCGAGTCGGTTAGACCGGAGGACTTCCGCCGGGCGCTCGAGCGCGACCTTATCTTGGGACCCAACTCAAACTACGGTGACGTGTTCGCCGACGTCGTCGGCGGCGCATCATGTGAGGCGCACCCCACGCGCTGCCACCTCTCACGGGGTGTGGTCACCGACGGCGCCGCCAATACTGTGACGTTTCATCTCGTCGCGCCGGATCCCGATTTCCTGGCGCGGCTGACCCTGCCAGACGCGTTCGCCGTCCCGGCCGGCACTCCAATGCACAACATCGGCTTTCACCCGCTGCCCGCGACCGGCCCATACAAGTGGGGGTTCATCTCGCACGA
Organism: uncultured Solirubrobacterales bacterium; assembly: GCA_963830475.1. Lineage (GTDB taxonomy): Bacteria > Actinomycetota > Thermoleophilia > Solirubrobacterales > Solirubrobacteraceae > Palsa-465. The sequence goes on along the minus strand of CAWHMX010000011.1, from coordinate 20,200 downwards.
CAAAGCAATACTGGTGCGCAACCCCTACTTTCACGAATGGTCGCACGCCGCGCAAACGAACGGCTATCCGGATCAGATCGTCTTTCGGCACGTCGCCAGCCAAGCGGACGAACTGATCGCAATCGAGCACGACAGGGCCGACCTCGGCCTCGACGGCGTACCCGCGGGAAGCCTCAACCACCTACGATTGCGGTTCGCCAGCCAGCTCTACACCGACCCCACCTACAGCGTTGATTGGCTGATTCTGAACACCCGGGTCGCGCCGTTCAACAACCTTCGCGTGCGCCAGGCGCTCAATTACGCGATCGACCGCGGAAAGATCACCCGCCTGCTCCAGACGGGCGGCAAGCCGACTTGCCAGATGCTCACGCCGCCCATCCTTGGCTACCGGCCCTACTGCCCCTACACGCTGAACCCCAACCCGTCCGGCAGCTGGACCGCGCCCAACCTCCCCAAGGCCCGGCGCCTGATCGCCGACACCCACACGCGCGGCACGCCAATCACGATCTGGAACCTCGGCGGATACGACACCGACTACACCTCAATCGAGCCGTACCTGACCTCTCTCCTTGACCAGCTCGGATACCCAACCACAATCAAATACGCAAACGACAACCTGTTCCCCAATGCGCAGACGCGATTCGCCAACTCCCGCACACATGCCCAAGCAGCCCTTACCGTCAACTACTCTGCGTACCCGTCCCCCGCCGTAATCATCCAGGCCAACTTCGCCTGCCGGTCGTTTCTCCCCAGCTCGCCGGGAAACGCAAACTGGTCGGAGTTCTGCGACCCCCGGCTCGACGCGCAGATCAAGAGCGCGCTCGCGGCCGAAAGCAACAACTCGTCCGACGCAGCGGCACTATGGGCGAACGCCGACCAGACCGCCACCGACCAAGCACCGGCTATCCCCCTCACTATCCCGAGCAAGATCTACCTCGTGTCCGCGCGCGTCGGCAACTACCAATACAGCATGACGGCAACCTTCGATGTGCCGGTCGACCAACTCTGGGTCCGCTAGCAGCATTCGAGACCTCATCTTCTCAGTGCTTTCCTCGCCCGGAACCACCGCCCTCACAGGCAATGACGCAAGCTTCGCGGACAGCAGCCGCCCGGCTGAATGAACCTCTGAGCCTCCAGGCGCGGATCGGCGCAAACGCAGATTCCCGGGAGGCCCCCCACGAGGATCACATTCTGAGCGAGCAGGAAGGTGGTAAGTGCTGATGCTCCGACTTAGCGGCCCTATCCGGTGAAGCTAGCGGTAAGGCTCGTCTGAACACCCGGCTCGGTGGAAAGGCTGCCGAACACGGCGGCCTGGCCGCTGATGGCCTCGGGGGCTTGCCCGGGCGCCTGGATCGTGGCCGTGTAGGTACCGGTCGTGTTCACGCCCAGGCCCGCAACGGCAGCCCCATTGCAAAGGAGCCCGAAGCCGGGCGTAGAGTCGGCGAATAGCGAGTATTCGGAGTGGCTGATTGTGCCGGTGATCGTGGTGGTGTTCGGGGCGATGCCGGAGGTGATCGTGAACGGGACCGAGAGGTTGGCGTACGCGAGTTTGTTATGGATGATGGTGTCGAACAGGTTCGCAGAGCTCTGATTCTCCGTAAACGAGCCGGGATAGGGTCCGGTGGCCTCGCCCGAGGCGTTGAAAGTCGCGCTGGCGTCGGCGATCGCGCGGCGAACGCAGCTCGGCCGTGCGACTCCGACTCCGCTTGTCGTGAGGGTGGTCCCCCCGAGCGTCTCCCCGGTGAGCGGCGATGCGGCCGAGGCCGACGCCGCGGGCGCGACCAAGACGGCAAACGCCGCCAACGCGAGGGTCAGGGCGAATCCGTCACGCCGGGACGTCAAAAGACAAGAAAGACGGCACACCATGGCTTGCCTCCAGCATCTAGGTTCCGTGACACGAGGTCACCGGATATGTTGCGCGAGAGCATGGTGCGCGGGGGACGTTGCAGATCGGTTGCAAAACGGCGACGACGTGCTCCGCAAGCGCCCATCGGCCGCTGTTGGCGCCCGGATTGCGTCGACTCCACAATCCCAGCCAATCACCGGGGCGCGACCGTCGACGGCTGCTCCGCCGAGCGTTGCACAACCGCGAGCTGACCGCTCGCACACCGCAGCCGCGGACGAGACACAACGGTGCCGCTCACCACACGTATGCCCGACCTCCGCCTACGTACAAGCGCGGGACGTCTACCGCGATCGCCGCATCACCGACGCCGCCGGATCCACGAAAACTCGGCGCTGTCGCGAGCCGTTCTGGCGCCTTTCGAGGTTGCTGCTTTTGGGCAGGCGGAGCGCTTTCGGCGGCGCCGCACGGAGCACTGCTTAGCGGCGCAAGCAGCAGTGACGTCTTCGCTGCTACGCCGGCGACAAACCGGCACTCTCGTCGCTAGGCAGGACCCCACGAGCACACGGCAGACGTTTGCCCGGCAGGTCGTGCGTGACACCGTGGAGGCAGTTGCCGCAGCCGGTGTTCCGGGCGTTCCGGGCTTGCCGGCGGTGCCGGTGTCGCCCTTGGGACCAGAGCTGCCCGGTCCCTTAGCAGCCACCAGCAACAAAAAGACCAGCGCCGGGACGTCCGCGCTCGACCCTCACCGGGTTGAGCGTGAACTCCCGCCGCCGGTGTTCGCCACAGACACGCGGACTACACGAATATGCGGCTGATAGCGAACAGGCATCCACCAGCTGCGGCCATGATGATCGCCCATCGCCATCCGCTCTCACCAGCTACCGCCGAGAGGACACCGCCGGTGACCCACAAGAGCGCCGCCCCGAACAGCGCCGCGTTCTCTGCTCGGAGCGTGCTCACGGTTCCCCCGATGCTGGGGTTGACCCGAGGCAGGCCATCGCTGAAGGCCTCCGCCCATAGGTAGCCGGCGCCCAGGGCGCCGACCAGGACTGCGACACCAAGCAGCGCTCGACGATGCTGGCTGATGAGCGTCATCACGGCACATTGCATCACCGTGGAGGTGGCTGCGCAACCACTACCATCGCGCGGCTGTTCGGACGAAACCGGAATGGTGTCGATGGCTGATTCGATCCTGCGAAGGGCTGCCGTGGACGGTTGACGAGCGACCAGGCACCAGCGGGTCCGACAAACTCGCTCGGGCGAGGTTGTTGGAGAAGTCTGCTCAGTGTGGCGGCGGGTGGGCGCCTGCGTGGCGCTGTAACGTTTTTGTGGGCGGCGGGCAGAATGTTGTATGGACGAGGCTGGCCGGCGCGCTCGTTTCGAGTCGCTGTACCGGGCGGTCCGCGAGATGCGTTGACGTCTAATCTAAAAGCCGAGCGTCGTGGCGACCTGTCCGCGCTCATCCGCCTAGCTCTCGCAGCGCCTGCTCGGCGATCGTGAGCTCGGTCTCGGCGTTCTCGGCTCGTTGCGCCGCGACCAAGACAAGCGCCTCGGCCTCCTCCAAAGCGGCGACGACTTGCTCTCGGCGGACCTGAGCGCAGGCGAGTTCCCTCTGAGCGCGGGCGGCGGCACGGCGGGCGTGAGCTTCGATCCGCTGTGCGGCCTTCAGCGCGGCCGTCCCCTCGCGCGCCGCGGCCCGCTCCGCCTCCCGGGCCCTCTCAGCCTCCCGGGTCGCCGCGGCCGACTCGGTCTTGGCCTCGCGTCGCTTACGCCGGCCGCCGCGGCCCTGATCGGGCCCGTCGCTCTGGGGGGTCTCCTGTCCGGGGTGAGGCAGGCCGGGTTTAACGGAGACTCTGAAACGAGGGTTTCGGCTCTCGGGAAGGAAGTCGCCGTTTATGCCACGTCCGAGGAAGTATCCACAGGAGCTGATGGATCGCGGTGTCCGGCTCGCGTTGGAGTCTGGCCGGCCGGTGAGCCATGTCGCGGCGGAGTTGGGGCTGCCGTCTGAGGGGCTGCGCAAGCGGGTTCGTCGGGCTGAGGCCGACCAAGGGTTGCGGCCGGATCTGCCGACCAGCGCCGAGCGTGAGGAGATCAAGGAGCTCAAGCGTGAGGTTTCCGAGCTGCGCCGCGCGAACGAGATTCTGCGCGCGGCGTCGCTGTTTTTTGCGAACGAGCTCGACGAGAGCCGACCGAAGTGACCCGGTTCATCGACGAGTACCGGGATCGCTTTGGCGTCGAGCCGATCTGCCGGACCCTTGGGGTGTCGGCGTCGGCGTATTACCAGCGCAAGACTGGCCAGCGCTCCCCCAGGGTGGTGGAGGACGAGCGGCTGCTTGGGGTGATCGGACAGACCCATCAGGACAACTTCTACGCCTACGGGTACCGCAAGATGTGGAAGACGCTGTCGCGGGCCGGTGAGGACGTCTCGCGCTGCCGGGTGCAGCGGCTGATGGCCGCCAACGGCATCTGTGGCGCCAAGCGCCGCGGCCGCAGATGGAAGACCACCACGCCGGACGGCAACGCTCCGCGCTGGCCCGACCTGGTCGAGCGGGACTTCACCGCCCAGGCGCCGAACCGTTTGTGGATCGCCGACTTCACGTATCTGCGCTGCTGGGAAGGGACGGCGTTCTTCAGCTTCGTGATCGACGTCTTCTCCCGCAAGATCGTCGGCTGGCAGTTCTCCTCGAAGATGCGCACCACGCTCGTGCTCGACGCGCTCAGAATGGCGCTGGGCACCCGCGAGCACGGCGCCGACGTGCAGCTCATACATCACTCCGATGCCGGCAGTCAATACGTGTCCTTCGACTACCGCCAGACGCTTGGCGATCACCGCGTGCTCGGGTCGATCGGATCGGTCGGAGATGCCTATGACAACGCCATGTGCGAGTCGTTCGTGGATTCGCTTAAGACCGAGCTGATCAAGGACCGCGTCTGGCAGACCCGATCCCAGCTCGAGCTCGCGATCCTCGAGTACGTCGCCTGGTTTAACAACGACCGGCTGCACGAGTCACTCGGCGACCGGCCGCCCGCAGAGGTCGAAGCCGAATGGGCCGCGCTCAACCGCCCCGGGTTCGAACCGCTGCCGGCCCTCCGGCCATCTCCGACACGTTCAACGAGCCCCGTTGTGTACGACCCCTTCGGGGTCGTCTCCGATCTACAGTATGTGACTAGTCAACCAATATAATATAATTACTTACGACCTACAAACCAGGTCTCCGTCGAACCCGGTCCGCCTCAGGGAGCGTCCTGGCGTCCCCTTCGCTTCCGAGGGATGGTGTCAATCCGTCGATGCCGAGGCCGACGAACCGCAGCTCTCGCGTCAGACATCCTCGCGCCACCTGCCGTCGCGCGTCCTCGTCGTTCGCGGCAGCGCGCAGCGTCTCACCGACCCGCTCGATCGTCGCCTGACTGACGCCCTGCCCCTCTGAGCCAAGCAGCCCCTGCGCCGCCTCAAGCAGTTCCCGCACAACCTCACGCTGTCGGTGTGTCGCGTCGCGCACCGCGTCCCCCCCTCCCCCTCCCCCCGACAGCCCGCTCCTGCGCGCGTGCGAGATCGCTCCCGGCCGCAAACAACGCCTGCAACGCCTCCGGCTGGGTCCGCACGATCTGGTTGACCGCCCAAGCAGCGACCGACGGCTTACGCAACGCCGCGACCTCATCCGCCCGCTCACGCTGTTTCTCGCCTCGCAGCCGCTTGACCAACGCTGCCCGCGCCGGCACAAAACGATCAAGCGCCAACCCGTACAGATCGTCAGGAGAACCGACGGACACGCGCTGATGGTAAGCGGCGAAAGCAGCCAGGACGAAAGCGCCGTGTGGCGACTTCCTCGACCTTCACGGTCGGCTATGCGACGAGCTCCGAGAGGAGCGACGTTTGGCCACGGCGGAGCTCACCGCGCTTACGAGACGCCGTCGCGTCGCGGAGAACCCCATAATCCTCGGATGCCGATGGATACCGGTGAGGTTGACGCCAAGCTCTCTTTTGCGGAGCTGCGTATGCGAGAGTTGCTCGGCCTAAACGGCGGGGACGTCGCTGGCGCAGTGGCCGACGACCGCGATCGGCAGACCGCGGAGTTCTTCTTCCACGCCGTGTCGGCGACAGAGGTCCTCGCGCAGTACGTCAACGAGCTGAAGGGTCTGAGTCTCACGCCGCACCTAGTGAGCGTCCGCAAGGTGAGCGATGCGCTCGGAACTGGATCCCCGGCCGGCACTGCGATCGGCGCGCTGTACGTCAACGTGGGGAACACCCCGTTCCCCACGGATCCCTACACCGACACGGCGCTCATCTATCGCATGCTCGCGTATCGGAACCACACCGCCCACCATCGGCGAGCCCCATTCAACATCCGAATGTTCGAGCGGAGCGTCCATTTGCACCTCGATCCTCGTGATCCAGCAAGAGGTGGTTCACGGGACCCCATCAGTGATGAGCTCCCGCGGATCCTCGATGTCGTCCGCGGCGGCTGCGCCGGGGTCATCGCGCTCCTCTGACGCTGCTGTCCAGCCCTCCGTCGAGTAATCCACTACCCGCGAGCGCGTACTTGGCGAGCCAGCGTCTGACAGCCCGCGCGGGTCTGTCTTCCCGGCTTGGGCCTGGAACGCATTTCCACGTGCCCTGACGGCGAGCATTCGATTGATGGGGCGCCGGGACGATGTCCGCGTCCGCCTCCCTTCGAACGCCGGGCTCTTAACTTGAGTGAAGGTGCGAGTTCACCAAGCGCCGAAGCGAGGCCCCAAGAGCGGCAGTCGCTTCATGCGGCTCGCCCGGCCGACCTCCGGCTCGAGCCTGATGGTCTTCAACCCGATCGCGTCGAAGACCGGCTGCGCCCGGTCGAGGGTGTCGCCGGGTCCGACGCGAGAACGACAAGCCGACCTAGCTTGGCCGTCTCCCTGGTGCCGATCACGGGAGAGTTCACGAACGTGATCCCGTGCTCCTCCGCGAGCCGGGCCACGCGCTCCGCGTCCGTGTCCATGCTGGTCTGGAGCCAGACGGCGCCGGCCGTCACCGAATCCGCAGCCTGCCCCATCACCGCCAGGAGCTCTCGCTCGACCACATCCAACTCGCGGCAGTGGATGTCGCTGCGGCGAACGTCGATCGTCAGCCACGTACCGCCGTTGAACACGCCACCCCATTCGCCCAACTCCGACACATAACTGGGCCAACCAACCCGGCGAAGATCCTCGGGATCGAACGCACCCTTGTAGTAGACGGCGAAGTCCCAGTCGCTGTCCGACCGGCTGGTTCCCCGCGCTCGCGACCCCCCGAGTGAGACCGCAAGAACCTACGGCAACGCGGCAAGCCGGCCGGCGGTCGCGGCAAGGAAGGCCTCATCGCGTCTGGGCATCGTCGTTCCACCATTCAAGCGCGCCAGCGCCAGCACCGAGCGATATGACACGACCATGCGCTGGCTACGAGACAGCCGGCTTCACGAACCAGCATCAGTGTCGGCGCCTGCAGAGCCAGGCAGCGTGAGTGCTGCTCCAGGTCTGGGAATACCCGGAGCAGCAGTTGGGTATTGACTGTCCAATTGCGGCGAAACGTCGCTCCTATGTCAAGGGAGATCCGCTGTTTGCGGGTTTCGAGGGCGGGTGATGTGCCGGCTGGGGCGTTGGGAGGGCGCGGCTTGGGGGTGCTATCGGTCGCGGCGGGCTGGTCGAGGGCGGCAGAGTTGCTGAGAACGCGTCGTTTGGCGTCGGCGAGCGCGGCATCGGTGGTGATCGCTTCGTTTTGGGGCTGGGCGGAGCTGGCCGACGGGCGCTGGTCGGCTGGTAGCGGGCTGCTGATGTGCTCTGGTCCGGGGGTGCTGGCGGCTAGGTGATGCAGACCATCGGGATGGGCCCGTTGATCGTGTGGTCGACCTCGCGACGGGGGGCGGGGCGTTCGGGGATGGTGAGCGGCTGGGGCTCGGCCGGCTCGGGTGTGTGCTCGCGAGTGGCGGCCTGTTCTGCTCCGAGCGGCGGCTGGGCGAGTAGCTGCCAGAAGCGGCGGGCGAGGTGGCGCTTGAGGCAGCGGAGCGCGCCTTTTTTGGTCTTGCCTTCGGCTTGTTTGCGTGCGAGGTACTCGCGGGTGGTCGGGTCGTGGCGGGCGCGGGTGACCGCGATGATGTGCAGTGCGTGGTTGAGCTGGCGGTCGCCGCCGCGGTTGAGCCGGTGCTGTTGGTGCTCACCTGAGGAGCATTTGATCGGTGCTATGCCGGATTGGAGGGCGAAGCTCGCGTCGGTCTGAAACCGTTCGGCTCCGGCGGTCCGGCCGATCAGGATCGCGGCGGTCAGCGGACCGCAGCCGGTCTCTGCGAGCAGCTGCGGGCGTTGCGCCTTGATGAGCGCGAGCAGCTCGTTCTCGAGCGTGTTGGCCTGACGGGTGAGGCTGCGGATCTGCGCAACCTGTTCGCGCGCGACCCGCACGCGGGCTTCCAGGGTCAGTCGACGCAGCCGCCGGTCGATCCGGTCAAGCTGGCGGGTCTCTGACAGCGAGCGCTTCCTGAGCGAGGCCTCGAGCTCGGGGCACAATACGACGAGGTGCCAGCGCAGCCGGTTCTGGATCCGGGTGCGCTCGGCGATGAGATCGTTGCGGTGATCGGCGAGCAGCCGGATCTCCATCGCCCGCTCGTCCAGGTATGCGGCGGGGAATTGCTCGACGCCGTCCTTGACGACCGCGCGGGCGACCGCGAGCGAGTCGATCTCATCAGACTTCCCCGGCTCGCGTTCCCCCTTCCGCGATGCGCCCATCCGGTGCGGCGCGACGCGGACGACTCGCTCGCCGGCCGCGATCAGCGCCTGCTCCAGGCGCCTGGAAACGTGCCGACAGTCCTCGATCGCCCAGACGCGCTCATCATCCAGCCCGCGCGCCCACTTCACCGCCGCGAGATGCCCGGCATCGTCCGCATCGATCTCCCGGCTGCCGCGAACGCGGCCGGTTCCCTCATCCACCGCCGCGAGCGCGTGCTTGTACTTGTGCGTGTCCGTCCCGATCACGATCATTCAGGTCGTCCCTTCGTTAGATATCGCCGACGAAGCGGATCTCCGGCGGACAGCTCTCACTTGGGGCGGTTGCCACGCTCCTATCAAGTCACGCCGAAGGTCCTCGGGCGGCGGCGGGCGACACAACGTATGCCAGTCAGACCAGCCGGTCGACAAGCAGTCAAAGAGTCAGCCCGCCGTCAGCCCGAGAACCAACCGCACGGGTCGGACGTCACCGCCAGACGATCCAAGACTCTGACAGTGACAGCAGTCACGTCGTCGCTGCTACGTCGGCGACGAAGCAACAGCACTGGTCGGCGGTCGATGTCGTCGCCAGCGTGGGCCGTGCGCAGGCGAAGTTGTGCGCTGGCGTGGCGCCCAGGCGCTGCTGCGTGTCGTCCAAATCGCCATGACGCGCTGGCCGGAATCGAGCTAGCACCGGCTCGTGCCGGCTGCTCCTCGCGTGTGGAAAACCGGGCGTCTCGCCGCCCGGCTCAAGCTCACTGCCGGAGTCGTCCGAGGCTGAAAGCCAGCAGCCGCTCGGTCAGGCCGGTTTCTTCGCGCGTGCGGCGGGGCGTGGCAGACTGGCTGCGATCATGGGGCCGGCGCATCGGGTGCTACGTGGAGCGAGCGGATGAGCTCAATTGCGGCGGACGTCGAGGGGCAGCTGCTTGAGCGGGGCGAGAGCATCTCCGCGCTGAGCGGGTTGCTGGCAAGCGTCCAGGCGGACGCGACGGGGAGGTTGGTTTGGATCGGCGGTGAGGCCGGCGTCGGCAAGACCTCGTTGCTGCGCCGCTTCTGCGAGTTTCAGCGCAACCCGGCGCGGGCGCTGTGGGGCGGCTGCGAGCCGCTCCGAACCCCGCGTCCGCTGGGTCCCTTTCTGGATATCGCCGGGACGGTCGGCGGCGAGCTCGCGAGGCTCGTCGCCGCCGCCGCCAGGCCACACGAGGTGATGGTCACGCTGCTGGACGCGTTGCGCGGCCAGGGCCCAACCGTGCTGGTGCTCGAGGATCTTCACTGGGCCGATGAGGCGACGCTCGATGTTCTGACCCTTCTTGCGGCGCGAATTCGATCGGTGCCAGCGCTCGTGCTGGCGAGCTATCGGGATGACGAGCTCGAGCGTGGATCGGCGCTGAGGGTCCTACTCGGAGAGAAGGCCCCGCGAGCGCGACGGCTGAAAGTCGAGCGGCTGTCGCGGGCGGCGGTTGCGGCGCTGGCCGAGCCGTACGGCCTGGACGCGGCAGAGCTTTACGGCCGCACCGGCGGTAACCCGTTCTTCGTCACCGAGGTGCTGGCGACGGGCGGCGAGCGGCTCCCCGACACTGTGCGTGATGCCGTTCTGGCGCGTGCCGCTCGGGTATCCGAACCGGCACAGCGGCTGCTCGACGCGGTGGCGATCATCCCTGGACCGGCTGAGATGTGGTTGCTCCAAGCGCTTGCCGGGATACTGGTGCGCTTCCTCGACGAGTGCCTTGCCTCGGGCATGCTGGCTGCTTCGGGGACGGCCGTCTCCTTCCGCCACGAGCTGGCCCGCTTGGCGATCGAGGAGGCGATCTCTCCCGCCCGCAGACTGGAGCTGCATCGCGCGGCGCTGGCGGGACTGGAAGGCAAGGCGGATCCTGATGTGGCGCGGCTCGCTGAGCATGCCGAGGCAGCCGGCGACGCGCAGGCTGTCCTGAAGTATGCTCCGGCGGCGGCGGCGCGCGCAGCCTCCGTGGGGGCGCATCGTGAGGCTGCGGCGCTCTACGCACGCGCCGTGCGTTTCGCCGATGAAGCCTCCGCCAGAGCGGGTTTTCTTGACTCGCAAGCCCGCGAGGCATATCTGACCGGAGATTTCGCTGAGGCTTTCGCGGCGTGTAGCGAGGCGCTCGTCAGCCATCGTGCGGCGGGCGCGGTGCGGAAAGAGGCGGCTTCGCTTCGGCTGCATGGGCGTCTGCTGTTACAGCTCGGCCGCGATCAGGATGCGATCGCCGCGGGGAAGAGGGCCATCGCCTTGCTCGAGACATTGCCACCCGATCGGGATCTCGCAGTGGCATACGCAAGTCTGGCCGAGCTTGCGATGACGCGCGAAGATCCCGGACAGGCGAGCGCGTGGGCGCAACGCGCGCTCGAGGTCGCGCGCGAGTTCGATGACAGCGAGACGGCCGGGCACGTGGCCGTCTACATCGGCGCGATCGAAGCCAGGCGCGCCGACTCGGCGGGAAGCGCGACGCTCGAACGGACCCTGGAAGCCGCGATCGACGCTGGCTTCGAGGAGGTTGCGGCAGAGGCCTTTAACTGGCTCGTAAGGGAGGCGGTTCGAGCCCGTAGTTTTGTATCAGTGGACCTCTACCTCGCGCGTGGCGTCGAGTACTGCAGCGAGCGCGATCTCGGTAACTGGCGTCAGTCGCTCGTCGCAATGGGCGCGCGGGCCGATCTCGACCGGGGACGCTGGAGCGACGCCGCTACCGGCGCCGCGCGCGTGCTGCGCACGGCTCGGACGCAGGCATCGGCACCCGCGCTTGCACGTTCAGTGCTTGCGCTGGTCCGTGCTCGGCGCGGCGACCCCGGTGTTGACGAGGCTCTCGAGTTCCCCGTGGCGACACACGACGCGAGCGTCGCATCCCCGCGGCCCGGATCAGCCCCACCTCCAACGAGCAAGATGTACCTCGCCGCCGCGCGCGCGGAGATCGCCTGGCTCAAGGGCGAGCCGGCGGCTGTCTTCGAGGCGACAGAGGAAGCCTTCGATCTCGCGGTTCATGCGGAAGCATGGTGGGTTGTGGGCGAGCTCGCCTATTGGCGCTGGCGCGCAGGAATCGTCGAGGACGTTCCACCCGGCACGGCCGAGCCCTTCACGCTTTCGATCCATGGCGACTGGCGCCGGGCGGCCGAGTGCTGGACTGAACTTGGCTGCCCGTACGATGCCGCGCTCGCGCTCGCCGATGGCGACAACGAAACCGCGCTGCGCGAGGCGTTCGATCGGCTGGAGGCCCTTGGCGCCCGGCCCGCCGCAGCGATCGTCGCTCGCCGCCTGCGCGAGCGGGGAATCCGGGGCGTGCCGCGGGGGCCGCGCCCGAGCACGCGCGAGAACCTAGCCGGCCTGACGGCGCGCGAGCTCGACGTCTTGGCGCTCTTAGCCGAAGGCCTGCGCAACGCGCAGATCGCGGAGCGCCTGGTCGTGTCGGAGAAGACCGTCGATCACCACGTGTCAGCGATCCTGCGAAAGCTCGACGTGCACACGCGCGGTGAGGCGAGCGCAGAAGCCGCGCGGCTCCGACTGACGGGCTCGACATAAAGAGGCAAGAGCGTCTGACGTGGGTACATCTCCCGGGTGGACGGCTCGTACACGCGCCACGCATTCGGGTTCCGTGGCCAAGGCGACCATACGCCGAGCGGCCCCGACTGCGACCTCCTCGCCCCGCAAGCGGAGAGGCATTAATCCTCTTGGCGTCAGCCGCGCGGCCTGGCGGCCGAGCAAGGGTCGCGCGCCGTCCAGGCTGCTCGCGCTCGTTTAGGACGTATAACTCAGCAGCCAGCGACCGGTTCCGACCTCGCGCTGCGCCGCGCTGTGCATGACCGCGTAAGGCAGGTAGAACCCCCGCTGGTGTGGACTACTTGCAGCGCCAGGGAACGCGGTGTGTTGCGCACACGCTCGATTGCGTCCGATGGCGTGAGAAAGCCCCGGTCGATCAATCGGCCGGGGCTTTAGGCTCTGTCGAGCCTTGGGGTGCTAGGGCAGCGGTGGGATCGTGTTGAACACGCCCCAGGGCGTGTGCTCGCCCGCTCCGTAGATGCCCTGCGTCCCGACATCAACGGGCGGCCCGATATAGGCGTCCTTGTAGAACAGGTACAGGGGCCGGCCGTGGTAGGTCACCTGGCGGCTGCCGTCGGGTCTGACGACGAACCCGAGGGCACGCTGGTCAACGCCGGGCCCTGCCACGGGCCGGTCTGAGGTGAGGAGCGGTGGCCAGTAAACGGCACACAGCCCCTGACAGGCGCTGTCGTGGCCCCACTCGTGACGTCTAACGTCGCCCCGCTCGTCGCCACGGTCCCGGCTCAGGGTGTAGACGGGGAAGCTCGCGTCGGGGAAAGCGCTGAAGTCATTGTTCATTGTTGCCGCTAGTACGGGCGCGCCGGGCCCCGTGCCGCCGACGGGAGCGGTCTCGAGCTGCAAGTGAGCCCGACCTGTTGCCGGAGTGCCGAGCGTTGGATCGACCAGGTACCAGATGCCCGGAGGGCTGGTCACCGGATCGTCCAAGTTGGCGCCTTGCGTGTCCCCCGCCGCTTGGTCCAGGAAGAACCGGTAGAGCGGATAACCGGCGTAGGTCACCTGCTTGACCGACGAGACGCCCGTCAGGAAGTCGAAGTCGGTGCGGGTCACCGTCCCGAGAAGCCTGGGGTTGACCCCGGGCCCCGCGATCGGAGCACCCTCGGTGAGGAGCGCCGGCCAGAGGTCACTGTCGCAAGGCATCTTTAGGGTGTTCGCGTTGTCGCTACACGCGAACGGCGCGCCGTTCAGCGCATGGAGCTGGTCTGAGGTGAGTAGGTACAAAGAGCAACCGACGTATGGGCCCGAACCGACGACCAGCACCCTGCCATAGGACGTCGTCGATGTGACCGACACGGTCGCAGGGCCGGTCGGAGCGCCTGTCACATCGTCGGAACAAGCGGGACCGCTTTGGGCGCTCGCGGGTGAGCTGAACGTAAGGGCCACGACAACGACGCCCAGAGTAAGCGCGGCGGCTGCGGTACGGGCTGCAACAGGCCTCCCGAGTCCGCGAAACATCGTCATCATTACGACCTCCAATCGCCTGTGTAGAAGTAGGGGTCAAGTACCTGGACCTGCGTGATCTGATCGATGGGCAGGTCGTTGCGAGCGGCCGTCTTGCGGATCGCCTCGGGCGTGGGTGCGTCATAGATGCAGAAGGTGGTGCGCTTGTCGGCGCTCACGTAGGAGTGCACCCATGTGACACCCTCCTCAGCGTTTCGCTCGACGATGGTTTCGCAGAGCTCGGAACCACCATTGCCGACCGGAATCTGCAATCCGTCCGGGAAGGCGCGGTGCACCATATATCGCGGCATGTGGGTCCTCCTGATCGGTTGCCCCGTGGTATGCCCTGAACGTACGAGCACCGTGACCGGCGCGCATCGGGAGGAGCACCTATGTTGGGAGTAGCTGCTACCTATCTTGGGCCAGCCGAGCGCCCGCCAGCGATAACGCGTATGGCTCTGCCTCGGCTTCCGGCCCGAGCCGATCGAACATCCCCACGCGCAAACGACAACACGCTCGGTCGCCGTCTCTCCAATTCCGGCCCGGCCCGGGACGAACACCAGCCGACCGCGCCGTCGACGGCGTCCGCCCCCACAGCGTCGAGCGCCTCGAGAAACCCAGCGCTCCAGCAAGCCCCCCGGGCCAACAGCGGCAACCAGGTCCCGAACCGCGTCGCCCAGGCACACATCGTTCACCCGGCGGGATCTGCCCGTCAGGCCGTCCCAAGATGGGTACCCCCACCCACCAACATGGGTGGTTCTCCCGATGCGTCGGTGGTGACATCCACCTAGTTTGGTGGTCCCGCAGGTCCAACCTCGCCGCCGAGACCTGCCACCTACCGCATCAACGTGAGGACACGCAATGAGTACTGGCACACGACGTCCGGGATCGTCTCGGCGAGACTTCTTGAAGGGTGTAGGAGCGGCTAGTGCCGGACTGGTGGCCGGCTCCGTTGGCGGCGCTGCGGGACTGGCGGGGTCCGCGACGGCCGGCATATCGCCGGCATCTCCGAGGAGCTACGCGAACGGCGGCGGCGGGGCGCCAGCATCGAGCATCGACTTTGGCCGCATATTCCCGAATCTGCCGCCATTTGCAGAGGCGGATGACACGGTCCGCGCGGCGCTGCTCGAGGTGGGCCAGCCGGGCGGCGTCGTCGACGCGCAGGATGACTTGGCGGCCGGCCCGAAGGCGTTGATCGTGGATCCGACGGTGAACGGCAACCCGACGGCGGCCAATCCGTATGGGACCAATCCGGATAACCCGACGATGACGGCGGGGTCGACGTTCGTGGGGCAGTTCACCGATCACGACATCACGTTTGATCAGACCTCGCAGCTGGGGGTGACACAGAATCCGCTGACCGCGCCGAACACGCGCACCCCGGCCCTGGATCTCGATTCGGTGTTCGGGGGCGGTCCCGGGCTGCGGCCGGATCTCTATGCGGCCAACCCGGACGGGTCGGCGGGGCCGCAGTTGAAGATCGGCTCGGGCGGGGTGCACGAGGACGTCCCCCGGGTGCCGAACGGGGACGGCACCTACACGGCGCTGTTGGGCGACCCGCGCAACGACGAGAACCTGATGATCGCAGCGCTGCACTGCGCGCACATCCTGTTCTACAACCGGGTGCTGGACGAGCTGTCTGAGTTCGACCTGGCCCGGTTCCCGGCCGCCCGCGCAGGGGAGCGGTCAAACCCGTATGTGGCGTTCCTGATCGCCCGGCAAATCACCCTGTGGCACTACCAGTGGCTGTTGGTCAACGAGCACCTGCCGCAGATCGCCGGGCAACAGATCGTCAACGACGTGCTCCAGAACGGCAACCGCTTCTATAACCCGCCGCCCGGAGACGCTTTTATGCCGATCGAGTTCGGCGCCGCGGCATACCGCTTCGGGCACAGCATGGTCCGCCCCTCGTACCGCGCGAACTTCACCTCAGGCACCGGCGACAGCTCAAGCCCGACCGCCGACCCGTTCTTCGGGCTGGTGTTCGACGCCTCGATTCCGGCCGCCGAGTTCAGCGCGCCGCCGAGCCTTGACCGCGACGATCTGCTCGGCGGATATCCCGCACCGCGCCGATACATCGGCTGGCAGACCTTCTTCGACTTCGGCGACGGCCAAGTCAAGAACAACAAGAAGATCGACACCACCATCTCCAGCGTGCTGTTCACCCTCCCCGTGCCCGCGATCGCCCCCCACACCCAAACGAGCCCCACCGTCCTGCCCCAACGCAACCTGCTGCGCCAGCTGACCTGGTCACTCCCCTCAGGACAAGCCGTCGCCGCGGCGATGGGAGTCACCCCGCTGGGAGCGTGCGATCTTGGCGACATCGGCGCCATCTACGCGCCATTTGCGACTAGCACCCCACTGTGGTACTACGCGCTCGCCGAGGCCAAGGCCCTCACTGACGGGCTCACGCTCGGCCCGCTCGGCGGGCGGATCGTCACCGAGACGCTGATCGGCCTGCTGCGCGCCGACCGCACCAGCTACCTCAGCCTGTTCCCCGGCTTCCGGCCGTTCCTCGGCACCGACCTCCAGCTCGGGTCAAACCTCGACCCCAACATCACCGGCAACCGCACCTACACCCGCGCGCACTTCCTGTACTACGCTGGAGTCGTAACACCCGGCTTCTACCGCTGAGGAGCAGTCGGGCACGAACCTCCTCACGCCAACGCACATCGCGATCCTGATGCGTCCCACGCGACCTTCACGACCCCGGCTCGCGCAGGCGCGACATAGGACATAGCGGCCGTCGCGAACGGCGGACCGAGCGCCTTTCGCCAATGACGCGCCGCGTTTTCGGCGATAGCCCGTGCCGTCGTGAGGTCAAAGCGAGCCAACCCCGACAGGCGCTCCACGAGCGCGAGCTTATGAGCCTCTGCGCCCGCGCGCGGCTAGGAGCGCGTCACCACCTCTGGGTTGCGCTCGACTGATCGCAGAACTTGTCAGCGCGGCGGCCGAGGCACGCACTCGGCCCGTCATCCGCCGGGGTCGTCGTATGGCGAGGGCTGGTTGAAGATGACCGCCAGCGCGACGATCCGACCGCCGCGCACGGTGAAGTAGTTGCTCATGATCAGCACCTCGGGGAGGTTCGTCTTGTCGTAGGTGCCGTCGTAGCGTCCACGGACGATGATGTCGCCGTAGTGCTCGACGACCTCAACCGGCTCGATGCTGACCGAGTCCCCGACGAACTCCTTAGCGAAGAACGCCCGTAGCGCTCCCGGGCCGCGGATTTCGCGGTGGTTGTCGTTGACGTAGGCGTCCTCGCTGAAGGTGGCGAGGATCGCGTCGAGGTCGAGGTTGTTAACGGCCTTGAGATGGTCACGGATCACGGCCGGCGCGTCGACGAGCGGGATGGTCTTCATGGTGCGTCTCCTTACTTGTGCAGGGGCCCGGCGTCAAGCGCAGGGTCCGGGGTTTTCGGGTTAGTTGGGCTGGCCTCGCGGCCGGTCGCGGGCGGATGAAAATGCTTTGATTCCGGAGTCGCCCATGAACGCCGACGTTTTCTTGGTGCCAGCGAGCCCGAGGTTAGTTTGGTGTGTGGGTCTCCCCGGTGTTCCGGACTGTTGCCAAGAGCACGCTTGTCAGACTCGTTAGTTCTCAGAGGCCCTCGGGCGACGATCCTGTCGATCGCGTTCTCGGAGGTCAGATGGAAACGGTAGTCGAGCGTCCCGCGGCGCTGGACGTGCACAAGGAGCAGGTCATGGCGTGCGTGCGCGTACCGGCTCAGGGTCGCTCGCGTGAGCAGCATGTGGCTGAGTTCCCAACGACCGTCGCCGGGCTGCTGACGCTGTCGGACTGGCTTGAGGCGTTCGGGGTGACCCAGGTCGTGATGGAAGCAACCGGCGTTTATTGGAAGCCGATCTGGGCGGTGCTCGAGGACCAGTTCGAGTGTCTGCTCGTCAACGCCCGTCACGTCAAGCAGGTGGCGTTGGGTTAGCACTGCACCTCCTGTCGGATGGGGTTGTCGAACAGTCCAGTTTGGTCGGGTTCGACCTGGATTCGTAGGCCTTTTCGCTTGCCGTTGTGGACATAGACGGCGGCGAGCTCCCCGCGTTGGACCTTGTGCAACACGGTCTGTCGCGCGACGCCGAGCGCCTGCGCGGCCTGGGTGAGCGGCAGCCACCCGTCGGGTGCGTGCTCGCGGACGCGCGCGCGGAGCTCGGGCGTGAGCCGGATCTGCCACGGCGCGCCGGGGGTGATCTGCTCGCCGGTGATGAACCCTTCGCGCAGCCACCGGTGCACCGTCGCGGTCGAGATGCCGAGCTCGTTGGCGGCTTTCGCGATCGTGACCATGTCAGCATCGTGAGTGGTGGGTCGGACGGGAGCGGCGGGGATCTTGTGGTAGGTGCGCAGGCCGTGCACGTTGTGGGCGGTGAACGGGTTGCCAGCGCCGGTGCGCCGTCCTTGGCGGGCGAGGATCGCGGCGATCTGTTTGTCGGGGTACTGCTCGGCGAGCTGGCGCACGAGCGCGATCGTGTTCTGGTCGGTGCAGCGGGTGTGGCTGCCGGTCCGTGAGAGCGGCACGGTGTGCTCGGTGATGGTGCCGCCTTCCCAGACGACCCGTAGGTCGGCCGTGTGTTGCTCGGATTCGCGGTCGACGGTCACGACGACGTCGGTGATGATCGCGCGTAGGAGCTGCTTGCGCTCGCGGTCGCTAGTGCTGGGGGTGTCGAATACCTTGCGCAGGTCCGCGCCGGCGTGCCGGCACCAGGCGATCTCCTCGTCGGTCAGCGGGTCCGGGCGTCGGGCGGCGATGTCGGCCACCGCGTGCTCGGCGCCGCGGACCTCGGCGAGCCGCTGCTCCCACTCGCGCTCGAGCGTGCGCGCGACGAGCCGGTTCTCCGGCTCGCAGGCGTCGAACTGGCGGCGGGCGCGCTCGGCGTGGATCTGCGCTCGCTCGAGCTCCAGCTCAGCTGAGCGCACCCGCGTCTGGTGATCTGAGCTTGCGTGCTCGATCGCGCGGAGCGTCGCCTCGATCCCGGCCGGTGCCAGCGCCTCGAACACGGAGTCGAGCACGACCCGCTCGATCCGCCGCCCGCCGACCGACTGGCAGCGACCGGTGCCATACAGCTGGTTGCCGCGCACGCACGAGTAGTTCGGCACGAGCGTCTTGCCTGAGTAGCCGACCTGCATCCGCCGGCCGCAGCGCCCGCAGCGGATCAGCCCCTGAAGCAGCGCCCGGCCCTCGCGTGCAGCGCCGCCGCCCTCCCCGCGCGGCGGGCGCCAGTTCGCGCGCAGTCGCTCCTGGTTCTCCAGGTAGCGCTCGAAGGTGATGTAGCCGGGATGATGCTCCGGGATGCACACGTGCCACTGCTCACGCGGCGCGCGGCGCTGGCGCTCTGAGACCACGCCACCCTCCACACGTCGATCGGTCTGCTTGCGCCCATACGCATACGCGCCCGCGAACACCGGGTTGGTGACGATGTCGTGGATCGCCTTATAGGTCGGCTCGACCCACCGCACCTGCCGGTCGGCGCTCGCCTTCCGCGGTAGCTTGCGGTCCTCCGCTTGCAGGCGCAGCATCACCTGCCTGGCGCTCGCAAGCGTCTCGAAGTACGAGAACACGGTGCCGATCGCGTCCGCGACCGCCTCGTCCGGCGTGACCCTGATCCGCCCGGTCTCGTCGTACTCCAAGCCAGCCGGCAGCGGCAGGCGCAGCTCGCCCTTGCCCGCCTTGTGCAGGCTCCCGCCGCGCAACCGGGCCTTCAGCACGTGCAGCTCCGCCTCCGACATCGTGCCCTTCAGGCCGAGCACCAGCCGGTCGTTGTGCAGCCCCGGGTGGTAGATCCCGTCGGAGTCGGCGATCAGCGTGTCGGTCAGTGCGCACAGGTCCAGCAGCTGATACCAGTCGGCGTTCCCCCTCGCCAATCTTGAGACCTCGATCCCGACCACGATCCCGACCCTGCCCAGCCCGACCTCGGCGACCAGGCCCTGGAAGCCGTTGCGGCCGTCCGCGCTCTTGCCCGAGCGCCCCTGATCCTCGTCGATGACGACGACCTCGCCGGCGGGCCAGCCGAGCGCGACCGCCCGCTCGGCCAGCTCGTACTGACGCTCGCGACTCTCAACGTTGCGCTCGACCTGCGCCATCGTCGACTGGCGGACATACACGTACGCCTTGCGCGCGAGGTGCCGGCTCTCGATCTTGCTCATCGTTGCTCCTCTGGGTTGAGGATGCGCGCGATCGCCCGAGCCAGCAGACGCAGGATCCGCTCCTGCGTCGCGGGCGAGAACGACTCCCACATCCGATCGGTCCGACCCGGCCCCTCCACAGGAAGGGCAAGCTGACGCGGCGTAGACTCAAGTCCGCGCACGGGGTTCACCTCCACGAGTTGTTGGCGCTTCTCGGGAGGCGAGCCTACGTGCCGCTGCCCACGTCGCCCGACACTCCAAACGCCAGCAGCCGCCCCAGCCGACGGACCCCTTCGGCAGACAGCAAAGTCGCCGCCGCCGCCTCGTCCGGCGGCCGAGCCCGCACTCGTCGCCTGCACCTCGATCGTGCCCGGCGTCCCGTCCGGCAACCGCACGATCAAGCACGGCACGCCCCCGACCCGCCGGCGGCCCTCGACCGCCAGCCGCTCGCCGCGCAACGGGTGATACGCGGCGGTGACCGTCACCTCCCCGGGCAGCGATGAGCGCAACTCATGCAG
>CAWHMX010000010.1:0-251534 GCA_963830475.1 uncultured Solirubrobacterales bacterium | reverse complement strand
CAGGGGCTATAACCGAATGTTGTGGCGGCGCCGGGATAAACCGGCATGGAGAAGGAGATGGAAGAGCTCTACATCGAAGGAGTAGCGATCCACGGTGGCCCTGAGCCGTGCGGTCATTGTCGTGAGGCTGTGGTCGAAGCGTCGGTAGGGGTACGCGTAGGCTGGGCTATCGAGCCCCGAAATTGGTTGCAATCGAGGTGCTGACGTCCTCACAACTGGCGGAAGGCAACACCGTTCGGCAGCGGTTTCGCGAGCTGCTGGCGGGCCTCGCGGGGTCCAAGAACCTGTGCATGCGCGGAATCTCCATGCGCGAGAACCGGGAGGTCCGACGATCACTCGCTCGTTTTGATGGTGGGGCGGGTCGTGCGGGGAAGGCTGAGGCCGTAATCCCGTGATGGACGATCGTGGGAAGTCAGACGATCCTGTAGTACCTGCGAAGCCGGTGAACAATGCCCAGGGTGGGGCGGCGGAGTTGGTGGAGGGAAGGGGATCGGCCAAGGGAAACGTGGCCAGCGAAACGCGCTCCGGACTCAGCGCCGGGGGAAGCGCGCCCAGTGATCTGGCTCGCGTGCGCCAAGTGGCGCGGAAGGACAAGGACGCGCGGTTCACGGCGCTGTTGCATCACGTCGAGGTCGATCGCTTGCGGGCGGCGTATTGGGCGATTCGCCCGAAGGCCGCGCCGGGGGTCGATGGCGTGACGTGGCACGAGTACGGGGCAGATCTCGAAGAAAGGCTTCGTGATCTGCACGACCGGGTTCATGCAGGGCGCTACCGGGCAAGGCCGTCTCGTCGTGTGTTCATCCCGAAGGCGGACGGGCGGCTGCGGCCGCTCGGTGTCGCGTCGTTGGAGGACAAGATCCTGCAACGGGCGGTCGTCGAGGTGCTGAACGCGATTTACGAGCAGGACTTTCTCGGGTTCTCGTATGGGTTCCGGCCGGGACGTTCCCCGCATCATGCGTTGGATGCGTTGTCGGTCGGGATCGTGCGCAAGAAGGTGAACTGGGTGCTCGACCTGGATTTCCGGGAGTTCTTCACCAGCCTTGACCATCAATGGCTGGAGAAGTTCCTTGAGCACCGGATCGCGGACCGGAGGGTTCTGCGGCTGATCCAGAAATGGATGGCCGCGGGGGTCATTGAAGACGGGGCGTGGACGGCCAGTGAGGATGGAGTTCCACAAGGAGCATCGGCATCGCCGTTGCTCGCGAACGTCTATCTGCACTACGTCTTCGATCTATGGGCTCACCAGTGGCGGACCAGGCAGGCGCGCGGTGACGTCGTCATCGTGCGGTTCGCTGATGATGCCGTGGTGGGGTTTGAGCGTCGTGAGGACGCCGAGCAGTTCTGGTCTGAGCTTCGAGATAGGCTCGCGAAGTTCTCGCTGGAGCTGAACGCCGAGAAAACCCGGCTGATCCAGTTCGGGCGGTTCGCCGCCACAAACCGGGAAGAGCGGGGCCTCGGGAAGCCTGAGACGTTCCAGTTCCTCGGGTTGACGCACATCTGCGCGACCACGAAGAACGGACGCTTCAAGCTCAAGCGGGTCACCGACGCCAAACGGATGCGCGCCAAGCTCAGCAAGGTCAAGGCGGAGCTGATCAAACGACGCGATCTTCCGATCCCCGAACAGGGACGCTGGCTCGCCAGCGTCATGCGCGGGCACTTCAATTACTACGCAGTGCCCGACAACGGCAAGGCGATCACCACCTTCCGCTACCGCGTTACCCATCTCTGGCTTCGCGCGCTCCGCCGTCGAAGTCAGCGACACCGGGTGACCTGGAGGCGGATCGGTCTTCTCGCCGAACGATGGCTACCTCCAGCCCGGATCGTGCATCCCTGGCCCACCGTCCGCTTTGACGCCATTACCCAAGGCAGGAGCCCAGTGCGTTAGCAGCGCCCGCTGGGATCTGTGCGGGGGGCAGGCCGAGCCCACAAGCCAAGGCCCGTCCCTACCGCGATGACGGCGTTGAGGAGAAAGGCGGCGTACCTTCCCGGTTGATTCAAGACCGACGCCGGAAGGCGGAGAAGGAAGGCACGCCATGACGAATGTTCGCAGGCTTCCCGTCGGGGAGGGCAACGAGGAGATCACGCTCGCGCTGGATGAGCTGGCGCGGGAGGGCGCGCGGCGGATGATCGCCGCCGCGCTCCGCGCCGAGGCCGATGAGTATGTGGAACGCTTCGGTGACGAGCTGGACGAGGACGGGCACCGGCTGGTGGTCCGCAATGGCCGTGCGCGGGAGCGGCGCGTGACGATCGGCGCCGGGACGATCCCGATTAAGGCCCCGCGGGTGAATGACAAGCGCGTCGAGGAGGAGAACGGCGAGCGGCAGAAGTTCAGCTCGCGGATCCTGCCGGCGTACGCGCGCCGGTCGCCGAAGGTCGGCGAGGTGATCCCGATCCTGTACCTGCGCGGGCTCTCGACAGGCGACTTCCGCCCGGCACTCGAGGGGCTGCTCGGCGAGGACGCCTCCGGTCTGTCGGCGACGACGATGAGCCGGCTGTGCAAGGAGTGGGAGGAGCATCACGATCGGTTCCGCAAGCGGCTGTTGAGCTTCAGTCGATACGCGTATCTGTTCATGGACGGGATCCACGTCCAGGTCCGGCTCGGCGAGGACCCGAAGGTGTGCCTGCTGATCGTGATCGGCGTCCGCGAGGACGGCGTCAAGGAGCTGCTCGCGGTCGAGGACGGCTACCGCGAGTCGACCGAGTCCTGGGCGGGCGTATTCCGCGATATCAAGCGCCGCGGGCTGAACGAGCCCAAGCTCGTCGTCGGCGACGGCGCCCTCGGGGCGTGGGCGGCGCTGCGCGACGTGTTCCCCGGCGCCGGTGAGCAGCGCTGCTGGTTCCATGCCTCCGGGAACGTGATCGACTGCCTGCCCAAGCGGCTGCAGCCGCGCGCGAAAGGGCTGCTGAACGAGATCATCGAGGCGCCGACCCGCAAGGACGCGAACCTCGCGCTCGAGGTGTTCCGCGACGAGTACGGCGCGAAGTACCCCAAGGCGCTGGCCAAGCTCGACCGCGACTGGAAGCCGCTCACCGCGTTCTACGACTACCCCGCCGAGCACTGGCGACATCTACGGACGACGAACCCGATCGAGAGCTCGTTCGCGACCGTCCGCCTTCGGACCAGGGTCACCAAGGGCGCCGGCTCGAAGGCCGCCGCGCTGGCGATGGCCTACAAGCTCCTCGAGTCAGCGCAGGAACGCTGGCGACGGTTCAACGGCCACGAGCTGGTCGCCGACGTGCTCGCCGGCGTGAACTTCAAGGACGGCATCAAGGTCACCGACGACGACACCAACGAGATTACACCGGAGAAGGTCGCCGCCTGATCATCCTTCATTGCGAGATCCACAACATTTGACAATTGCCCCCGTGATCGCACCGGACCTGTTCGGGCACGGTGAGTCCGACGCTCCGTCCGGCATCGACTACTACTCGCCGAGCGGGCACGCGGGAACGCTTCGCGACCTGCTCGATGTGCTCGGACACGACCGCGTGACGGTCGTCGGCCACTCACTCGGAGGCGGCATCGCCCTGTCGTTCGCGTACAACTATCCCGCTCGAATACACCGAATGGCGCTGATCTCAAGCGGTGGGCTCGGGCGCGAGGTGCACCCACTGCTCCGCGCACTGTCCCTGACGGGAGCAGGTCTCGCGCTCCGCTTCCTGACAGTGCGCCCGACGCTCGGTCTTCTCGCCGCGTCGGCGCTTCTTGCGAAGAGGACCCGCGCCCCCACCGCCGCACGGAGCATCCGGGCGCTGCAACGCACGCTCACAAACGCGAGCGGCCGCGAACGACGAACGGCGCTGCTGATAACCGTCCGAGCCGCGATCGGGCACCGAGGGCAACGCGCGAGCGTGCTTGACCGGCCGTATCTACTTCGACTGGTCCCGACGCTCGTCCTATGGGGAACGCGTGACCGCATCATTCCCGCGCATCACGCATCGGTGGCCCTCGCGTCAAACCCCACCGCGGAACTCACGCTGCTCGACGGCGCCGGTCATCTGCCACACCTAACCCGGGCCGATCTCGTCGCCGAGCGCCTGAGCTCCTTCATCAACAACTCTCCGGCTCGCGCACCCGTTATGGCCGAGATCCGCGTCACCGGTTCGACCTCTGCACCCCAGGCGGCAGGGCCGCCCGCGTGCGCTGCCGAGACCTGATCTAACGGCCAGACCGGCTTGAACTGTCACTCACGATGCCTCGACCCGCGCGACCGAGGAAAACGAGTGCGAGTGCGTCGGCCCGCCGATGACGCTCGACTCCTAGTAGGCGCGAGGTCGCACCCAATCTCACCCGACGCCGCCTGGTGCCTGACCCGCGGGCGGCTCGGCCGACTTCGCAGCCCAGGCACGAGCGTGGACTTCTCTTCCGGTCCTTCGACGCAAGGAGCAGAAGCGCGTTAGGCGTGGCCGCTCCGCTGAGCAGGAGCGAGATCGTCGAGGTTGCGGGCCAGGCTAGCCGTCAGTGGGCGGCTCCGATATCGGTCACATCGCAGAGGTGGTCCGCCCGAACCATTGTCCTCGCCGCTTTCGCGGCGTGCGTTGGCGGTTAAGACCCAAGATTGGGCAGTTGCCCAATGGCAGAACCCTCGCTTACGCCTACCTTGGCCGCATCGACCGACGACTGCCAAGGAGACACGATGAACTCCCATTTCAAGTACATGATCGGCCAGCACGGGCGATCGGCTGCACCGCAAGAAGCTCTGGCTGCTCGTCGAGGCTGGCGTGAGCGCGGCGGCGGTGTCGTGATCCGTAGGGGTCGGGCGTTGGCGTTAGTCGCAGTGTTGTCGGTGACGGCGTGTGGGTGCTGGGCGGCGCGGGCTGACGCATTCGTTTACTGGTCCGACAACCTGACGATCGGGCGCGCGAACCTCGACGACTCGGGTGTCACTCAGAACTTGCTCGGGGTCGGGCTCAGCCCCGCCGGGCTGGCGGTCGACGGGCAGCACATCTACTGGACCAATCCCGGGGACTTCACGATCGGGCGCGCGAACCTCGACGGCTCGGGCGCTGACAAGAGCTTTATCACTGCGGGCTCGGGGGGGGTGGGGGTCGACGGCCAGCACATCTACTGGACCGATCCCGCGGCCGGCACTATCGGGCGCGCGAACCTCGACGGCTCCGGCGTCGATCAGAGCTTCATCACCGGCGCGAGCGACCCAGCGGGGGTGGCGGTCGACGGGCAGCATCTCTACTGGACCAATCCCGCGGCCGGCACGATCGGGCGTGCGAATCTCGACGGGTCCGGCGTCGATCAGAGGTTCATCACCACCCCGCATGCGGAGGGGGTGGCGGTCGACGCCCAGCACGTCTACTGGACCGACTACAACTCCGCCACGGGCGGCGCGATCGGGCGCGCGAACCTCGACGGGCCCGGCGTCGATCCGAGCTTCATTACCGGCCTGGATTTGTCCATCGGGGTGGCGGTCGACGGCCAGCACATCTACTGGACCGACTACAACACCGTCTCCAACAGCGGCACGATTGGGCGCGCGAACCTCCACGGCTCGGGCGTCGATGACAGCTTCGTCGTCGGCGCTGATTTCCCCAAGGGGCTGGCGGTCGACGCGCTGCCGCTGGCGCCGTCGGCCTCGATCACGACCCCGGCCGCCGGCGCGACGTACACAGTCGGGCAGGCGGTCGATTCGAGCTTTGGCTGCAGCGACGGCGCGGGCGGCCCCGGGGTCACCTCGTGCGTGGATCAGGGCGGGCGTCCCGCGGGGGCCGCGATCGACACCTCCAGCCCCGGTTCGCACACGTTCACGGCCACGGCGACCAGTGGCGACGGTCAGACGCAATCGGCGTCGAGCACCTACACGGTGGTGCCCGCACCGGCCCCGCCGCCCGCACCGGCTCCGCCGCCCGCAGCGGGTCCGGGGCGGGCACCGGGTCCGCGACTTCGCGACCTGCGGGCGTCGCAGGACCGCTGGCGCGAGGGCAGCGCGCTGCCGGACATCACCAGCGACACCGGCCTCACGCCACGCCAGCGTGCGGTCGGGACGACGTTCAGCTTCACGCTCAACCAGCCCGCGACGGTCAAGCTGGCCTTCACCCGGCCTGCCTCCGGTCGAATCGTCAGCGTCAAGGGCCACCGCGAATGCGTCGCGCAGACCAAACACAACCGACAGCGGCGCAGCTGCGTGCGCACTGTGACCGCCACCGGCCTATCGCTCAAGGCACCCAGCGGCCCGGACAAGATCGGCTTTGCGGGTCGCGTCAGCCGCACCCACAAGCTGAGCCCCGGCAGCTACACGACCACGATCACCGCCACTAACGCCGACGGGGAAAGCTCAGCGCCCAAGTCGCTGCGCTTCACGATCGTCAAATAGCCCCGGTCGCGCTGGCAGCCCATCAATTCACTCATCCATCGACGAGACCGTCATGAGCGTCGTACTGATCCTCACCGCAGTGCTAGTGCAGCAGACCACGTTCCAAACCACTGGCTAACCGTAACCGGGATGGCAATCAAACGCCGCCCCAGCAACCCCGAAAGGAAACACCTAAATGAGCACGCAATCGCTCGACGCCACGCAGAACCACGCGGACGAAACCGACCTGTCCGCGGCCATGCGCGGGTTTGCGGGGCAGAAACTAGTGGTCGTCGGCGGCAGCAGCGGGATGGGCCGCCAGACCGCCGCCGACGTCGTGGCCGCTGGCGGCAGCGCCGTCATCATCGGCCAGCACGCCGGCAGGGTCAAGGACACCGTCCAGACACTGGCCACAGACGGTTCGGTGTACGGCATCACCGCCGACCTGGCCGACCGCACGCAGGTGGACCGGGTGCGTCAGCAACTGGCCGACGAACACGCCGACGCTACCCTCCTGGTCAACGCCGCGGGGCTGTTCATCCCCAAGCCCTTCCTGGACTACGACGGCCCCTCCTACGACTCCTACCTCGAACTGGCCCGGGCAATCTTCTTCCTCACCCAGACCGTCGTCCGGGGGATGGTCGACCACAGCCAGGGTGGGGCGATCGTCAACATCGGCAGCATGTGGGCCCACCAAGCCGTCGGAGCCACCCCGTCAGCGGGGTACTCGGTGGCCAAAGGCGGGCTGCACGCGCTCACCCGCAACCTGGCCATCGAGCTCGCGCCCCACCACATCCGGGTCAACGCGGTCGCGCCGGCCGTCGTTGCGACCCCGATCTATGAGAAGTTCGTCCCCCAGGACAAGCTCGATGAGACGCTGCACAGCTTCGACAACTTCCATCCGCTCGGCCGGATCGGCACCGCCCGCGACCTGGCCAACACCATCACCTTCCTGCTCTCCCCAGCCGCCACCTGGGTCACCGGCGCGATCTGGGATATCGACGGCGGCGTGATGGCCGGACGCAATTGACCGGCACCACACACCGTGCCATCTGCCCCGCTCTTCTGTGGAGCGGGGGACCAACGCACGCACCTCTCAAGCGTCACCCCGGGACCCGATCGACGGACCGCCACTTCGTCACCCGAGCGGGGATGACGAACTCACCCCTGCTTCAACAGGTCTCTAGACCGAAGCAGATGCGCCGAAGCGGCGGGCAGGGAGAACCGCCCGCTCACCGACGTTGAGGGTTGCTTCGTGGTCGGCATCGGCCATACGAGGATGACCGTAACGGGGGAAGTCCACCCATCTGTGGTGGTCACTATCCACAGCGCGCGCCGTCGCCCTGGCAGCCCATCAATTCACTCATCAATCAAGGAGACCCTCATGAACGTCGTACTGATTCTCAACGCAGTCCTAGCGATCCCGGTTGTCGCGGGCATTGTTTCGCTCCTCGGCTCGGCCATCGTCGCCGACACAGCGGCCGTGGCTCGGCGCTCGGCGCGCCACCAAAGGCCGGTGCACAACCGGAAAGCGAGGTACCCCGCCACAGGGCCAGGAGCCGCGCTCGATCTCACCGCCGAATAGCAGCTCCGCTCGGGCGGCCGCCAAGCGCCCCGTCCAGCCCGGGATCACCGCCCATCCTTGAACCCGGCCCACGCCGGCAACAGCCCTCCGCGAGCTCCTGCTTGGGCCCCGTCCAACGCCGAGCGAAAAGTACTCGCGGCCGCACTGCAGCGTTGAGCTGGCATGGAATAACTCCAGGCCACCGAACGTCAACCAGATCAACAAGCCGAACAGATCGGCAAGAACCCGCCGAGACCATCTGACCACGTACCGAAGGAGTAAACGATGAAGCTGAGATTCGTCAGGGCTACATCGGCTACGTCGATCCCATCCCCCGGGATCATCCCCACAGTGACACCGCTTGGCAGCGAACCGACCGCCCACCCACTTCAGCCGCATTGCGGCCACACTCGCCACGTCGGGACCTGCTCCTCCTGCCAACGTGTCGCCCAACGACGATCGGAAGTGCAGTTGGCCGCGGCCGTGGCCGCCGGGGAGACTTGGGCAACACGACGTCTGCCGGCGCGCGCCGCATGAACTGACGCCGTAAGCGAGCAGCCTCGTGGAGACGGCCCTAAACGAGCTGGGCTTGCCATCGACCTGAATCCCGCCCCTTCACAAAGTGGCGAGTCCGCGAACGCGATCACTGCCGCTCGGTCGCCAAACCGGCAGAGACGTCCAGGGCTGTCGGATCGGGCTAATAGGAGCAGCGTGACTTGGAGCTTGCCCCGGTCCCCGCCCTGTCTGACGGGGATCTCGGGACACTCCGATGACCCGCGGTGGACATCCCATGACCCACCCCGGGACATCCCGGTGACCCTCTACAACTACCCGCAGCCCGTGTTGAACCCGCAGCTCGAGCACGTGTAGCAACTGCCGGTGCGCTGCATCATGCCGCCGCACTGCGAGCAGGCGGGCCCGAGGTCGAGGCCGTGTCGCACGGCCGGGATGACCGGGGGGAGGTCGGTCAGCGCGGAGATTGCCGGGCGAGGAGCCGCTGCGGCCGGCTTTCCCGCGCCACCATTGCCCTTCGCGCCGTCCGGTTCTCCATTGCCGGCCCCGGGCGAGGAGCCGCCGTTGGACGCTCGGTGCTCGTCGCCGTGTTGGTCGTCCTGGCGACGGCTCGGGCCGGCCGTGTCGCTCAGCAGCTGGGAGCTGGCGGCCTCCTGGGCGGACCGGCGCGCCCGTACCTCCGGCGTCAGGATCCCGAGATCCTCCTGGAGGTCGACATCGAGGAAGCGCGAGGCGAGCCAGCGCATGATGTAGTCGGGCATCGACTTCGCGAACGGGATCTCGGGGTTGGTGGTCATCCCCTCCGGCTCGAAGCGCATGTAGCTGAACTTGCGGACCAGCGTCTCAAGCGGCACCCCGTACTGCAGCGCGATCGAGATCGCCGTCGCGAACGAGTTCATCATGCCGCGCAGGGTTGAGCCTTCCTTCCCGATGTCGGTCAGGAAGATCTCGCCAACCGTCCCGTCCTCGTACATGCCCGCGGTGATGTAGCCCTCGTGGCCGCCGATGGAGAACTTGTGGGTGATCGAATGGCGCTCGACTGGCATCCGCTTGCGCGTCGGGGTCGCGAGCGCCTCGGCGACCGCCGTGGAAACGGCCTCACCGACGGCCCGGTCGACGTCCTCCTGGGTGAGCCCACCGGTCGAGGCCGGCTCGCTGCGCTGGGCGTCGGTCCGCAGCGCCTGGGCGGTCTTGGAACCGTCGCGGTAGATCGCGAGCGCCTTGACGCCGAGGTGCCAGGCCTGAATGTAGGCCTCGGCGATATCCGCGACGTTCGTCTCCTGCGGCATGTTGACCGTCTTTGAGATCGCGCCGCTGATGAACGGCTGGATCGCGCCCATCATCTTGATGTGGCCCATGTGCGAGATCGCGCGCTCGCCGACCGCGACGTCGAACACCGGCAGGTGGTCGGCTGCCAGGCCGGGTGCCCCGATGATCGTGTCGTGTTCGTTGATGTGGGCGACGATCTGCTCGACCTGGTGGCTGTCGTAGCCGAGCGTCTGCAGCGCCAGCGGGACGGTGCCGTTGACGATCGTCATCTGGCCGCCGCCGACCAGCTCCTTGTACTTGATCAGCGAGAAGTCAGGCTCGACGCCGGTCGTGTCGCAGTCCATCAGGAAGCTGATCGTCCCGGTCGGAGCGAGCACCGTCGCCTGGGCGTTGCGGTAGCCGTGGTCCTCGCCGGCCGCGACCGCCTGCTCCCAGGTCTCCCTGGCTGCCTGCACCAGCGCGGTGTCGGCGCAATCCCGTTCGGCGATCTTGCGAGCGGCGTCGCGGTGCATCCGCATCACGGCGTTGTGTGCGTCACGGTTCTCCTCGTAGCGCGCATACGGGCCGATCGCGGCAGCGACCTCGGCTGAGCGCAGGTACCCGCGCCCGGTCATCAGCGCGGTGATCGCGGCGGCGGTGGCGCGGGCGGCGTCGGAGTCGTACGCCATCCCGTCGGCCATCAGGTAGGCGCCCAGGTTCGCGTATCCGAGCCCGAGCTGCCGGAACGCCCGCGCGTTGGTCCCGATCTCCTCGGTCGGGTAGCTCGACGGCGAGACGATGATCTCCTGCGCCAGGAAGATGATGTCGACGGCGTGCTCGAAGCTGTCGACGTCGAAGCTGCCGTCGGCGCGACGGAACTTCATCAGGTTGAGCGACGCCAGG
Organism: uncultured Solirubrobacterales bacterium; assembly: GCA_963830475.1. Lineage (GTDB taxonomy): Bacteria > Actinomycetota > Thermoleophilia > Solirubrobacterales > Solirubrobacteraceae > Palsa-465. The sequence goes on along the minus strand of CAWHMX010000010.1, from coordinate 241,001 downwards.
TTGCAGGCCGAGTCGTCGACGTGCATGTACTCGCTGCACGGATTGGAGGCGTTGATCCGGCCCGACACCGGGCAGGTGTGCCACTGGTTGATCGTCGTGTCGTACTGGACGCCCGGGTCCGCGCAGCGCCATGCGGCTTCGGCGATCTCCGTCATCAGCTCGCGGGCCCGGATCGGCTCGCCGATCGGCTGGCCGGTCGTGCGCGCGATCAGGTGCCAGTCCTCGTCGTCCGCGACGGCTCGCATGAACTCGTCGGTGACCCGGACCGAGTTGTTGGCGTTCTGGTACTGGATCGAGTGGAAGCCATCGCCGTCGATCGACATGTCGAAGCCGGCGTCGCGAAGCGCCGCGGCCTTGTCTTCCTCCTTGGCCTTGCACCAGATGAACTCGCGGATGTCGGGATGGTCGACGTCGAGCACGACCATCTTCGCGGCGCGGCGGGTTCCCCCGCCCGACTTGATCGAGCCCGCCCAGGCATCAGCGCCACGCATGAACGAGACCGGGCCCGATGCCGTGCCGCCGCGGCTCAGTGGTTCCATCGAACCGCGGATCCGCGACAGGTTGATGCCGGACCCGGAACCGCCGCGGAAGATCATCCCCTCCTTCGTGTTCCACTCGAGGATCGACTCCATGCTGTCCTCGACCGAGAGGATGAAGCAGGCGCTCGCCTGCATCTTCGGACTGCCGACCGGATGCCAGCCGACGTTGAACCAGACCGGCGAATTGAACGCCGCCATCTGGTGCAGCAGGATGTGGGTCAGCTCGGCCTCGAACACTTCGGCGTCCTCATCGGTCGAGAAATAGCCGCGCTCGGCGCCCCAGCCGGCGATCGTGCCGGCGACCCGCTTCAGCATCTGCTTGACCGTCCGTTCGCGTTCGGCTGACCCGAGCTGTCCGCGGAAGTACTTCTGAGCGACGATGTTGGTCGCGTTCTGGGACCAGCCCTTCGGGAACTCGACGTCCCTCTGCTCGAACGACACGCGATCGCCGTGGCCGATCCTGGCATCCCGCAGCTCCCACTCGACCTGTTCGAACGGGTCCTTGCCCGGCGTTGTGAAGTACCGCCCGATCGAAAGTCCGGTCGTCTTCGCTGCCTGGCTCGAGTGCTTCTGCGGGGTCATCTCCATGCCTGCCGGCTCCTCTCGGTGTCCGCTGCGTCCGCTGCTTTTCCTCGCCCCTGGGTGCCTGAGGTGGACAGCGAATATTGGCGGGTGGGTCGGACGGAAAAGCTCGTCAGATATCGGCTCCGAGCTGGCCCTGTCCGATTCCCAGCGTTGCGCGCCGGTACCTAGATTTTAGCGGCCGTGCAGGGTTTCTCAGCGGCCGTGCAGGTGCTCCAGCAGAGCATTGCGGAGCAGATCGAGCGCCGCCAGCGAGCCCAGCCGAGATTCCTCGAGCTGCACGAACAGTTGATCGGCGCTCGTCTGCAATCCGGAGTGCTCGTCCAGCAGCCGACCCTTCTCGTCGAGCAGGCGGCCGTGCTCCTCGAGCAGCCGTGCGCGCTCGTCGGAAAGCTGGGCGAACTCGTCGGCCAGGCGCTGGTGCTCCTCCGAGAGCTGGGCGCGCTCGCCCTCGAGCAGCTCGACGTGGGCGGCGGCGCGCTCGCGCGCGTCCGCGTGCTCCTCAAAGTGGTCAAGCAGATCGCTCACGGTCGCGTTCAGCAACTCGATCTCCGCGTCCCGGACGACGAGCGCCTCCTCGATCACCTGCAGGCGCTCGCTGTCGGCCTCGTGTGCCGCGCGCTCGGCGAGCCGCTCACGAAGCGATTCGACCTCGCCGCCGGCGACGGACTCGCGCTCCTCCGAGCGCTCGAGCGCGCGGGTCAGTTCCGAGATCCGGCGCTTGGCCCGCTCGCCCTCGGTCCGGGTAGCGTCGGCCTCGGTGCGGATCGTCTCGAGCTCCGCTCGAACACGGGCGATCTGCTCGGACAGTTCAACGACCTTCCGGCGCTGCGTCTGTGTCTCCTGGAGAGCCGCGTCGCGCTCGGACTGCAGACGCGCCGCGGTCTCCTTGGCGGACCGTGTCTGCGCCTCGAGCTCGGATTGCAGGAGCGCCGCGGATTCCTCGGCGGACCGCAGCTGGGCCTCGAGCGCGCCCGTGCCAGCCGAAGCGGCACGGGCGCGAGACTCCGCCTCCTCCCGGTCCGAGAGCGCGTGGTTGCGATCCATCAGGGCGCGGTTTCGGTCGGCGAGCGCCTGGTCGCGCTCGCCGCGCAGCCGCTCGGATTCGACTGCCCGCTGGCGCTCGGCGTCGACGGCACGGCGCCGCTCGATCTCGAGCGCCCGCAACCGCTCGCCGTCGGCAAGCCGACGGCGCTCAGCCTCGGCGGCGATCCCGTCGTGGCTGCGGGGCGGGCGCCGGCGCGACGGGGCCGGGAGCCGGACGACTGAGCCATCGGCGAGCTCGAGTGCGAATGTCGACCCGCGTCGCACCACATCGAGCGGGGCCGAGAACGCCACCCGCAGGATCCCCTGCGGTCCGGGCGGGGACGGGAGCGGCTCCACTCGGTGAGGCACACGGCCTCCGTCGGCGATCAGCAGCGCCGGCGGGGCGGCGTCCGGATCACGGCCGGGACGGGCGGTGACACGCAGCAGCGCGGTCCCCGGCGCGGCTTCGACCTGCTCAAACTCGACCAGCTCGAACTCAGACGGCGCCTCAATCACCGCTCTGTTTATATCTCGCTGGCGATGAAGCTGCTCGTAACTGGTGGCGCCGGCTATATAGGCTCGATCGTCTCGAGGGTCCTGATCGACTCCGGTCACGACGTCGTCGTGCTCGACAACCTGTCCCGCGGGCACCGTCAAGCCGTGCCCCCGGAGGCCCGGCTGGTGATCGCCGACCTGGTCGAGCGGGAGACGCTTGGCGAGGTCTTGGCCCAGGGGTTCGACGGGGTCCTGCATTTCGCCGCGCTCGCGCTGGTCGCCGAGTCGGTCGCCAGTCCGGAGCTGTATTGGCGCAACAACGTCAGGGGGTCGCTGAACCTGCTCGAGGCGATGCGCGAGGCCCGGGTGACAAGGCTCGTCTTCTCTTCGACCTGCGCGGTGTACGGCCAGCCGGACGAGGTGCCGATTGCGGAGACCGCGACGCTGCGGCCGGCGAACCCATACGGCGCCTCGAAGGCCGCGGTCGACCAGATGATCGGGGACTTCTGTCGTGCCTATCAACTCGGAGCCGTCAGCCTGCGGTACTTCAACGTCGCCGGCGCGAGTGGGGGCATGGGTGAGGATCACGACCCCGAGACGCACCTGATCCCGAACGTTTTGCGCGCCGCGATCGGCAGACGGCCGCACGTCGAGGTGTACGGAGCCGACTACCCGACGCCGGACCGGACGGCGGTGCGGGACTACATCCACGTCGAGGACCTGGCGACCGCGCACGTGCTGGCGCTCGGGGGCGCAGCCGAGGGCGAGCACCGCATCTTCAACCTCGGCAACGGCAACGGCTTCTCGGTGCGCGAGGTGATCACGGCTGCCGAAGAGGTCACCGGACGGTCGATCGCCTCGGTGGACCGCGCCCGGCGGCCAGGGGATCCCCCGAGGTTGGTGGCGGCCGGCGCCAAGATCCGTGGGGAGCTCGGGTGGGAGCCGCAACGGCCCGAGCTCGAGGGGATGATCGCCGACGCCTGGGCGTTCATGCAGGCCAACCCGGACGGGTATCAACGGGCCTCGTCGGGGCAGGCGAGCGGGCCGCCGGCCTGAGCGCCACGCCAGCGATTAATGTGTGAGCCATGAGCACAGCCACAGAACAGCTGATCACCGCCGTGGACTTCGTCGGTATCCATACCCGCGACCTGGCGACGGCCGCCGACTTCTACGGAGGGACGCTCGGTCTCCGCCGGTCGGTGTGGATACCCGAGCGCAATTACGCCGAGTTCGAGACAGGAAACCTGACGCTGAGCCTGATGAACGCCGAGGGGATGGGGCTCAAACACACGGCGCTTCGCAACCCGCTCGCGTTCCGCGTCGATGATGTCGCGGCCGCGCGAGCGACCCTCGAAGGTCGTGGCGTGACGTTTGCAGCCGAGACCCTCGACACCGGCGTCTGCCACATGGCGTTCTTCGAGGATCCTGATGGCAACTCGCTGATGCTGCATCGCCGGTACGCGCCGCGCGTGACCGAGTCCTGAGAGAGTCGGCGTCGCCGGCCTAGCCGCGCGCGCCAGGCAGACCCAGCGGCGATTCGAGGGCGCCTTTCGACGGCCGATGCTCCAACCAAAACGTCAAGAGCGCGCCACCGATGTCGGGGGTTCTGGACGTTTGGGTTGCTGGTGGGCCTAAACGTCAAGACCCCCGGACTGCGGGCGCGGCTCCTCGACGTTTTGGTGTGTGGGGCGACAGCTCCAGGTCACGACGGCGGGGGCTGCTCGCCGATGAACCCGGTCTCGACGATGCTGTCGTACAGCTTGCGAGACGCCGGGCCCATCATCTGCTGATTTGCGGTGGAGAACGCCATCACGAGCGCCCCGTAGCTGGTCTCGATCAGGTACTGCCAGAGGAGCATCAGAACCGGGTCCATCCCTTCGCCCAGGGACTCCGTGCTGACGCGGATGATCAATGTCGCCTTGTCGGAGACCTTGACCACCTCCTCGTGCGACTTCGTCGTGCGCTCGGAGTCGGGAACCCGAAAGTCCTCGGCCGAAAGTGGCCCCCTCACCTTCTCGGAGAATGCGAGGGTCAGTGTCGCCAGGATCTCGCGCTCGGCCGCGGGCACATCGGACGGGCGTAGCGCGCCGATGAACACGACTCCGGCGGGTCCGGCTGCTCGCTCCAGCGCCGCGGCTCCCTGGGCGACAATGGGGGGCGCACCGCGCGCCGACTCGGCGAGACTCGGTACGTCGACCAGCTCGATCTCGTCCGGGAGCCGGAGCATGAACACCAGCGGCTCGCCATCGGCTCTCGGGACCGGCCAGCTGCGCGCCGGACCCCATCCGCTCGCACGGAACGGAAGCTCGGTCTTGTGGTGCTTGAAGCGGTCAAGCGGGTTGGCGATCATCCGCCGTCCGGAACCATGTGGTAATGGGTCTTGAGCTTGTCTTTGGCCGGATCGCTTAGCAAGCTATCGAATGCGTAGGCCGCGGGCCTGCCGAAGTGCATCGCTCTGTTCGCCACACTGTTCCAGTCCGCGTGCAGTGCCGGCACCTCACCGTCGCCAAAAATCACCTTCTTGGCGAGCGGGGCGTCAAGACCGACGTCCCGTAAACCGTTGTACAGGGAGATGTTCTTGGCGTTCTCGAGCGCGTCCTTGGCCGTCTCGTCGCCGACGTGGAGCGCATTCGTCAAGTCGTCTCCGAACCCCATGTTGGCGTTCATCGCCTGGGGAATCAGCTTGAACGCAGCGGGAAGCGAGTCGACCTCCTTGATGGCGCCGATCGCCTTCCCCGTCGATCCGAGGTTGGGGGCGATCATAAATCCAGCGTCGAGGGCGGCGGCGCCGTAGTGGCCCTGGCCGACATCATCGACGGCACCGACAGCGTTCCCAGCCAGGGCCGTACCGTTGCCCACTTGGTTGACGCCCCGGGCGATGTCGCCGAACGAGCGACCGCCCTGGGCGGTGGCCCCGCCGGTCGTTTCGGCGGTCGTCTCAACTGTCGTTTCGGTGGTAGAGACGGTCGCGTCGGTGGTCTCCACGGTCGCTTCAGTGGTCGTCACTGCGGTTTCCGTGGCGGTTGCTGCTCCCTCTGCGCCGGCTTCAAGCGCGTCTGCCTCGGCAAGCTCCGGCGCAGCGAACGGCGCGGCGACCATCGCCACGACGCTGGCGACGGTCGCGATGTCCTTCACGAGCGCACCGAGCGACTCCCAGCCGGGATGGTGGATGAAGTTCATGATCGCTTTGCCCGAAACCAGGTCGTAGAAACTCTTGCCGATCCCCACGGCCGCGTCCTTGACGAAGTTGCCGACGAAGCTCGCGACCGACTGCCACCAGTGGTGTGAGGGCGCCGCGGCACCCGAGTCGGACACCCTGCCGACGGCGACCCCGCGGATGTTGTCGAACTCGTCCAGCAGGCGAAAGCCGCGCCCCTCCAACCCCGACACCTCGTCGTGGAGCCGACCCGCGGTGCCGTTGGCGCTCGTCAGCGCGGCGTGGGCGTCGAGAACCGCCGGCGTGCTCGAGGTGGCATGCGGGGCAGAGCTCGCCGTCGACAGGTTCGCGCTGGCGGTAGCGACCTGACCCTGGGCGGTGGCGAGGCTCGAGCGCGCGTCGCTCAACTGCGTGACCAGCGACACAAACTGGTTCTGAATGGGCTCGAGATGCGCTCCGTAGGTGTCCAGCGCGCCGGCGACCCCCGCATAGGACGCCTCGACGTTGTCGAGGTCCCCTGGCAGCTTGCCGAGCTTCGAACGGAAGGCATCCGCCGCTCCGCCGGTCCAGTTGGCGGCATGGGCGCCGCGCAGTCCGCCGGCGGCGGTTTGGGACTGAGCGGCGACGCGGTGAAACAACCCCGCCAGGGTCGAGATCTCGCCCAAGTCTGCCGACAGCAGCCGCCCTGCCCGCGGGTCTGAGAGCGGATCAGCCATCCGACGTCACCGCGCTGCCTTCGCGATGTCCTGCTCGGACTTGCTGTAGCCAACGGCCGCGGCGTTCAGGTGCTCAACCACCTCGCCCATGTCATTGGACAGGCACGTGATCCCGTAGCCCCAGCGGCTGCAGAACCCCTCCACCTCGCCCTCGAGATCGCTGCCCCCGAGGAGGCCCTCGAACCCGGTGGCCACGCCGTGGATCGCCTGCATCTGGGCGTGGACCCCGGAGAGGGCGCTCGACAGATCCTGAAGCGTCGCGGGATCTACTGTGAATGTCGTCATCGATATCTCAATGAGCTCTCGGGGGCCGGGGACCAGTATCCGGCCGGAACGAGCGGACCGGAACTGGCCCTAGGTATGAATCGAGCCGACCCTGGGGTCGCTGCGCTCGACCTCTTTAGAGGAGGTCCTGCAGAGCTTCCAGCGCCTGAGCGAGCACCTCGCGCCGCGGCCGGGCGGCGTCGAGGACCCGGATCCGATCCGGCTCCGCCGCCGCCAGCGCGGCATAGGCCTCCGCGATCCTCGTGAAGAACTGATCGCCCTCGAGTTCCAGTCTGTCGGGGGGCCCGGAGCGGCCGCCCGCCCGCCGGCGGGCGGCCGCTCCGGGGAGGTCCAGCAGCAGTGTCCGATCGGGCTCGGTGCCGCCGGTCGCGAACAGGTTGAGCTCGCGGATCTCGGCGATCCCCAGGCCCCGGCCGGCTCCCTGGTAGGCGAGCGAGGAGTCGACGAACCGGTCGAGCAGCACCCAGCGGCCGGCCACCAGCGTTGGGAGCACCGTCTGCTCGACCAGCTGCGCGCGGGCGGCGGCGTACAGCAGCGCCTCCGACCGTGCACCGATCGTCAGCGCCGGATCGGAGACGAGCGCTCGGATCCGCTCCGAGGCCTCGACGCCACCGGGTTCGCGCAACTGCTCGATCGTCGATGCCGCGTTTTCGCAGCGCCAGCGTGAGCGAGCTCGCGAGCGTGCTCTTGCCGGCGCCGTCGACGCCCTCGATCGTGATCAGCCGGCCGCGGTCTGACATCCGCGCTGACCGTACCCGAGAACATTGGTGTCCACGCCCAGCCATCACCCATCCTGGCACCGAATTTCCGCTTCAGGACACTAGGATCGAGAGGATGCTCGCCGAGTTGGAGCGACACCCAGCCGCACTTGCGGCGCTCGGCCCGGCCCTGGCGCCGGGCGGCGCGCCGTCGCACGCATACCTGTTCCACGGCCCCGGCGGAGCCGGCAAGCGCACGGCTGCCCGGGCGGTCGCTGCCGCCCTGCTGAGCGCGGGAGAAGCCGACCCAGTCGGCGCGCACGCGCGGGCGCTGGCGGGCGTCCACCCCGACCTGACCTGGGTTTCGCCGAGCGGCGCCCACGAGCTGCTCGTTTCCGACGTCGACGAGCCGGTGGTGGCGGCCGCCTCGAGGACGCCGTTCGAGTCCCGTCGTCGGGTGTTCGTGATCGAGAGCGTCGACAGGCTCGGCGACGAGGCCGCGAACCGGATGCTGAAGACGCTCGAGGAGCCCGCGGCTTTCGTCCATCTGATCCTGATCACCGACCGGCTGGCCGACGTGATCCCGACGATCCGTTCGCGCTGCCAGCTCGTCAGGTTCGACGCCCCCAGTGAGGACGAGTTGACGGCGGAGCTCCGCGCGGACGGAGTGGACTCGCAGATGGCCGCCGCGTACGCCCGCCTTGGCCTCGGTGACGCCTCGCGGACGCGGGAGCTCGCCGCGGCCGACGGGCAGGCGTTGCGCGACAGCGCCGAGCGGTTCATCACCGCCGTGCTAGCGGGAGAGGCGGCCGACGCCGCGCCCTGCGCCGACTTGCTCAAGGCCGTCAGAGCCCGAGGCGAGCGGGTCAGCCAAGAGCTCGAGGAGCGGAAGACCGCCGAACTCGAGCTGTACCCGAGACGTGAGCGCAAGCGGGCGGAGACCGAGTGGAACGAGCGGATCAGGCGACGGCGTCGCCGCGTCGAGACCGGCGCGCTCGACATGGCGCTGAGCCTGATCGCGGCCTGGTTACTCGACCTCGCGGCGGTCGGATTCCGGGCGCCGGATCTGGTTCGCAACGTCGACCGGATGGAGCGGCTGGGCGCCGCCCCGGGCATGAAGGCCGGGGGCGGCGAGGACAACGCGCAAGAAACCGGCCAACCCCCGCACCGGCCACCCCTCCGGGCGATCACGAGGGCAGTGGAGCTCGTCGAGGACACGCGCCAGCGCTTCCAGCTGAACGTCACGGAGGAGCTCGCCTGCGAGGCGTTGGCATATCGGCTTCAGGGACTGCTGGCAGAGTGAGCGGGGTTTACATCCGCGGTCCAACGGCCGACGACGAGCGCGAGTTCACGTCGCTCATGCGGTCCAGCCGCAGCTTCCACAGGCCGTGGGCGAGCGCCCCAACCGACGGAAACCGGTTTGCCGCCTACCTCGCGGACGCGCAGCGCGATGACTTCGAGGCGTTCCTCGTGTGCCGGTCTTCTGACGACGCGATCGTGGGCTTCTTCAACGTCTCCCAGATCGTGCGCAAGGGGCTGCAGAGCGCCTACCTCGGGTATGCGGCCGGAAAGGCGTTCGCCGGCCAGGGATACATGCGCGACGGGCTCGAGCTCGTCCTCCGCGCCGTCTTCGTCGAGCTCAAGCTGCACCGCCTCGAGGCGAACATCCAGCCGGGGAACGCGGCCTCGATCGCGCTCGCGCAGGGGGCCGGGTTCAAGCGGGAGGGATTCTCGCCCCGGTACCTGAAGATCGGTGGGCGCTGGCGCGACCACGAGCGCTGGGCGCTGCTCGCAGAGGAGTGGCGCGAACGCCGCGAGGGCTCCCAGTTGGAGGCCACGCGCGGTAAGGGCCCGTAGGAAAATAATCTTGCTGTTCTGGCGGCGTCTGGAACCGCATGGCAGGAGGCGGCGAAACCGTCGTACCACCAGTACGCCTTGTCTCACCGCCTCCTGCCAGGCGGCCCCAGCCGCTAGCCAGCTCCAACGACCTTATTTCCCCCACGGACCCTAAGAATCTGGGCGGCCGGCCCTGATCCGATTCAGGCGCCGGCGGCCGCGGATGCGCGGTCGGCCACGTAGGCGATCGTCTGCGGACCCTCGGGAAGCGCGCAGACGGTTGCCTCACCGCCGACTCGGGCGCACTCGTCCGCGACCGCCGTGCCGATGTCGCCGACGGGGGTCAGGTGCGCCGACCGGATGTCCTCGTCGGAGAGGTAGTCGGAGTACAGGGCCACGCGAGCACGGGCGAGGACCCGTCCGAGCACCTGCAGCTGCCACTGGTCGGGCACCGTTTCCTTGCGTTGCTCGATCGTCTGGAGCATCGTCGCGACGTCGGGCGCGGCCGTCAGCGACGCCCGAAATTCGCCGTGCTCGGGGAAACCGTCGCGACACTCGGCGGCGCACACGATCAGGCCGCCGGGCTTGACGATCGAGGCGGCCGCCGTCATCCCCTTCACCGCCTGGTAGAGGTTCTGGTCGAGCGGGAATCCCGAATTGGTGGTGACGACCACATCGAACAGGTGCGGGACGTCGCGCATCGACAGCCGCCGAGCGGCATCGCGGGCGACGAGGTGCATCTCGAACAGTTCGCCGGCGAAGCCCTGGATGATCTGCTTGGCGTTGTTGAGGATCACGTCGAACGCGAAATCGACCCCGGTCTCGGCCGCGATCGCGCGGACATCGTCGTGGACCGGGTTGCCCTCGCAGACGGCCCAGGTCGCCTGGGGACTGCCGATCCGTCGCGCGTCATGGAGCGTCAGCGTGGTCTCGAGCCCGGCCAGGCCCGGCGCCACGAGCTTGGGGCCGCCGCTGAATCCGGCGAAGAAGTGCGGCTCGACAAAGCCGGTCGTGATCTTCACGTCCGCTTCGGTCCAGCGGCGGTTCAGCCAGACCGGCACGTTGTTGCCCATCGTCCCGCACCATCGCAGGCTGTCGGCGTCGCGGGAGTCGTGGTTTATGACCCGCATCGAGCTCGCGAACTCGCCGAGCATCTGGCCCAGCTCCTCGGGGGTGTTTCCCCGATGAGTCCCGGTGGCGACCAGCAGGGTGAATGCGCCGCGATCGGCGATCCCGTCGAGCTCCTCGAGCAGGGCCCTGACCATCGCCTCGCGGGGCTGCGGGCGCGTCAGGTCGCAGATCGAGACCGCGATCGAGTCGCCTCGGTGGACGAGCTCCCGCAGCCGCGGGCCGGCGACCGGGTTCCGCAGCGCATCTCGCAGCGTCGCCGCCGGGTCGGGTGCGCCGTCCCGCTGGATCGGCGTCACCACGGTGGTCCGCTCGTCCGGGAGCGTCACCGTCAGCCCGGTGGTGCCGTAGGAGAGGCGTATTTCCACGTGCAGAGGATTGCACGCGCGCGCCACCGCCCGACCGGTGCCTCGTAGTCTGTCCCGGATGGATGGTGACGGTCTGCGCGCCGGTCTGTTGGCGCTACTCGAGTCGGTCGGCAGGGGCGAGGTCCAGCCCGAGGCCGCGCTCGCGACGTTCTCGCGACTGGCGTTCAGCGACCTCGGTTTCGCCCGCCCCGACCTGCATCGCGAGCTCCGACAGGGGGCGCCCGAGGCGGTCCTGGCAGAGGGCAAGACCCCGGAGCAGGTCGCGGGGATCGTCGCAGCGATGCTCGAGGGGGGTGCCGGCAGCGTGCTGGTCACGCGCGCGTCCGAGCAGGTTCGCGGCGCCGTGACGGCGGTCGCCGCTGAGGCGGTCGAGGACGCGATCGCGAGGGCGGTGTGGATTGCGAGGTCGGTGCCCGAGCCGCGCGGCCTGGTCACGATCGTCTCGGCCGGAACCTCGGACGGCCCCGTGGTTCATGAAGCCAGGATCCGCGCCGAGCTGGTGGGCACGACGGTGACGGTGCACGAGGACGTGGGCGTCGCCGGGCTGCATCGTCTGTCTGTGGCTCTACCGGACCTGGAGCTCGCGGACTGTGTGATCGTCGTCGCGGGGATGGACGGCGCACTGGCGAGCGTTGTCGGGGGGCTGGTCGCGGCGCCGGTGATCGGAGTGCCCACATCCGTCGGCTACGGTGTCGCCGGCGGCGGGGAAACTGCGCTGCGAGCGATGCTCACCTCGTGCGCCGCGGCGCTGGCCGTCGTCGGGATCGACGACGGGTTTGGCGCCGGCACGATCGCGGCCCGGATCGCGCGCGGTCGCGAGGGCGGGCAGTTATGAGGCTTGCCTACCTGGACTGCGTCGGCGGGCTGGCCGGCGACATGATGCTGGCCGCCTTGCTCGACGCGGGAGCGCCGGAGCAGGTGCTGCGCGAGGTGCCGGGGCGGCTGGGACTTGACGGCGTGGAGCTGCGCCTCGAGCGTGTCGAACGCCACGGGATCGGGGCCCTGCACCTGGACGTGCTCGATCACGGCCAGCGCGCGGAATCGAGCCCCGCTCGCCCCGCCCACCCGCCGCGCAGCTGGGTATCGATTCGCGACCAACTGGGCGCCGCCGAGCTCCTTGAGAGCGTGCGGAGCCGGGCGCTGTCGGTGCTGCGCCGTCTCGCCGAAGCCGAGGGAAGCATCCACGGGGTCTCGCCGGAAGAGGTCCACTTCCACGAGCTCGGCGCGGTCGACACGCTGGTCGACGTCGTCGGGGCGGTCACGCTGCTTGCGTCGCTGGGCGTCGAGCGGCTGGTTTGCTCGCCGCTCCCGCTCGGGCGCGGCACCGTTCACACCACCCACGGGGTGCTCCCGCTTCCCGCCCCCGCGACTGCTCGCCTGCTCCGGGGAGCGCAGGTGGTCGGCGTTGAGCTGGACGCGGAGCTGGTGACGCCGACCGGCGCGGCGCTCGCGACGGGGCTGGCCGACGAGTGGGGCCCAATACCCGCGATGAGGCTCGAGCGCGACGGCTTCGGCGCCGGGACCGCTGATTTCGCCGAGCGGGCCAACCTGGTCCGGGTGCTGCTGGGGGAGGGTGACGGTGAACAGCCGCCGGCGATGCACCAGGTGGTGCTGCTCGAGACCAACCTGGATGACCTGATCCCCGAGTTCATCCCCGATGCCGCCGAGCGCTGCCTGGCAGCGGGAGCGCTCGACGTGTGGACGGCGCCCGTGACGATGAAGAAGGGCAGGCCGGGTTTGATCTTCTCGGCGCTCGCGAGGCCCGCCGACCAGAACCGGGTGGCGCGGGCGATCCTCGAGCACACGAGCGCGCTCGGGGTGCGGGTGAGTTCGTTGCAACGCTACGAGTTGGATCGCGAGCTGAGGTTCGTGGAACTGGACGGGCACGAGGTCCGGATCAAGCTCGGGCGGCTGGACGGGCGCGTCGTCAACCTCGCTCCCGAACACGACGACTGCGCGGCCGTCGCGAACGCCACCGGCCGGCCGATAAAGTCGATCTGGGCTGCGGCCCTCGCCGCTGCCCGGGACTTGGTATGAAGGGTCTGCTGGAGGATCTCGAACGGCGCGTTGAGGCGCTTGGAAGTGCGATCGTCGCCTTCTCGGGAGGAGTTGACTCCTCGCTCGTCGCGGCCGTGGCCGCGCGGGCACTCGGAGAACGCGCGCTCGCGGTGACGGCCGTGTCGCCGGCGCTCGCCGCCGGCGAGCTGTCGGGGGCGCGGGGTGTCGCCGAGGCGATCGGGATCGCCCACCGCACGATCACGACCGACGAGCTCGCGCGCCCCGACTACCGCCGTAACGATCGCTTTCGCTGCTACCACTGCAAGACCGAGCTGTACGAGCGGCTGATCGGGCTCGCCGACGCCGAGGGCTATGCCGCCGTGCTCTCCGGCGCCAACGCCGACGACGTCGGCGATTGGCGCCCCGGGCTGCGCGCGGCGGCCGAGCACGGAGTGCATCACCCGCTGCTCGAGGCCGGGGTGGGAAAGCAACAGGTCCGCGCGCTCGCGCGTGCGCTGAGGATCCCGAGCGCGGAGAAGCCGGCGTCGCCGTGCCTGGCCTCGCGGCTGCCGTACGGGACGCGGGTGACGCCGGACGCACTCGCGCGGATCGATCGTGCCGAGCAGGGCGTCCGGTCGCTGGGATTCCGCGAGTTCCGGGTGCGCCACCACGGTCCGCTCGGCCGCCTCGAGGTCGGCGCCGAGGAGCTCGATCGCGCCCTGGCGGACCGCGACTCGGTGCTGGATGCCGTGATTCGGGCCGGTTACGCGCGGGCCGAGATCAGCCGGCGGCCGTTCCGCTCGGGCTCGCTGAACGTGTAAACGACGGAGCCTCTGTAACGCCTGCGGGGCTGGGCGGACCACAGGGTGGAACTGAAACCGATCCTGGAGGTTCAGATGCACCACGTTCGACGTTTGGCCCCCGCGGCTGCGGTGATCGCGGCGGCGGCGCTAGCGACCGCAGGTCCGGCGGCCGCACGCACGCACCGCTCGTTTGCCTTTGGCGGGTCCGACCCCGGAGCGGTGTTCGCGCAGAGCGACGGGCTGACCGGCAACACCGTGACCGCCTATGACCGCGGACGCGACGGCACCCTGACCGCGGCCGCCACCTACCCGACCGGCGGCAACGGCGGCCAGCTCGCCGGGTCGATGGTCGACCATCTCGCCTCGCAGAACTCGCTGGTCTACGAGGCCGGCTCGCGCCTGCTGTTCGCGGTCAACGCAGGCAGCGACACCGTCAGCGAGTTCGCGGTCCAGGGCGACCGGCTGCACCTGCTGCAGGTCATCTCCTCTGGTGGCAGCTTCCCGGTCAGCATCGCCGTCCACGGCGATCTCGTGTACGTGCTGAATGCCCTCGACGGAGGCAGTGTTCAGGGCTACAGGCTCGTGTTCGACCGGCTCGTACCGCTCCCGGGCTCGGGGCGTTCGCTCGGGCTCGATCCGACGGCGACGCCACAGTTCACGAACACCCCCGGCGACGTCGCGTTCGCACCCGACGGACGGAGCCTGCTCGTGACGACAAAGGCCAACGGGAGCAACATCGATGTCTTCAGTGTGCAGCGGGGCGGGCTCCTCAGCTCGAGCCCGACGGTGAACGGCGAGCCCGGCCTGGTGCCGTTCGCGTTCGCGTTCGAGGGAGACAGCCAGGTCGCCGTCGCGGACGCGGGCAACAATGCGGTCCAGACGTTGAGGCTCGGTGCAGGCGGCGTGTTGTCGCCGATCTCCTCGGCCGCGACGGGGCAGATGGCCACCTGCTGGGTGGTCGCGGATGGGCCGCTCCTGTTCGCCGGTAATGCCGGCAGCGGAACCGAGAGCGGCCTTCTCGACCTGTTCGGATCGGTGTCCCTGCTGAGCACGACGACGACCGATGCCGGGACCGTTGACGGGGCGGTCTCGCCGGACGGTCGCTACCTGTACGTCCAGACGGGTGGGGCCGGGATCGTCGACGAGTTCCGGGTGGGGTTTGCCGGATCGCTGAGCGAGGTCGGTTCGGTGACGGTGCCCGACGGCGTCGCCGGGGAGGGAATAGCGACCTCCTGAGCCGCCGTAGGGATACTGGCCGGTGGCGTCGCACCCGTTGCACGCCACCGGCCATGCCCTCGATGACCCGCATCCGCCGCCGCAACCGCGATCCGGGCAGCACCGGTCTCGGCTCCCAGGAAGACCTGCTGCTACTCGAACGCCTCCAAGCTGGTGAGGAGGCCGCCTTCGTGACCCTCGTGGCACACCATCATGACGCGATGCTGAGGCTTGCGCGGACCTTCGTGCGATCCAGCGCGGTGGCAGAGGAGGTCGTGCAGGACACCTGGCTCGGCGTGCTTCGAGGCATCGATCGATTCGAAGGACGCTCGTCATTGCGCACCTGGCTGTTGGCGATCCTCGTCAACCGAGCCCGCAGCACTGGCACGCGGGAGGCGCGGACGATCGCGCTCCAGGACGCCGAGCCCGCTGTCGACCACGCGCGGTTCGACGCCAACGGTGCCTGGAGCACTCCACCGCAGCACTGGGTCGACGATGTGGAGGATCGCCTCGGCGCGGCCGCGCTGGGGGGTGCGTTGCGTGCGGCTCTGGCCGCGATGCCGCCTCGACAACGGGCGGTCGTGATGCTGCGGGACGTCGATGAGCTTGGCAGTGATGAGGTCTGCGAGGTGCTCGCGTTGTCGCCGGAGAACCAGCGCGTTCTGCTGCACCGGGGCCGCAGCCACCTCAGACAGGCGCTCGAGGACGAGATCGGGGACCCGCGATGATCGGGATCCGCAGACGCGAGCTCGTATGCATCGAGGTCGTCGAGCTCGTGACCGACTACCTGGAGGGCGCGCTGTCGCGTGGCGACAGGCGGCGTCTCGACCGCCACCTGGCCGGCTGCGAGCATTGCACCGAGTACCTGGCGCAGATGCGTCAGACGCTGCGGCTGACCGGACGGCTCCTGCCCGAGGACTTCTCCCCGGAGATGCAGCGGGAGTTCACGGTGATCTTTCGGCGCTGGCGCGAGGAGGGCTAGTGGCCCACTTGTTCACGCCCCGGAGTTGACTCGGAGCGCGACGACGCCGCGGTGACCGCTGCTGGTCCCACTAGACCAGCAGCGGTATTGCACGTCCGCCCGAACTGCCGAGTGTCGTGAGTCGTAAATTCGGGTGCAGGATGGGTGATGGATCAGGCGCGTCCAGACGCGCCCAGAATGCATGCGAATTTATGAATCAGGGCACTAAGACTAGGCCAGGGACTCCTCTTCGACCGAGGCGCCGTGCAGCCCCTCCTTCGGGCGCTCGCGGGCATCCCACCACTGGTTGATGACGGCGATCGCGCCGCCGGTGATGCCCTCCTTGAACGCGGCCGTGTCGTTCGTATTCGGCACCGGCTGGCCGGGCTCCGGTACCTCAAGGAACTCGCACAACGGGCCCCACCCGTCGGCCGGATGCCAGACCAACAGCCGATCGGCCGGAATATCAGCCTTGACCCGCTCGTTCCAGCGCTCCATCAATTTGCCGAACGAGGTGTCGTCGTACGTCGCCTCGGGCGGGCCGAGAATGCCGTCCGCCCAGACCATCGTCGTCATCACGTCCATGAATTTCCGCCAGCCCGGGTCGAGCACCGCGCGCGCCTCGCACACGTGGTGCATGACCGAGTCGCCGAAGTAGATCGCCCAGACGGTTTCGCGCATGCTCCGCACCCAACTCTCCGGGGTGCGGACGGTGAGCACGACCTTTGAGTCCGGGTAGTACTCGGCCAGTTCCTTGTAGTAGCGGGCGCCGGGCCAGTCGCAGGTGGACTGGGCGCCCTGGAAGATCTCCTCCCAATCGGGCTCCCCGCGGGTGACCGCGTCCCACAGCTCGAGCTGGCGCTCCGGGTCCATCAGCAGATCGCGCATGTGGTAGCAGTGGCCGAATCCGAGGATCTCAAAGGCCTCCGCCTGCGTTGTCGTGGCCGTTCGAGGGAGGCCTGCTCCGATGACTTTCATGGTGCTCCTAGAGTCGGGGACGCGATCCAGTTCACGGGAGGAGCGCAGGACTTTACCCGCCCTTGATAATCCGCAACGGCTCGCGGCGCGGGATCACACACGCGCGCAACCTGAACTCGGGGCGGGGTTTCAGGCGCCGAGAAACCTCTACAGACGCCGACGACGCTCAGCTCGTAGTGCACTTCACTGTCAGTGTCCTCGGCGAGGCGTCAGGTGCCCGTAAATGCTGAGGTGCCGATGCTCCTTGGCTCGAGCCGACGGCACGTCACAATCGGATCGCGGTCGCCCCGCATCTCGAGTCGCCGGCGACTCGAGGCGGTCCGGCGCGCTTGTACTTCGCCGCGCGCTGGCCTGCCTGCCTGGCAGTGTGCCGCCCTGGCTCTCCATGGAGAATCCCCAGGCATCGCGGGCTTTTCGCGTCGCGCCAGCTGGCCGCAAGCCGCTAGCATCGGTTGCGAGCTGGCAGCGCTGATGTTCCCGGATGTTCCCCAGCAGGATCACCGAAGCACGGCAGCGCTGAACTCCCAGTGTTCGCAGGGATTTTGCCGACGTAGCTCAGCTGGTAGAGCACTTCACTCGTAATGAAGGGGTCCGGGGTTCGAGTCCCCGCGTCGGCTCTAGGGATCGGGACTTCTGCGGCCTTCGGGGTCAACACTTGGTACACAAGTGGTTCGGTTGAGTATCACTCATCCGCCCCGAGTGCGGCGTCGATGAACTCGGCCGAATTCGAGCCCTTTCGGATGGATGCACGTCCGCAGCGCCAGCACCCCGCCATCGGCGTGCCCGAGGTGTGCAGCGATGTCCGCAGCGGTGTAGCGCTCCCGCGCCATCAGGGACGCCATGCCATGCCGGAGCTTGTGAGGGGTCGCCCACGGGACGCCAGCGGTCCTAGCGGCTGGATTGAACACGCGCCTAAGCCAGTTCCGAGGGTCCTGCAGCGTTCCGGCCGTCGAGGCGAACACGGGGTCACTGTCGGCCCCCCAACGCGCCTGGGAGCGCCTCAGCGTCAAACGCGAGCCATGTCCGGGGAGAGCGGGACGCTGCGTCGACCGGCCTCCGTTTTGGATACCGCGATCCGCGCCGAAGCGCGTCCATCAGCATCCGGACCAACATCGCACCACCGGACGTTCAGCGCCTCAGAGATGCGACATCCCGTCGAAGGTGGGTCACCGCCGGTGGTCCAAGGGCGTGCAGCGCCGGCCCGGATGTACCGCCCCAGTCCTCCGGAAGGACATCAGCGATGGACTGCGAGAAGCACCAGTGATGGCCGCCGAGGTCCTCAGCGGTGTACTGGCGCTCTCCGTATTGGAAATCTCGCGGCTCGTCCAAGATCTTTGCCCCACGCTCGCGCGCACGCGCGCAGTGCGCGCGCACGTCGGGGACGCGGACCAGCAGCGATTGTGGTCCACCCAACGCGTGCGAGGTGCGAGGCTCAGTAATCACCACCGTACCTCCGTTTAGCCAGAGCTGCGCACGATGATCTCCGACCTGCCAGCGAACCTCGAAGCCGAACTTGTCGCACAACCACCCGATCGCCTCCTCGACGTCCTCGTAGACCAGCACGGGGATCACCGTAGACGGCGGCATCGTCCGATTGAAGCCATCGCCCGGCGGTCTGGTCGCGACTTCGGACACAACACAATCTTTCCAAATCAGGACGACGAACCGGCCCAAGCGTTGGCAAACCGCCGAGAACACGAAGCCGAACGCCACCTGAGTGGTTCACAACAGTTCCGCAATCACGAACGAGGGGAACTCTCAGCATCCACACCGATGGCTGGACACTCCTGCCTCTGTCGGTTTGCAGCACACATGCCGCCAGCCTCCACCCGGGCCGACACGTGCGTTCGTGTTGCGACGCAACTCCACGGCCGGCTCGCCAAGAGACGTGGTTTGCGCGCGGAAACCGAGAGTGCCGCCTTGATCGAACAGCAGTCGTCCGGCGAGAGCACGCCGGCATGGCTCCTATGCCACAGAAGCGTCCGCGACCGGCAGCGAGAGAGGCCCCGCGCTCGCGGGGCTCTCTCGCCGTTGTCATTCTCAGAGCGTCGCCGCGAGCGCCTTGAGCGTGCTCGCTTGACTGGGGGTGAGCCAGCCAGTCGCAGCGAGGAAGTCGACCGCTTTGTCATAGGCGGCGGTCAGCGCCGCTTTCTGCGCTTGGGTGAGGCCAGCGACGATCTTGTCCAACGGTGTGCAGGCAGCCGTGACGAGCTGGTCGAAAGCGTTCTCAAGCGCCGGAGGGAGGTTCTTGAACTTCGCGGAGCCTTCCACGTCCTGCTCGGTGAGCAGGCAGAGCGAGGTCGGCGTTACAACCGTGTAACTGATCGTGATCATGCCGTCGCCTGAGCGAACGCCGGTGCTGAACGTGGTCCCGGCTGGGCCGAAGCCGCTGCCGCCGCCGCCGCCCGTATCGTTTCCGCCGCCAGCACCGCCGTAGTAGCCGCCACCACCGCCACCACCGGGCACACCCCCGCAGCAACCACCGCCCGGCAATACACCGGTGCCCTGGCTGCCAGTGCCGAGCTGGCCGCTGCCGCTCGTGCCCGTCTGGTTGCCGCCGCTGCCACCGACGGGGCTACCGCAGCTGCCGTCTCCCACCCTCCCGGCTCCGCCGGTCGGGCCGCCGCCGGCGCCCCCGTCCGACTCGCCCCCCGCGGATTCGCATGCTGCATTCGATGCGCCGCCGCCGCCGCCGGCGATGAGGACCCGGTCGGACAGCCCGCTACCACCGATGCGGACATCGGAGGCCCCGCCGCCGCCTGCGCTGGGACAGGACGGATTGCTACCGGGCGCGCCGCCGTTGAAGCCGCCAGCGCCAACGCCTGAGACACCGCCTCCGCAGCCCAACACGGATCCGCCCTGGCCGCCGACGACAACCGTCACCGCCGCGCCAGGACTCAACGCCGGCTCAGCCGTGGCCTCTCCGCCCAAACCGCCTGTTGTAAAACTGACGCCCGGAGAGGTGTCGACGTTGCCGCCCTGGGCGCCCTGCACGTCGACGATCGCGCTCATCACACCGGGGGGCACCGTCCACGTCTGATCGCTGCCCGTGTAGCCGAAAGTGCACATCACTGTGTTCCCCGACTGCGAGCAGTTCAACGGCAGCGCCGCCGCCGAACCCGCCAGGGCGACCGCCCACAACCCCAACAACCCGACCGTCACCGCCAGAACCCCAACAACACGCGCGCTCACACCACGAGTCGCCCTAGGCACTTCGAAACTCGACATCCGATCACCCCGATCAAGTAGCTGGCCCGGCCCGTGCCGCCGGGCGACCCGACGCTACTCCCCACGCACAACAAAAGGGGCGAAGTTGTAAACGCCGACCAGCACCCGCCGGGCGCATCCCGCACCGGCAGAGTGCCCCAATGATCGAGAAGCGGTAGCAGCGTGGGTATTCGGATCCCCCGGCCTTGAGACTGCCAGGTTTAGCCACTAACCAGAAGTATCGCTCGGGTTAGACCCACCCCGGCGGCGGCCTGTGTCTGCGGAGCGTGCGCCGCCCTCGGATACGCCGGAGCGAGGGGGGCGTGATGCCTCCCGGGCGGGAGGGTCTGGGTTGGATAGGCCCTGGTTCGTCTGCCGGGCTCGTGGGGTTGGCGACGGCGTGGCCGCTAACGGGGTGATCAAGTGATCGTGTTCGTCGGGCGGGCCAGGTTCGCCGTTGGTCGTGGCGGTCGCGGAGCGTCAGTGTGTAGTTCCCGCGGCGCAGTTAGCGCGCGGTGGTGTGGGCAGCAACTGCAGGTGGCGGTGGCCGGTCGGTACCGCGGTTGCGGCCGCGAACACCGTGTGCGCGTGCGAGCCGATGGCGAGTGTCGTTGCTGTGGAGTTTGAGCTTGACCGCCAGGCTGATCGGCGGGTCGACCCGAAAAGAACCTGGTTGGTCGAGCCGTTATTGATCTTGAGGTGAGCGTTTGATCGAGGCCACGCGGGTGATGATGGCTCGTCCGAGATCGCGGGATGGGGGCTCTGCGGGGCACAACCGATATCTCCGACAGGGCTGGGGACCTGCGACGCACTGCCGTCGCGTCCGCAGAGAAGGCTCATGCTGACGAGGAGCGGCGCGGTGCCAAAGATCGCGCGGCAGCCGCGACGGAATAAGGCAATCGTTGCGTTTGCGGCTTGCGTTTGTCTGGCGGTATTGCCCAGCGCGGCTGGTGCGGCCCAAGAGACCTCCTCGGGAAAGGTGGCGCAGTTCCTGGATGTCCCAGTGTTGCTCACACAGAGCTTCTCCAACAAGCCTCCGTCTTACTGCGAATACTGGGGAGGGAAGTTCAGAACCGAGTCGGGCCAAACGATCACGTTCTTTGTCGAAACGGGGCTATCCGGTTCTCCGAAGAGTGCGAAAGGGCTTGTTCCGACCGATCCAGGAGCGATACGGACCGCGAACACGTTCGCGATCGCCGATCCGGAGCCCAAGGATGCCGTGCTGAAGATCTCCTACGTTGATTCGGAAGTCCGTTGCGGTGAAACGTTGACGAATGTCGTGAAAAGCGCGTCATTGGCGCTTCCGAGAGCCGCACCTTGTGTGGTTCCGATCAACCTGGTCGGCCAGTTCCTTGCCGACTCCAAGGACAGAGTTACGCGAAGCCCATTGCACCGTCGGAACCATTACTAGGATCAAGTCGGCAACAGCGCGCGCGGGAACTGTGATCTCAAGCAGCCCCGACCCTTCAACCTTTACACGTCCACGTACCGCAGTTCGACTCGTCGTTAGCCGGGGACCGCACTGACCCACAGGACGGCCAAGTACACCGGCGGGCGCCTCACTCCCGCTATCGGCTAATGGGTTCCCACGGGGTAGACCCGTCCCGACCGGCGCGACCCGGGAAATACTCGGTGGTGTTCGACTTCCTCGCGGGCGTTAACCAGGCGCCACACGCTCGGCATGGCACGCGGCTTACACCAAGCTCACCGTCGTGAGATAACGCTCCCGTCTCACCGGTCGGCGCTTTCGCTTCGGCTGCGCGGGGCAGCCTCGGCGAGCCGAGACCGCTGGTCGCAAGCCCGCAGCAGCAGTCCCGCGGTCAGTGTGGATTCCCCTCCCGACGCGCGTCAGCGATGATTTCGTGCCGCACAGCGGTCATTGTCCGCGACCTTGATACGGGTCAGACGAGATTAGGAGGTGCCATGAAGTTTCTGATGCTGGTCTGCCGTGACGAGTCGATCCCGTTTACGACGGAGGACATCGGGTCCGAGGTCGAGGCTTGGCCGTCGGAGATGGAGGAACGCGGAATCCGGCTTCAAGGAGCTGTGTTCGCTCCGGTCAGCGAGACGGCAACCGTTTCGGTGCGAGGCGGCGAGACACGTGTCGACCGTGGTCCACGCGTCGAGATGGATGTGCCCCCGGCTGGCTTCAACCTTCTCGAGTGCGCGAACGTTGACGAAGCCATCGAAGTGTCGGCCAAGCACCCGATGGCGCGCTTCGGGGTTCTCGAGTTACGGCCGTTCGCCGAGGCTTGAAGCCAGCCTGTGATCGAGAAGCAGGCAGGGCCCGATACGCGAGCGGCCAGGTTCTTCTGTAGCCGAGCGGCAAGAGCCGCTGAAAGTGGCAAGCGCCGCAGCTGCCCCCTATTAGCCCGGAGGGGCTCTCTGACCGATCCCGGCGATGCGTGCTGCTTCCAATGTTGGACCGGGTTGCGCTGCGCAGGCCCGCTGCTAGTTACTTATGTGGCCGGGTAGGGCGCGGTCATCCGCGACCGCTCGTCAGACCTTGACGCCGTCGTTGATGTAGGCCGCGAGGTTCGCGCTGAGTGCGAGATCGATCGAGACAGATCCGCCCTCCAGGTGAACGCGGTGGCCGTCGTCGCTGATCGCGGCGCTCCAACCGTGCATATCGACATCCCTGAGCGCCTGACGAAGAATCAGCTCTTGACGCTCGTTGCGGTCCGCACTCATGGCGGGTCGGTCGAGTTCTAGCTCAAGCTCGGCCTCGATGTCTTCAACCGACTTGTCCCGGATCCGTTGCAGGTTGAGGTCAATCTCGGCAGCGACCGGGGCGAGCATGAGGTCCTTTTGCGTTTTTGGATGGATCGTCATCAGTCTCTCCGGTGTTACGAAGAATCAATAGGGAGGCATTCCAGCGTGTCCGCTGACACGAACTTACGTGCAGACCGGGCCCTCACAATCGGGGTGAAGACGCGATGTCGATCCGTAGTTCGCCACCTCAGCATTGCCGGATCCGTTCGCTTGCACATCAAAGACCGTACCGGCGCCCGACGACGCTCGCTTGCCCTTTGGGCGCTCGATTTCCGGTCTGGCCCCTTAACGCCAGCAAGCAGTCGTCCTCTGAAGCAGAAGCCAATGCGCGGACAACAAGACTGCCCGATCGATCGATTTGCGGCAGGCTCGAGCGCGACGCTGGAGCCCGATCACAGCCAGACTAATCGCCGCTGCTTGTAGCCGAGGGTGTCGCACAAACCATTGGGGTCCTCGACTTTTTGTGCGTTTGTGACAAAGACGCCCGTCTCGAAGCGAGTCTTTTCACTCGGAGAGGGCTCGCTTCGTCCGTCTGTGGCGGCCCCACGAGGTCGCTGAAAACGGTTGTTGTCGATTTCGTACAACCGCTTTGGTTTGTGCGACAACCTCAGCCCATTCCGACAGCGACGGCCTGCCAGCGCGAGCACAAGACAGGCCCGTTACCTCGCTGTTACTGGCGCTGCGCTACAAAAGCTGGCCGACCGAGCTGACGAAATCCTATGCGCCGATTCCGTCCTAGAGCATCCCTGAAACCCCAACTGCGTGGCGTTGCGATCGCGGTCGCCGCTGTGGGCTGCGCGATCGCGGTCGCCGCCTGCGGATCCTCTGGAAATTCGGGCAGCACGACTGCCAACTCATCCAGTCCGCAGTTCGCGCTGGCCAAATGCATGCGCTCGCACGGCGTCCCGGGCTTCCCCGACCCTACCTCGGGCCCAGGGGGCCAGGGATTCTCGATCCTAAAATCGGCCGGCAGCTCGTCAGTGACGATCTACGGGATCGCATTCAGCGGGCCAGCGTTCCAAGCTGCCCAGAAAGCATGTCGGTCCGTTGGCACGCTTGGTGCGCCAGCACCGCTCTCGGAGGCCCAGAAGGAAGCGTTTATTGCCAAGGCGCACTGCATCCGGACCCACGGCGTACCGAACTTCCCCGACCCGTTCTTAGATCCGCGCGGCTACGGGGTAGGTATCAACCTACCGGCCGGGTTCAACCCCCAGGAACCAGCTTTTGTCCACGCCGCGAAGGTATGCGAGAGCGTCGGAGCCAACATCCCCGGCGTCGGTTGACACGCTCACGAGCCCGAGTCCACCGAGAGATCGCTTCCGGAATGATCGGTGGCCGTCGGGAATTCCCGACGGCCACATCGAAAGGCAGGAGTCCATCGACACGGAGGCGTGCCGTCCTAAGACAGGCCCTGTCCCATACGTGCATTGACGCAGATCCTGTTCGAGCGGATCCAGGTGGGGCGATGACTTTCGCGGCGTAGTCTTGAGACGCCGCTATCGCGTCTAGCCCAATGCGTCAGCGGAGCGGGCATAGCCCGGAGCTAGGAGCCGCTTGCCGGGGCGAGTAGTGTCCAAAGTTACATGCGCAGCGTTCTCGTCAGGGTCGCAGTGGTTGGTGTGGCATTCGCGACTCTGCCTGGTGTCGCGGTCAGCAAATCCGCGAGTAGTCGGTCATACAGCACGTATGTGCAGACGCTGGCCGGAGCGAGTGTGCACCGAGTGGACGTGCCAGAGCATGCGGGGGTGATCCGACTGCTTCGGGTGATCGCACCTGCAGGCACTCGCGTGAAGGTCACCGGTGTGATTCCAGGCGTGGCGGGGTTGAGCGTCTCGCTCCCGATACATAGTCGTGCCGCTGCTCCGGAGACGTGTTCGCGCCACGGCGGTACCGTCGGCTGCACAGTAGCGGAGGAAGCCTGCCCGATGCCGGAGGCGACGTGGCGGTTCAAGGTCCGGAAGATGGCGGGCCCCGCTGGTCGCATCAGGGTTGACTTTGTCGTCGGCCCCGAGCACTCCGCCTGACCGGAGGCTCGCTCGCGGCGTTGAAGCCCCGGCTTCCGCTTGGATCGATTTGCGGCAGTCCTGAGCGCGGCGGAGTGGACCGGATGTTCCTGAAGTCCAGCGGCACCGGGTACCGCCCGATCCAGTGCCGGACGACGGGATCGAAAGGGCTCCCGTGAACGAAGACTTGGACGCCCAACCGACTATGGGAGGGCGGACAGCTTCACGACCTGTCGAGCGTCCGCACCAACTCCAGCGCAGCTCGCGACAACTCGCGGAGGGCGAGGACAAGCTCTGCGTCATCTCGCGCCGCCTGCGCCCCGCTTAGCGCCTGGGAGAACACCTCGCGCGCTTCCGGCTCGCTCACGGCCGACGATCCATCGAGGAACGTCTCAAGATCACGAGCGCGGATGCGGACTCGCCGGGGGCCAACGCGCACCGAAGCAAGCTCGCCACGGTCGATACCAGCCGTACGATTCATCTCCTT
This sequence comes from uncultured Solirubrobacterales bacterium, assembly GCA_963830475.1. GTDB lineage: Bacteria > Actinomycetota > Thermoleophilia > Solirubrobacterales > Solirubrobacteraceae > Palsa-465. Next base: position 215,747 of record CAWHMX010000010.1, on the reverse strand, counting down.
CGGGTGATGGCGGCCCACGGTGCGGTTGATTTGATCTGGCGTGTCCCGGTCCACGGTCGAAAGGAGCGGCAATGCCAATACTGCACAGACACCACGATGCTGCCGGAATCCGCTACAGGATGCGCGAGAAGTTGTTCGCAATCGGCGACGACTTCTGGATCGAGACCGAGGGCGGGGATCGGGCGTTCAAGGTCGATGGCAAGGCGCTGCGGCTACGCGACACGTTCATCCTGAAGGACTCCGGTGGCGAGGACCTGTTCAAGGCTCAAGCGAAGAAGCTCCACATCCACGACACGATGAAGATCGAGCGCGATGGTGACACGGTCGCGACGATCCAGAAGGCGCTCGTGACGCCGTTTCGCGACCGCTTCTCCATCGAGCTTGCTGACGGCGCGGAGTTGAAGGCCAAAGGCAACATCGTCGATCACGAGTACAAGATCGAGCGCGACGGCGATACGGTCGCCGAGGTCTCCAAACGATGGTTCCGCGTGCGCGAGACGTATGGAATCGAGATCGCCCCCGGTCAGGACGACGCTTTGTTTCTGGCCGTCGCCGCTTGCATCGACGAGATGGAAGGGAAGTAGCGAGCATCTCATCGACCAAGCCCGAGCCACCTTCAACACGCGAACTCGGGACGGCTCCCGGCGAGCCACGCGGCTAGATCTGAAGAGGTATCGGCTGCCTGGCGGCCCTGGCGTCGGTATCTCGGAGGCGGCACCGTTGCGGCGCTTTCCACGAGCCCGGTCCTGATCGCGTGCTCGGGCACGTTCGCCAACGTCGAGCGTGTCAACCTTGGGGTCAACGCAAGGGTCAACACTCTTCCTCAATCTCCCGGAATACCCCGAAAGCTGAAACCGCCTCTACGCAGGGATTCTGCATCTAGCGGAACCCCCCAGAAACCCATCGACCTGAACTCGTAATGAAGGGGTCCGCGGTTCGAGTCCCCGCGTCGGCTCTGAGGATTCGGGCTCTTGAAGCGGCCGAGAGGCGCCGAGCGAGGCACCAGGCCGTGACCGGCGATCACTAGTGCGCCTACACGCGAGGACAATTAGGTTTACGCGCGTTCCCTGCGTGCCCAAGGCGCCACGGCCTGAGCACCGTCCCCGGGCCACCGTGCAGCTCGTGACCCGCGGACGATCCCATTTGCGGCCAGGTCGGCTCCGCGAGACGGAGCAAGCGCCGGTTCGCAGGGACCGGTCAGGCCGCGTCGCTCACTCGGTTGCAGCGGCCTGGATGTCTCCGCTTTCCTTCTCGGCCGGCAGGACATACAGGAACGCGTAGGCGGCAGCGGCCCCGCCGAGGAAGTCGGCGAGCAGGTAGATCCAGATGTTGCTCCACTGCAACAGACCGGTGACCATCGCGCCTACGGCGATGGCAGGGTTGAACGCGCCGCCGGAGATGCCGCCAACCGCGAATGCCCCGGCCACCACGGTGAAGCCGATCGCGAGCCCGTAGAACGAGTTGCCGTGCGTGCCCTTCGCGGTCGCTACGTTGAGCACGACCCACGCGAGGGCGAAAGTGAACAGGAACTCGGCAATCAGCATCCTGCCCGCGCCAGCGACGACCGCGTGCGCCTCATGACCACCGACGACCCGTACGGTCAGGCCAGCCAATATGGCCGCTACGAACTGCGTGACCATGTAGGCACCGTATTCGTTGGACGTCATCCTGCCCCTCGCGAACACGGCTGTACTCACCGCAGGATTGAAATGACCACCGGAGATGTGGCCACCTGCGAAGACCATCACCATCAGCACCGAGCCGATCGCGAGCGGCGCCAGCACGCCAGCGCCAGCCTTGTTGGTTGCCATCCCGACGGTGAAGACGAAAAGGAACATGCCGATGAACTCGACGACAAGCTTGCGATCAAGCGGGTAGCTCACGCTCCCCCTTCCTGGTTGGGACGATGATGGACTTCGGTCATTTTCGACCCGAGCGGCCCGGGACCTTCCCGGGCGTCGACACTCCGCCTGACTGGTGCTGGGACCCCACCGACTCAGGGTGCCCACTAAAGTCGCCGGAAAGTACGCGCGGTCACCGAATCGCCAACGCGATCCCGATCTGGCTCAACCAGATCGGAACCCTCACCGAGGGACTCGAGACGATCGCGATCGCTCACAAACGCTGGCTCTCAGCCCTCATATCGCACCGGTCTCGGAGCGACGGAAGACACATCGCTCACCGAGCCGCGGTTGCGACGTTGACTTACTGCGAGCGAATCAGCATCTCGGCGTGGCGTTCGAGGTCGACGTACGGCTCGCCGCTGACGTCGACAGCGACACGGTTGATCGTTCCCCCGGTGAAGGTGTAGGGAGGCTCGCCCGGGTAGTCGTCGCTCACCGGTTCGCCGCCGTGTCGGCCGACGTAGAGGCCCGCCCCGGCCACGGCGAATGCTCCGAGCTGGGTCTTGATCTTGCGCTCGCCCACCTTCGTGTCTCCGTGATACACGCAGAGCGTTCCGGTCGCATAGGTTGGTTCCGTCGCCTCTTTCTCGAACGAGGCTGAAAGAATCAGGTTCTCGCCTGTGGGGACGTCTTCGGATCCGACGATCATTTGCTCGCCGGCGCCGACGTAGTTGTTGACGTAGTGCAGGCGGTTGTCCTTGATGTAGAGGGCGTGGCCGCCGAACCGCGATCCGTGCGCGAAGAGCACGCCCGATGCGCCAGCGGCCGGCATGTCGACGAGCGCTCCGATCACGAATGACCTGTTCTTGACGTTAACCGCCTGCCACTCCGGGACCGGAGCGGCGTCGGGGTAGTAGACGTAGCGGTCGCGGGGCGCGCTGAGCTGCGGCCGAGGCGTCGCATAGATCTCGACGGGAGAACGGTCATCGAGCGGCAACGCGTCGTTTGCTCCGGCCTCCCGGAACCAGATGTTGATCAGCTCAGTCAGCTTGTCGGGTCGCTCGCCGGCGAGATCGTGGAGCTCGGCACGGTCGATGTCGGTGTTGTAGAGCTCCCAGGTGTCGTCGTTGAAATGGCTCCAACCCGAGATGGTGGGGTGCGTCGTCACGGCCTTCCAGCCTTCGTGCCAGATCGAACGGGAGCCGAGCATCGCGTAGAACTGCGTCTTCCTCGCGGACTCGGACGCGGCGTCGTCGAGGCTCGCCCGCATGCTGACGCCGTCGATCGCCGACTGCGTGAACCCCTTGATCGTCGCCGGCGGCTCCACCGCGAGCGCGTCGAGGATTGTGGGCACCAGATCGATCGCGTGGTGGTACTGGTCGCGGATCTCACCACGAGCCTTCGTCCCGGCCGGCCACGAGATGATGCACGGGTCGCAGGTTCCACCGTTGAACTCGTAGCGCTTCCACATCTTGAACGGCGTGTTGAACGCCATCGCCCAGCCGGTTGTGTAGTGGTTGTACGTCTTCGTGCCACCCAGCTCGTCGATCATTGCCAGGTTCTGGGTCAAGTCGTCGGGAACGTTGTTCGCGATCTTCATCTCGTTCACCGAGCCATTGGGCCCACCCTCACCGCTGGCGCCGTTGTCGGAGACAACGACGATCATCGTGTTCTCGAGCAGGTCGTTCTGCTCGAGATAGTCGAGGAGACGGCCGATGTGGTGATCGGCATGGGCCAGGAAGCCCGCGTACACCTCGGCCATCCGCGAGAACAACCGCTTCTCGTCTGCGCCCAGCGTGTCCCAGGGACGGACCGTGTCGAGTGCGGGGAACGGCTGCCCTTCGGGGCCTTTGCGGGTCTCGGGCGTCCCGATCGGGTTGAGCGGCGACAGCTCGGTGTCCTCCGGCACGATCCCGAGCTTCTTCTGATTCGCGAGGGTCTGCTCACGGATCGCCTCGTAGCCGATGTCGAACTTGCCCTTGAACTTGTCGATCCACTCGGTCGGCGCGTGGTGGGGGGCGTGGCAGGCGCCGGGCGCGTAGTAGAGGAAGAACGGCTTCTCGGGCGCGACCGCTTTCGCGTCTCGGATGAACTCGAGCGCCTTGTCGGTGAGGTCATCGGTGAGGTGGTAACCCTCCTCTGGCGTCGCCGGCGGGTCAACCATGTGGTTGTCATAGACGAGATCGGGATACCACTGGTTCGTCTCGGCACCGAGGAAGCCGTAGAAGCGCTCGAAGCCGCGCCCGGTCGGCCAATTGCGGCGCGGGGCAGCGAGGTTCATCTCGTCTGTCGGGCACAGGTGCCACTTCCCGACCATGTAGGTGTTCCAGCCGCGCTCACCCAGGATCTCCGAGAGCATCCCGTTCTGGGGCGGGATCGTTCCGCTCCCGTTCGGGAATCCGATCGCGGCCTCGGTGATGCACGCCATGCTGTTACGCGTGTGGTTCCGGCCGGTCAGCAGACACGACCGCGTCGGGGAGCAAAGCGCCGTCGTGTGGAACTGCGTGTAGCGGACGCCGTTGTCGACGATCCGATCGATGTTCGGGGTCTCGATCGGTCCGCCGTAGCAGCTCATCGCCGAGAAACCAACGTCGTCGAGAACGACATAGAGAACATTCGCCGCCCCAGCTGGTGCTGCCGGTGGCTCGTACGGCGACCAGTCCGGCTCCGAGTCGCGGATGTCCAGGTCGATCTTACCCTTGAACGGCTGCCCCATCACGGAACCCCCCGAGGTCGCAAAATGTCGAGTCGTTGGATGTGTACCACGGCCGCGGAGCCGAGTCTGACGCGATGTCACTCGAGCACGCGGGACGTGTCAGGGACGTTTGTCGCCGCATTCCGTCCCCGCGGGGAGTAACTTGTCTGTGATGGCTCGCAATCAGCGACTCGCAGACGCGATCCAGACGAGCGGACGGCGGGTGGAAGAGTTCGCCGGCGAGCTCGGCGTTGATCCCAAGACGGTCGAGCGATGGGTGTCCACTGGCCGCGTTCCGCGCCCGACCTACAGGCACCGCGCCGAGAAGACGCTCTCAGTCCCAGCGCCGCTGCTGTGGCCGAGCGCCGCCGGTCCGGCGCGCGGCATCGAGGAGCTGGCAGGGGCATACGCGACACGAAACGAGCTGGCGCCGGCCACCGTCGCGTCGTTACTCGATGCTGCCACTGAGCACATCGACGTCCTCGCGTTCGCCGCGATGTGGCTCTGGGACAACGTGCCGCGGTTTACAGAACGATTGATGGCCAAAGACAAGGCGGGCGTGCAGGTTCGCATTTGCCTCGGCGATCCAGCCAGTGAGGCGGTTAGTCTCCGCGGCCAGGAGGAAGGAATCGACGACGGCATGCAGGCCCGATGTCATCTCGCGCTCAGCTACGCCGCATCCCTTCTGGAACAAGCCCCCAAGACGGTGCGGATCAGCGGCAGCACCCTGTACGCCTCGATTTTTCGCTTCGACGACGAGCTGCTTGTCAACACGCACCTTTTCGGTACCCCGGCCGCCAACTCGCCGGTTCTGCACCTTCGGTCCACCGGCGGCGGGCCGATCGCCCTCAACGTGATGAACTCCTTCGAGCGCGTGTGGGGTCAGGCCCGACCGGTGTCGGCCGGGTAGACGAGCACGCTTGCCCACGCGCTGCACGCCGATCCTTCGCCCTCCGGGCCGAGGCCATCATTCGATCGCGCCTTGATCGACACATCGGCTAAGTCCATTCCGAGAGCGGCCGCCACGTTGCTGCGGATCGCATCGATATGCGGATGCAGTCGCACCGTTCCGAGCACAACGAACGCGTCAACGTTGGCGATCTCGTAACCCGCTCGGCGGACATAGCCGGCGAACTCCTCGACAAACCCGAGGCTGCGAGCGTCCTCGGCGTCGGGGTCGTTCTCCGGATAATGCGTTCCCAGATCGCCGTCGGCGATCGCCCCGGCCAATGCGTCGATCAGCGCATGGCTGAGCACGTCGCCATCGGAGTGCGTATCGAACCCGACTTCGGTCGAGACCGTTACGCCCCCGAGGACGAGCTCGCGGTGCGGGAACAACCGATGCACGTCGTGCCCGATCCCGGTCCGAAACGGCGCCGGCATCACCGACCGCCGATCAGGCCGACTATCAAGTTCACTGCTGGGCGCAGCGCCTCAACAGACGCAGCAGTCGACCGACGCACGACCGACTCCGGGGGATATCGGGCGAGGATCTCGGCCAGACGCTGGTCGACGGAGCATCGGTCGCCCTCGGGCGAACTCGTCGAATGCGCCCACCGCGTTCCCGTATCGGACAGCAGCCGACCAGCCAGATCCACAGCTGCCGAGCCGGCCACAGGCGAGCCCTCAGTCGGGCGAGGCAGATGGTTGAGGATGCGCACGCGACGTCTCCAAGCCGTCCTCCGCAACCTAGCATCGCCGACCGGCGGAGCCAGCGCGCTCGGATTACCGCTTCGGTTCGACGAACTTCCAGAGCAGTCGGAGCGATCACGCCCGCTGCGGCAAACGCTCGCCTGAAAGCTGTCCGATCGCTCGGGTGCTGAATAGACTGCCTCCGTGTCGGCCACCGCCGTGAGGTTCGTGAAGGTTGCCCCGCAACCCACCGCGGTGGTCGCCCAGACGACCACGTGGGCGGAATTCCCGAGCCTCTGGGGCCGGCTGTTGGGCGAGGTCTACGGTTTTGTGCGCGGGCAGCCCGGTCTCGCTACTGGCAGTGGTGCTCCGAGCTTCCCGGTGGAGAGGTCGCGACGGCGACCCACCAGGGCGACTACGCGCGGCTGGGCGTCACGCACGATGCGGTGCGCGAACACGTCGCCGCCCAAGGCCGTGAACTTGCCGGAGCTTGCTGGGAGATCTACGGCCACGGGCGAGGGGACCCGAGCGCGCAAGAGACCGACGTCTTCTGGCTCCTTCGCTGATCGGGTATCCCTGCGGGATGCGGAGCCAGACGCACTGCCGCACGCGCGAAACCAGTCGTGTCAGCTGTCAATCCAAACCTCGCGGCATGTTCACGCCTCGGGTCGCCGGGCCCTTCGGAGCAGCAGTCGAATGTTCACACCGGGTGAAGCGACAATGGCAGTCTCTTGGGATCGATTAGGCCTTCGAGAAAGGTCATGCTCGGCACTCGATCGGGGCTTACCCGTATGAGAGGCTGTGCGAGTGGTTCAGGCGATCCTTGTTGGCGTCATGATCGGCGGATTGATCACTCTCGGCCTACGGTGGCGCGTCGCGCGCGCCGAGGACCGTGAGGCACGGAGCCGTGAGCGGCTCGCCGCAGTCGTTCTGCACGAGGAGATGAAGGCCGCGATCGCTGCGCTCGACTTGGCGCTGAGGGACGACGACTCCAGGTGGCTTGTGAGCATGTCGGAGAGCAGGACGCTGACCGAAGCGTGGCGAGAGCATGGAGAAGCTCTACTGGGGCTCGGGGCGAAGCGTTGGGAGGTCATAAGCGACGCGGTGAGCGCCGTGGCTCCGAGCTACGGGCCGGTCTGTGGGCAGACCGAGGATCTCAAACGATCGCTCCCCGAACGCCGCGAGTTACTTGTTGAGGGCGCCGGGATCCTTCGCGGTGTCCATGGCCAGCCGGCGCAATGGCGGTCCCCAGAGTCCGGCTCGGGTCGTGACGGATAACACAAGGCCTCGTCTGGGAGGGCGTCCGCACCCACGACGACCGAACTCTCACGCTGCCGTCTGTGCCTGCGGGATCCCCCGGCTGACCGCCCGCACGTAACGTGCGGGCGGTCAGATCATGCGTAACAGCAAGAACGCGCTCGGAGCCTAGAAGTCCCGCACGACGGGCAAGTAGCCCATCAGCCCGAGCGCCGCGTGCCCGGGAACGTCGCACTGGTACGCGACTTCGCCTGGTGGCAGCGTCACCGTCCACGTTTCGCTCTGACCGTGACTGAGGAGCACTCCGTCGTGGAACCCCTCGAGGTCAAAGTTGTGGGACACCCTGCCGTTATTCGTGATCACGAACGTCACCTGGCCGGAAGGCACGCTGGAAACGGGCTGGCCGTTCACGGTCAGCGTGAATTTGAACTCGGTGATGCTCACGTCGACGGTCGTCTGGACGTTCCCGACGGGAACCGTCGAGGTGGTGCTGGCCGGCGTCGGCGTCGTTGTGGTCGGGGTCGTGGCCGTCGACTTAGGCGAGACGCCGACGGAGAGGACTCCCTTCATACCGGCGGCCGCGTGGCCTGGAACGGTGCACATGTACTTTAACTGGCCGTGCTTCTTGAACGTCACCTTCAAGATCGCCGACTTACCCGGGGCGATCAGTGGCGTCCTCTTGCCGGCGATAGCGAAGTCATGCGCGAGCTTTCCCTTGTTCTTGACCGTGAAGATCACGGTGCCCGTCTTGACGCTCTTCTTTGAGAGCGCGAAAGAGAACTCCTTGGCGATGACGGTCACGTGTTGGGGCCCGGGCTGCGCAGTGCTTGCGGAGCTAATGCCCGGAAGGATCCCCGACGACGTGGCCGCGACCAACAGGGCCCCGAGGCCCAACAACGCGACGACGCGACGCATATCAACCAAACCTCCTGTTTGTTGAGGTGGGACTTGTGCGCTTCTACACGCGCGGGACGATCAAGCCAGGCAGCAGCCTGACAACGACTGCCACCGCTCGCTACTAACAGACGCCCAAGCTCCCCAAATTCTTCCCGCCTACCCAACCGCTCCGCCCAGCAAGTCGCGCGACCCTCCAGCCGCGCCACTCGCAGAAGTCCCGTCGGAACCTGTTCCCCACGAAATCGCGGAAATCTCGGGGGTTCGCCGAACGCACTGGCGGGGCGTGTTGTGCTGTCATCGCCGGCTCGACCGATGGCGGCGCTCCCGCGCCGATCGTTCCCGGCCGTCGTCGATGAGGCCAAAGGGCCGTCTGCGTCGGAGACAGACCGTTGCTCGCCGTCTCCTGGCGTCGGGCGTACGTCGGCGTGCCCCTTGGCCGCCGCGCGTCGTCCGCCGAACGTGACCCTTGACGGGGTTCGAACGCGCCAGCGCGGGGTAGCAGGTCCCGTGATAGTGGAATCAGGAGGGAGCTGCAGATGACCACAACCGCGTCCACAGCCGGCGAGCTTGGAACGATTGACACCAACATCCCAGCGAGGCTTGACCGGCTTCCCTGGTCGCGCTGGCACTGGAAGATTCTCGTCGGACTCGGGACCGTGTGGATCCTCGACGGCCTCGAGGTCACCATCGTTGGGTCTATCGCCGGCGCGATCTCGGCGAAAGGGAGCGGCGTCAACATCACCTCCGCCGAAGTCGCCGGATGGGCGGCGTCGATGTACGTCGCCGGTGCCTGCTTCGGGGCGCTGCTGTTCGGTCAGCTCACCGACCGCTTTGGGCGCAAGAAGCTTTTTATGATCACCCTCGGCGTGTACCTGTCCGCGACGATCGCCACGGCGTTCGCGTGGACACCGCTGTTCTTCTTTGCGTGCCGGTTCGTTACCGGGATGGGCATCGGCGGCGAGTACAGCGCGATCAACTCGGCGGTCGACGAGTTAATCCCCGCCAAGCATCGTGGGCGAATCGACGTCGTCATCAATGGCACGTACTGGGCAGGAGCTGCCGCAGGAGCGCTGCTGTCCGTGGCCGCATTGCACATCTTCTCCCCGCTGCTCAGCTGGCGTGTGTGCTTCGGGCTCGGGTTTGGCCTCGGACTGGCGATCCTGATCGTCCGCCGCCATGTGCCCGAGAGCCCGCGCTGGCTGTTCGTTCACGGGCGCGCGGACGAAGCCGAGGAGATCACTCGACAGATAGAGCGGGAGGTCGAAGACGGCGCCGGCAAGCCGCTCGAGGATCCGGGTCCAGAAGAGGACATCACGATCCACCAGCGCAAGACGATCAGCCTGCTCGAAATCGCTCGGACTGTGGTCAAGACGTACCCGAAGCGAACCGTGCTCGGGGTCGCGCTGTTCATCGGACAGGCGTTCCTCTACAACTCGATCCTGTTCGGCTATGCCACATTGCTGAGCACCTTCTTCCATGTCTCGACGGCGAATGCGCCGTACTACCTGGTCGCGTTTGCAGCCGGGAACCTGCTCGGGCCGCTCGTGCTTGGTGGGCTCTTCGATTCCGTCGGCCGCCGGCCGATGATCGCCGGGACGTACATCCTCTCCGGCGTGCTGCTGCTCGTGACGGGGTACATGTTCGTCCAGAACCAACTGACCGCCGCGACGCTCACAGTCGCATGGTCAGTCGTGTTCTTCTTCGCCTCGGCCGGCGTCAGCGCGGCGTACTTGACTGTCTCGGAGATCTTCCCATTGGAGACGCGCGCACTGTGCATCGCGTTGTTCTACGCGGTCGGCACCGGTCTCGGTGGCATCATCGGCCCGCAGCTGTTCGCTCCGCTGATCGCCACCGGCAAGGCGTCCGAGGTGTTCAAGGCGCTGGCGATCGGCGCGGGTCTGATGATCATTGGCGGCGTGACCGAGATCGTGTTCGGCGTCGACGCCGAACGGAAGGGGCTCGAGTCGATCGCCAAGCCGCTGACGGCAGTCAGCTCGGCCGCCCGGGGGGGCGTCGCGCGCGCCAGCGCGGCGGCTCGGCGTCCCCGTTCTCGCACCGCTCCGCAGTCACGCTGACCTGGAATGGCAGTGCCGACCGACACGATGCGGTCCGCCGAGGACGGGCGGCAGGAGACGCAGCTCGAGCGGCAAGACCGCAACACCATCGAACTCGTGCAGGAGATGCGCGTCGCCGCGGTCGGGATCCAGGTACTGCTGGCGTTCCTGCTGGTCGTGCCGTTTCAGACGGGCTGGAGCAAAGTCACCTCGTTCGATCGCGACGAGTACTTCGTCACGCTCGTGTCGATCGCGATCGCCGCGGCGCTCCTGATCGCGCCGTCGATCCACCACCGGATCCTGTTTCGCGAGCACGAGAAGGCTTACGTCGTCGAGGTCGGAAACACGCTCGTGATCGTCGCCGCGGGCTTCATGACCGTTGGCTTCACCGGGATCTTCGTGCTTCTGACGCATGTTCTCTTCGGTGGGGTCGCGGCGACGATAGCCGGCGCCGCGACCGCAGTGGCGACTACCGCCGTGTGGTTCGGGCTGCCGCTGAATCAGCGCCGGAGATCGCGAGACAGGAGGTTGTGAGCGAAAGGACAAAGGTGGCTAAGAAACGCGACAAAGCCGCACGCCGCTAGCGATTCGTTGTAGGTTTGGGCGCGCGCCGAAGAGCTCCCCTTTTGGCCGACACGCGATCACAGCAGCATTCGAGCCATCACGCCCAGTCGGGGAGCAAATCAGGAGCCGCCTCCGGAGTGGAGAAAACGTCGGCGTCGCGTGGATGCACACCCCACAGACGCCGGCGTACTGTTAGAGCGAGCGGCGGCTCGCTGCCGCGATCACCATCGCCTCGCCGTCACGGATAGCTGAGCACATCCACCGGGGCGTCGGGGTTTGCCACGGTCGACGATCCACCGACCCCGTTGATCACCGACAGGATCCCGCCGCTGGCCGATTTGTTCAGGAAGATCGTGAAGATGTCCTTGAACTGTGCATCGGATGCTTGCGATTGGAAGGCCTGCGTGGCGAAGATGTTGACACCCTGGTTGAAGAACGAATAGCTCCCCATGCCGTACCCCCTGAAGTTCCGCGCCCGGGGGGTGACCAGGAAGGCGGCGTAGCCGTCGGTTGTCCGGTTGGACATCCACGCCGCCTGGCTCGGCGGGTCATACGGCATTTCGTTCTGGAAGAACACGTCCTCGCCATTCCGCCCGTTCCAGATCACCTCGAACTTCTGGTAGTGCTCGACGAACAACCCGTAAGCGTCGACGTTGTCGCCGTTGACGAGCACGCCGGTGTCCGCGGTGTTGCTGGTCCAGCCGACGCCGGCACCATGGTCGGCGCGCCACGCCCACACGTCGTCGAGGATCGTGTCGTTCGTATTGACGATCAGGCTGGTCGTGGCCCGTCCTGGCTCGGCGCCGCCGACCCGGAAGAACACGTCCTGCACGAGCGTCCGGGTGCTCGAATCGTCCGCCGAGTCGTGAAGCCAGCCGCCTCGCCCGTGCGTGCCCACCACGAGTAGCGCCGCGGAGTTGCGGGGCCCGGCATCGAAGATCATCCCGGACAGCTTGATTCCGGGCACGTTCGCGGTCTCCATCGCGACGTTCCCGTCCCGAGGGATCAGCGTGGCAAAACCGAGGCCCATGACCACCGTCCCGGGCCGGGTGACCATGATCGGCTTCGATAGGTCGTACACGCCTGGGGTGAGGATCAGGTTCTGCCCGACCGCGAGAGCGGCGTTGATCGCTCCCACTGGGGTGTCCGGGTCCGCGATGAAGAACCGGCGAATCGGGATGGACGTTCCCGCCTCGGTCCCGCTTGCGTAGGACGGACCGACCGAACCGTTCTGAACCGCCGGCACGAACACGTTGTAGTCGCCGTTCGAATCCGTGTACAGGAACGGCTCCTCCTCCGACACCGGCGTGCTCGGCAGCGTTGTGAATTGGTTCCCTGGGGTGAAGTTGGTCTGAGGTGCGCCGTTGTCGCCCAAGAACACCTGGTTCCAGACGCCGTTCGTCCAGCCGTCGATGTTGCTGTTGCGGGCCAAGAACTGCTGCTGGTTCGCGTTGATGACCGTCGAGCCGTTGAACTCGTCGTCGGCCATGAAACCGCCGCTGACGAACCCCTCGTTGCAGTAGTCCGTGAGCGTGACCAGGCCGTTCATGACCACTCGCCGCATCGGGGCAGCCTGGGACACGGCCCACATCTCGGCCGAGTTGTTGCAGTTGCCATCCTCCCCGGTTGCCGGCGCGTAGGTTGGGGGCGTACTCGGCAGCGTGACGTTAAGCGTCAGATTCGAGAGCGAGCGCCAGAAGTTGTCCAGGCCGTCGCAGGGGCCGCCACCAGACGGGCACTGGTTGAACACGTCGATCGCGCCGTTGATCGTGACGTCGCCGGGCAGAGCGCCCAAGCCCGCCACCTGCGTGTAGTAGCCGACCTGGAAGATGAGCGGATCACTGCTCGAGCCGTAGGTGCCGGGCTCGAAGAAGATCGCGTACCGCTGTGTGCCGAACTGGTTGGGAACCTGCTGCTCAGCGATTGCGTTGAGGTCCGACTGGATCGTCGCCTGCTGCATCGAGGGGTTGAAGACGATCACGTTCGGGCCGAGATTCGGCCCGCTCGACGCCGACGCCGCCGCCGGCAGCGCCGCCCCGACAAAACCGGTCAGAGCGAGCCCTAGCGCGACTCGAAAAGCCCCCGTCCTACACATGTTCCTCTCCTCCGTTCAGTCGGCGCTTCTGCAGTCGCGACCCTACTACACGGTCCGATACCGCGGAGCAGACGCACCCACCATCGGTCGCTGCGCATACACGCCGCGGTACCCCAGACTTGGCGTTTCGTGGCGGTCGCCTCGGCCCCTTACGCAATCTTGTGTAAAACGCTCGTTGGGCTCCTCTCGGACGGGTACAAAAAAAGGCGGCCGAGGCGCGGAGCACCTCGGCCGCCCGTTAGTCATTCGAGGTTCAGCCGGTGGGTTCGCCCGTGCTCGGGTCGAGGAACAGCCTTCCGTTGCTCCGGTGGCCGAACCGGAACATGTTGTCCAGCGACCCGGCCATGGCGTCGGCAGCTCCGCCGCCGACGCGCTCACCGCCGAGCCAGTTGTTCTCGATGAGCTGCACGACCGAGGACTGGTCGGTGAACGTGTTGTCGACAAAGTTGTGCTTCGCGAACGGGGAGATCACGAGGAGCGGTTGCCGCGGGCCGACGCCGCAGCGTGCCTGTTGACCGTCCGGCGCAGCCGCCGAGTTCGAGCCGCACATGCCCGGCGCGGTGAGGGCGTCGAGCGAGTTCTGCGACTGCGTGATGATGGGTCCGATCTGGTGGTCATACCAGCCGTCGCTGTCGTCATACATGACGATCACTGCGGTGCTCTTCCACGTCGGCAGCCTCTCGAGGTGGTTGATCGTCTGGGTCAGGAACGTCTGCTCGTCCAGCGGATCCGAGTATCCGGCGTGGCCGTCCTGGTACTCGGCGGCCTTCAGGTAGGACACCGACGGCAGGTTGCCGCCGTCGGCGGCCGCCCAGAAGTCCTTCAGGTCGTACTGGTGGTTGGCCTGATCCTGATGGCCGATCATCGCGATCGACGTCGGCGGCAGGTGCGTCGGGTTGGCCGTCGAGGGGTAGTACTGGAACGGCTCGTGGTGGGGGCTGTAGTCCTTGATCGAGTTGCCGAGGATGTTCTTGTGGGTGCCGGTGCAGACTGCGGACAGGTCGTCGGTGCTCGGCTTCCCGGACACATAGTTCGGGCTCGCAAAGCCACCCTGGAACCAGCCCCAGGTGACCCCGGCCTGGTCGAGCAGATCGCCGATGTTCTGGCCGCCCATCTCGATCGTCGATCCGGCGCCGTTGTGGTCCTGAGTCGCCGAGCAGATGTCGAGGTTGGGATCGGAGTCGCTGTACGTCGTGCCGGGACCTTGCGGGGTCGAGGTGCCAGGCGTCGCCGCCGTGCTTCCCGGGGCGTTCGTGCACGCGGGCGCTCCGGTGACCGCGCTGCTCGGACCGCAGATCGCCCCGAACGTGTTGGTGCCGGTCACGTTGATCGCACCAGGTGTTGAGGGGCCGAAGGTCGTCGAGTAGGAGTTATCGCTCATCGCGAAGTGCTGAGCGTAGTTCCACAGCCCGGTGACGGTGTTCCCGTCGTAGTAGTCCATGACCGCGAAGTTGGGGGCGGTGCCGGTCACGGGCGTCGTGTTCCCCTCGTTGGTCAGGCACTGCGCGAGGGTGAGGCCGTTGCCGGTGTGTTGGACGAACTGGTCCATCGCGCCGCCGTCGAACGCCTTCTGCTCGTCGGTGTAGCCGTGGTCCTGGTCACAGGTGGCGGCCATCGAACGGTCGAGACGCTGCGGGTTGCTCATGTTGGGGTTGTTCGTCAGGAGCGCTCCCGATAGTCCATTGACCGTGGGGGTGTTCGGCGCTGCGTGGAACGAGGGCTCGCCCGCCGGGTTTGTCGCGTTCGGGTACGTGCCGAAGTAGTGGTCGAACGACACGTTCTCTTGGAAGATCACGACCAGATGCTTGATCGGGGTTGTGGTCCGAGCGGCGTCCGAGGCCTTCCGCAGCTGCCCCGGATTGAATTCATTACGCTGCTGACCGCCGTGCCCCGTCGACCCCTGGGCAACGGCAACACCGAGCCCTACGGCGCATAGGGAAGTCAGCAACAGGAAAAAAGTGCGCGTGCGCGCCATCCCAAGTCTCCTCTTTTCGGTTTGGCCGGTCCGTCAGCCGTGCCCCTGCTCCGACGGACCTCCGACTTTCCCGACCAGCAGGGTCCAAGAGGTTGCTGAGCTGTTATCGAGTTGTGATCGCTTTGTGACCGATCTATCGATTTTTGGTTACTTGAAACCGCGAGAACCAGGCAGCCGCCACTGGACCCGCGGCGACCAAGGCCGATAGGGCTTAACATTGACCTTGATCATGATGCTAGCTAGAGTAGCATCATGATCCAAGCGGATGGTCAGCATCGGTGAAGGTCAGCTCGCAAACTCGACCCGATAGTCGTAACGACGAGCTGCAGGCGCTGATTGAGGAGGCCCGCCGGCGGACTCAGCGACGGAGGCGACGTAACGGCACTCTCGCCACGATCGTGGCGGTTCTCGTCGTGGCTACCTACCTGCTCGACACATACCCGCTCGACAACTCGAAGCAGGCGAGCGCTCGGCAGGGCGTGGCGGCCGCGGTCGCCGGATGCGGGGCGACCAAGATCGCCCACGGACCCATCCCCGCATGGACCGCCCCGGCATTCGGCGCTAGCAGCTCCCGCACACCACCATGGCCGCACGCCGTCAGCGAACACGGAAACGTTGTCGCCGTCGTGTTTGGCTACCCGCTGCGTGCGGGTCGGCCGACTAATCCGGCGAACAAGGTCCTGTGGATCATGCGCCTGCCGCGAAATGGCTCACCGCTGAGGATCACGGCAAGACCGCTGCATGCGAACGCTCCCCTCGTCAGGATCGTTGCGCCCGCGGACTCATCCCCCGGGGAGATCTACCCGTCGTACGTCAACGTGCCGAGTGCGGGTTGTTGGCGGCTCAGCCTCCGGTGGGCCGGGCATACCGATTCGATCGACCTCCCCTATAGACCTGGATCACCGACCTAAGGCGCTGAGGGGTCGCCCACGGTGGGTCCGAATTCCCTAACGGGGTGCCAGATAGCCGGGCCTTGCCGCTGCTCTCTACACACGGGCGGTTACATCAGCGCAGCGACCACATGGCCGTCAGGAGCTGTGGAGCTGCGCTCGGCGTAGCGGCAGCGATCACCTCACGCAGCGGCGAGGTGCCAACTTATCCAGCTATCACGATCAGGTTGGCGCGAACACTGCCCGGGTTCACGAACGAAGGGGCGCGCCGACGGTCTGCCGGACACGGGGCGTGACTGCCGGCCCCGGTGACGACCGATCTCCCGCTCGCACCCGCAGCCCGGCTTGTTCCCGGCGCGCTGATTGGATGGCGCGCGACGCCGAGGCGTGGACGGAGGCGAGGGTCACCCCCGGGACGCGCCCGAGGGTGACCCGATGGAATCGGAAGGGCCTACGCAGCTTCCTCGAGCTCGATCGCCTCGCGGAACGCCACGGTCTCTTGAGCCTCCAAGGCCGTGGACGACGGCAGTGCCAGCGCCAAGCCGATCGCCACGATTACGAGCACCGCGGCGATGGTGAAGGCCAGGTGATACCCGCCGGTCAGTGACGAGGCGAGCGAGCTGCCATCGTGGCGCAGCGTGCCAGTCCGGTTGGCCGACAGGGTTGCGAGCACCGCGAGCCCGAGCGCGCCTCCTACCTGCTGGGTGGTGTTGACCAACCCGGAGGCCAGGCCCGAGTCCTCAGGAGTGGCGGCGGACATAGCCATCGTCATCAGCGACGGGAACGCGATTCCCGCGCCGATCCCGAACAACACCATCGTCGGCAGCAGGTCGGGCAGGTAGCGAGCGTGCACCGGGCTGGTTCGGAGCAAGACAAGCCCGATCGCCACGAGCACCAGCCCCGGTACGAGCGTCCGCTTTGGCCCAAAGCGCTCCATCAACCGTGCCGCGAAGCCCAGCGACATGACCGCGATTCCGAGTGCCACCGGAAGGAAGGCCAGGCCGACCTGAATCGCGTCATACCCCAGCACTCGCTGCATGTAGAGCGCGCCCAGGAAGAACATCCCAAACAACCCCGCGACCATCAGGATCTGCACCACGTTTGCACCGGTCACCGTACGGGAGCGGAACACCCGCAGCGGAATCAGCGGGTTCGCGGCCGTCCTCTGTCGCACTATGAATCCAGCGAGCAGCGCTACAGCGGCCGCACCGAAACCGATCGTGCGGGTCGAGCCCCACGCGTAATGGCTCGCCTCGACGATCGTGTACACCGCGAGCATCAACGCGCTTACCAACAGCACCGCGCCGGGAGCGTCGGCGCCGCGGTCGAGCCCTATGCCCCGGTCATCGGGGAGCAGCCGAACCGCGAAGAAGGCGGTCGCGATCCCGATCGGCACGTTGACGAAGAAGATCCAGTGCCAGTTGATCTCCTGCGTGATCACACCGCCGAGAAGCAGTCCCAGCGCGCCGCCGGCCGCGGCGACGAAGCTGTACACGCTGATCGCCTTTGCCTGCTCCTGCGGCCTCGGGAACATGGTCACGATCATCCCCAGGATCACAGCGGCGGTCATCGCGCCACCGATGCCTTGAACAAACCGAGCGCCGATCAGCAGACCCTGGCTCTTTGAGAACCCGCACAGCACCGATGCGGCGGTGAACAATGCCAGGCCCGACAGGAAGATCCGCCGACGCCCGATCAGGTCACCGAGCCGCCCCACCAGCAGCAGCAAGCCGCCGAAAGCGATCAGGTACGCATTCACCACCCACGCCAGGCTCGACTGCGAGAAGTGAAGGTCATTCTGGATCGAGGGCAGCGCCACGTTCACGATCGTCTGGTCCAGGATGATCATCAGAAAGCCGGCGCACAGCGCCACCAGCGCGATCCACCGGCTGCGATCCGCGCCCGGCAGTTGGCTCACCGAGGCCTTGTGGTTATAAGCACTCATCAACTGTCTCCCGTTCGTCGCTGAAGAAAGGACGTTACCAGATCGTCTATTACGGGACGATCTCGTTGTGAACGACCCTTGTATGCCTAGTGCCGCGATGCATTGCGGCTGGCACCAGAACTAACCGAGCGCAACCGCGCCGGTCCGTGGCGTCCGAGCACGCAGGTTGAGGGTCGACTACGACCCGCCTTCGCACATCAGCAGATCGCCGCGGGCGTGCCCGCTGCGAGCCTTACCTTGTAGGAGAGTCGGCCTTACGCCCGCCGGCGCACGGCGTGCTCGCACACCACCGGCTCTGAGAGCCGACCGCATGCCAGGGTGCCGAGCGCCCGCAGGAACACGTCGCGCTCGCCGACGCTGAGGCTCGACAGCACATCCTCACGTACGCGGTCCATGACCGCCTCAGCCTCGCGCACCTTGCGCCTGCCGGTCGGCGTCACCGCAATCACGCGAACGCGCCGGTCGCCCGGCGAGGGGCGCCGTTCGGCCAGGCCCGAGGACTCCAGCTCGTCCAGCGTGACCACCATCGTGGTCTTGTCAAGGCCCACGGCTCGCGCCACCTCGCCCTGCGTGTACTCACCGGTCATCGCCGTCGCCAGCACGCTATGAGCACGCGGGGACATGCCCTTCTTCTCCAGCGCCGCGGTCAACTCCGTCGTCAGCGCGTGGCTGGCTCGGCCGAGCAACCAGCACAGGTCCGAGACCAGTGGTGCAGGGGGAGCACTTGTTGCCATAGCGACAATGTTAGTCCGCTGCGGGATGTTCTCACGTGAGACGGCTTCGGGGGGGCCGACTGCCGCCAGGTTTGCGACTCAGAGCTTGGCGATGGTCATCGCTCAGGCGTTGGCTTCATGGCTGAGGAAGGTGCGCGTGCGTGCCCACGCGTCTGTTGCTGCGCTGGCGTCGTAGCCGGGGCGATCTCTCGAGCAGAAGCGATGGCCGACACCGGGATAGGTGACGATCTCGGCGTCGGGATGCCAAGCACGGATGGCATCGAGGTCAGAGGCGGGAACCATCGGGTCCGCCTCGCCGGCGAGGATGAGAAGCCGACCGGTGATTGGGAGGCTGCCGGTAGGTTCCGGTTGCGAGGCGGCGATGCCGGTGTCGGCCAGCCAGCCTGCGTACATCGCAACACACGCACGCAGACCGAGTCGGGCTGCCGCCAGAACCGCGATATGACCGCCGAACGACATGCCGACCGCCACCGGCGTGATGTCCGTTAGGACGTTAGACCGGGCGCTGGCGGTGTCCAGGGCGTCGCGCACGTCGCTGAGCAACTCCAGACGCGACAGCTCGGCGATCAGTTCAAGGCCCTGCCGGCGTCCCGCGTCGTCCTCGGGCAGCGGAGCAGACGATGCTCGACGGTGCAGAACGTGCGGGGCGACGACGACATACCCCATGTCGGCGACCCGCTCGGCAGCATCGCGCTGCACGTCAGTGAGTCCGAACAGCTCACCGAGAACCACCGCGGCCGGCCACGGACCACCGTCGTCGGGACGGGCTAGGTAGGCAGGCATCGCGAGCCCGTCAAGCGTCGGAACCTCGATCTCAGCGGTGAACATGCGTGCAGCGTACGTCGACTCCGTCCATTCCGCCAACGATGATCACGACTGCGTGCCATGCTTGAACGGAATGCCATCCGCTCCGGCTACGAGTTTCACGACCACCGATCTCGCTGTCCTGCGCGCGGTCGCCGAGCATGGCTCGTTCACGTCAGCCGCAACCGAGCTTGGCTACACGCAGTCCGCGATCTCCAAGCGCATGGCACTGCTGGAAGCGACGGCTGGGCACGCACTCGCAGTTCGTACGACCAGGGGGGCACGGCTCACTCGTGCGGGAGAGATTCTGCTCAGGCATGCCACCACCGCCCTGGACGCGATCGAGAACGCAAAGCGCGAACTCGACAGCCGCCCCACCACCCAGATCCGAACCGTGCGACTCGGGGCGTTCGCGAGCGCGGCCGCCGGCATCGTGCCCGACGCGCTCGCCCGCCTCGACCGCAGCCAACCCGACATCGCAGTCTCCCTGCGGGAAGGCACCAGCGCGGTGCTCATTCGGTCGCTCCGCGCCGGAAGCTTAGACCTCGCTCTACTTGCCGATGTCGCGGCCGACACACCGCCCGATGATCGCGAGCAGGGACTCGCGACCGAGGTTCTCGCCGAGGGTCCGCTCCGCGTCGCCGTTGGACCAACCCATCGCCTGGCCGGTCGCTCGCAGGTGACCACCACGGAGCTGGCGGGCGAGCGATGGGTGATCGCCCGCTCCGAACGACACGAGCGACTTCTCGGCGTATGGCCCGACTCCGTCGGACAACCCGATGCGCCGTACGTCGTCCGCGACTGGCTGACCAAGCTTCGACTCGTCGCCAGCGGAGCGGCGATCACCACCATTCCAGACGTCCTCATCCCGGCGCTGCCGCCCGACGTTCGCCTCATCAACGTCAACGACCGCCCGACACACAAACGCCGACTGCTTCTCGCCCGCATCGCCGGAGATACCCATCCCGAGTACGAGAGCGTCGCCGACGCGCTAAGAGCAGCCGCTCGCGGACAGTAGAACGCAACGGGCCATTGGCGCGGAAGATAAGAATCCTGGCTGGCGCCCGCCGCCCAAGCCGACGTACGGCTGTGCGGGTTGACGCGCCGCCCGCTCAGCCGGGGGTCGTCGGGGACGTTCCGATTGTGCCCAGGGCGTCGAACGGGTCGTCGCTCGTCACGCCGCCGGGCAGCGCGTCGATCGCTGCGGTGAAACTCGACCAGGCGCTGCTGGTCGGGTTTCCCGTCAGCTGGGCGTACAGCTGCGCAAGCGTCCCGCTGTCGCCGAGGGCGACAATCGCCTGTGCGACATCGGCCAGGCTCTGCCCCTGACTCAGGACCCATGAGAGGAACGCCATGCCGCAGCCGGTGCTGTCGGCGTCCTGGTCGGTCGGCTCGGTCTGGTCGACCCAGTCCGGCATACCGTCCTGGGCCCATTGCGGTGCGGTGGCGAAATCCGCCAGCGCGTTGCCGCCGACAATGGCCGCGCACCACCGAGACAGAGCCTCGCCGGTGCTTTCGCCACACAACTGTCCGTTCATCGCGCACTCGCTCAACTCGGCCTCGAACAGCGCGCTGACGCGGTTCGAGTTGCCGAACGAGGCATCGACCTCGATCGCGTTGCCGTTGGTGAATGTGCAGCCGCCGTGATCAGCGCCTCCAGTGCCGTCGGTCTGCCCGCCAAGCGCGAACACGATGACGTCGACCGGCTGACTGGCGATGTCGAATATTGCGTCGTTCGCCTCCATGACCCGATCGGCATCCGACAGCAGATCCTGAGCGTTCTGTAGCGCGGATTGGCCAAGCGACGGATCGACATAGACACTCACGCCGCTCGTACTTGTTCCGACGAGTTGCGCGGTTCCCCGGTAGGTCGGCCACGCTGGCCCGGTCGCGACCTGCGCTTCGGGCCGCGGCGCCGGCGTGGCCCAGGGCGGCACCAAGGGGTGTCGAGAGGTGGAACCTGCGGAACTCAGCATCGACGGCCTCCTTTCTGCTGAACACCGATCCTACGCGGGTCGGCGACGATTGCGACAAACCCCCGGCCGGCGGCGAGGCTCGACCCAAGGCAGTCCGAAGCGCCTAGTCGATCGCGCGCGAGCACTCCGACAACGACGGGCGCGATGCATCGATGCAAGAGCACCCCTTACGAACACTTACGCGGCGCGTGCCGGTGCCGGGACGAATGCGGGTCTTGGTTCCGGCGCGTGTCGTACGGGCGGGACCGAGGCGCGGTTCGGCTGGGAGCGTCGTCCACGCGCGCGCCGTAACCGACGAGTCGAACGCGTCCCGGCGCTGAGCGACACACATGCCCGCTTGAGGGGTGCAGCCCCGATGGGCCGCCCTTTTGTCTCCACGGCCGCAGCGCACGAGCGGTTCGCGCCAGCAGCCTCACGGTCGATGACCCGCGCGAGGCGCGGATGACTCGTTCGGCGTTGTCCGGCCTTCGATTGCCCGCCAACTCCGCCAGCGCCGTCTCCGACAGCAGCAGAAGTACCGTGGTTGGTTGTGGGTGGATCATCGCCGCCTCCTTTCCGAGGTGGTGGAACCGGTTGCAAAAAAGTGGAACAAAAGTCAGGCCGATCCTCGAACGACGAGCTCAGCCGGAATCGAGGCGTGCGTCACGGCTCCGGTGCGCAGGTACTGGATCAGGCTCTGCGCGAGCAGGCGCCCGGCGAGCGGGCCGGGCTGACGCACGGTCGTGAGCGGCGGGTCACTGTGGGCCGCGATCGCAACGTCGTCATAGCCCACCACCGCGACATCCTGTGGCACGTCGCGGCCGTGGGCACGAAGTTCCTCGATTGCCGCCAACGCCATCACGTCGCTGCAGACGAACACCGAATCGATCTCGTCCCGCCGCTCGAGCAGCTCGTGAATCTTGGCCGCCCCCGACTCGGCGCGGTAGTCCCCGTAAGCGACGAGAGCGTCGTCTACCGCGATGCCGGCCGCGTCGAGTGCGGCGACATATCCACCGTAGCGATCCTGCACTTCGCGTTCGGTGATCGGGCCGCCGATGAAGGCGATCGTGTTGCGGCCGGTTTGCAGGAGGCGCTCGGTCGCCATCCGTCCGCCGGCGAAACTGTCGCCGCTGACGCTGCTGTAGGTGCGGCTATCGGATGCGACTCCCCAGATGACGAACGGAGCGCCGCGCTTTTCGAGGGCTCTCAGATGATCCTCCGTGCAGCTCGCGGCCAACAGGACGAAGCCGTCCACGCGCCCTGAGTCGAGGTAGCGGGCGATCCAACTCGTGTCGCCCGAGACGATTTGGATCACGAGCAGGTCATAGCCGTCGGCGTGCAGGCCGGCCGTGAGGCCGCTCATGATCTCCAGGACGAACGCGTCCGGCAGCTTCTCGCTGGCCGCGTAGGCGTACGTCACGAGCGCGATCACATTGCTCTGGCGCCGGCTCAGCCGTCGTGCCGAATCGTTCATCTCGAACCCGTGCTCGCGCGCGATGGCCCACACGCGCTCGCGCGTGACGGCGCTGACGAGCGAGCTGTCGTTGAGCGCGCGTGAGACGGTCGCCTTCGAAACGCCTGCGATACGGGCGATGTCGGCGATCGTCTTGACTCGTTCGATCTCCATCTGCAACCGGTTGCAATCCTAACCCAACCGGGCAAGATTTGCAACCGGTTGCAACGCACATTCTTCGGAAATGAAGCCGCGCCTCCCCAAGGCCACCATGCGGAAGCCAGCTAAATTCGCTGGGTCGATCCATGGCGGTCTCCTCGTCACCATCCCGGCGCGACGAGCTGCGGGCTTTCTTGCGCTCGCGGCGGGCCCGGCTGTCGCCGGCCGATGTCGGACTCCCGGACGACGGCGGGCGCCGCCGTACCCCTGGCCTGAGGCGCGAGGAGCTGGCCGCCTTGGCAGGGGTCGGCGTCTCTTGGTACACGTGGCTTGAGCAGGGGCGCGATATCAACCCGTCGCCGGAGGTGCTCGACGCACTTGCCCGGGCGCTGCGGCTTCACGCCGCCGAGCGCCGGACGCTATTCGCCCTCGCACGGACGGAGCTCCCGCTCGCGGACGATGTGGCCGGGAGCGATCGGGACCAGCTCGTCGGCGACGTCGAGCAGCTGATCGCGTTGGTGAACTCGATGCACCCGCACCCGGCCTACCTGCTCGGACCGATGACGAAAATCCTGGCTTGGAACCGGACGGCGTCGGTGGTCCTCGGTTCCCCCGACCATCTGGCTCCGGACAGGCGGTATCTGTTGTGGTGGCTACTCGTCGATCCGGGCCAGGGAGGGATGACGGTCCAGCGAGAGGAAACTGCCCGCAACACTCTGGCCCGGTTTCGTGCCGAGTACGCTCGGCACGCGGGCGAGCAGGAGTACGAGGAGTTCCTCGCCCAGCTCGGCGAGCGCAGCTCGCGATTCCGCGACTGGTGGACCGAGCATGAGGTGATCGACGCTCAGCGGGGCACCAAGGTCATGCGGCATCCGCACCTCGGCACGCTGCGTTTGCACCACTCCCAGACCGTGCCGACCGGTCAGCCGGAGCTGCGGCTGGCGATCTACGCGCCCGCCGATGACGCTACTCGCGCCGCGCTCGCAACCCTCTGAGACGACGCGTCTCAATCGTGGGCAGAGGCTGGAACCGGATCTCCCAGATGAGTAGCGCCTTCGAGTTCCGCGAGGTCCTGATCGGCGAGCTCGATGTCGGCGGCGTCCATGTTCTCCTCCAGGTGCTCCACTGAGCTGGTGCCCGGAATCAGCAGCATCCGTTCGTAGCGGTACAGCAGCCACGAGAGCGCGACCTGCGTGACCGTGATGCGGTGGCGCTCCGCCACCGCTGCGATGACGGGATCCTGCGCCAGCTGTTTGGGGCCGCCCGTAAACGCCGAACCGAGCGGGAAGTAGGGGACGAAAGCGATCTCTCGTGTCATGCAGAGCTCGAGCACATCCTCACCTGCCCGGTTTGCGACGCTGTAGGAGTTCTGGACCTCAGCGACGTCGACCAGCTCGAGCGCGCGGCGAACTGAATCGCTACTCGCCTCGCTGATGCCGATCAGGTCGAGCTTGCCCTGGGCGCGGAGATCCTCGAGCGTCCCGAGCTGCTCGGCCAGGAGGTCGCTGGATGCTTCGCCTTCCATCAACCGGAGGTTCACGAGGTCCATCCGTTCGACCCGCAGAGACCGAAGGTTGTCCTCGACGCCGGCGCGCAACTCGGAGGGACTCTGAGCGGGCAGCCACCCGCCCCGGTCGTCGCGGCGACCGCCGACCTTGGTGACCAGCTTGAGATCGTCGGGATACGGGTGCAGAGCCTCCCGAATCAGGTCGTTTACTACGTTCGGACCGTAGTACTGAGCGGTATCGATGTGATTGACGCCAAGCTCGATCGCGCGGCGCAGCACGGCGCGGGCGGCGTTCGGGTCGCGGGGCGGGCCAAACACGCCGGGACCGGCGAGCTGCATCGCGCCGAAGCCGAGCCGGTTGACGGGTTTGTCGCCGATGAAGGATGTCTTGTTCATGGCACCAGCTTGCACCTTGGATTGCGGCCGGACAAGAAGTCTGGCGATCCTGGGTGCGAGACCACCAGCCTGCCGGGGCAGCGCTGTGGCAGACTTCGGTCCACCCGGCGCCTGACGAAGACCCGGCCGACCGTCTTCCGACAATCGCAGGAACGACAGTGTTCGATGCTGATCCTTCGTTTCGCCCGGTGCGCCGACGCGATGACTACCTGGCGCTCGAGGACATGGGGCTGATCGGCGACGGGACGACGTCGGCGCTCGTCGGTCCTCTGGACCCGTGGTGAGCTGAGGTGATCGACCGCCTTGTCATATTCGGCGGCACGGGCGACCTGACGGGCCGTTACCTGCTTCCGGCGCTGGCTGCCCTACAGGCGCGTGGACACCTTCCCGAAGGGTTCGAGCTCGTCGGTGCGAGCCGCGAAGACTGGAGCGACGAGCAGTTCCGACGCTGGGCAGCCGACTGGCTGGCGCGTGAAGTGCCAGATTCGGCCGCGGACGCGACGGCGAGAGTGGTGAGATCGTCGAGCTATCGGCGGCTCGATCTCGCCGATCCGGCCAGCGTCAGCGCGTGCCTGGCGGGCGAGGGCCCGGTGGCGGTCTACCTCGCGCTCCCGCCGGGTGTCTTCCCGACAGCTGTGTCGGCGCTGCACGCGGTGGGGCTCCCCTCCGACAGCCAGGTGGTTCTCGAGAAACCGTTTGGCCAGGACCTCGAGAGCGCCCGGGCGCTGAATCGCCTCCTCGCTGGGCTGCTGGACGAACGCCACGTTTTTCGCGTCGATCACTTCCTGGCGATGACAACCGTCCAGAACGTACTGGGAACTCGACTGGCCAACCGCGTGCTCGAGCCAATCTGGAACAGCGCTCAGATCGACGAGGTCGAGATCATCTGGGAGGAGTCGCTCGCACTCGAGGGGAGGGCCGGCTACTACGACCAGGTCGGCGCGCTCAGGGATATGGTGCAGAACCATCTGCTGCAGGTGCTCTGCCTGGTCGCGATGGAGCCGCCGATCACCATCGGGGAACGAGACCTGCGCGACCGCAAGGTAGACGTATTACGTTCCGTGCGACCGTTCGAGGACGACGATGTCGTCAGCCGCACGCGTCGCGCTCGGTATCGCGCCGGGCGCATTGGCGAAAGAGACATCCCGGCCTACATCGAGGAAGACGGAGTCGCGCCGGCTCATGGCACGGAGACATTCGCCGAGGTGACACTGGAGCTCGCCAGCTGGCGCTGGTCGGGCACCAGCTTCCGGTTGCGGAGCGGCAAAGCGATCGGAGCGGATCGCAAGGAAGTGGTCGTGCACTTCCGGTCTGTGCCGAATCTTCCCTTCAATCAATCTCGGCGCTCGGCCTCCAACCGGCTGCGCTTCGGACTGGAGCCAGAGGGGTTGGAGCTCGAGCTGACCGGCAGGGGGCCCGGGGTGGAGCTGAACCTGGCGCCCCTGACGCTCAGTGCCGAGATGGAGCCACCAGAGCTACCCGCGTACGGTCGGATCCTGCTCGACGTGCTGGGCGGCAACAGCGCCCTGTCGATCCGCGCGGACGAAGCCGAGGAGGCATGGCGAATCGTCACGCCTGTGCTGGACGGGTGGTCGCGCGATCTCGTCCCGCTGGAAGAGTACGCCGCCGGATCAAACGGTCCGCCGGTTTGGGGCCCGCGCCGTCAGTTGCCCTGAGCCGGACCGAGGCGGGTGACCACGGCCTCCGGATCGGCGCAACCAACGATCCACTGATTGAACGCGGCGCCCGGTAGCCGTACGCGAACGCCCCGTGGCGTGCCGTGGTGCACGGCGGCGAACAGCCGCCGATGGCGCCCCTGCACAACGCCGACCTCGATCGCGGGACACGAAGATCGCCATGAACGCTCTTGCGCCAACGGGCGCACTTCGGTAAGATCTATGTCGGACTCACTTAGATTATTTGATCGAACGGCTCTCACGCGAGGGCTTCGACGCCGAGTTTGGTGCGCGGCCGCTGAAGCGGCACTTGCGCAGGACGCTCGAGAAGGAGCTGACTCGGGCGATCCTCGACGGCACCCTGACCGACGGCACGCAGGTCGAGGCGCTGATCGGTGAGGATCAGCCGGTCGTGCTCGAGCTGGTCGAGGCCGCAGCGATCGCCGCGTAATACGAGCTACACACGACAACGCACCTGGGGCGTCCTCGGTTTGCCGCGGACGCCCCGCTTTCTACTGGGACGACCCGGGCGATCGGCGACACCACGACATTAGTTCGGCGACGACTCGAGGATGACCCGGCACGGCCGGTCGGCGAGCACCGACTCGATGGTCTTCCCGAAGGGGGACGCGCTGTTGCCGCGATGCGGGAGCGGCATCACGATTGCGCTCGCGTGCGTTTCGGTGGCAGCCTGGATGATCCGACGTCCCGCCTGCCCCGCGCGAATCCGCTCGACGTGACCGGAGACTCGGCGGCCCCCCTGGACCCGGGCCTGGTTGATCACCGATTCCGCCTGCATGAACTCCTTCTGCAGGCGCGCGTCGATCGGCAGCGCGGATGGGACCGTGACCAGGGACAGGACATGGATGCCGCTCTTTCCACGAGCGGCGAGCTTGGCAGCCGTCGCCAGGACGTTCTCGTCGTAATGGCCATCGATCGCGGGGATCAGCACGGAGTCGTATTCGACCTCTCGGTCGATGACCGGATGCGCGACGACCACCTTGTGGGTCGAGGTGAGATCGAGGCCGTGGTGGTGGCGAAACCACACGTACATGAGCGTGCCGACGACCAGCCAGCCGACTCCGACCACGGCCACGACCGGGTGCAGCACGACGATCACGACGAACGCGATCGCCGTGAACGACCCGCCGGCGATCGCGAACAGCGGCAGATCGACGCCGCCGACGCGCCAGTTCCCCGGGCCGCGGTAAGGACGCTCGGCATCGGGGAGCTTGAAGCGTAATCGTGTGACCGCCATGTGCGCGATCGTCCACGACAGGAGCGCGCCGAACGAGTACACGCTGCCCAGGAAATTGGCCTGGCCCGGCAGACAGACGAGGATCGCGAACCCGCAGAACACGAGTATTCCGATCCAGGGAGTGCGGAAACGTGGGTGCAACCTGCGCAGAGCGTCGGGCATCTGCCGGTGGACTCCCATCGAGTAGACCAGGCGCGAGACGCCGATCAGCCCGGCGTTGGTGCCCAAGAACAGGATCGTGGCCGCGAGCAGGCCGACGTAGGTCTCCGCTGCATGCTGCGCCACACCGAGATGGAGCTGCTTGACCACGCCCAGCACTGGGTCGCCGGCGAAGCCCCCCTTCTCCTCCGAAACGCCCAGTTTCGTCTGATAGGTACCGGATGCCGTGCGATACACCGGCAGCGCCGAGAGCGCGACCGACGGCAGCGTGAAATAGATCGCGAACACCGCGATCCGCACGCGGCTGATCGCGGCCGGGACCGTGCTCGCGAAGTCCCGCGCCTCCTCGCTCATGTTCGAGACCGTCTCGATGCCGGTGTACGCGAGCATCCCGATCGGGAGCGCGATCAGCAGGTTGTTCCAGGTCGGAGCGACGCCGAAATGCACGTTGTCGACCAAGATCGACGGCGAGAGCACGAGGATGATCCCGATGATCACCAGTAGCAACTGCGTCAGGAAGTCGACGACCGCGAGCACGATGTTCACGCCGGTGGACTCGCGGACGCCGACGATGTTGATCGCGCCCAGAACCACGATCACGCCGCAGCCAAAGATGATGTCTCCCGGCGAGTGGCGCAGCGCCGGCCAGAACAGCCCGCCGAGGTAGTGGGGCACGAAGAACGCCGAGATCGCGATCGTCGCCACGTAGGTGAGCAACTGCGCCCAGGCGGCGAAGAACGACCAGAACTCGTTGAACGCATGCCGCGCGAAGCTCGACGAGCCCCCCGCCTCCGGGTACATCGTCGTCGCCTCCGCGTACGTCGCACCCGTGAAGACGAAGAAGATCCCGGTGATGATGAAGACGACCGGGGTCAGCCCGAGGGCGTAGGAGGCGACCAGCCCGAGCGCGTAGTAGACGGAGCTTCCGACGTTTCCGTACGCCGTCGCGAACAGCGCGTTGACCCCCAACACGCGCTCCAGACCTTCCAGCCGTCGACGCGCCATTGCCGCGGATCATACGAACCTGTTGGCGACGAGCGTCGCCGGTTCTCTGCCGACGTGATCTCGGCTGCTCGCTGTCCGAAAAGCGCGTCAGGAGCGCAACTGCGTCCCGCGATCGAACATGCGGAAGTTGACCGCGACGAGTGCTGCAGTGGCCAGCGTCAACGCTGCAAACGACACGGCGATGCTCGTCTCGTGATACCCGAGGAAGCCGTAGCGCACCAGCGCGATCATGTAGTAGACGGGATTGAAACGAGTGAGCGTCGCGAACGGCTGGGGCAGGAGTGAGGCCGAGTAGAACACTCCGCCCAGGAAGATCAGCGGTTGCAGGACGAACTGCTGGTAGAGCGCGACGTCGTCGAAGCTCTCCGCGCGGGCGCCGACGAACACGCCGGCCTGGGCAAAGAACATCCCGACGAGCAGCAGCGATGGGATCAGGATCAGCGGCTCGGCGAGCGGCAGGCCGACGAGGGCGGCCGCGACGATCCAGGTGATCGTCGCGACGATCGCCCCTCGCAGGAACCCGCCGAACGCAAAGCCGAGGAGCAATTCGCCGGGTGAGGCCGGCGAGGACAGCTGGTCGTCGATCGCTCGCTGAAACTTCTGCTGGAGGATCGACGAGCTGTTGTTGGCGAAGGCGTTGATCGCCCAGGCCATCATCACCAGGCCTGGGATGACGAACACGACGTAGCGGAACCCGTGCAGCTGATGGATCCGCGACCCCAGCGCCGCGCCGAAGATCGAGACGTAGAGGAAGGTCTCGAGCAGCGGCGCGCCGAGGGTCTGGCGCTTGATCTTCATGAAGCGATTGACCTCGCGCCGAACGAGCGCGAGCACGCGGATCTGCCCGGTGGTCACGACACCTCGGCGGTCACATGAGCACGGGAGAGCTCCCGGCGGCCGACCAGCTCCAGATATGCGTCCTCGAGACTGCTCACCCCGTAGGTCGTCGCGAGCGAATCGCTCGTGCCCGTCGCGACGACCTCACCATGGTTGATGAAGGCGATCCGATTGCAGAGCTGCTCGGCCTCCTCGAGGTAGTGGGTCGTGAGCAGGATCGTGGTCCCAAGCTCGTTGGTCCGGCGGATGTAGTGCCAGAGCTCGAGGCGCAGCTCGACGTCGACCCCCGCGGTCGGCTCGTCGAGAATCAGCAGCCGGGGCCGGTGCATCAGCGCTCGCGCGAGCGTGATCCGCCGTTTCATCCCGCCGGACAGAAAGCGCGTGCGCTCGTTGCGCTTGTCGGTGAGCGAGAACGCCTCGAGCAGTTCGGCGGCCCGCTCGCGGCGATCTGCACGTGGCATCCCGAAATAGCCGCCGTGATAGTCCAGCGTCTCCTCGACCGTCAGAAACTGGTCGAGATTGATCTCCTGCGGTGCCAAGCCGATCGCCTGACGCGCCTGGCGATAGTTGTTGACCGCGTCGTGCCCGAAGATCTCGACGCTTCCGGAGGTCGGCCGCGCCAGCCCCGTCGCACAGTGGATCAACGTGGACTTGCCGGCGCCGTTCGGCCCGAGCAGCCCGAAGAAATCGCCCTGTTCGATCGTC
This sequence comes from uncultured Solirubrobacterales bacterium, assembly GCA_963830475.1. Classification (GTDB taxonomy): domain Bacteria; phylum Actinomycetota; class Thermoleophilia; order Solirubrobacterales; family Solirubrobacteraceae; genus Palsa-465. Next base: position 185,251 of record CAWHMX010000010.1, on the reverse strand, counting down.
AGCGAGACGCCCTTGAGCGCCTCGGTTCCGGTGGGGTAGCGCTTGACGAGCTGCTCGAGCCGCAGGGCGGGCGCTGACGCGGTGTCGGTGTCAAGCCGAGCCGGACCGCGTTCGGTGAATTGCTGGAGGCGCACGATTCAGCAGCATACGAAGGCGCCTCGCTCGGCAAGGTTCGAGGCCTGAGCTCGAGCGAACTGAGGCCCCGACCCGGGGATGTATCGTTTTGCGGGCCGAGGCTCGACGACGGGCGCCGCCATGGCCTCGGTCCCGATGAAGATGGCGATAAGCGCAGCCGACCGCGGCTTACTGATCCTGACGAGTCTCGCCCGGGGGCCAAAGCGACGCTTGGCCGAGAATCACCAACCGTGACGGAAGTGGTTAGACGAGGAGGGATCGCTGCGCCGGCTGGCTTTCGGGCTCAGCCGGCGCGCCAAGCGCTGCGAGACGCCGGCCTCGGAGACCGCCTGCTGACCGAGCCGGCCCAGTTGGCAGTGTTCTGCTCAGATGGCCTGACGGTGTTCAGCGAGCTCCCGTTGGCTGTCGTCGTCGCGGAGTCAGTCGATGATGTCGTCGCCGCGGTCAGGGCCTGCGACGCCGCCGGGGTCCCATTTGTCGCGCGCGGCAGCGGCACCTCGCTGTCCGGCGGTTCGGTTCCGATCGCCGATGGCATCGTGATCGCGCTGAACCGGCTGAACCGGATCGTCAGGATCGATCCTGACGATCGAATCGCGGTCGTTGAGCCGGGGGTGATGAATGCCCGGGTGAGCGCCGCCGCGGCGCCGTACGGCCTGCTCTACGCACCCGATCCTTCCAGTCAGTCGGTCTGCTCGATCGGGGGCAACGTCGCCTTCAACTCGGGTGGCGCGCACTGCCTCAAACACGGGATGACGAGCAATCACGTGCTTGGGATGAAGGTGGTTCTGCCTGACGGCGAGCTGGTGGAGTTGGGGAGCGATCACGCGGAGGACGTCGGTCCGGATTGGGCCGGGATGTTCTGCGGATCGGAGGGACTGTTCGGGATCGCGGTCGAGGTGACGCTGCGGCTGATCCCGATCCCCGAGGCGACACGCACCGCGCTGGCGGCGTATCCGAGCCTGCCGGCCGCTGGGGACGCCGTCGCCCAGATCGTCAAGGCCGGCCTCTTGCCGGTGGCGATCGAGATCATGGACGCCCTGGCGATCGAGGCCGCCGAGGCATCGGTGAAACCGGACTACCCGCCGTGCGGAGCGCTCCTGATCGTGGAACTCGAGGGCGAGCGCGGAGTCGTCGAGGCCGACGCCACCCGGCTCGAGGAGCTGCTGCGGGAGTCCGGCGCGACCGCGATCCGCTCGACAGAGGATCCGGATGAGCGCGCGCTGATCTGGAAGGGGCGCAAGAGCGCGTTCTCGGCTGTTGGCTGGTTGTCGCCGGACTTCCTGGTGCAGGACGGAGTCGTGCCGCGCACGCGCCTCGGGGAGGCGCTGGCCGAGATCGACCGGATGAGCGCGGAGGCCGGGATCCGCGTCGCGAACGTGTTCCACGCCGGGGACGGAAACCTGCACCCGCTGATCCTCTACGACGGCCGGGACCGCGGGGCCATGGAGCGAGCGCACGACCTGGCCGGCGAGATATTGCGGCTCTGCATCTCGCTCGGTGGCTCGATCACCGGCGAGCACGGCGTCGGACTCGAGAAACGCGCCTTTCTGCCGTTGATGTTCTCCGAGGACGACATCGAGCTGATGCGCCGGGTGCGGCGTTCGGTCGATCCGGCCGAGCTCGCCAACCGCGGCAAGATGCTCGAGCCGAGCGCATGAGCGTCCTGACCCGTTCGCCCGAGGAGATCTGCGACGCCGTCCGGGAACTGCCGGCGGGCATGCGCCTGCTGCCGGTCGGCGGCGGCACGAAACCGGCGCTGTCAGCGACCAACCGCGGCGATGTCGAGCTCCTCGACGTGTCGGGGTTACGCGGCATCCTCGAGTACGACCCCGCCGAGCTCACTCTCACCGCGCTGTCCGCGACACCCGTGTCCGAGATCGCGCAGACGCTGGCCGAGCACGACCAGTACCTCCCGTTCGATCCGCCGCTCGCGCGTGCCGGAGCGACCCTCGGCGGCGTCATCGCGGCCGGCGTCTCGGGTGCGGGCGCGCTGCGTCACGGCGGCGTGCGCGACTTCGTGATCGGCGTGAGGTTCGTCGACGGCACGGGCCGGATCGTCGGTGGCGGCGGCCGGGTGGTCAAGAACGCCGCCGGGTTCGATTTCCCGAAACTGATGGTCGGTTCGATCGGCCGTCTCGGCGTGATCACACAGGCTTGTGTGAAGGTGTTCCCGCGGCCGCAGGCGACGACCACGGCCGAGCTGGTGCTGAACGACACCGGTGCCGCGCTAGACGCGGCTTCAGCGCTCGCGCGCGGACCGATCAATCTCGATGCCCTCGACGTCCTCCCGGACGGGAGCTTGCTCGCGCGCCTCGGGGGGTTGCCCGAGCTGCTGGCGGCGCGCGCGGACCGGCTCGTCGGCTCGATCGATGCGCCGTACAGGGTGCACACCGGCGATGGGGAGCGACAGCTGTGGCGCGACGCCGCCGAGTTCGGCTGGGTCCCGCCGGAGAGCGCGCTCGTCCGGGCCGGACTCTCGATGAGTCGTGCCAGAGAGCTCGATCGTGCGGTCGCCGCCCTGGAAGGCGTTCAGGTGCGGCACGCGATCGCGTGTACGACCGGGTGGATCGTCTGTCCGATCGACCGGCTCGATGCACTCGACGCGGTGTTGACGAATCTGCGGATGCCGGGTGTCGTGCTGCGGGGGACGGTTGACCGTCCGTTCTTGGGCCCGCCGACGGGCGGGGCGTTTGGGGCGCGGGTCGCGGCGGCGATCGACCCTCGTTCCCGGTTCCTCGAGCTCGAGCGTTGCATCGTAAGCCGGCTATAACCGGCTTACGATGCAACTCACCTGACCATGCGCCACGCGATCCCCGTTGACGACCTCGGACCTGCGGTAGAGCCGATCGCCACCGCCGTCGAGGCGTGCGTGCACTGCGGCTTCTGCCTGCCGACCTGCCCGACCTACGTGACGCTCGGCGAGGAGATGGACTCGCCGCGCGGCCGGATCCTGCTCGCCAAGGGGGTGCTCGAGGGCGCGCTCGAGCTCGACGATGCGACTCCGTACCTCGACAACTGCCTCTCCTGCCAGGCGTGCGTGACGGCCTGTCCCTCGGGCGTTCAATACGGGGACCTGATCAACTCGTTTCGCGCCTACTCCGAGCCGCGACGTCGCCGCGACCCGTTCGACCGCCTCCAGCGCCTGCTCGTCCAGACGACGCTTCCGTACCCGGCGAGGTTTCGGCTCGCCGCTCGCCTGGGGGCCGTCGCCAGGCAACTGACCCGGCGGCCGCGGTTTCGGCGGGCGCTGCCCGACGCGCTCCGGGCGATGCTCGACGCGTTGCCGGACCAGCCCCTTCCGGCGCCACGTCCGTTGCCGCGCTTTCATCCCGCCGAGGGGCCGCGACGGGCGCGCGTCGCGCTGCTCGCCGGCTGCGTGCAGCAGGCACTCGATCCGGAAATCGGGTGGGCGACGCTGCGCGTCCTGGCGCGCAACGGAGTCGAGACCGTGGTTCCCCCCGATCAGGGTTGCTGCGGGGCGCTCGCCCTGCACAGCGGCCAGGCCGACCGTGCCCGGGCGCTCGCCCGCCGAAACCTGGGGGCCTTTGCCGTCGATGCTGTGGACGCGATCATCACCAACACGGCGGGGTGCGGCTCGGGGATGCACGACTACGACGTGCTCTTCCGGGGCGAGCTTGACCAGGTCGAGGCCAGCCGCTTCGCCGACGCGGTCGTCGACGTGGCGGCGTTCTTGGACGAGCTGGGCGTTCGCGAGGCGCCGCCGCCGGCGACAGGGGTGCGCGTCGCCTACCACGACGCCTGCCACCTCGCACACGCCCAAGGGGTTCGCGACGCCCCGCGCGCACTCCTGGCGACGATCCCGGGGCTCGAGATCGTCACTCCCGCGGAGTGGGAGCTCTGCTGCGGATCGGCAGGGACCTACAACCTCGAAAAGCCCGAGATCGCACGAGCGCTCGGAGCGCGCAAAGCGGCCAACCTGCGCGGCACCGGTGCCGAGCTGATCGCCGCCGGCAACATCGGCTGCATCGCCCAGATCCGCACCCATCTGAAGTTCCAGCGCAGTGATCTCCCCGTCCTGCACACCGTGCAGGTTCTCGACCGCGCCTACAGGCAGACCCTCGCCGCCGACCCCAAGGAGCAGCCCTGATGACCGCATCGTTCAGCGACGTGGCACTCGACGACCGTGCACGCGACGAGGTTCTGACCTCGGACGCGCTCGCGTTCGTCGAGCAATTGCACCGGCAGTTCAAGGACCGCCGGCGGCAGCTGCTCGCCGCCCGCGACGAGCGTCAGTCCGAGCTTCTGAACGGTGGGACTCTCGACTTCCCCGCCGAGACCAGGGAAATTCGCGAGGGCGACTGGCGGGTCGCGCCGCCGCGCGAGGACTACCTCGACCGTCGCGTCGAGATCACCGGACCGACGGACCGCAAGCTCGTGATCAACGCGCTCAACTCGGGCGCGAGAGGGTTCATGGCCGACTTCGAAGACGCGAATTCGCCGACCTGGGCCAACCAGGTTGAGGGGCATCTCAATCTGATCGACGCCGTCGAGCGCACGATCGCCTACGAGAGCTCCGATGGTCGCCACTACGAGCTGAACGAACGCACCGCGACGCTTCTCGTTCGACCCCGCGGATTGCATCTCGACGAAAAGCACCTCCGGTTTGACGAGGCGCCGCTGGCCGGGGCGCTGATGGACTTCGGGCTGTTCGCGTTCCACTGCGCGAGGCGTCTCCTCGACGCGGGGTCCGGCACCTACCTGTATCTACCCAAGCTCGAGCATCACCTCGAGGCACGACTCTGGAACGACGTGCTCGTCGCCGCCGAGCGCGCGCTCGGGCTCCCGCAGGGCACCTTTCGAGCGACCGTTCTGATCGAGACCCTGCCGGCCGCCTTCCAGATGGACGAGATCCTCTACGAGTTGCGCGACCATTCGTACGGTCTCAACGCGGGACGCTGGGACTACATATTCTCGACGATCAAGACCTTCCGCGAGCGCCCCGAGTTCGTGCTTCCCGACCGCAACGACGTCAAGATGACCGTCCCGTTCATGTCCGCCTACGCGGAGTTGCTGGTGAAGAGCTGCCACCGGCGTGGGGCCTTCGCGATGGGGGGCATGGCGGCGCTGATCCCGTCGCGCACCGACCCGGAAGCCAACGAGCGCGCGATCGAGGCCGTCCGCGCCGACAAGGAACGCGAGGCAGGCCTCGGGTTTGACGGCACCTGGGTCGCTCACCCCGACGTCGTCGCGGTCGCCACCGCGGCCTTCGATGCCAGGCTCGGCGACCGGCCAAACCAGATCGAACTCCAGCGCGACGACGTCTCGACCACGGCGGCCGACCTGCTCGACGTCGCCTCGACGCCCGGCGCGCTCACGGAGGCTGGCTTGCGCGGCAACATTTCGGTCGGCTTTCAGTACATCTCGTTCTGGCTAGGAGGGCGCGGCGCCGCGGGGATCAACAACCTCATGGAGGACGCCGCGACCGCCGAGATCGCGCGCTCACAGATCTGGCAGTGGATCCACCACCGCGCGCAACTGCAGGACGGCCGGACGGTCACGCGCGACCTGGTCTCGATGCTGCTCGACCAGGAGCTGGAGCGGATCCGCGGCGAGGTGGGGGAAGCGACCTGGGAAAAGGGCCGGCCCGAGGAAACTCGCCGGATCTTCGAGCGGGTCACGCTTGCCGAGGACTTTGTTCCGTTCCTGACGATTCCCTCCTACGAGCTGCTCGATTAGCCAAGCGCGAAGCCGGTCGCGCCGGCGAGCGCAAGGGGTGCCCCAGTGGCCGGAGTTGCGGGCCGGCGCGTAGACTGCCGAGCGTCGGGCACATATCCCCGACCGGTGTCGATCAGCGAAGGCCGGTGTGAATCCGGCGCTGTCCCGCAACTGTGATGCCCCCGCCGTGGGGATGAGCCAGGTCGACTGAAGACACCGTGACGACAAGCCCTCGGAGGAAGGGCGGATCGTCCGGCGGTGCTGCCGGCGAGCCACCTCCCTTCGCACTATCGCGGAGGTATCACATGCACAAGATCGGGCCCGCCCACCCGCCCCCCTCGCCCCGGCACCACCGCCGCAGATGGCTGCCTGCGATGGCGCTCGCGGCAGTGGCAATTTGCCTGTGGGCGTCCAGCTCGGCCGCTGCCGATCACCCGGCCGCTGCCATCGGCGCGGCCGCTGGAACGTCGTCCAACGGCGTGCCGCTGCCGAAGGTCGCGGAGCGGGTCGTGTCGATGACCGACGCGTCGACCGAGGATCTTTTCGCGGTCGGCGCCGGCAAGCAGGTGGTCGCCGCGGACGAGTACTCGACCTATCCGAAAGCGGCGCCCACCACCAAGCTGTCGGCCTTCGACCCCAATGCCGAGGCGATCGCGACTTACCGACCCGATCTGGTCGTGATCTCGGACAACATCCACCACATCGCCGCCCAGCTCGGCGCGCTGCACATCCCCGTGCTGCTCCTGCCGGCGCCGCAGAATCTGAACGATGCCCTCGCACAGATGCAGGACCTCGGCGCCGTCACCGGCCACGGCGCGCACGCGGGCAGGCTGGTGCAGCGCTTGAAGCACCGGGTCGCGACGATCATACGGTCGGTGAAGCGAACCAAACCGCCGATCACCGTCTATCACGAGCTGGACCAGAGCTTCTACTCCGCCAGTTCGAGGACGTTCGTGGGTCAGATCTACTCGCTGCTGGGCCTCAGGAACATCGCCGACAAGGCGCCGGAGACGGCGGCGTACCCGCAGCTCTCGAGCGAATACATCGTCTCCGCGGACCCTGACGTGATCGTCCTGGCCGACACCGTCTGTTGCGGTCAGTCCGTGAACACGATCGAGAAGCGACCCGGCTGGAACCAGATCAGCGCCGTCAAAGACCACGATGTACTGGCGGTGAACGACACGATCGCCTCGGAGTGGGGACCGCGGATCGTCGACTTCCTGGCCGACGTGGCGCGCAAGGTGCGGAAGGTCGAGGCGCAAAAGTGACGGTCCACGGCGAGCACGCGGCGACGGCCGCCGAGCTCGCTGACGCGATCGCGCCGCCGCCGGCGGTTCGATCGCGCGGATTGTCGCCGCTGTGGGCAGTCGGCGCGCTTGTGTTCGTGACTGTGGCGACGCTGGTCGGGTTGGGGATCGGCCCCTACCCGATCAGCGCTTCCGCGATCTCCCGGGCGGCGTTATCGCACGTTCCGTTGCTGGGCATCCACTCTCCGCTGACATCGATTCAGAGCGCGATCGTCTGGCAGATCCGCGCCCCCCGGGTCGCGATGGGCCTGCTCGTCGGGGCGATGCTGGCGGTCGCCGGGTCGGCCTACCAGGGCACCTTCCGCAACCCGCTCGCCGATCCTTACCTGCTCGGCGTCTCGGAGGGCGCCGGCGTCGGAGCGACGATCGTGATCGCGTTCCTACCGGCTGCCGCGGGAGGCGAACTGCTGCCATTGGCCGCGTTCGTCGGCGGGATCGCCGGAGTGACGGTCGCCTATCTCCTCGGTAAATCGGTCGCCCGCCAGGGAGGCACGGGCGCGCTGATCCTCGCCGGCGTGACCGTGGCCGCCTTCATGACCGCCGTCCAGACATTCCTGCAGCAGCGGCAGTCGGAGACGCTGCAGCAGGTCTACGCGTGGATTCTCGGTGGACTTGACGGCTCCACGTGGCACCAGGTATTGCTGGCGTCGCCGTGGGTCGTGGTGAGCACAATCGTTCTGGTCGCGCACCGGCGGATTCTGGATGTGCTCACCGTCGGTGACGAGGAAGCGGCCAGCCTGGGAGTCAACGTTCAGCGGGCGCGACTGACGATCGTCGGTGCCGCCACGATCGGCACGGCCGCGGCCGTGGCGTTCAGCGGGCTTATTGGGTTCGTCGGAATCATCGTCCCGCACACGATCCGGCTGCTCGTCTCCTCCAGCTACCGGGCGATCGTGCCGCTCTCCCTGATGGTTGGCGCAGGCTTTCTGGTACTGACCGATGTACTGGCGCGGACGGTGCTGTCTCCGGCCGAGCTACCGATCGGGGTCGTGACGGCCTTCTTCGGTGCGCCGTTCTTCGCGGTCGTGCTCAGACGCAGTCGGTGGGTCGACTTGTGAGGACCACGGTCGACGCTCGTGAGGTGTCGGTCAGGCTCGGCGACACGGTCGCCGTCGACCGTGCTTCGATCGCCCTCGAGCACGGGGAATGGGCGGCGCTGATCGGCCCGAACGGCGCCGGCAAGACAAGCCTGTTGCGAGCGCTCGCCGGACTGGTGCCGGCGACCGGCACGATCCGATTGCAGGGGCGCGAGCAGCCGCTGACCAAGCGACGCGAACTCGCCAAGACCATCGCGCTGGTGCCGCAACTGCCCCAGACGCCGCCCGCGCTGACGGTCGCCGAGTATGTGCTGCTCGGACGGACGCCGCACATCGGCTACCTCGGCGCTGAGCGCGAGGCCGACGGGCTCGCGGCGGCGCAGGCGATCGATCGGCTCGCGCTGACCCAATTCATCCACCGCTCGCTCGGATCGCTGAGCGGAGGCGAGCGCCAGCGGGTCGTGCTCGCTCGCGCCCTCGCGCAGGACGCCCCAATCCTGCTGCTGGACGAGCCCACAAGCGCGCTCGATCTCGGCCGCCAGCAGGAGGCGCTCGAACTGCTCGACGAACTCCGTCGTGAAGGCGGCCTGACCGTGATCAGCGCCATGCACGACCTCAGCCTCGCCGGCCAGTACGCGGACAGGCTGATCATGCTCGATAACGGACGCGTCGTTGCCGACGGCATCCCCCACGAGGTCCTGACCGAGGAAACAATCGCCGGCTGCTATCAGGCCGACGTACGGATCCTCCACATCGACGGCGACATCTTCGTCCTCCCCAGGCGGTCATGACTGCGGTGATGGTCCAGGGCGTGTCGAGCTCGGCCGGGAAGAGCCTCGTGACGACGGCGCTTGCGCGGGCCCTGCGGCGTCGCGGCGTCGATGTCGTCCCGTTCAAGGCGATGAACATGTCCAACAACGCCCGGGTCGTCGCCGGCGGCGAGATCGGTACAGCCCAGTCCCTACAGGCTGTAGCCGCAGGCGTCGAGCCGGATGTGCGGATGAACCCGGTGCTGGTCAAGCCGGAGGGCGATACTCGCAGCCAGGTCGTGGTGCTCGGGCGCCCCGACTCGAGGCTGTCGAAACTGTGCTGGCGCGAACGTTCATGTCACCTCTGGCCGCCGGTGGCAGCCGCCCTCCAGGGGCTCCTCGAAGAGCACGAGCTGGTGTTGATCGAGGGTGCCGGAAGTCCGGCGGAGATCAACCTGCGGGATACGGACCTGGCGAACATGCGGACTGCCGCCGCCGCGGATGCCCGCGTCTTGCTCGTTGCCGACATCGACCGGGGCGGAGCGTTCGCGCATCTATACGGGACCTGGGCGCTGCTGCTCGATGATGAGCGCCGGCGAATCGCCTGGTTCGTCCTCAACAAATTCCGCGGCGACCCGTCGCTGCTCGATCCCGGCCCGGCGAGCTTGCGGCAGCTGACGGATTCGCTCGGCGCACTCCGCTGGGCGCGGGAGCCGAGTGAGCTCGAGGATGCCGAGCTGGTCGTTTTGCCCGGCTCCAAACACGTCGCTGCTGACCTCGGTTGGCTCTACCGCAGCGGGCTCGCCGAGGAGGTGCGCCGTCGCGCCGCGCGCGGACGGGCCGTCCTGGGTATCTGCGGCGGAATGCAGATGCTCGGCGATCGGCTCGACAACGACGGTGACGCCGATGGGACCATCGGCGGCCTGGGGCTGCTCGGCCTTCGCACGGCGTTCGAGCCGAGCAAACGCACTGAGCGCACGACCGTCACCTTCGCGCCGCTGGCGGCTCCGTGGGCGGCGCTGAGCGGTCTGGAGATCAGCGGCTACGAGATCCGGCACGGTCGCACCGAGACGACACGCCCGGCGACTCCGGTTCTGCCCAACGGTCTCGGCTACGCCGACGGACCGATCCTCGGGATCTATCTGCACGGGGCGTTCGAGTCGCCCACGCTCGTCCGAGCGTTGCTCGGGCGAGCGCCATCGCGACCGCTCGAGCAGGCACTGGACGAGCTCGGGGATGCCGCCGAGTCGCACTTGGACCTGGATGCATTGCTGGCGACCGGAGCGGCCGGATGAGCGAGACCCCGGGTCCGCCGGGCGTCAGGCCGGCCAGCCCACCTTCGCCGCCGAAACAGCGGCAGCGCTCGCTGGTACTGGTCAACACGGGCGATGGCAAGGGCAAGTCAACTGCGGCCTTCGGCGTCGTGATGCGCGGGGTGGCGCGTCGCTGGCGCGTCGTCGTGATCCAGTTCATCAAGTCCGATAAATGGGTCGTCGGCGAGGAACGGATCGCCAAGGAGCTCGGCGTCGACTGGCTGAAGGGCGGCGACGGCTTCACCTGGGAGTCACCTGACCTCGACCGCAGCGAAGGTCGCGCTCGCGCGGCCTGGGAGCTCGCCTCCGCGACGATCGGCGCCGGTGAGCATCAGCTCGTCGTCCTCGACGAGCTCACCTATCCGATGCGGTGGGGATGGATACCGTCAGCGGACGTGATTGCCGCGATCACCGGTCGGCCCGAACAGGTCAACATCGTCGTCACCGGCCGCGACGCGCCGGCCGAGCTGATCGAGATCGCCGATACCGTGACGGAGATGCGCAAGCTCAAGCACGCGTACGATCGTGGGATCAAGGCTCGCCGTGGGCTCGATTTCTGATGGCGTTCGCGATCGCGTCCGGCTGGATGCTCGATCGCCTGCTCGGTGATCCCGCACGCTGGCATCCGGTGGCCGGCTTCGGCCTGCTGGCGACTGCGCTCGAGCGGCGGTGCTGGCGTCCGAACCGTAGGGCCGGGGCGCTGTTCGCGGGCATCATGATCGCGGCGACGGCAGTCGCGACGCGCGCCGTCGACCGCACGCTGGTCCCGCGGCGCCACGCGCGGTTTGCATTTCGCAGCATCGTGATCTGGACGACCCTCGGCGGACGGTCGCTGGATCGGGCCGCAAGCCGGCTCGCCGCCCACGTCGAAGCGGGCGATCTCGCTGCCGCGCGCGCGCTGGCGCCGACGCTGGTCGGGCGCGACCCGACGATGCTGGACGGCCCCGAGCTGTGCCGCGCAGCCGTCGAGTCGGTCGCCGAGAATACGAGCGACGCCGTGGTTGCTCCGCTTTTCTGGGCGGCGCTGCTGGGGGCGCCCGGCGCCGCCGCTTACCGGGCGATCAACACGCTCGACGCGATGGTCGGGCATCGGAGCGACCACCATCGGGAGTTCGGCTGGGCGGCCGCCCGTGCGGATGACCTCGCCAACTGGCCCCCCGCGCGGGCGGCGGCGGCGATCACTGCGCTGCTGGCCCCCCTGGTCGGAGGCCGTGCACAGCGCGCCTGGACCGGCGCCTTCGTCGACGGACGCGCCCATCCGAGTCCCAACGCCGGCGTTGTCGAAGGAGCCTTCGCAGGCGCGCTGTCGGTGCGGCTCGGCGGGCTCAACCACTACCGGCACGGCAGCGAGTGGCGGGCCACGCTCGGCACCGGTCAGCCGCCGGGGGTCGAGGACGTCGTTCGGGCGGTCAAGCTCGCCCGGGCCGTCGAGGTGACGGCCGCGGCCGCGTGCGCGGCGATCGCCTCAGGGATCGCGAGGTGAGCCTGCGGCTGCACGGCGACGCGCTCGCGCCGGCGGGCGCACTTGACTTCGCCACCTGCCTGTGGCCGGACGCGGACCCCGACTGGCTCGAGCAGGCGCTCGCAGGCGCAATCGCCGACCGCGCGCGATACCCCGATGGCCGCGCGGCCCGCGCGGCGATCGCCGCCCGGCACGGCCGCCGATCGGACGAAGTGCTGTTGCTCAACGGCGCCTGTGAAGCATTCTGGCTGCTCGCCCACGCCATGCGCCCGCGCCGCGCCGCATGCGTTCATCCCGGGTTCACGGAACCCGAGGCGGCTCTGCGGGCGGTGGGTGCCGAAATCGTCAGGGTCCCGCTCTGCGGCGAACACTGGACACTGGCGCCCGACCGAGTCCCCGAGGATGTGGATCTGATCGTCGCCGGAAACCCGAACAACCCGACCGGCACGCTGACGCCGGCTGCGATTCTTCGCGATCTCGCCCGTCCCGACCGCCCGGTTGTTATCGACGAGTCGTTCATCGACTTCGTTCCGGGCGAGTCGGAGTCCCTCGCCGGCGATCGTGAGCGTCCGGGACTGATCGTCGTTCGCAGCCTGACCAAGCTATATGGGCTGGCCGGCATCCGCGCCGGCTATCTGCTGGCCGACCCCAAGACCGTCAGCCACCTCGAGCGGCAGCGCCAGCCATGGAGCGTCAATGCGGTCGCGTGTCGTGTGCTAGCCCTGGCGGCTTGCGACCAACGGACGCCGTCCGTGGCCGCGACCCAGGTCGCTACTTGTCGCGACCGGCTGACCGCCGCGCTCCGCGTCCGCGCGGACGTCACGACCTGGCAGGGGGCGGCGAACTTCCTCCTGCTCCGAGTCCCGGACGGCCCGGCGCTCACCGACGGGCTGCTTGGCCACGGGATCGCGGTACGTCCGGCTGCGTCGTTCCCGGGGCTCGATGACCGACACATCCGGATCGCGGTTCGGCGGATCCCCGACAACGAGCGTCTCCTCACGGCGCTGGCAGAGGTGCTCGCGTAGATGCCGCTCGTCTTCCTGTGCGGTGGCGCCCGGAGCGGCAAGTCGGTTCTGGCCGTGCGGCTCGCGCAGGCGCGCTCCGCCTCGGTTGTCATGATCGCGACGGCCGAAGCGCTGGACGATGAGATGGCGGCGCGGATCGAGCAGCACCGTCGCGAACGCCCCGATTGGGAGACGATCGAGGCCGCGCTCGAGCTCGAGTCGGCCATCGATTCCGTCCCGGACGAGACGACTGCGATCATCGACTGCCTGACGGTCTGGGTCTCGAACCTGCTGCTGACCGATCCCGATTCCGACCGGATCCTCGAGCGTGCCGCCACACTCGCCGACCGGGTTCGCCGGCGCGGCGGACTGACGATCGCGGTCAGCAACGAGGTCGGGATGGGGATCGTCCCCGACAACGCGCTGGCGCGGCGATATCGCGACCTCCTTGGCTCGGTCAACGCCACGTGGGCCGTGGCGGCCGACGACGCCTATCTGCTCGTTGCCGGCCGCTTGCTGCCACTGACCAGCCCCGAGCCCGTGATCGAGGGGTTGAGGGTCCGTGGGGGAATTAGATAGGGTGACGCGGGAGCTCCGGGCGACCCTTGCAGCGGTCACCTTCCTGACTCGGCTGCCGGTCGCGGGCCGGCTCGCGCTGGGTCGCGCAGACGTCGAGCGCGCCGGCGCCTACTTCCCGCTCGTCGGCGCAGCGATCGGTTCGAGTGTCGCGGCGCTGGCCGACCAGGCGGGCCCTGACGCCGCGGTGGTGGCGGGCGCGCTCGCGACCGGCGCGCTGCATCTCGACGCGCTCGCCGACGTCGCCGATGCGGGCGGCGCGGGCAGCCGCGAGCGAGCGCTCGAGATCATGCGGGACCCCAGGGTCGGTGCCTTCGGCGCGACCGCGATCGTCTGTGACCTGCTGCTGAAACGTTCCGCCCTGGCCGCGGTCGCAGATCAACCGCACGCTGTTCGGGTCGGGCTGGCGGTCGGCGCCCTGTCGCGCACGACCCCCGTACTGCTGGCAGCCGCGCTGCCGTACGCGCGAAGCGATGGGACAGCGGCCGCGCTTTCCCGCGGCGGTGGCTCGCGGGCCACCGCCGCGGCAGTGATCGCGCTGGTCGTCGCGATCGCCGCGCTCGGGCGGGACGGCGTGCGACTGGCGGCCGCGACCGCCGGGCTGACGTCGGCTGCCGCGGTTGTCCTGAACCGCTGGCTTGGTGGAGTGACAGGTGACGCGCTCGGCGCGAGCCTCGAGCTCACCGAGACGGCGCTGTTGCTGATGGCCGGGCGTCGATGAGCCTCGAGCGCCCGAGGCTGCCACCCGACTTCGACGACTCGCGCGCGTCCGAACGCAGCCGCGACCCGTCGGCGCTGCGATTCGGTGAGGCCGAGCGCCGGGGCGTGTTCCGGGCGATAGCCGAGCGGCGGGACGTGCGCCGCTTCCGCCCCGACTCGATCGGCGACGAGCTGCTCGCGCGGCTACTGGAGGCGGCTCACAGAGCGCCGTCGGTTGGACTGATGCAGCCGTGGCGGTTCGTCGTGGTACGCGAGGCGGCGACCAAGGCAGCGATGCAGGGGCTCGCCGCCCGCGAGCGGCTGATCCAAAGCGAGCATCTCGACGATCGCGCCCGCCAGTATCTGGACCTCAAGCTCGAGGGGATCCGCGAGGCGCCGGTCAGCGTCGTCGTCTGCTGCGATCGCCAGCCGGGGAAGGAGATCCTCGGTCGCCACACGATCCACGACGCCGATCTGTACAGCACCTGCCTGGCGATCGAAAACCTCTGGCTTGCGGCACGCGCCGAGGGGGTCGGAGTCGGCTGGGTGTCGTTCTATCGCGAGGACGACCTTCGGGATCTGCTCGGGATTCCGTCGCACGTGGTGCCGGTCGCCTGGCTGTGCATCGGCTATCCCGACGAACGGCACTCGCGCCCGGGTCTCGAGGTCCAGGGTTGGGGGAGCAGAAATCGGCTCGACCGGCATCTGTTCGCCGAACGCTGGGGAGCCGCGAAGTCCCAGCCGCAAGACGGCGCGGTCTCCACGTCGTCCGAGGCAGGGGTCGCTGCCGGCGGACGCGGGAGCGCGGCGAGTCCCGAGCGGGCAGCGGCACCGCCGGTCTGGTGGCGCGAGCTGGCGAACGTCGCCCCCGGCGACAGCGCCGCCGCGGTCCGCGTCCGCGACGCGAGCGACGAGCTCGTCAAGCCGCTCGGAAGCCTCGGCGCGCTCGAGACGCTGCTGGAACGCTGGGCGGCCGCCGCCGGGGCCCCGCCAGTCGGGGCGCCATCGACGGCGATCCTCGTGCTGGCCGCCGATCACGGGGTCGCCGCCCACCGGGTCAGTCTGTACCCGACGCGGGTCAGCGGTCAGGTCGCCGGCGCCGCCGCCCGCGGCGAGAGCGCGATCGGGGTGCTCGCGCGGGCGCTCGGCGCCGAGCTGGTGGTCGCGGATCTCGGCCTGCGCGGACCGCATCCGCCAGGTGTTCGCGATCATCGCCTGGCGGCCGGCAGCGCCGACTCGACCGCGGGGCCGGCGCTGACCAGCTCACAGCTCCAGGCGGCGGTTGAGGTCGGTCACCGGCTCGGACTCGAGCTCGCCGGCGCGAACGAGCTGCTGGTGCTCGGCGAGATCGGGATCGGCAACACCACGGTGGCCGCGGCCCTGCTTGCGGCGCTGACCGGCCTGTCCCCCGAGGACGTCTGCGGCCGTGGAACGGGCCTCGACGCGGAGGGCGTGCAGCGCAAACGCGCGGTTGTCGCGGCGGCGCTCGCCGCCAACCACCCCGACGCCGGCGACGCGCTCGGTTGCCTGGCCGCGCTGGGCGGATTCGAGCTCGGCGGCCTCGTCGGAGCGATGCTCGCCGCGGCGGCGAAGCGCCGTCTGGTCCTGCTCGACGGCTTCGCGGTCGGGGTCGCGGCGCTCGCGGCATGCCGGCTCGAGCCGGCGCTGCGCGACTACCTGATCGCGGGCCACCGTTCGGCCGAGCCTGCCCACGCCCGCGTCCTGACCGAGCTCGGACTCGAGCCGCTGCTGGACCAGCGCCTCCGGCTCGGCGAGGCCAGCGGTGCCGCGCTCGCGGTTCCGCTGATCGGACTGGTCGCGCGCGTCCACGCAGAGATGAGTCGCTTCGACGAGGCGGGCGTCTCGCGCCCGGAATAGGCTGTCGTGGATGGATGAGCTGATCTCGGCGGCGGCTGAGGACTTCGCGGCGGCGCACACAACCCCCTTCGTGGGGGCGCTGGCGGCGGCATCCGAGTGGACTCGCGCCAATACGTCGTCCCCGGGCATGATGGCCGGCGTGCCCGAGGCGCGATTGCTGGAGGCGCTGATCGTCGTCTCGGGCGCCCGCATGGTCCTCGAGCTCGGAACGTTTACGGGCGTGGGTACGTTGGCGATGGCCGCCGCACTGCCGAGCGGTGGCCGGGTCGTGACCCTCGAGCTCGACGCTGAGCACGCGGCGGTCGCCCGGCGTCACATCGCCGCCAGCGGGATGGCCGACCGGATCGAACTGATCGAGGGCGATGCGCGCCAAACGCTCCCAAGCCTGGCGGGACCATTCGACCTCGTGTGGATCGACGCTTGGAAGGCCGACTACCCGCACTATCTCGACCTGGTGCTGCCCAAGCTCGCGGCGCGCGGCATCGTCGTCGCGGACAACGTCTTCCGGGCCGGCGCGGCACTCCCGCCTGCGAGGGACGATGACGGGACCTCGGGGATGCTCGACTTCGCCCGCCGGGTGCAGGAGGATGACCGGCTGCACAACGTGCTGCTGACGGTCGGCGACGGGGTGCTGCTCGCCTGGCCGGCCCCGTCTTAGGCTTTGCGTGATGGCCGACCCGTTCGACCGCCCGGCTCGGGTGCTGGTGGCGTATTACAGCGCGACCGGCCACGTGCACGCGTTGGCCAAGGCGGTGGCGCAGGGGGCTGAGGTCGAGCGCGCCGAGGTACGGGTGCGACCGGTCGAGGAGCTGGCCCCGGAGATGCTGATCTCGCAGAACCAGGCGTGGGGGCGGCATCGCTCCGAGATCAGCGCCGAGCCGACGGCGACACTGGCCGATCTGGAATGGGCCGATGGGGTCGCGTTCGGCACACCGACCCGATTCGGCAACGTGGCCGCGCAGCTGAAGATGTTCCTTGACGAGGCCGGGGAGCTGTGGCAGCAGGGCAAGCTGGTCAACAAGGTGGTGACCGCGTTCACCTCCTCGCAGACCGCCCACGGCGGCCAGGAATCGACGATTCTCGCGCTCAACAACACCTTCTACCACTGGGGTTCGATCGTGCTGCCGCTCGGCTACACCGTCAGCGAGGTGTTCAACGGCGGCGGCAATCCGTACGGCACGTCGTACACCAGCGGGACCCGGGTCGGCCCGCTCGACGCCGACACCGTGGCGGTTGCGAGTGCTCAGGGCCGCCGGCTGGCGCGTGTGGCCAAAGTGATCGGGATCGCGCAGGAGCGCGGACTGCTCGATCCCAGACGCGCGGTGGTCACCGGGGCAGACGGCCACTAGGCCGTCAGTCCGGGCCGTGACTCGTCAGGTGAGCGCGCCACCGACGATCTGTTGCAGCGCAGCGATGTGGCCGTCAAACGCGGTCCTCCCGCGCGGTGAGAGCCGAGCTCGGACGCGGCGACGGCGCTCGCCCAGGGTGTGTTCGAGGTTGACGTAGCCCGCCTCTTCGAGCGTCGAGAGCTGCTTTGACAAGGCCGAGTCGGACAGGTCCAGTTGATCGCGGATGAACGAGAACTCGATCCAGTCGGCCGCGGCGAGCAACGACACGATCGACAGGCGGGTGCTCGGGTGGATCAACTCGTCAAATTGTGGCGTGACCATCACCGGGCCGAGCGAGCGAGGTGATTGCGGGCCTCCGCGAGCAGCCGGGGGCCGCCCAGCACGAGGATCACCGCCACCAGGATGCTCGCGGCGGTGGTCGGATGGCGGGCGCCGTCGGCGTGCAAGGCGAGCGACACGCCCACGGTCACACCGGCGAGCGCGACGAGACCGCCGAGAACGAGCATGGTGACTCGCCTGCCGACCACGTCGCGCCCGACGCGCAGGCGATCGCTTCCGTGCCGACCATCGATGACCCTCGGCGCGACGGCCGAGTGCACAGCTCCGAACGCCAGGCACGCCGCGGTCGTCGCCCAGCCGTTCTTCAGGTCTGCGATCACGCCGAGCGCGATCCAGCCGATTGCGAGGCCCCACCAGTACCAGGCCGGGAGGTCGATCTGATCGATCACCTGCCGGCGCCCGCGGTCGGCGGTCCGTAGCGCCGCCTGGGCCTCGTCTGGAGTTATCGGTGTGCTGGTCATCTGTCCGTCTCACTTTCCTAGTTGGAAAGTGGAACGTAGACTTTCCGAGCAGGAAAGTCAAGACCCCCCGATCCCGAATCGCCGTATGCTGGTGGAGATCAGATGGATCCACGCGTCGATGTGATCACGCTCGCGGTCAGCGACCTGCAGAGATCGCTTGACTTCTACCGCGACGGCCTCGGACTCCAGTCGCCAGGGATCGTCGGGACGGAGTTCGCCGGTGACGAGGTGACCCCCGCCGGCGCGACCGCGATGTTCAGATTGCAGGGTGGATCGATCCTCTCTCTGTACCCGAGGACCGAGCTCGCGAAGGACGGGAACGTCCCGCCCGGCCCGGCGCAGAGCGGCGAATTCAGCATTGGCCAGTTGGTCGCCGACAGGGACGAGGTCGACGCGGTGATGGCTCAGGCGGAGGCGGCCGGTGCAACGCTCACCGATCCGCCGCACGAGCGTCCATGGGGCATTTACTCGGGGTACTTCCGCGACCCCGACGGGCACCTCTGGGAGATCATCTGGAACCCAAGCTGACCGGGCGCGGAGCCGTGATCCGCGGAGGCACCGGCGGTCTTGCCGCCACCCATTGGTCGGCGACCTCGTGCAGCACCTCGATCATCGCCGACGCCGCGGCGGTGCGGTAGTCGGTCGGCATCGCTGCGTTGATCGGCCGCGGCGGTGGGGCGGGCTCGAGAGCCCGGATCACGATGTCTGTCCGGACGACGCGAGTGACCATCTCGGGCACGAGCGCGACTCCGAGGCCGGCTGCCACGAACCCGAGCACCGCGCTGTAGTCGTCGTTCTCGAGCGCGATCCGCGGCTCGAATCCGGCCTCCACGCAGGCTCGCCGGAAGAGGCGCGCGTCGGGGCAACTCGCGAGCATGCTCAGCATCCACTGTTCGTCGGAAAATGCCGCGAGCGAGAGCGGCTCGGTCTCGGCGAGCGCGTGCCCAGCCGGCATCGCGATGTACATCGGGTCGTCGAACAGGTGCACCAGCTCGATCTCTGACGAGCGGTCGAGCGACCAGAGCGGATCGTGTGAAAGCGCCATGTCGAGCTCTCCGGAGCGCAGTCGCGGGAGCGCATCGATCGGCTCCGCCATCGAGACGCTGAGCTCGACCTGGGGGTAGCGCTGGCGGAACTTCACCACCGCGGGCGGCACCACCGAAGACGCGGCCGAGGCGAACGACGCCAACCGGAGTCGGCCGCCGCTGAGGCCCCGAAGCGCCCACAGCTCGGCCTCGGCGTCGTCGAGCCGAGCGAGAATGGCATTTGAGCGGCTGACGAGCAGGCGCCCCGCGTCGGTCAGCGCTGCACCCTGCGGGAGCCGCCTGACCAGCGTCAAGCCCGTCTCTGCTTCGAGCGTGGCGATCTGCCGTGACACGGCCGGCTGCGTATAGCCGAGCGCCTCCGCCGCGGCGGAGAACGAGCCGTGGCGGGCGACCTCGCAGAGTACCTTCAACCGTCTCGTGTCGAGCATTACCGGAGGTTATACCCCATCCGACAGATCCATATTTGATCTTATGGGCGCGAATCGCGAAAGTATGCGCTCAGATGGCGACGACGATCCACAGCGAGATCCTGATTCGGTGCGCGGACGCCGACGACGGCCCCGACCTGGTGCGACTCGCGGAGCTCGACAGTGCCGCCTCGCTCCCGCCCGCGCCGCTGCTGGTGGCCGAACTCGACGGCGACGTCAGCGCTGCTCTGTCTTTGCGCGACGGCTCGGCGATCGCCGACCCATTCAAGAGGACCGCCGAGGTGGTCGAGCTGCTGCGGCTCCACGCCACCGCCGGTCAGGCCGCAGATCCGCCGCGGCGCTCGGCCCGCGCCTGGCTCGGGCGGGTCATCGAGCCGATCCGCTGGCCTGCGTTCTGATCACACTAGTGCGGGCGCCGCCACGGCGGCCGAACCGACGGGTCCGGGGCTGGTGTGTAATTCTCTATGTCCAGACGACTTGCAGCGGGACGGGACGAGCCTGGCAACGCAGGTCGGCGAGAAGCCAAGATGAGCGCACGTCCATTTCCGCCGTTTCGCGCCGACCACGTCGGCAGCCTTTTGCGGCCACCGGAGCTGCTGCGGGCGCGCGCTGATTTCAAGTCGGGGCGGATCGATGCAGAGGCGCTCCGGGAGGCCGAGGACGAGGCGATCATCGGGGTGATCGAGCTCCAGCGCGGGGCGGGACTGCAATCGGTCACCGACGGCGAGTTCCGCCGGACCTCGTGGCACATGGATTTCATCTACTCGCTCGAGGGGATCGAGCAGGTCGCGGGCGAGACGCTTCACGTCCAATTCCGCAACGAGGAAGGCGAGTACGACTATGCGCCCCCGGCGATGCGGGTCGGCGGCAAGGTCGCTGTCCGCGAGACGATCTTCGCCGATGCCTTCACCTTCCTGCGCGACCACGCTCGTCCCGAGCAGACGCCGAAGCTGACGATCCCGTCGCCCAGCATGGTCCACTACCGCGGCGGCAATTCCTCGATCGACGAGTCGGTCTATCCCGACATGGAGGACTTCTGGGTGGACCTGACCGCGGCGTACGCCGAACAGCTGCACGGCGCCTATGCGCTCGGCTGTCGCTATCTCCAGCTCGATGACACGAGCCTCGCCTACATCAACGACCCGGCCCAGCGGGAGCACATCGAGGCGATCGGGGGCGACCCCAACCACCTTCACGAGCAGTACATCGCGAATATCAACCGCGCGCTCGCGGAGAAACCCGAGGACCTCGTGGTCACGACCCACCTGTGTCGGGGCAACAACCAGTCGATGTGGGCCGCCGAGGGCGGCTACGACTTCGTTGCCGAGGCGCTCTTCGGTGACCTGAACGTCAACGGCTACTTCCTCGAGTTCGACGACGAGCGTTCCGGGACCTTCGATCCCTTGCGTTTCGTGCCGGCGGGCAAGCAGGTTGTTCTGGGTCTGGTGACCACCAAGCGCCCGGAGCTCGAGAGCAAGGACCTGCTCAAGCGCCGGATCGACGATGCCTCGCGGTTCGTCGACCTCGAACAGCTGTGCCTGTCGGGCCAGTGCGGCTTCTCCTCGACCGAGGAGGGCAATCGCCTGTCGATCGATGATGAGCGTCGCAAGCTCGAGTTGATCGTCGAGGTGGCCGACGAAGTCTGGGGCTGAGAGGTTGTCTCACGACCCAGAGAGGCTCTTAGGCAGAGCCCTCAGCTAACGTCGTCGTCGGACCGCAGGAGCCCGAGGCTCCTGGTACGCCCACGGACGTAGGGAGCAGTCGATGGACGGCATCTCGATGACCGAGGCGGAGCTGCATTCGCTTCGGGAGGAATTGAACGAGCTGGAGAGCGCCGGTCGGGCGGAGATCGCCGCTCGGATCCGGACCGCGCGCGAGTGGGGGGACCTCAAGGAGAACGGCGAGTATCACGCGGCCAAGGAGGCACAGGCCCACCTGGAGACGCGGATCGCGCGGCTCCGTGAGCAGATGCGGGCGGCGGTGATCGTCGTGGCCGGCGGCGACGATCGAGTTCAGCACGGGAGCACCATCGAGGTCACCGACCTAGATACGCGGGCAGTCCAGCGGTTCAAGATCGTTTCCCCGCACGATTCCGACCCCAAGCAGGGCCTGTTGTCGGCGAGTTCGCCGGTCGCCCAGTCGCTGATCGGACACGAGCCCGGCGACGAGGTGCAGGTCGAGATCCCGGCCGGGATCAGGCGGCTGCGAATCGACTCGATCGCGTAGCCATCGCGCGGTCAGGCGCGGCGCGCTCGATGGACCAGATCACCATCCGCGGCGAGATGATCCGGCTGGGCCAGCTGCTCAAGCTGGCCGGCGTGATCGACTCGGGCGCCGAGGTCAAAGCGCTTTTGGCCGACGGCGAGGTGACCGTCAACGGCGAGCCGGAGTCGCGCCGTGGTCGACAGCTGCATCCCGGTGATGTCGTCAGCGCCGGCGGCCGGGAGCTCCGGCTCGTGCGCTGACCAGGACGTCGCGAGACGCGAGAGCGAAACCTTCGCGAAACCGCCCGTCTCCTACGGTCTGCCACCAGACGGTGAGATCGAAGGACTCCGAGGTGGATGGATGGCCGACAGGATCAACCCAAAGGGGCCGAGGCGCCCGCCGCGAGCGGGACTTCTGGTCCTCGCGGCGGTCGCGAGCGGGGCGCTGGTGGCAGGATGCGGCGCAGGCTCTCCCGGCCCGACCGCGGCAAGGGTCAGCCGCACAGCGACCGGGCGGTCGACCGCCCGCAGCACACGACCCACGACCACTGCGGGGCCGAGTACCGAGGCCGGCGCGCCCACGACGAGCGCCGGCTCGACCACGGCCGGCGGACCGCCGGGCGCACTCGCATATGCCAGGTGCATGCGGGCGAACGGCGTTCCGAGCTTCCCAGACCCGCAGCCTGGCGGCGGATTCGAATACCACGCCAGCGCCCAGGTCATCTCCTCGCCCGCGTTCAAGGCGGCCCGGGCGAAGTGCAGCAGCTTGCTTGGAGGCGCGCTCGGCGCGGGAGCGCAGACCGTGTCCCCGCAGGTGCAGGCGCACGCGCTGGCGCAGCTGCGCAAGGTCGCCCAGTGCATGCGTCAGCACGGTATCTCCGACTTTCCCGACCCCAGCACCACCCGCCCGACCAATCTGAGCCTGGGCCGGTACTCAGAGATCACTAATTATCAAGGCGCCTGGTTGCTCTTCCCTGCCACGATCGACATGCAGTCGCCGGCCTGGGAGCGAGCGGCGGCGGCGTGCGGCGCCCTCGCCGAGAGCCTCAATCATCCCCACCATTGACAGAGGTCAAAGTCAACGAGGGGCCAGACCCGGACGCGTGGTCTCTGGCGGTGGATCCTCCGACCCTCGACGGGAATGCGACTTCGATCGCCAGTCCCGGCCCGATAGGCGCGACGCGTGGCGGTGTCGAGCACGATGTCGTCGTGCTTCAGAACCGGTGGAATGCTCGGTTGCGCACGCCGGGCCAGCGCACCGATCCTCGCCACCAGCACCGGGAAATCAAACGGCTTGGCCAGGTAGTCATCGGCGCCGAGCCCGAGCCCTTCGATGAGGTCCTCAGTCTCAGCCGCGCCGGTCAACATCAGTACCCGGCTGCGACCGCCGGCGTCGAGGAGCCTCGCGCAGACCTCGTCGCCGTGGACGACCGGGAGGTCACGATCCAGCACGATCACCTCGTAGTCCTGGACGAGCGCTCGACTGAGCCCGGTTTCGCCGTCGAGCGCGATATCGACCGCGATTCGTGCCTGGCGCAGGCCGGCGGCGATCGTCTGTGCCAGCTCCTCGTCGTCCTCGATCACAAGCACCCGCATCGGCTTGC
Organism: uncultured Solirubrobacterales bacterium; assembly: GCA_963830475.1. GTDB lineage: Bacteria > Actinomycetota > Thermoleophilia > Solirubrobacterales > Solirubrobacteraceae > Palsa-465. The sequence continues at coordinate 161,984 of CAWHMX010000010.1, read as the reverse complement.
CGATGAAGGTAACCGCCGACACGTTTCACTGCGGTTTCAGCTGCGGACCCGCTCACCGGGCACGATCTCCAGACAACCCTCTCAGGCGGCCACGGCGTCGAGCAGCCGCTCGCCCAGCCGGCTGTGGCGGTTGCTGGTGTCGGGCGTCCGGGCGGCGCGCGCGATCACCTCGGCGACGCCGACTATCACCGTCGCTCTGGTCGCGCGGGTGATCGCCGTGTACAGCATCTCGCGTCGCAGGAAGTAGGCGCCCGCCGCCGGATGCGCGACGATCACCGCGACCGGCAATTCGATCCCCTGGCCTCGGTGCACCGAGCACGCATACGCGAGTGACAGGCGCTCGGCCTCCTCGGGCGGCAGCCGAAAGACCTCGTCCTCAGCGCTGACGACGAGCGCGGCGTCGTCCCCGGACGAGCTCTCGATCTCGTCGATCAGGCGCAGCACCGTGCCGTTCATCAGCCCGAGGTCGTGGAGGTTGCGGCCGGTCATCATCACCTTGTCGCCGAGGCGGAGCCGGCCGCCGCGAACCGCCGTAGCGCCGGGGTTGAGTTGCTCGCGCAGCGCCTCATTGAGCCTGTCGATGCCGAGCTCGCCCTTGTACACGGGCGCGAACACCTGAATGTCGCCCACCGGGTCGACGCCGAAGTACTGCGGCAGCCTCCGGCTGACGAGCTCGACGATCAGCTCACGGGCAGCGCTGGGGTCGTGGCGCTCCATCAAGAAGAGGTCCTGGCGCATCCCCTCGGCGACCGCGAACTCGGGCATCTCACCGCGCTTGATCGCGTGCGCTCCCTGGACGATCATGCTGCCCGCTGCCTGGCGGAAGATGTGGTTCAGCCGGGCGGTCGGCACGGCTTCGCACGCGACCAGCTCGGCGAACGGCTTACCGGCGCCGACGGGGGCGAGTTGGTCGGCGTCACCGACCAGGACGAGGTGAGCTGTCCGGGGCACGGCCCGCAGCAGCGCAACCATCAGCTCGAGGTTCGCCATCGAGCACTCGTCGACGATCAACAGGTCGGCGGCGACCGGGTCGTCCTCGTCGTGAACCGGACCCTCGCCCGGGATCCACTGCAGCGCGGCGTGCACGGTCCTCGCGTCAAACCCGCTCGCCTCGCTCATCCGCCGCGCCGCGCGGCCGGTCGGCGCCACCAGCATCACCTTCGCGTCCCCCGCCCTCGCGAGGCTCACGATCGTTCTGATCGTCGCCGTCTTCCCGGTTCCGGGCCCGCCGGTGATGACCGACAGCCGGTGCGTGAACGAGGCGCGGACGGCGTCGTGTTGTTCGGCGGTGAGCAGCGCCGAACCGTCGCTGGTGGTGGCCAGAAAGCCACCACCAGCGTCACCTCCGTCGGCATCGACCTCGCGCAGCCGCGCCGTCGCCGAGCCGGCCAGCAGCTCGAGGATCCGCGCGGCCAGCTCCTCCTCGAGCTCGGCCGTCCCGCGGCGATAGATCCAGTCGCCCTGGCGGACGAGGTCGCCGGCGGCGACGAGCTCGTCGACCAGGTCCTCGTCCACCGTCTCGCCGAGGAGCTCGCCGGCGGTGGCCAGAAGTGCCGGCAGCGGCAGGCAGGTGCTACCGCTACGGCTCTCGGCCTCTGCGAGCGTGTGCACGATCGCGGCCCGGGGCCGTTCGGGCAGCTCGTGCAGTGGAGCGGCGCCCGCGTGAGCGATCCGATCGGCGACCCGAAAGCCGACCCCGAACACGCGCGTCAGCTCGTAGGGGTTCTGGACGACGACGCGGTAGGCGCTTTGCGGGTACTCCGCGCAGATCCGGGCTACGAGATAGGCGAGGCCGTGCGGCGCCAGCAGCAGATGCAGCTGGCGGGTGACCCGCATCGATTGCCACGAGGCGGCGGCTTCCTGAGCACGCCTGAGGTTCAGGCCGACCCCGCGGAAAGCAGCGGTCGGGTCGTGATCGATCGCGTCGAGCACATGCTCGGCGCCATGGCGGTCGATGAGGGTCTGTGCCCGCTTGCGACCGACGTGCTTGACGCGCCGCAGGTAGGCGGCCAGAGTCTCGCCGTCGGAGGGCGGCAGCGGCCGGGCCTCTGACACCTTGACTTGCTGGCCATACCTGCTGTCGAGGACCCAAGTCCCGACGACGTGCGCCCGCTCGCGTTCCTCCAGATGGATGAGCGGCCCGACGAGGACGATCGAATCCCCGCCCGACTCGGCGTCGAGCACGGCAAAGCCGCTGTCAGGATTGGCGAACCGCTGCCTGCGGATCGTCACCTCGGCTTCGAACTCGGCGCTCACCGCCGGCACGTTAGAGCGGATCCCGGCGGGTTCGGCGGGTTTTTCGCAAGCCGAGGCGCCCGGACACGAAGTTGGCACGCAGCGTCGCGAACTTGACACATTTGTGGCGAATTGGCACAGATCATCCGCCACGCGTTCGCCCCCGTCCACGCGCCGTTCGCCAGCTCGCTGGCGCTGCCCCGGACGCTGGAGCCGGTCCAAGCAACCGGTGCGGTTGCGCTCACCTTCGACGACGGGCCGCATCCGGAGGGAACCCCGAGGGTGCTTGACGTCCTCGCCTCCCACGGCGCCCGCGCGACCTTCTTCGTCATCGGCGAGCAGGTCGTGCGGCGACCGGAGCTGGTCCGGGGGATCGTTGATCAGGGTCATGCGGTGCAGCTGCACGGCCACCGCCACCGGCTCCAGCTGCGGCTGACGGCGCGCCAACTGCGCGACGACATCGAGCGCGGGACGGCCGCGATCGAGGATGCGCTCGGAGCCTCCCCGAGCCGGCACCGCCCGCCCTACGGGATCTATTCTTCAGCGGGGCTCGAGATCGTGCGCGCGCGGGAGCTACGGCCGCTGCTGTGGTCCCGCTGGGGAAAGGACTGGCGCAAGTTCACGACCCCGGGTAGGATCGCTCATCGGGTGTTGTCCGAGCTTCGGGCAGGGGACGTGATTCTCCTGCACGATGCGGACTTTTACAGCGCAAAGCGCTCGCATGAGCGGACCGCAAAGGCGCTTGAGCTGATCATTACTGAGCTTCGATCCCGTGAACTCGATACCGTCCTTAGCCTCTGAAAGGCTTGCCCCTGGCGCAACGGCGGGCGAGCCGGGAGGCGACGAGGCGTTGTCGCCGAAATCCAGACCAAGGGACTGGGCCGATCAACCGACCCTGAGAAAAGACACGTGAGCACCTCCATCGACCCACACACACTTTCCGACTACACACGCTTCGCGATCGGGTTCGACCATCGCGACCGCGCGCGTCTGCACGCTCTGATCGACGACGTGCTGGACTCCAACCGATGGGCCGAGGGGCCGATGAACGCCCGTTTCGAGGCGGCCTGGGAGGAGTGGAACGAACTTCCCGCGGTCGCACTCAACAGCTGGACGGGCGGGGCGCTCTCGGCACTTGACTTTGCCGGGGTCGGCCACGGCGACACCGTGTTGTGTCCCAGCAACACGTTCATGGCCACGCCCCTGGCGGCGATCCGGGCCGGCGCCGAAGTGCAGTTCGTCGACTGCAATCGCGAGGATCTCTGCATGTCGTTCGCGGACTTCGAGCGCCGCGCCGAGCAGCACAAACCAAAGGCCGCGTTCCTCGTGCACATCGGCGGCCACATCGCTTTCGACTCGGAGCAGATCGCCTCCTACTGCGCTGAGAACGGAATCTTCCTGATCGAGGATTGCGCCCACGCCCACGGTGCCTCCTGGAACGGCCGCAAGCCGGGCGGATACGGCGATGCCGGCGTCTACTCGATGTACGCGACCAAGACGGTCTCGACCGGCGAAGGCGGCGTGATCGTGTCGAAGCGGCCAGAGCTGCTCGAACACGCGCGGGCGTTCCGCAACTACGGGAAGCCGACCTACGAGGTCCAGGGACTGAACTTCCGGATGAACGAGTTCACGGCGGCGCTGGGACTGATCCAGATCGAGCGCCTGCCGGAGGTCGTCGCCTGGAAGAACGAGGTAGCGCGGGCCGAGCTGGACCCGCGTTTCGCCGGCAGCCGGCTCGAGCTCCCGGAGGGGATGGTCAGCGGGCTCTACAAGTACGTCGTTTTCGAGTGGTTGGAGCGCTCCAGCGGGCGTGTCTATGACGAACCCTGCCACCGGATCCTCGGCCACCACGTCGAGCTTCCCAATTCCGACTGGGTGACGAGACACCATTCGTGTCCTCCGTTGTATTACCGTCCGCTTGGCAGCGAAGAAGGGGACCGATAGATGAGAGTGCTTGTCACCGGTGGCTCGGGCTTCATCGGCTCGCATGTAGTCGACAAACTGCGCGCGCACGGCCACGACCCGGTCATCTACGACCTGCGCAGCTCGCCGTGGCACGAAGACGGCAGTGTCGAGATCGTGATCGGCTCGGTCACCGACCGTGCCGCGCTCGGTCGGGCGATGGCCGACTGCGACGCGGTCGCGCACCTCGCGGCGGTCGCCGACGTCAACGATGTGCACGCCGAGCCCGAGGACGCCGAGCGCGTCAACGCCCGCGGCACCGCGGCCGTGCTCGAGGCCGCGCGCCGTGCCGGCGTCGAGCGCGTCGTGTACGCCTCGACGATCTGGGTCTACAGCGACACCGAGTCGGTTGAGGTCGACGAGACCACGCTGCTGCCGCCGCCGAGCCATCTGTACACCAGCACCAAGCTCGCGGGCGAGCTGTATTGCAGGTCCTACCAAGAGCTCTACGGGATCGATTACACGATCCTGCGCTTCGGGATCCCGTACGGACCGCGCGCTCGCGAGGCGGCCGTGATCCCCGCGTTCGTCAACAAGGCCCTCGCGGGCGAACCGCTGACGCTGGCGGGGGACGGATTGCAGTCGCGGCGCTTCGTGTACGTCGAGGACCTGGCGGAGGGCGTGGCCCTGGGGCTGAGCGAGGTCGCCCGCAACCGCGTTTACAACCTGACCAGCAACGAGGACATCACGATCAAGCAGATCGCAGAGACCGTCCAGGAGCTGGTCGGTAACACCGAGATCGTCTACAAACCGGCGCGCCCAGGCGACTTCGGCTCAAAGATCGTCGCGTCAGTGCGGGCCCGCGAGGAGCTCGGCTGGACCGCGTCGACCCCCTTCCACGACGGGGTGCGGCGCTACGTTGACTGGCGCCGAGAACAGTCGGCGGCCACAGAGCTGGAGGGTGCGCCCCCTTTAGCGCCGGCGGGCGAGCTCGAGGTTGAGGCTTGCCCGCGGAAGATCCTGATCGTCTCCGCGGACATTGGCGAGGGCCACGACCTTCCGGCCCGGCAGATCGCCCGAGAATTCAAAGAGGAGGACCCGGAGGTACAGGTCTCGGTCGTCAACGGGCTGCCCGCGATGGGCTCGTGCATGACCGGTCTGCTGCGCGAGCAGTCGGCGTTCATGTTCCGTTGGGTGCCGTGGTTGTTCGACTTCCAGTATCGGTGGTTCATGAAGTTCAGGCCGACGCGGTGGCTCGCGCGCTTCCTCCTGACCTTGTTCGGCGGGCGCGGGCTGATGCGCCTGATCAAGTCGCACGACCCCGAGCTGATCGTCTCCACCTATCCAGGTGTGACCGCGATCCTCGGCGAACTGCGCCGTCGAGGGCGCCTGGAGACCCCCTGCTACTCGTCGATCACCGACCTTGCGGGCCTGCAGTTCTGGGCGCATCCGGGGATCGACCTGCACTTCATCACCCATCCCGAGTCGAGCGAGGAGGTCGAGCGGATCGCCGGACCGGGCAGCGTCCGCTGGGCGCGGCCGCCGATCTCGCCGGCGTTCCTGAAGCCGCGCGCCAAGGCTGAGGCCAGAAAGGCCATCGGCCTGCCGGCGGACTCGACCGTGATCGTCGTGTCGGGCGGCGGCTGGGGGGTCGGCGACCTGATCGGCGCGGTTCGGGCTGCGCTCGAGATCCCGGATTCGCTGGTCCTGTGCCTGTGCGGGCACAACGAGGACACGCGCGCGCGGGTTTGCCGGCAGTTCGCCGACGAGCTTCGGGTGCTCCCGATGGGCTTCACCAACCGGATGGGCGAGATCCTCGCCGCCGCCGACGCCCTGGTGCATTCGAGCGCCGGCCTGACCGTGCTCGAATCCCTGATCCGCGGCTGCCCGGTGATCTCCTATGGCTTCGGCTACGGCCACGTGCGTGAGAGCAACCGGGCGTTCAAACGCTTCGGACTGGCGCAGGTCGCGCGAACCCGCGAGGAGCTGGGGCCGGCGCTCCGGCAGGCACTGTTGGCGCGGCCGGAGCCCGACGGCTCATTCGCGGTGCGGCCCAGCACGGCTTCTCTGATCCTCTCGAGCGCGCGCAGGGTGGTCCCCGTGCCGAGCTGGCGGCTGCGGGCGCGTGCGGAGCGCGACCGCGCTGGCCGCGACGGTGCTTGTCGCCGGCAGCGCCGCCACGACCAGCTTCGCGTACTCGTTCATTTCGGAGTTCGCACCGACTGACGCGACCACGCAGGTGACGACGGCGCGATCGGAGATCGGGGTGATGATCGATACCAGCTCGCAGCAGGAGCCGATGCTCGCGCAGGAGCTGTCGGGGAGCGACGGCATCCACTTCTCCTTCGCGGTCAACCGGCCCAATCCCACTTCGGTCGCTGGACGCGCTGGTGCACCACGACGACATCATTCCGCGGCTCCCCGATGGCGGCGTCGTGAGCTGGATCCACACCCGCTCGGAGCTCGGCAAACTGATCCACAACATGTTCGGCCAGCACTTCCTCTATGCCTCCAGCGGCCCCAGCATCGCGCAGTGGCTGCTGGCCCACGGCGATGGTGGGCGCCTGGTCGCCGGTGCCGTGCGGATCAGCGACCACGGCGGCTGGTCCCACCGGTTCCACAAGGGCGAGATCGTTGAGCTGCAGGTCAGGAACGTCGCCGACGCTCGCGAGCTGCTGGATCGGCTGGGGCGAGTTCTTCGGCATGACGGCGTCGAGCACGCGGTGCCGGTCACCGCGGCTGCTGAAGAACTCGGGCATTCAGATCTGAGGCCCGGAGCCCGCGACTCCGGTTGACCACACCGGTCGGGCATGCGAACATGTGTTCGTATGGCCGGACCCGCTCATCACCTGCGTTCTGCTCCCTCGGCTGGAGCTGACCGTCGCCGTCGGCAGCCGCGCCGAATTGCTGGGGGTGCCGACGGCGCTGGCGCCGGAGCCCGGCGGGCAGCGGGTCGGCGAGATTTCGCAGGCAGCGGAGGCCTTCGGGATCCATCCCGGGATGCGGCTCGGCGAGGCGCTCGCCCGTTACCCGAGGCTGACGCTGATACCCCCCGATCCAGCTGGAGTGGCCGACCACTGGGAGGGTTTGCTGGGCGCGCTCGAGTCGGTCGGCGCCGCGGTCGAGCCGGTTGCGCCGGGGGTCGCCTGCTTCGATGCCCGGGGCCTTCTGCTCCTGCACGGCGGCCTGTTGTCCGCCGTGCTGACCGCGGCGCGGCGAGCGCTCGGGGTACCAGTCAGGATGGGCGTGGCGCCGTCTCGCTTCGCCGCGATCGCGGCGGCCCACAGGGCACGCGCGCGCCGGCCACTGGTGGTCGACGGGGGCGAGCGCCAAGCGCGGGCGTTCCTGGCGCCGATGCCCGTTTCGCTGCTGCGGGTCCGTGTGGAGCTGGCGGCGCTGCCGGAGGCACTGGAGCGGCTGGGGGTGGGCACGCTCGGTGAGCTGGCGGCGCTGTCGGTGGCGGCCGTCGCCGACCGCTTCGGGACCGTCGGAAGGCTGGCTCACCGGCTGGCGAACGGCGACGACGAGCCGCTGTGTCCCCGTAGCCCGAGCGAGGTGGTGCGTGAGTCTCTGGAGCTGCCTGAGGCGGCCGACGGCATCCAGCTCGAGCGAGCGCTGGGGCTGCTGGTCGACCGGCTGCTGGCCCGTAGGGAGCGGCGCGGGCGCAGCCTCCGCTCGGTGGTGATGGCGGCAGCGCTGGTCGAGCAGGGGGGCACCTGGCGCCAGCAGGTGACCTTTCGCGAGGCGCTCGCCGATCCGGTGCGGATGCGCCTGGCGCTGACGCCACGGCTGTCCCTGGCGCCCGCGCCGGTGCGGGCGCTGCGGCTGGCGGTCGAGCGCTTCGGGCCAGTCGCCAGCGAGCAGCGGGGCCTGCTCGACGACCCGGCCGACGCTCGGATCGCCCGCCTGCGCGAGGCGGTCAGCCAGACTCGGGCCGCGGCGGGACCCGACGCGGCCCTGCGCATCCTGGAGATCGATCCTCGCTCGCGGTTGCCGGAACGGCGGGCGGTGCTGACGCCGTTCGAGGGGAGCTGACCCTGGTCGCCTCTCGAGCACGCCGACTGTCAGAACCTCGCCCGGTCGCGGTCCGCGCTGCGGCCGATGGCCGTCCCGAGATCGTCGACGGTAGCCAGATCGACGCGGTTCGCGAGTCCTGGCTGATCGAGGACCGCTGGTGGACTGAGGAGCCGCTGCGGCGGCGCTACTGGGAGGTCGTCACGCTCAGCGGCCGTAACGAGGTCGTCTTCCACGACCTGATCGGAGGGCGCTGGTGGCGCCAGCGGTGAAATACCATCGGACCGGATGACCGCCGGATTGAATCCGACCCGTACCGCCGTCGGCACCTGGAGCGGCGGCCGCTTCATGCACTTCGGAGCCCCCCTCGAGGACCAGCGCTTCGAGGCGCTGATCAGGCCCGACCCGGAGATTCCGACCGTTCTGACAGCCGACGTCTACGGCTCCGGAGCGGCCGACGAGCATCTGGGGCGGGCGCTCGCCCGGGCGGTGTCCGGGCCGGATGCCCTGACGCGCGCCGACATCTGCGTCGTCGGCGCGATCGGCCACGACTTCTACACCGGCGAGCGCGAAGGGTCCAAGGGCTTTCCGAGGTTCACCAGCCCGAGCCTGCGCGACAGCTCGCAGTACGCCGGCTATCTGCGGATGGCGACCGAGCGCAGCCTGGAGCGTTGTGGGATCGACAGCTTCGACGTTCTGCTGCTGCACAACCCCGATCGCACGGGCTACACCAGCGATGCCGTCTGGAATGGGATGACGGCGCTCAGGGACGCGGGCCTGACCCGCCTGATCGGGGTCGCGCCCGGTCCGGCGAACGGTTTCACGCTGGACCTGATCGACTGCTTCGAGCGGTTCGGCGAGCGGCTCGACTGGGCCATGATCATCCTCAACCCGCTGGAGCCGTGGCCCGGCGAGCTGTGCCTCGATGCCGCCGCCGCCAACGGCATCGACGTGATCACGCGTGTGGTCGACTACGGCGGCCTGTTCTTCGACGATCTCGACTCGGATACCGAGCTTGGCCCCCAGGACCATCGCAGCTTCCGCCCGCCCGGCTGGATCGACGCGGGCCGCCGGCGGCTCGAACCGATGCGCCCGATCGCGCGGCGAGCCGGCCTGACGATGCTTCAGCTCGCGTGCCAGTGGAACCTTGCGCACGAGGCGGTCAAGTGCGTCGTGCCGACCCTGATCCAGGAGACGGGTCCCGACGCGCGCTCGGTCGAGGACAAGCGCGCCGAGCTGGCCGCGCTGCCCGTAGAGCAGCGACTCAGCGCCGCCGAGGTCGAGCAGATCCGCTCGCTCGGCGACAACACCGGCTGCATGGTGCTGAAGGGCGCGAATCCCGAACACGCGGGCGACGAGCGGCCCGACCGCTGGGAGATGTCCGAGCGCCTGACCGAGGTGGCCGGCCGCTGGGCGATCGAGCCGCGCCGGGACCTGGTCGGACCCGAACAGCCCACCTCGAGTCCTTAAGGCGTCGGTGGCGGCTCGCCGGCGATCGCCCCGACCCAATCGCAGGCGACCGAGAGATCCTCGACGCCCATCGCCGCGGCGACGTTCAGCCACATGCCGACCCGAATGAACTCGTCGATCTGCTCGGACGGGGCGCCGCTGATCTCGCGAATGCACAGCAGCAGCCGCGCGTAGGCGGTACGGACGCGGTCGCGAATCACCTCGTCGTCGCATGCCGCGTAGGCCTGCAACTGCAGCATCAGGAGCAACCGGTCGGTCTGCAGCTGCTCGATATACCGCTCGCCGAGCGCGCTCAGGACATCGGTCCCCGGCTCGGCCGTATCCGGGTCATAGGCCTTGGCCGTCTCAACGAACATCTCGATCACGCGGTCGAAGCCACGCTCGACCGCGGCGATGAACAGGTCCCGTTTGGTCGGGAACAGGCTGAAGACGTACGGCTGGGCGACTCCTACTCGGCGGGCGATCCGGTCAACCGGCGTTCCGTGCAGCCCGCCGTGGGCGAACTCGTGCATCGCCGCATCGATCAGCGCGTCCCGGCGTTCGGCGGCCGGGACGCGCTGCTTGGTCTGCCTTGATTCGCTGACGCTGGACATCCGTGACCCGATCCTAGTCATCTGAGTGCACTTTCGACGGACGGGCCGCGATCAGCCGCCGACGCTGAGTGCTTCCCTCGGCTGCGATGTGACTGTCTGGTCTGCCTCCGCCTGCTTGCGGCTGCCAAACGGCAGCGCAGCGGCGAGCAGCGCTCCGCCGGCGAGCACCGACGTGCCGACCCACATCGCCGGCGTCAGGCCGTTGACGTAGTCCTGCGGCGAGGCGTAGCTGCCGTGGCTGGTGAACACGGTCGAGAGGACCGCGATCCCCAGCACCCCACCGAGTTCGCGGATCGCATTCGTTGCCCCTGATGCCTGGCCTGCCTGATCGGTCCGGACTGACGCCAGCACCGCGCTGGCCGACGGCGCGAACACGAGCGCCATCCCGGCGCCGGCGAGGACGAACGGTGCCAGCATGCTCGTGTAGTCCTGCGTGACCGATGCAAGCGAGGCCAGCCAGGCCAACGCGATCGCCTGCAGCGCGAGGCCTGCCGCCATCAGCAGCCTGCTTCCGAACCGCTCCGAGAAATACCCGGCGGCCGGCGAGACCAGCATGATCGCGCCGGTCCAGACCAGCAGCTTGACTCCGGCCTGAAGCGGCGTGTTGCCGAGCACGTTCTGCAGGTATTGGCTCAACAAGAAGATCGAGCCGAACATTCCGAAGTACATCGATAGGGACACGGCGTTGGTCACCGCAAAACTGCGGCGTGCGAAGAACTGCATCGGCAGCATCGGGTCCTTGGTGCGCAGCTCCACCGCGACGAACGCGATCACGAGCGCGACGCCGGCGCCGAGCGAGATCAGGACCTCGACGGCGGTCCAGCCGATCGTCTGGGCGCGAATCAGCCCGAAGACGAGCCCGAACAGGCCCGCCGAGGCGAGCCCGAGGCCGGGCAGGTCGAGCCCGCGCTCGGGCCCGTGGCTCTCGTCCAGCCGGCGGATCGCGGTGGCGACCAGCGCCACGCCTACGGGGACGTTGATCCAGAAGATCCAGTGCCAGGAGGCGGCTTGGATCATCGCGCCGCCGACCAGCGGGCCGAGCGCGACGGCGATTCCGCTGATTCCCGACCAGACTCCGAGAGCGATACCCCGCTGCCGTGGCGGGAACGCGTCGGCCAGCAGCGTCAACGTCAGCGGCGTCACGATTGCAGCTCCGACTCCCTGCGCGGCACGGGCGGCGATCAGCAGCCCGGTGGTCGGCGCCAGCGCCGCGGCGGCCGAAGACGCCGTGAACAGCGCGATTCCGGCGATGAACATCCGCTTGCGACCGAAGCGATCGCCGAGCGCCGCTCCGGTGAGCAGCAGCACGGCGTAGGAGAGCACATAGCCGTTGACGATCCACTCGAGCGACTGGATCGACGCTCCGAGAGAGCGATGGATGGTCGGCAGCGCGACGCTGACGACGAGGTTGTCGAGGACGACCATGAACAGTCCGACCGAGACGATCCCGAGCGTCCACCTTTGGTTGGTTCGTTGAGACATGGCAACCCCTTCACGAAGATTAGTGAGCACTAACTGGAGATCTTAGTAGCGACTAATCATTTGTCAAGAGATACCGGTTGAAATCCGTAATGGCGTTGTACTTGTGCGAACATATGTTCGACTCATGTATGTCGAGCTCCACTGCCACTCGGCCTTCTCGTTCCTCGACGGGGCCTCGCTGCCCGACGAGCTGGTCTTTACCGCACTGGAGCTCGGGTACGGAGCGATGGCGCTGACCGACCACAACTCCGTCTCCGGCTCGATGGAGTTCGCGGTTGCCGCCCGTGCAATGGGGTTGCGCGCAATCCACGGTGCCGAGCTGGACCTGGACGACGGCCGCCACCTGACTCTGCTTGTGCGAGACGCGACGGGCTGGTCGAACCTCTGCCGACTGCTTACACGCGCGCACGCACGCACGCGGGATCGACCGGGACCGCCCGCTCAGGCGAGCGTCTCCGTGGACGATGTCCGCGACCACGCGGCCGGGCTCGTCTGCCTGAGTGGATGCGCCTCGCGGGGGGTCGGTGATGAGTCAACCCTGCGGCGGCTGCGCGAGGCGTTCGGTCCTGAGCATCTGCGGATCGAGCTGCAGCGACCTTATCTGCGGGACGATCGTGCCCGGAACAGGCGTCTGACGCAGCTGGCGCAACGGCTGGAGCTGGCGTGCGTGGCGACCGGTGACGTTCACGCCCACGCTCGCGTGCGGGCGCCACTCCAGGATGCGCTGGTGGCGGTCCGCCTGCACTCGACGCTCGATGCCTCAGAGCCCGAGCGTCGCGGGAACTTCAGCCACGTGCTGGCGGCGCCGTCGGCGATGGCCGCCCGCTTCCCCGAGTATCCGCAGGCCGTCGCCGAGAGCGTCAGGCTGGCCGAGTCGTTGCAGTTCGACCTATGCAGCGATCTCGGGTATCGCTACCCGGGCGCGGAGGACGTGATCTCGATGCGACGGCTAGCCGAGCTGTGTGGCGAGCGGCTGCACGAGCGGTATTCATGCGGCCGGCCGGACGTTCTGGACGCCGCCGGCGCCCGCCTGGGCCAGGAGCTGCGGATCATCGAGAAGCTGAACCTCGCCGGTTTCTTCCTCCTGCACCACGACATGCTGGAGCTGGCCCGGGAGGTCGCCGTCGAGGTGCGGGGGCCGGACACCGCCAGATCGCTGTTACCGCCGGGGCGCGGGCGCGGCTCCAGCGTTTCCTCGATCGTCTGTTACCTGACCGGCCTCTCGCACATCGACCCGATCGCCAACGAGCTGTTGATTGGGCGCTTTCTCAACGAGGAGCTGACGGCGCTGCCGGACATCGACCTGGACTTCCCTCGCGATATCCGAGAGGTTCTGATTCCACGCGTGCACGAGCGCTACGGACATGACCGCTCTGCGTTGGTCGCGGCCTTCCCGACGTATCGGGCGCGGGGGGCGATCCGGGAGCTTGGCAAGGCGCTGGGGCTGCCGCCGGGCGAGATCGAGCGGGTCGCGCGGGGAAGTGAGGGGTGGGACGCCCACCACGTCGGCAAGGACATCGAGAGCGCTCTGTGTCCGCCCCTGGCCGAGCAGGTCGGTCCCCAGCGGGGTCCGGCGGGCAGGTGGGGGTGGCTCGCACGGCTGGCGGCGGAAGCGCATGGGCTGCCGCGGCATCTCTCCCAGCACTCCGGGGGCATGGTCATCTCGACCCAGCCGCTGGTCGACTGCTGTCCGATCGTGCCCGCGGCGATGGAGGGCCGGCAGATCGTCCAGTGGGACAAGGACTCCTGCGCGGACGCGAGGTTCCTGAAGATCGACCTGCTGGGACTGGGGATGCTGTCCGCGGTCGAGCGCTGCGTCGAGTTGATCGCCCGCACGCGAGGGGAACGGATCGACCTTGCGACGATCCCCTACAACGATCGGGCGACCTACGAGTGCATTCAGAACGCTGACACGACCGGGGTGTTCCAGATCGAGAGCCGCGCGCAGATGCAGTCGCTGCGGCGGACACGGCCGGAGACTCTGCAGGACATCACGATCCAGGTGGCGATCGTCAGGCCCGGTCCGATCCAGGGAGGTGCCGTCAATCCCTATATCGAGCGCCGCCAGCGACTGCGGGTCGATCCCGGCTATCAGGTTCCCTACGAGCACCCGTCGCTGGAGCCTGTGCTGCGCGAGACGCTCGGGGCGATCATCTTCCAGGATCAGGTGCTGGAGGTTGCGATCGCGTTCGCCGGCTTCTCCGCCGGGGAGGCCGAGAGCCTGCGGCGGGCAATGAGTCGCAAGCGTTCGGGGGCGGCGATCGAGGCCCACCACCGACGATTTGTCGATGGCGCGATGCGGCTGCACGGGGTGCAGGAGGCGACCGCCGAGCGCGTCTTCGCGATGGTCCAGGGATTCTCGGGGTTCGGCTTCCCCAAAGCACACGGGGCGGCGTTCGGCCTGCTGGCCTATCAGTCGACCTGGTTGCGGGTCCACTACGGGCCCGAGTTCCTGTGCTCGTTGATGAACGAGCAGCCGATGGGCTTCTATCCGCCTGACGCGCTCGTACACGAGGCGCAGCGACGGGGCATCGAGGTGCAGGCACCCGACGTCAACCTCAGCGAGGTCGAGTGCGACCTCGGCGAGCAGGGCGACGTGCGGGTCGGTCTCGCTTATGTCCGCGGGGCGCGTCGCGACGAGATCGAGGAGCTGGTGGCGGCTCGCAAGAAGGCCGGGCCGTTCCGCAGTCTGTCCGAGCTGGCGTCACGTGCCGGGGCGGGAACGCCGGCGCTCGAGCTGCTGGCTTGGTCGGGTTCCTGCGATTCGCTGGTCGCGGACGCCGGGGCTGGCGCCGGGGCCGGTGGCGGCGTTGGGGCCGGCGGGGCTTCTGCTCGCCGGCTTGCCCTCTGGCAACTCGGAGTCGCAACCTCTGGACACGGCGTGCCCGGAGGCGTCCAGCTGACGCTGCCACTGGAGCTCCCGGCGCCTCCGCAGCTGCGCGACCTCTCGCGGTGGGAGGCGATGCTCGCCGACTACGAAACGGCCGGCCTGGCGGTGGGCTTCCACCCGATCGCGCTGCTGCGTGAGCGGCTGCCAGCGGGTACCGTCCACAGCGGCCAACTCGAGCAGCTGCAGCACGGGAGCCGGGTGAGAGCAGGTGGGCTGGTGGTTGCCAGACAGCGACCGGGGACCGCCGGAGGGGTGGTGTTCATCCTGCTCGAGGACGAATATGGGGTGATCAATCTGATCGTGCCGCCAAAGGTGTACGAACGACACCGTCTGATGGTGCGGACGGAGCCGCTCCTGCTGGTGGAGGGCAAGCTCGAGCGGTTCGCAAAGGCGGGCGGGGCAATCAACGTGCTGGTCGACAAGATCGGACAGATCTCGGCACCCGACCGGGTGCTCGCCCAGATCAAGGACTTCTCGCTGCTCGACGACCAGGTCCGGACGGCGTTGGCCGCCGAGCGCGAGGCCGACGACTTCAGAGCTGTCGCGCCGCCGGTGATGAGCTTCGCGGCCGGGCGGCGACGGTGATACGCCATCCGCGCTTCAATACATGGGAGAGCGCTACAGCGTGGCGGAGGCGAGCTTGCGCTGTGGTAACGTTTGATACGGCGGCCATCACTGACGTAGCCGCCCACGCGAAGCTGTCAGGTGAGAATGAGCGTTCGACGAAAAGCCGCGTTTGTTGGCGTCACGGGACCCGCTTCGCTTGTGCTTGCTCTTGCGGTACTCCTCGCCGCCGGTTCGGCCGCGATGGCGACCACGGGGCCGGGTTATCTGTTGAAGAATCCGGGGTTCAAGGTGACGCATCAAGTCGCCAAGCCGTTTGTCGGGGTGTTCAAGTTCAATCCGGTGGGCTCGAGTCGGAACATGGTGAATGCTTCGATGTTTGCGGATTTCCAGAATCAGCCGCCTGAGGACTTCATGATCGGTCAGATTCAGGTGTATGCGTATGACCGGCACGGCCAGGAGGGTGACTGGGTCGGGACGATGTACAACTGGCATTGGACCGGTAAGCAGATGCAGATGGAGCTCGTTGGGTTCGGTGGTTCACCGCTGTTGGGTTACATGGTGTTGCAGACCCGGGATGACGGGAAGCATCTGACCGGGACGTTGGTGACCAGGTCTGACAACGAGCACTATGCGGTCAGTTTCACCAGGACGAAGCTTCACGCGCCCTCGCTCGGGGCCTAAAGGGAAATCGACGTCAGTCGGCGCCCCGCCTCCGGCACGGACCGGCTGGCTGCTCGAGCCAGACGAGGTTCGGCACTGGTGACCGGCGACCTTGGACGACTGCTGCGCCGTAGACGGTAACGACGGCCAGCCTGCGCTTCGATACATAGCACACAGCTGCGCCGTCGCGCAGCACCCCTCTTGCGCTGTGTGGTGTTCCGAATCGGCCGCGACCGCCACTGAAACAGCAGGATCCTTTCGGAGGTGTCAGGTGAAGTGGGTTCGAACAAGGACCGCCCTTCTTGGCGGTGCGGTCGGTCAAGACGCCGAAGATCGTGGTTGGCACGCCAGCAAGAAGTTGCCCTAACCACCATGCTGCACGTTGCTGCCGTCGCGTCGTATTGCGCGGCGGCAGCGGCGGCGGCCACACACGGGCCAACGGGTGCTCCGGCTGAGCTTGGCTGCCGGCCGGGCGGTCTCAACCGCCGGCCTCGCCGGCTGAGAAGCCGGTTCCGTGACCGAGCAGTTCGATCAGGTCCGCGCGGGCGCGGGCGACCCGGGAGCGGATTGTTCCTGGCGGGCACTCGCAGATCGTCGCCGTCTCTCGATATGAGAGGCGGAACAGTTGCGTCAGCACGAACGCCGCCCGACGGTCGGGGTCAAGCTCGCGCAGCAGCGACAGGGTCGCGCCGCCCTCCGGATCCGGCGCGATCGCCGGGGAGATTCCGGCCGCCGCCGTGAGCTCCGTATCGCGCCGTCGCCGACGCGTACGCCGGCGAAGCTCATCGGCGCAGACGTTGTGGGCGATCGAAAGGACCCAGGTGCGCATCGACGCCTCGCCACGGTAGCGGGCGAGCGTCCGCAGGGCCCGCGCGAACGTCTCCTGCGTCAGATCGTCGGCGGCGTCGCGGTCGACCAGCTGCGAGCACAGCCGCCACACGTCGGAGTAGCAGGACCTCACGAGCGCCTCGGCCGCCGTGCTGTCGCCGTGGCGCGATCCGAACGCGCCCTGCTCGAACTCACTCATCGGGAGCTTTCCCATCGGTTGGCACGACTGACGATATTGTGAACTGCGACGAGGCGCGCCAAGAGATCGCTGCCGCGGGGCGCCGCCGTGAACTGACGCGCCGCGGCCGCTCGCGATAAGGTGCCCGGCACATGGTGGGCGTGGTCATCATCGCCGTCGTCTTCACCGGCCTTTCGGTCGCGATCGCCTGGGGTGCCACGCAGGGACACCTCGGCGGGCTGACGAGTGCGCTCGAGACCGAGACGCGGGTCGGCCGCAGGGTCGTGAACTCGCTGCTCGTGTTCTTTTACGTTGGGACCGGGATCGCGCTCCCGGTCATCTTCCTGGTGGGCAACCGCACATCCGCGAGCGCGCAGGTTGCCGGCATCAAGCTCACCGCGGACGAGAAGCAGGGGCGCATGCTGTTTGGCGAGCACTGTGCGGTCTGTCACACGCTCGCGGCTGCCAGCGCGGTTGGAAAGACCGGGCCGAACCTGGACCAGCTCAAGCCCCCGGTTTCCCTGATACTGCACACGCTGGAGAACGGCTGCCTGCAGAAGCCGTTGCCCAGCCAAGCTAACGCGACCTGCCTCGCCTACGGCACGATGCCGGCGGATATTGTCCAAGGCAAGCAGGCTCAGCAGGTTGCCGAGTTCGTCGCGAAGGTCGCGGGCCACTCGTAGCGAAGTTCACGGCCCGGTCGTAGCAAGCGTCCCCGGCCGCCGTAGCGACATTTGCGACCCAACAGCCGCAAATACCGGGTTCGCTGTTCGCGAACCGACATTCCGTCGGCGGCCGTTGGTAGATTGCCGCGCCATACCCATACGCCGAGTTTCCGTAGCCTGCTCGAGGCTTATCGGGAACGCGGGATCAAGGACGTGTTCGGGGCGAGTCACCATCGCCGTCGTGTGGTTGCCGCTCTTTCGGTGCGAGTCCGCTAGCTGACCCCGTAGGCGCGATGAAAGAGAAAGAGGACGGTCGCGATGCCGGCACGTGAGTCGCTGCGCCCAGTCATGAACGCGGACGTGGATGAGTATGTCCGAACTCGGGCGACCGAGGGTATGCGCGCCGCTCGGGCCGGCGGCAGAGCGCCGATTGTCGACTCGGACATCAGCTGGGACGACGTGCCGGTGCGTCGCAGTCGCCGCCGGCATCCGGTCGCGGCCGCAGACGACTGGGGACTCGCGGAGAGTGACGCCTGGTCGGTCGAGCCACGGCCGGCTTCGAGACGGTCTTCGTCGACGCGCGATCAGGCTTGCGGTGAGCGGTCTGCTCAGGCGGCCCGAGCTGAACTGGCCAGCGATTGGGAGGCGGAGCATCAGTTCAGCGACGGCTGGGTCACCGGCGAGCCGGAACATCGGTCGACCGGTGATTGGTCGCACGGCGAGAGCTCGGTTCCGTTCGATCAGATGGACGATGCGGCCGAGGCGGTCGGCGCTGAGCCGGATCCTGGTCCCGTCGTCGACGACGGTGAGATCAGCGCGGCACGAATCGATCATTCCGCCGCCGATGGCTCCTCACGCTCTCCTGCGGCGACCGATGACATCTGGGGAGCGCGTCCGAGAGTGCCCGAAGAACGCCGCACGATCGTCATCACCGGTCGCGGCGCCGAGGGCCAGCTTCCTCGCCGGCGTGGATGGGACGCGAGCCTGCCCCTCCACGAGCGCGCGGGCTTCAAGCCGGACCGCGTCGCGATGTGGGCTGTCTTGCTTGGTGTGATCCTGTTGCTGGTGGCGGCGGCGAGCTCGCACGGGGCGATGCTCGCGACGCACCTGGGTCACTGACGGAGTCTTCCGCGACCCGGTTGTTCCGGCTCGTAAGCGGCCGCCGCGCCCCTCTACGGCTGCGGGTTCGTCGAGAACCGCTTGAACGTCAGGGTCTGAGTCGCAAGGCCCTCTTGCATCAGGGTGCCGGTAATCCGCCCCCCAGCGAGCTTCGACAGCTTGAAAGTGCCGGTTGCCGGGGCCAGGAAGGAACCGCCGTGAACCAGCGAGTAGAGCCTTGCGCCGTCGTGGTCGAGATCGGTCAGATAGAAGACGACGTCGTATTTGCGGGAGTGCAGGGAGATGATCCCGCTCGGGAGCGGTGGCTTGCTCGCGTAGGCGCGCTGCAGGAACAGCGTCAGCGCACCACTGACGTGGGCGTTTCGCTTGCCGTTTCGCCCCGTGCTCGACAAGAGTCTGTAGCGGCCGACGTACGCCGGTTGCTTGACGAGCCAGCCCGGCTTCCAGCCTCGCGGCGCGGGCCGTGTCGAGGCGCTGATCCTCGCAATCGCGGACACGCCTGCCGGCCGGGCGGTGTTGGCGAGCGAGGAGGAGGGCGCTGCCATCGCAATAGCGGCAATCACCGTCGAGCAGACGACAATGACCTGGCCTTTGTTTTTCTGCGATGTGCGGCTCGTCTGAATCCTCATTGCGCCTACGAGCTCCTCCTGCATGGGTGGCCGCCTCGAACCCCTTCGGTCGGGCGAGTCCGGGCGACCCCTGAGTGGCCTCCGCCGGCGGTTCGAAATCTAGTACAGCAATCCCGCCTGGCGGAGAACCTGGGCTACGATATGTAGACTTATGATAGCTTGACGCGTTGGTCGTCAGCCGGGACGCGACCGGATCGTAGTCCCTTGTTCAGTAGGTCCATCACGGAGGAGGTATGAGGTGAAGCATCGGGTTGGAGGGAGAGCCATCCTGGCAATGGGAGGGCTCGTCACCGCTGGTGCCGCCGCGCTGAGCATCGCTCTGGTGAGCGGTGCATCTGCCGCGGGAGGTGCGAGCGTCAATTGGCCGTACTGGGGCGGTAGTACGACAGGCAACACGCGCTACGCGCAGATCAACCAGATCAACACGAGCAACGTCAGCAAGCTCGGCGTGGCGTTCACGCTCAAGGCTGGTCCCAATCAGAGCGATTGGGAGACGGATCCGCAGGAGGTCAACGGAGTTCTCTACTACACGACCCCGACCGACCAGGTGTTCGCGGTCAACGCGACCAATGGCAAGAAGATTTGGGAGTACACCCCGAAGGTGAACTTCTTCCTGGCGATCGCCGGCGGCGGCGGGGGTGTCCCCAACAGCCGCGGTGTGACGATCCAGAACGGCAAGGTCTACGACCTGACGTTCGATGACCAGTTGATCGCGCTGCAGCAGTCGACCGGCGAGAAGCTCTGGAGCGCCCATGTGTCGAACCCGAACAACGGTTCGTCGGAGTCCGCGCCGGGGACCATCTGGAACGGCGAGTACATCGTCGGCGGCGCTGAGGGCGACGCCGGCATTCGCGGTTCAGTGCAGGCGTTCAATATCAACAACGGCAAGCTGCTGTGGCGGACGTATCTGATCCCGAAGGTGGGTCAGGGCTGGGTGCCGAAGACGGGCGATCATGGCGGCGGCGACGTCTGGATGCCGCCGACCGTCGATGCGACCACCGGGACCGTGTTCGTGGGTACCGGGAACCCGAGCCCCGATGAGAACGCGGCGGTTCGCCCCGGATGCGATCCCTGGGTGAATGCCACGGTGGCCCTGAATGCGAAGACCGGAAAGATCCAGTGGGGTCACACCGAGTTCTGCAACGACTCGTGGGACTACGACTCGCACCAGTCACCGGTGCTCTACACGATCAACCAGAACGGCACGAACGTGCCCGTCGTTGGGCAGGTCAACAAGTCCGGCTTCTTCTCGATCCTCAACGAGCAGACCGGGAAGCTGATCGCGAAGTCGCCGTTCGTCGAGCCATACAGCACGCCGCATCTCAAGCCGGACGCCAAGGGCGTCAAGGTCTGCCCGGGCCCGACCGGCGGCATCGAGTTCTCGCCGTCGTCGATCAACCCAACGACGGGCCTCGCCTACGTGCAGGGCGAGAACGAGTGCTACATCTACACGCTGCAGTCCGCCAAGCAGACCGCGACGCACCACCTCGGCCAGCCTGACTTCGGGGGCTCGTTCGCCCCGGCGCCGGGCAAGGTCAGCGGCTCGTTCGTGGCGATCAACGACGCCACCGGCAAGATCGCGTGGAAGGACCCCCTTCCGAGCCCGGCCGAGGGCGGTTCGATGACCACCTCCGGCAACCTGGTCTTCTTCGGTGACGGGGAAACCCCGACGAGCCCGAAGGCCAAGCTCATCGGTGCCCTGTACGCGGCGAATGCCCAGAGCGGAAAGATCCTGTGGAAGGCGAACCTGGGCGTGCCGATCGCGGCGGCCCCGATGACCTATGAGGTCAACGGCGTGCAGTACGTCGCGCTCGCGGCCGACAGCGACCTCGTCGTGTTCAAGCTCGGCGGCTCGAAGATCCAGACGCTGAAGCCAAACGTTCCGCAGACCACGACCCCGCAGTCGAATCTCCCCAATCTCAGTAGCTACACGAAGGCCGGGCCGTACGAGTACTACAAGGCCTCGGCGAAGTCGGTCGTGTTCAAGATGACCGGCGGAGTTGCCGGCAAGAACAGCGGGTTCAACTTCGACGGCTACTACGGCGGCCAGGCGAACTTCGAGGTGCCGAAGGGCTGGGCGGTGACGTACGAGTTCACCAACGAATCGGGCGTCCCCCACAGCCTCGAGATCACCCCGTCGCTGAAGCTGCCGTTGAAGGCGATCGCAAACGCGTTCGGTGCGCCCCAGGCGGTGCCGGCGAATCCGCTTGCCGGCCTCAAGAAGGGCGCCGGGGTGTCGGTGATCAGTTACTCGACGACCGCGAACGCTAACTACTACCTCGTCTGTGGCGTCATCGGCCACGCGAAGGCGGGGATGTGGGATCGGATGACGGTCTCCAGCTCGATCAAGCTGCCGAAGATCGTGGTTGGCAAGCCGAGCAAGACGTTCCCGTGATGATGCGCGGCTCGGAAACACATCTCCGGTTGATCCCGGCGCTCTGTCGCCGAGCCGTTGTCGTGCTGTGCGTTGCTGCCGTCGCGTCCTTGGGCGCGGCGGCAGCCGCCACGGCGACCACGGGGCCGGGTTATCTGTTGAAGAATCCGGGGTTCAAGGTGACGCATCAGGTCGCCAAGCCGTTTGTCGGGGTCTTCAAGTTCAATCGGGTGGGCTCGAGTCGGAACATGGTGAACGCGTCGATGTTTGCCGATTTTCAGAATCAGCCGCCTGAGGACTTCATGATCGGTCAGATCCAGGTGTATGCGTATGATCGGCACGGCCAGGAGGGTGATTGGGTCGGGACGATGTACAACTGGCATTGGACCGGTAAGCAGATGCAGATGGAGCTCGTTGGGTTCGGTGGTTCGCCGCTGTTGGGTTACATGGTGTTGAAGACCCAGGACAACGGGAAGCATCTGACCGGGACGTTGGTAACCAGGTCTGACAACGAGCACTATGCGGTCAGTTTCACCAGGACGAAGCTTCACGCGCCCTCGCTCGGGGCGTAGTGTCGGCACCGACCTCGGCTGGCAAGGACGAACACACTTCGAGACGCGCGCCTGTCGCGGATGTTGACAGGCGCGCCCCGGAGAAGACTGGAATGGATCCGCGTCGGGGATGGATAGCTGTCGGCAAGCTCATATTCGTCGCGCTTGCCGCAGCGCTGATGCTTGCCGCGTGCGGCGGCGGCGCGAAGACGGGGAGCGGTGACAGCGCCGCTCAGTTGTCGGGCGCCTCGAGCAAGGACTGGCTCTACGTCGGACACGATCGCAACAACGACCGGTTCGCGCCCGAGACACAGATCAACCGCTCGAACGTCAGCAAGCTGACCCAGGTTTGGAGTGCCGGGGTTGGCCCTCAGCAGTATCTGCTGGAGAGCTTCCCGGTCGAGGTCGGCGGGGTCGCGTACGTGACGACGAGCACCGACCAGGTGCTCGCGTTCAATGCGACAACCGGAAAGCTGATCTGGAGGTACGCGCCGAGTGTCAACTTCTCGCTGTCGACCGGAGTCGGCGGTTACGGCGTCTCGGTCAACCGAGGAATCGCCGTCTCCGGCAGCCATGTCTACGTCGTCAGCTTCGACGACAAGCTGCACGCCCTCAGCAAGTCGACCGGTGAGCAACTGTGGTCCTCGCAGATCACGAGCGCAAAGGGCGGAGCGTACGAGACGACGGGCCCGACGGTCTGGAACAACACGGTGTTCGTTGGCGACTCGGGTTCCGAGGACGGAGTGCGCGGGTTCGTCGCGGCGTTCAACGCGACCACGGGCAAACAGCTCTGGAAGTTCTACACGGTGCCGAAGCCCGGCACCGGTTGGGTCCCGAAGAATGGTGGCGGCGGCACCGTCTACTTCGCCCCCACCGTCGACACGGCCACCGGCACGGTGTACGTCGGGACCGGCAATCCTTCGCCGACGATCGTCGGCTCGAAACGTCCGGGCCCTGATCTGTACACCGATTCGGTCCTGGCGCTGAACGCCCGCACCGGCAAGTTGCTCTGGTACCACCAGGAGGTGCGGCACGACCTCTGGGACTATGACGCCGAGTCGCCGGTCGTGATCCTCAACGCGAAGGTCGGGGGCCGAACCGTTCGGGCAGTGGGCGAGGCCGGCAAGAGCGGGTACTACTTCGTGCTGAACGCCAAGACCGGCCACGACATATTCCCGCGGCTCGCGTTCGTCAAGGAGCATCACACCCCGCCAACCTCCAAGGGAACCGTCGAGTGTCCCGGAGCGGTTGGCGGTTCACAGTACGCACCGGTTGCCTACAGCCCGCAAACCAGCGCTGCCTACGTGTCGGGGATCAACCTGTGCATGATCCTGACGGTCACTCCCAATGGCGCCGGCACCGGTGAGAAGGATTTCGGTGGCCTCAGGACAACGCTTCCACACCAGGTCCCGACGGGCACGTTCAGCGCCGTCAATCTGAAGACCGGCAAGTTCCTGTGGCACAGGAAGATGCCGACACCGATGACCGGCGGATCGACCGCGACGGCCGGCGGACTAGTGTTCACCGGCGATCAGCACGGCAACTTCTATGCCTTCGACGCGAAGACCGGCGAGATCCTTTGGAAGCACAACGTGGGGCTCGCGTTCGGTTCGGCGCCGATCGTCTACCAGCGGAGTGGTCGTGAGTACGTGTTGGCGGCCGTCGGCGGAGGAGCCCTGACGGCGTCGGCTCACCTCGGGCCGATCGGCGCGCGCGTCGTCGCGTTCGCGTTGCCCAAGAAGGGATAGCCAGCTGCGCCTTGTCAGCGGTTCGTCGGGGGAGCGATGCTTTGTGGAACGCCGTAATCGGAGAAGCGATCGTCGGTGAACTTCCCTTGAGTCACGATGCTCACGTGTCGAACCAACGCGGTCCGAGTCTCGACCGTCATCCGCAGCCACGCCGGCACGCGCGGGTTCATCAGCGCGATAACGACGACCCGATGATCCCCCTGCGTGCCCTCGCTGAGCACCTGGGCCGACTGCTCATCGCCATGCCACGTGAACAGGCTGGCGGTGCTGAACACGCTGTTTCCGTTCCCGTCGTAGTAGCTCCCGGTGGTCCAGCCGAGGCCGGGCGTGTAGTTCCACTGCGTCGGCCCGATCGTGACCTGCCGGTCGCGATGGCCGCTCACCGATGCCGACATCGCGTTGGGGGCGCGGAGCCGGAAGTGGATGTCGAGAACGGAACCGGGAGCCCCGGGCGTCCCGGTGGTTGCAAGTCGCTCCTCGAGCCGCATCCCGACGAGGGCCTCCATCGTCTCCACGGCCTGGTCGACGAGCTCCCGTGCCCGGGCGCCGCGGCCGTGCTCCCATTGCAGCGGCAGGCGGACGAGATAGCGGTGGCCGCGTCGATGCGCCGAGATCGTGAGCTGCGCCGCATCCCGGGGGAGCGTCAGCAGCGAGCACCCGGGTCCGCACGGCCGCCGCGTCGTCGCGTCGGCGAACGCAACCGGCTCACGAACCGGACCCAGGTTGACGTTCAATACCTCGACCCGAGCCTGCACCTGTGCGCCATCGTGGGTCACCCAGGCGGCTGCCGTCGCGGGGCCGAGCTGACCCGCTACCGCCAACTCGTCGGGGCCGGGCTTGGGAATTGGGCACGCTGTCGGCGTGCAGGGGCTGTTCGCGGGCAGCTTTGGCACCGCGGGGGGCCCTGACATGTTCATGCCGGCCATCCCTCCGTGCTGGGTCGACGCGTGCTGGGTCGACGCACTCGCGTCGGCGCCCGGCCGGCCCGACGAGCCTCCCGGCGCGACGGTCAGCCCGACAACAAGGGCGACAGCGGCCAAGCTTGCGAGCGTCGCCAGCACGCGAAGCGGCCTCCGAAGGTGCGTTCGCTCGGGCGGCTTCATGGCGTCCTTCGAGTGTAGGACGGGGAGGGTGGTCGAGCGGCTCAGCCGCCCTGGCCACGGCGTCCCCGCTACCTATAGTTGCTTGGAGCGCCGGGACGAAATCGAACAATGTCCCTGACCGGTTTGAGTCCACTGTGAAATCCCCGTCGCCCACAAGCTCACCGGGTGCCTTTGAAGGCACGTCCAACGGCAAGCTGCCCGATCAGGGCAACCGCGACGGCGGGCTTCGGCATCCGGGCCGCCGCGCCCTGTCCTGGCTACGCGTCGATCCCGCAAGCGCGGCCCGGTTCGAACTGCGCGATCGCCGGCGGGCCGCGAGCCGAACGGGCGTCGACCTACGGAGGGGCATCTCCCGCTGGCGCCGGGCGCTGTCTCGGCGCCGCGCGCTCGTGCTGCTGCGTAGATACGTGCTGCTGGGCGCTGTCGCCGCGCTGCTCGCCGCGATCGGGATCGGCCTCGCCGGTGGCGATCGACGGACCTGGTGGCTGCTCGCCCCGCTCGCGGTCGCGCTGGCCGGTGCGGCGATCGCGATGCGGCGGCGGGTGACGCTCGCGCAGACCGCGGTGATGTTCGACTCCGGGCTGGGGCTCCGCAACCGCGTGGCGACGGCCGTCGAGCTATTCCGACACGAAGCCCAGAGAGCCCCGCGAGAGGAAGGGGCCGGCGCCCGCGCGAGCGCCGAACTCGCCGCCCGCGTGACCGGCGAAGCGAGCACGGCGGTCGCCGAGAGCTTTGGAACGGTACGGCTTCGTGGCGTCGGAGCGCCGCTGGAATGGCTGGCGCTCGGCGCCGTCGCGGTGGCTCTTGGACTGCTGCTGGCGCTCTCGCCGGCCGCGACGGTCGTGGCGGCGACCACGGACGCGGCGGGCACCGTTCCCAGGGCGCCGAGAATGGCGCGCAGCGACAGAGGCAGCACGCCCGCTCGGGGCAGCCCGGTCCGCCGCGCAGAACGACCAGCCCGCCACCGCTGGCGCTGACGCCGGGTCAGCCGGCGTTCAACAACCCATACATACCTAAGATCGTTGCCGAGGAGCTCGCCAAAGCGCTCAGGAACGAGGGGAACGCGAGCAAGCAGGGCACCCGCGACTTCCAGGTGATACACGCCAAGGGGCTCAACGGCGTCAGCGGGCAGCCTGGCTTAGCCGGCGCCAAGAGCAGCAAGTCGGGGCCCTCGGAGTCATTGCCCAGCCAAGTGCCGTCCAGCGGCGGAGGGCTCGGGAACCCGAACAAGACGCCGCAGGGCGCGAGCGCGCCGAACGGCGCTGGGGCCAGCCCCCAGAACCCGAGCGCGGGCAGCCACGCGGGGCTCTCGAAGACTGCAGGCCGCTCGCCGGGAGCGAACGGATCGCAGTCGCAGCGCGGCGCCGCGGGCCACCCGGGGTCCGGCGGCGGCGACCAGGCGGGATCGGAGGCGGGCAGCGCCGCGCTGGGCCTGGGGTTGGCCCCTGACCTGCCACATGGCTCGGTTGGACTGCCGCTGCAGGCCGGGTACGCGCCCAGTCTCAAGAACCATGCACCGCACGGCGAGGGCACCTCACAGACGCCGAACGGGAGCGGCCACGGCGGTCACACGGCGGTGTCCAACAGCGTCTCCGGAGCCGGCGGCACGGGCTTTCCGGTGATCCCACCGAGCTCCGACGCTTCGCCGGTGGCCAACCGGACTCAACGCGACAACTATTTCGGGGTCGCCAATCAGCTGCAGCTGAAGTCCTGGCGATGACTTTCGCCAGCGCGTGGGCCCTCGCCGGGCTATTGCTGCTCGTGCCTCTCGTGGTATTGCATCTGCAGCACCGCCATCACCCGGTGCGCGAGGTTCCGAGCCTGCTCGTGTGGCGGGAGGTCGACGCGCTGCCCTCGCCCGGTGATCGCGGCCGCCGCCGCCTGCCGTCGTTGCCGCTGCTGCTGTTGTTACAGGCGGCGGCGATCGCGTTTCTGGTGATCGCGCTGGCGCAGCCGCGTGCGAGTGGCGCTGCCCGCGCTCCGGCGAGGGTCGTCGTGATCGACGATTCGCTGAGGATGTCGGCGCCCGGCCGGCTGACCGCTGCGAGGGAAGCAGCCTTGCGAGCCATCGACGCTCCGCCGGCCGGGGCGTCGGCTGCGATCGTGGTCGCCGGGGCAAGCCCAAGAACGATCTACAGGGGTCGTGGCGCCGGCGCGTCGGCGGCGTTGGCGAAGATCCAGCCGACGGCGGCGCCGGCAAATCTCGCGGCGGCGCTGGTCACCGCCTCTGGATTGCTCGGCGGCCGGAGTGACCGGATCGCGGTGATTCGCGCTCCGGAGGACGCGCTGCCGGCGCACACCGCGGCCCACGGAGAGTTGCGCGACATCACGATCGGTGCGCCGGTTTCCGACCAGGGGATCTTTGACGCCAGCGCGCGATGCGGGATTGGGTCGCCGAGCACCTGCGAGATCTACGCGAAGGTGGTCAACGCCAGCGGCCGGCCGGTGCGCGACCGGTACATCGCGCAGGCGGCCGGGCGCCCGCCGCTGACCGGCGAAGTGAACCTGGCGGCGAATTCGAACGCCGAGGTCGCACTCCTCGCCGGACCC
Source organism: uncultured Solirubrobacterales bacterium (assembly GCA_963830475.1). Taxonomy (GTDB): domain Bacteria; phylum Actinomycetota; class Thermoleophilia; order Solirubrobacterales; family Solirubrobacteraceae; genus Palsa-465. The sequence continues at coordinate 134,426 of CAWHMX010000010.1, read as the reverse complement.
GGCGAGAAGGTGACCCTGCGCCTGCCGGTCGGCGACGCGATTGCGGCCGACGACAGCGCTGCGGTTACCGTTCCCGGCGAGGGCGGCGCTCCAGGTGCGACGACGGTCACCGTGGTGGGTACCCGATCGCGATCGCTGTCGCTCGCGCAGGCGCTGGTCTCGGTCCCGGGTGTCACCCTCAGGCTCGCGACACCGGCGAGCTACCGCGCCGCCGATGCGAGCAAGAGCGCGCTCGTCGTCCTCGACGGCTGGCTCCCGCACGGCCGGCTACCCGCGGCGCCGGCGCTACTGCTCGTCGATCCGCCCCGGCTGCCCGGCGGCAGGATTGGCGGCACGCTTTCGGACACTGTCGTCAGTGGCTCCGACGCGACGAGCCCACTGCTCGAGGACGTCGACCTCAGCTCGCTTGCCATCGATCGCGACAGTGCTCGCAGCCTTTCGCTGCCGAGTTGGATCACGCCGGTCGCCTGGAGTCCGACCGGTCCGCTGGTCGCCGCCGGCAACGACGGTCGCCGGCGGGTTGCTGTGTTCGGGTTCGAGCCCGGGCAGTCCAACCTTCCACAGCTTCCGTCGTTTCCAGTGTTGATCGGCAACCTGGTCGCGTGGGGATCGCACTGGGCGCCGCCGGCGGCTACCGCCGGCACGCCGATCCTCGTCAATGCCACACCGGGCGCTCGCACCGTGACCCTGTCGTCGGCCGGGAGGGTGATCGAGCGCGCTCCGCTCCACAACTCCCCTGCGTCCTTGAGCGTCCCCAACCCGGGGTTCTACGCGGTGACGGAGCGCGGTCCCGGAGTCGATCGGACGGCAACGGTTGCCGCGAGTGCGGCGACCCCGGCGACGCCTGCCCCGACCGCTGTGGATCTCCGCAGTGCCCGCAGCGGCGCCCGCGCCATCGCGCCGACGCCACTCGACGACTGGTTTCTGGCCGCTGCGCTCGCAGCGATCCTGCTAGAGGCCCTGTACTGGGCGACCCGCCGTCAGCGGGTCCTCGCGTGACCGTGTTCAGCTTCGCCCACCCATTCGTTCTGCTGCTGCTGGTCCCGCTCGCTGCGACGTACCTGATCGTCGCTCGCCGCGGTCGCGAGCGAGAGCGATTCTGGCAGCGCCAACCGTCGCTCCCGGTGCTTGTGATGTGCATCGCTCCAGTGCTGCTCGTGCTCGCCCTGGCAGGCCCGCAGCTGCGTTCGGCGTCGGATCGCCCGACGGTCCTGGCTGTCGATGAGTCGGCGAGCATCTCACCGCACGCGCGCGCGATCGAGGATCGCTGGATCAAGGGCGCAAGCGGCGACGATTGCGTCTCGCCGTGCCGGATCATCCGGTTCGCCGGCGCTCCGCGTGCGACGCCGGCGACACAGGTCCACGGCGTGCATCGCCCGAGCGTGACGGCGCCAAACGCGACGGCCACCGATCTTCAGGGCGCGATCCAGACGGCAATAGGACTGGCACCGCACGATGGACGCGTGGTCGTTCTCAGCGACGGCGGCCAGACGCAGGGCGACCTGCTCGCGACCGCGCCGGCCGCCGGCGCTCGCGGCGTCCGGCTCGATTGGGTGAGCCTCCCGGGACCGACAGCTCCTGACGCGGCGATCACGGCGATCGCCGCTCCAGCCACGGTCCGCCGCGGCGACCCGGTGCCGTTGACATTGACCGTGCACAGCACGGTTTCGGGGTCGGCTTCGCTGGAAATCCGCAGCGGCGACGGGCCCGCCCATCATCAGACCGTTCAGCTCCAGGCGGGTGACAACCCGCTGCTCCTCTTTTACACGGCGAACCATCGGGGCTGGCAGTCGTTCGAGGCAACGGTCTCGCTTCCGGGCGACACGCAGCCGAAGAACAACTCGCAGTGGGTCACGACCCGCGTTCTGGCGGCGCCACGCGTGTTGGTCGTCGGCACCGGTAGCTCGTCCCTGCCCGCGCTGCTCGCGCGTGCGGGTCTGCGCACGACGACCGCCGCGCCGTCGGGGCTTCCGGGCATCGCGCGCGGCTACCACCCCCTGGACGCGGTCGTGCTCGACAACGTCTCGGCGAAGCAGTTGCACCGCGCCCAGGTCAGCGCGCTGAGCACGGCGGTGCGGACGAACGGGCTCGGCCTGCTCGTGATCGGGGGTCCGCAAAGCTTCTCGCTGGGCCACTATGCGACCTCCGGGCTCCAGCCTCTGCTGCCGGTCGCGAGCCTAATTCCCGGCAATCTCCAGCGGCGCAACGTCGCGATCGAGCTCGTGCTCGATCACTCCGGCAGCATGATCGACCAGGCCGGGGGGGTTCCGAAGATCCTGATGACCCATGTCGCGGCGAGCGAAAGCGCCTCGTTCATCGCCCGCCACAAGGATCAGATCGGAGTGGTCGATTTCGACATCCGCCCTCATACGCTGATCCCCCTCCAGCGGCTGACCTCGACCGCCGACGAGAAGCGCGTCGACAACATCGTCGACGGTCTGCAGGCCAACGGCGGCACGAACATCTACGCGGGGCTGAAGGCAGGCTTCAACACGCTGCGCAAGAGCTCGGCCCCTGAGCGGCACATCATTCTGATGACCGACGGCATCAGCCAGCCGGAGAACTACACACCGCTCTTGCGGCAACTCCGCCGGGCCCATATCACCGTTGCCACGGTCGCCCTCGGGTCCGACGCGGACACATCGCTGCTCAAACAGATCGCCGTCGGTACCGGAGGCCACGCATATGTGACCCTCGACGCGAGGCGGCTGCCGAAGATCTTCGCCAAGGAGACCCAGCTGAGCGCCAAGCCGGTCCGCGTCAGAGGGCGCCTGTCGGTTGCCGCCAGCGGCGACAGCGCGGTCGTGCGTTCCCTCGTCGGCACAAAACTTCCAGGGCTTCGCGGCAACGTGGTAACGAACCTCAAGCCTGGTGCACAGGCGGATCTGGTCGCCAGCAACGCCCGCGGCCGGTCCGATCCGGCGCTGGCGGAATGGCAGATCGGGGCCGGTCGCGTCGTCGCCTGGACACCCGGGATCGGCGCTCCGTGGGCGCCGGCATGGGGAGCTGAGCGCTCCCTGTGGAACGACGCCGTGCGCTGGGCCCAGCGGTCGACCAGCACTCCCGTCCTGATGCCACATCCGGTTCCGGGCACCCCGGACGTGCTGCAGGTCGATCTCGGAGGTGCAGGCGGTCGGGACCTGCTCGTCGCGGGCATCACCGGCACTCTGACCGACCTCGGCGGATTCTCGATCCCGGTCGAGTTCACGCACGTGGGCCCTGGTTTGTTCCAGACGGGAGTGGCCTCGTTCCCGCCCGGCGTCTACCACTTCCAGCTCGTGACCCAGGGTTCGCCGGTGGTGTCGGCGAGCGGCGAGGTCGCGATTCCGTACCCGGCGGAATACTCTCCGGCCACCGCCACGGCATCACCGCTCGGCGAGCTCGTCGAACAGACGGGCGGGCGGGTGCTGAAGCCAGACGACGAGGCCCAGATCCAGCCGTCGATCCACTCGCTCGCCCGGTTGCTGGCACTGATCGCGCTCGTGGTGTTCTGCACGGGCGTCGTCCTGCGGATGTTGCCGCGTCTGCGACGGCCCACCGACCTGCCGTCGCCTCCGAGCGGCGGGGCCAACGGCTCGCCGGACGAGCTCGTCGCTCAGGAGTCGATCCCGGCCTAGAGCCGTGTCTCACCCGCCCGAAGCGTCCCGCTCAGGCCGAGCGCGGCATCAGCAGCGAGGCGGTACGGGCTCTCTCGAGCAGCAGCGCCAATGCGTCGACCGAAGTCGGTACCTCCACGTAGCGAACCCCCGCCGCCCGGCAGGAGTTCTCGATCTCTTCTCGGAGCTCGGCGTAGCGCTCGATGTACTGCACCTGGGTGTCCTCGGTAACGTCGAGCTCGAGGCGCTGGCCGGTCTCGCCGTCGATCAGCGCAGCCGGCCCGTTCGGACCGGCGGTCGCGTCGGTCGCGTCGACGACATGCAGGAGCACCGGGGAGCGGGCGTCGCGGGCGAGCTCTCGGAGGGCCTCTCGCAGCTGCGTCCCGGGACGTCAGCGCGTCGCTGATCAGCACCGCCATCTCGGTGTCGGCCCCCTGATCGCGCGCGCGGCGGACGCTGCTCGCCAGATCGGTGGTGCGTCCCGACGGGGTCTCCGCCAGCTCGTGCACGAGCGGGCCGAGCATGCCGCCGGTATCGTGGAGACCGCCAGTCACCGCGTCGCCGTCATAGAGCGTATGAACCTGGACCGTGTCCGTGCGCATCAGGGCGAGCGTGCCGAGCAGGGCGGCCAGGCGCTGCGCATAGCGGAGCTTGCTCGGCTCGCCGAACTCCATCGAGGCGCTGGCGTCGAGTAGCAGTGACAGCGCCAACCGGGACTCCTGGGGCGGCGTCCGCACGTGCAGCTCGTGCAGCCGCGCATACACGGCCCAGTCGATCTGCCGGACGTCGTCTCCGGGGGTGTATCGGCGGTAGTCGGCGAACTCGAACCCGCCGGTCCGCCCCGGACCTCCGCGACGACCGCCGAACCCACCCAGCAACGAATCGAGCGAGTCGAGCGTCAGCTGCTCGAGCGCGCGGATATCGTCGCTCGTGATGAGCGGATCAGCCGCCTGGCCGTTCACCCGCCAAGTCGTTCGAGGGCCGACTGGATGATCATCTCGGGGGTGACCGAAGCGCGTTCAGCATCGAAGTTCAGCGCGACACGGTGACGAAGCGCCGGGAACACGACCGCGTGGACGTCTTCGACCGCGAGGTTGTGGCGGCCGTCGAGCAGGGCGTGAATACGGCCCGCGATCGTCAGCGCCTGGCCACCCCGTGGCCCGGGCCCGAGCCGGACGTAGTCGCGGACCATCTCCGGCGCCTCCGACGACGGCTGCAGTTGCAGGATCAGCTCGGCGATGTGCTCCAACACGTTCGTCGCTGCCGGCACGTGCCGCGCCAGCACGTTCATCCCCAGCAGCTGGGCGGCGTCGGCGACCGCGTCCACCTGGACGACCTCGTGCTCCTCCGCCATGATCGCAAGCAACTCCGAGGCCGAGGGAAAGTCGAAGCGGAGCTTCAGCAGGAAGCGGTCAAGCTGCGCTTCGGGCAGCGGATAGGTTCCGTGCATCTCGATTGGGTTCTGGGTGGCGAGCACGCAGAAGGGCCGCGGCAACACGTGGGTGGTGCCGGCCACGGTTACCGTACCCTCCTGCATCGCCTCGAGCAGGGCGCTCTGCGTTCGCGGAGACGCTCGATTGATCTCGTCGGCGAGCAGGATGCTCGAGAACACCGGGCCTTCCCGAAACTCTGAGCGCAGGCCACCGATCGGATCGTCGCTGTAGACCGTGGTGCCGGTGATGTCGGCCGGCATCAGATCGGGAGTGAACTGGACCCGGCTGTTCGACAGCTCCAGCGCCTGCGCGAAAGCGCGCACCATCGTCGTCTTGCCGACGCCGGGAACGCCCTCGAGCAGGGCGTGGCCGCCGGCGATCAGGCAAACCAGTACGCCACGCACAGCCTCGCGTTGGCCGACGATCACGCGTTCTACCTGCGCCTCGATCGCGCTCGCCGCATCGCGGAAGCGGTCGGGATCGACCGACTCGGCCGCAGGCGACCCTGCCGGCGCCTGAGTCATGTCTGACAACCCTGCAAGTTCCGCCCGATTCTACTGGTCGTCGCGTGCAACATACTTGCCCCGCGTGCGAGATCTCGCGCGGAGCCGTCCACGCACAGCCCGTGTAGAGAGTGGGGCGCCGCTCTCATCCGCGTAGGTATACCTGGATCCGGCCGCCGATATGTCCTGGTCGCCATTCTCGATACGTCCTGTCGCCGCTGTCGACACGGCAAGGTCACGTCAGACCTTGACGGGGCCGTTTCGCGCACTAGACTTATCAACTGTAAGCAGGTCTCGAAAGTAAAGGGACAGTCTGGATCAGAAGACTCCCTCCCACGATCTCAGCCCGGTGCCAGACATGAAAACGTCCATGAGCAGATTTCAGATACACGACGAGTTGACCGCCCCGGAGCGGTCCGCGCCGGTGCTACGCGGCGCGCTTTCGGGTGGGGGTCAGCTGCCCAACTTCCTCGGCGTCCTGGCCGGCTCGCCGGCCGCGCTGCGCGCTTACGCCCGCTTCCGCTCGGAGCTGCGCCACGGCCGGCTCGGGCTGGCGACGCTCGAGCGAATCGGTCTCGCCGTCGCCGAACACTACGGGTCCGAGCCCGGGATCCAGATGCATTCGCGGGCGGCGCGAGGTGCCGGATTGGCGCTCGACGAGGTCGCGCTGGCCAGGCAATTTGCGTCCAACGATCCGCGTGAGGCGGCGTTGCTGTGCTACCTCCAGGCGCTTGTCGTCGACGGGCGGCCGCCGATGCACCTGCACGAGGAGGCCCACGAGGCTGGATGGGACGACGACCAACTGCTGGAGGCGATCGCGGCGGTCTCGATGGAGGCGTTCACCGCGATGGTGAACGTGGCCGGCGAGATCCCCATCGACGGCTCCAGCGAGGAGTCTCGCCTGCTCAAGGCCGCCTAGGTACGGCTCCCGTTTCATGGAAATGAATCGTTCGCGCCACAAGCCATTAGAGTGCGCGCAATCATGGGCGTCGGCGTAGAAACCGACAGCGAAAGCGCGGCGCACGGGTCATCGTCTCCACGCTGTTGTCCTCTGTATCACGAGGCTGTGGAGCTGGTGGGACGGAGATGGACGGGCGCGATCATCCACGTCCTGATGGAAGGCCCGATGCGTTTCTCCGAAGTCGCGCAGGCGGTGCCGGAGCTGTCGGACCGCCTGCTGTCTGAGCGGATGAAGGAGCTCGAGGCACGCGGGATAGTCGAGCGCACGGTCCATCCCGGACCGCCGGTGCGGGTCGAGTACTCCCTCTCCAGGATGGGTGCCGAGCTGGGGCCCGCGCTCGTCGAGCTGCAGCGCTGGGCCAGGCGCTGGCTCGGCGACCACGTCGCCGCGCTCTGAGCGCTCCGGCAACAAACGCAGGTCCCCGTCGGCGCCAGCCTACCTCCATGCGGGACTAGCCACTAAGGTTCCCGCCCGAACATGGCCAACTCAGCTCTCACGGCCGAAGATGTCATGTCGATCACGGACGAGCGCCGGATCAGGTTCGTCCGCCTGTGGTTCACGGACGTCCTCGGGCAACTCAAGTCCTTCTCTGTGAACGCCAGCGAGCTGGCAGAAGCGTTCGAAGGCGGGATGGGATTCGACGGTTCGTCGATCACCGGGCTTCAACGCGATCGAGGAGTCGGACATGATCGCCGTTCCCGATCCGTCGACGTTCGCGGTGCTTCCGTGGCGTCCGACCGACGACGGGGTGGCGCGGATGTTCTGCGACATCCAGACCCCTGAGCGCACGCCGTACGAGGGCGACCCGCGCCACGTGCTGCGGCGGGCGTTGCAGCGCGCTGAGGCGATGGGCTTCGATCACTACTTCGTCGGGCCCGAGCTCGAGTACTTCTACTTCCGTGACTCGCGATCGACCGAGGTGCTCGACGAGGGCGGTTATTTCGACCTGACGACGCTCGACGCCGGCTCGGACCTGCGTCGCGAGACGGTGCTCGCCCTCGAGCAGTTGGGAATGCACATCGAGTACACCCATCACGAGGTCGGTCCCAGCCAGCACGAGATCGACATGCGCTATGCGGACGCGCTGAAGATGGCCGACGACTGTATGACCTACAGGATCACGGTCAAGGAATACGCGATGAAGTACGGCCTGCACGCGACCTTCATGCCGAAGCCGCTGTTCGGCCGGAACGGCTCCGGCATGCACACGCACCAGTCGCTGTTCCGCGATGGCCGCAATGCGTTCTTCGACGAGAACGATCAGTACTACCTCTCGGACGTCGGCAAGGCGTTCATCGCTGGTCAGCTCCGCCACGCGCGCGAGGTGTGCTCGATCTTCGCCCAGTGGGTCAACTCCTACAAGCGCCTCGTACCCGGCTATGAGGCGCCGGTGTACGTCGCCTGGTCACGCCGTAACCGCTCGGCGCTCGTGCGAGTCCCGATGTATCACCCGGGCAAGGAGAAGACGACCAGGATGGAGCTGCGCTGCCCGGACCCGGCATGCAACCCATACCTCACCTTCGCCGTCTTGCTGCAGGCCGGCCTCGAGGGGATCGAGCATGGCTACGAGCTGCCCGATCCGATGGAGAAGAACCTCTATCACCTCTCGCCCGACGAGCGCCGCCGCTTGGGGATCGAACAGCTGCCCGAGACGCTCGGCGAGGCGATCGAGCTCACAGGTCAGTCCGAACTCGTGCTGCGGACGCTCGGAGAGCACATGTTCAACCGCTACATCGAGATCAAGCGCCAGGAGTGGGACGACTACCGGGTGCAGGTGACGCCATGGGAGCTCGAGCGTTACCTGCCGGTTCTATGACCGGCTGGTGTCCTGAAGCGGAAATTCGATACTAGACTGGGCGCGTTTGGCCGCGCCTGGCGGAACGCCGCGACATCGCGGTACCACCGATACTACGGCAGCGCGGCCTGAAGGGCCTCGATATCTGTGATCGGGGCCTGGCACGCGAACCGCTCACACACGTACGCGGCCGCCTGTCCGTCGACCGTGCGCCTTCCCTCCAGCAACGGCACTGCGGAGCGCTGATCGCGCTGCCCTCCGGCCAGCGCCACATGTGGGCGAAACCGATGTCTGACAGTGCGGGCCAGCGCGCCGGCGCCGTCATCCTCCCCGCCCGGAGCGATGATCGCGATCTCGAGTACCGGCGCCAGCTGAAAGTCGATCGCTTGCAGTAGGTGGCCGAACGCCGACGGATGGCCGGCGGCGAGCGAGCCATACAACTCCACCACCCCGCCTGCGGCGCGTTCGTAGCGGGCCTCGCCCGAGATCCGCGCGAGGCGCAGCAGGCCGAGTGCCGCAGCCGAATTGCCCGAAGGAATCGGGGCGTCCTGCATGTCCTTGACGCGGGCGACCAGCGTTGCCTGGTCGCCCGCGGTCGTGAAGAAGCCGTGGCCGCCGGGATCGGCGAAGTGCTCGAGCATCAGCTCGGCGATTGCGACGGCCTCGCGGTACCAGCGTTCGTCGAAACTAGCCTCATAGAGGACCAGCAGCGCCTGCAGCATGAACGCGTGATCCTCCAGGTAGCCCGCGATGTGCGCCCGTCCACCCGGGCCGTCCTTCCAGGTGCGGAGCAGCCGGCCGTCGTCGGAGCGCATCGAGGAGAGGACGAATGCCGCACAGCGGTCCGCCGCGTCCAGGTAGTCGTCGCGATCGAGGACCGCGGCGGCGTCGGCCAGCGCCGAGATCATCAATGCGTTCCAGGCGGTCAGCCGCTTGTCGTCGAGAGCCGGGCGGACCCGACCCTCGCGCGCGTTGAGAAGGCGGCTACGGATCTCCTCCAGGAACGGCGGACGCGGGCCGCGCTCCTGCAGGACGTTCATCCCGCCCTCGAAGTTGCCCTGCTCGCTCGCCCCGAAGTAGGCGATCGCCTCATCCGTCAGATCCCCGAGGATCTCGCGCATCTCGGCGGTGCTCCAGACATAGAACTTGCCCTCGACACCTTCGGAATCCGCGTCGAGCGAGGAGCAGAACGCACCTTCGGGCCCGCTCAGCTCTCGCAGGGCGAAGTCGAGCGTCCGCTCGCACACCTCGCGCAGGCGCTGCTCGCCGGACACCTGCCAGCCGTGGAGATAGGCGCGGGCGAGCAACGCGTTGTCGTAGAGCATCTTCTCGAAATGTGGGACCGTCCAGGCGGCGTCGACCGCGTAGCGGGCAAAGCCGCCACCGAGCTGGTCGTGGATGCCGCCGCGCGCCATCGCCTGCAGTGTCGCCAGCGCCATCTGCCGCTCGCCCGCCGCCAGCAGGAACTCGAGCGTGCAGTGCGGGGGAAATTTGGGTGCTCCTCCCCAGCCTCCATTGCGGGCGTCAAACGTCTGCGCCAGCGCCTGGACGCTGTCGTCGATCAATGACGTGGACAACGACCCACCCAACGGCCGGTCGTTCGGCGCCGCCGTCGCCGCGGCGGCAATCGAGCCGGCGAGCCGGGCGCCCTGTTCGCGGACCTGTTCGCGGCGGTGCGTCCACGCCTCGGAGACCGCCTGCAGCACCATCCGCCAGCTCGGTGAGCCAGGACGCTGCTCGGGCGGGAAGTAGGTGCCGGCGAAGAATGGCGTCTGCTCGGGCGTCAGGAACACGTTCAGCGGCCAGCCGCCGTGCCCGTTGATCGCCTGGCAGGCCTCCATGCAGATCGCGTCGACGTCGGGCCGCTCCTCGCGGTCGACCTTGATCGGAACGAACGACTCGTTCATCAGTGCCGCGATCTGTGCGTCTTCGAAGCTCTCACGCTCCATCACGTGGCACCAGTGACAGGCCGCGTAGCCGATCGAGACGAGCAGCGGACGATCCAGTTCGCGGGCGCGGGCGAGGGCCTCGTCGCTCCACGGGAACCAGTCGACCGGGTTGTCCTTGTGCTGCTGGAGGTACGGCGAGGTCTCGTGAGCGAGCCGATTGGGCATTCGTTCAGCCTACCCGTGGAGACGCGGCCTCCCCGGGAGACTGTGAGTACCGTTGACATATACATCTACCCGGAGTCGTGGTGAGCCGTCAGTGGACGCAAGGAGCGAAGCACCCGTGACCAGCCGTCAGACTGTCGATGCCCCCGGCGCCCCAGCCGCCATTGGACCCTACGTCCACGCGGTCAAGGCGGCCGGGCTGTTGTTCTGCTCGGGTCAGATTCCGCTGGACCCGGCGACCGGCGAGATCGCCGGCGAGACTCCGGCCGAACAGGCCCGCCGCTGCCTGCAGAACCTGCAGGCGGTCTGCGTTGCTGCCGGCACCTCGCTCGACGCCGCCGTCAAGATCACCGTGTATCTGACCGACATGGCGGCTTTCGCGGAGGTCAACGACGTCTACGCGACGTTCTTCCCGCGCGAGCCGCCGGCCAGGGTCGCGATCGCGGTGGCGGCACTGCCCCGCGGGGCAGAGGTCGAGATCGACGCGGTGGTCGCACTTGTTGACTGATCGTGGGGCCGCCAAAGGCGGGCCCCCAGAGGGAGTCACCCCCAACGTCGGGCTCGCCGAGATCGAGCACGCCGCCAGGGTCGGCGCCGACAGGGTTCGCGAGACTCCTGTTGTAAGCTCGCGAACCCTCTCGCGCAGAGCTGGCTTCACCGTCGCCCTGAAGGCAGAGAACCTGCAGCGCACCGGGTCGTTCAAGGTGCGTGGCGCGCTCGCAAAGATCGCCGCGCTGGGCGACGGCTGCGCCGGTGGCGTCGTCTGCGGAAGCGCCGGCAACCACGCCCAGGCGGTCGCCTCGGCGGCGCGCTCGCTGGGCGTTCCGTGTGAGGTATTCATGCCCGAATTCGCGCCGATCGCCAAGGTCGAGGCGGCGATCGCGCTGGGTGCCACCGTCCGGCTCGTAGGCGAGATCGTCGATGAGTCGCTGGCCGCGGCGAAGGCGCGAGCAGCCGAGGCGAGGATGGCATTCATCCATCCCTTCGACGATCCGGATGTGATCGCCGGTCAGGGCAGCGTCGGGCTCGAGTTGCTGGCTCAGGTCCCCGACCTCTCGCGGGTGATCGTTCCGGTCGGAGGCGGCGGGCTGATCAGCGGAATCGCGATCGCCGTCCGCTCGAAGCGGCCCGAGATCGACGTGATCGGCGTCCAGGTCGAGGCCTGCGCGCCGTTTCGGGCATCCCTGCAAGCCGGCGTCCCCGTCCCGGTCGAGTCGGTCCGAACGATCGCCGACGGGATCGCGGTCAAACGTCCCGGCGAGCTGACACTGCCGCTGATCAAGCGCTGGGTCCAGGACATGGTGCTCGTCTCCGAAGACGAGGTGTCAGAGGCGATGGTGTTCCTGCTCGAACGGACCAAGCTCGTCGTCGAGGGCGCCGGTGCCGTCGGGGTTGCCTCGCTGCTGGCGGGCAAACTCCGGCCGAAGCCGGGCACAACCGCGATCGTCCTGTCGGGCGGGAATGTCGGTGCAGGGCTGTTGGCCGAGGTCGCGCGACGGCACGAAACCCAGCAGGGCCGCAGGCTCGTCGTGCAGGCGACGCTCCCGGATCGCCCGGGGACGCTGGCCCAGCTGCTCTCGCTCGTCGGAGCCTCCGGAGCCAATCTGGTGGATGTGCAGCACATCCGCGAGGGGCTCGACCTGCACATCCGGGAGACCGCCGTCCAGCTGGTGCTCGAGACGCGTGGGGCGGGGCACGCTCAGGCCGTCAGCGACGCGATTCGGACCGCCGGCTACCCCGAGCCGAAGAGGTTCTAACGGAATGAGGGGTGCGACCGCCTGGCGGCGCGCCGCACCAGCGAGCCCACGACGTCACTCGCGTGGTCGGCTTCCGGATGCCACTGAACTCCGAGCAGGTAGTCGTGTTCCGGCGACTCGATCGCCTCGGGGAGCTCGTCGAGCTCCGAACGGCCGCTGACGACCAGGCCCGCTCCGAGGTTGCCGACAGCCTGATGGTGGTGGGAGAAGACGAGATGGCGCTGCTCGCCGGCAGCCTGCGCCGCAAGCGAGCCGGGCTCCAGCACCACAGTGTGATCGTTGCCGACGAACGTCCCGAGATGGCGGCGATGCTGCTCGTGTCCGACCACCTCCGCGACATGCTGGATCAGCGTTCCGCCGAGGGCCACGTTCAGCACCTGCATCCCTCGGCAGATCCCGAGCACCGGCATGTCGCGCTCGATTGCCGCCCGGGCGAGCGCCACCTCGGCCTCGTCCCGCGCGGCGGTCGTGTCGATCGTCTCCGGATGCGGAGTGGCGCCGTAGGTGGCGGGGTCCAGGTCGGCGCCGCCGGCGAGCAGCAGCCCATCGATCCGGTCGAGGATCGGCCCTGGGTCCTCCGACAGCAGCGGGTCGGGCGGGATCATCAGGGCGATCGCGCCGGCGCGCTGCACGGCCTCGACGTAGGAGGTGTGCAGGAAGGCGCAGGGTTCATCCCAGCCGCCGTTACGGGAGCGTCCGAGGGCCGTGACGATCCCGATCACAGGAGGCGACTCGCTCATATTCGGAGCGTAGCGGCACTCGCCGCCCGCGAATCCGTCCCTGAGGAACGACGACCGCGCGCACGACCGACCCGCACTTCTCCCGCGAGCGCGCCGGCGCCCCCGCTGACCTCGCCGAACGACCACACGCGACGGCTGCCGTCGCGCCCCAGCTCGAGCAGTGCCGGCCGTTCGGGGCCGGCGCCGTCAACAACGTCGCGGGCGAAGTTCATCCGTAGAGTCTTTCTGAAATGACCGTCACGGGCCCGCTCTTCGACACGACCGACGAGCAGCGCGCGATCGCCGAGATGGTCCGGCGGTTCGCCGACGAGCAGATCATCCCGAGCGCCCAGCGCTACGACAGCGAGGACGTCTTTCCCGAGCCGATCGTGGCGCAGATGCGCGAGCTGGGGTTGTTCGGGGTCACGATCCCCGAGGAGTACGGGGGATTGGGGCTGGATCTGACCACGTACGCGATGATCGTGGAGGAGCTCAGCCGCGGTTGGATCAGCATTTCCGGGATCGTCAACACGCACTTCATCGGGTCGTATCTGCTGTTGAAGTTCGGGACCGAGCGCCAGCGGCAGAGCTATCTGCCGCGGATGGCGAGCGGCGAGATCAGGGCGGCGTTCAGTCTCTCGGAGCCCGAGTGCGGCTCCGATGTGCAGGCGCTGAAGACGTCGGCGCGGCGGACGGGTGATGGTGACTGGGAGATCAGCGGCCAGAAGATGTGGGTGACGAACGGGCTGCGGTCGGCGCTGGTGTTCACGCTGGTCAGGACCGATCCGGATGCGCAGCCGCGGCATCGCGGGTTGACGTGTTTCATCTGTGAGAAGGAGCCGGGGGTCAGCGAGAACTCGGGCGCTTTCAGGGGCCTGACGGTGCCGTCGAAGATCCGCAAGCTGGGATACCGGGGGGTCGAGTCGACCGAGCTGGTGTTCGACGGCTACCGGGCGCCGGGCGCCAGCGTCTTGGGCGGCGAGGAGGCGGGTCTTGGACAGGGGTTCGTGCAGATGATGGACGCGCTCGAGCTCGGCCGGGTGAACGTCGCCGCTCGTGGCGTCGGGATCGCGCAGCGGGCGCTGGAGCTGGCGCTGCGCTATGCCCAGCAGCGGCGGGCCTTTGGCAAGGCGATCGCCGAGCATCAGGCGATCCAGTTCAAGCTCGCCGATATGGCGACTCAGGTCGAGGCGGCGCGGCTGTTGACGATGCGCGCCGCTCGGCTCAAGGATGCGGGCGAGCGGTCCGACCTCGAGGCGGGAATGGCGAAGCTATTCGCCTCGGAGGCGGGTCACTTCTGCGTCGAGGAGGCGCTGCGGATCCACGGTGGCTATGGGTATTCCAAGGAGTACGAGATCGAGCGCCTCTACCGGGACGCGCCGCTGCTGTTGATCGGCGAGGGAACGTCCGAGATCCAGCGGATGGTGATCGGCCGCAAACTCTTGGAACGCCACAGGCTGTAGGCGCGCCCTTGATTCGACATCGGCTTGCACGAACCTGTTAACGACTGGTGAACGACCGGCGCGCGAACGCGTTCACAGCGTGAACATGTGGGACATCCAGTCCCCGTGATGCAACGAACAGGGACCACCCCTCCCACAGGTGGATAATGGATCCCAACTAAGCAGCAGGAGCAAGCACAAGTGACTCGCGCAGTTGGAGGTCAAGACCGGGTGGCCGAGCCGCCGCGCAGCGCCGGAGCCCCTACCCGAGGGTCGGGCAAGATCGGCGGGGAGCCGTCACGCCGTCTCTGGGAGGCGGTGCGGCTCGCGCGGATCGGGTCATGGTCGCTGGACGTCGAAAGCAATCTGCTGCTGTGCTCGCCCGAGCTGTACCTGCTGTACGGCCTCGAGCCGCGCGTCGGGCCCGATGGCCAATACGTGTCGTCGGAGGTCGGCCTGAGCGACTGGATAGAGATGGTTGGGCCGCTGGAGCGCGAGGTCCGGGAGGAGTTGATCGAGCGGGTGGTGAGCACCCGCAGCCCGGTCGACTACGAGTTCGAAGTCAAGGTGGGGCGCGCGACTCGCTGGCTGGCCGCTCACGCCGAGGTGGGCCAGACCGTCGACGGGCGGATCGTCCAGATCGTCGGTTACACGCACGATGTGACGGCCGGCAGGCGAACCGAGGAGCGCCGCCGGCGCACCCAGCGCGAGCTCACCCATCAGCAGCGCGTGCTCGAGAGAATCGCCCGTGGTGAGCCGCTCGAGGCGACACTCGAAGGGATCTGTCGCTACGTGGAGCGCCGGTATCCGGGCTCCGGCTGCACGGTCCTGCTCCTCGATCGAGCCGCGGGCGTGCTGCGACACGGCGCCTGCCCGACGATGGACCGTGAGTACGCCGACCTGATCGACGGACTGCCGGTCGGCGAGGGCATGGCGGCGTGCGGAACCGCGGCCGCGCGAGGCGACGTCGTGATCGTCGAAGACGTTCAGAGCGATCCACTGACGGTGAATTTCACTGAGATCGGAAAACGCTTCAAGCTACGGGCCGTGTGGTCCCACCCGCTGCGGAAGGCCGGCGGCGAGGTGCTGGGGACATTCGCGGTTTACCGCTCGCAGCCACATCGTCCGAACCGAACCGAGATCCGCAGCGTGACCTCTGTCGGAACGCTCGCGGCCCTGGCGATCGAACGCAACCGAGCCGAGTCGGCGCTGCAGTCGGCGGCCAACCTCGACGCGCTGACCGGGCTTCCGAACCGAGCACGCTTCCTGGAGCTCGTCAACGCAGAGCTTCAGGACAACGAGCGCGGAGTCGCAGTCGTGTCGATCGAACTCAACCGGTTCACGCAGATCAGCGACAGCCTCGGACACCTTGCGGGTGATCGGATCCTGTCGGAGGTCGCCGATCGCCTGCGGTCGGTTGTGGCCTCGAGCGGGTTGGTCGCGCGATTTGGCGAGTACGACTTCACGCTGATGGTCCCCGCCGAGGACACGCAACCGGTGCGGGAGCTCGCCGACCGCGTGCTGGAGGCGATCGAGACCCCGATCCGGCTTGACGGAGGCGAGTTCTTCCTGTCAGCGAGTATCGGGATCGCCCGCAATCACGACGCCGTTGCGGACGCCTACAGCCTCGTCCGCGATGCCGACGCGGCCATGAGCGCCGCCCGCGCCGGCGGGACGGGACGACAGCAGGTCTATGACCGGCGGATGCGAGCGCAGGTGATCGAGCGGCTCAACTGGGAGACCGAGTTGCGGCACGCGATCGAGCGTGGCGAGCTGGTGCTGCACTATCAGCCGATCCTGAGCCTGCTCGACGAACGGTGGAGCGCGGTCGAAGCGCTGGTTCGCTGGGAGCACCCGGGGCGAGGCCTGGTCGGTCCTGACCAGTTCATTCCGCTCGCCGAGGAGACAGGCCTGATAGTGCCGCTTGGCGAGAGCGTGCTGCGGATGGTGGCGATCCAGGCGAAGCGGTGGCGCAAGCGGATTCCAGGACTGCGGCTGTCGGCCAATGCCTCGGTCCTGCAACTCGCCGACCCGAACATCGCCGACGGCTTGCTCGGCATCCTCGACGAATCGGGTCTGCCGCCGGAGACGCTCCAGCTCGAGGTGACCGAGTCGGCGCTGATGCACGAGCTCGACACGACCCGCTCGACGCTCGAGCGGCTGCGCGACAGCGGGGTCACCATCCTGATCGATGACTTTGGGACGGGTTACTCATCGCTCGCGCGACTCGGGGAGCTCCCGGTCAACGGGCTGAAGATCGACCGGCAGTTCACCCGCACGCTCGGTTCGGACCCGACGGCGCGCCAGGTGGTGCGCGCGATCGCGGAGCTGGCCTCGGCGCACAGCCTCGACGTCGTCGCCGAGGGGATCGAGGACGCGCAGGCACTCGCACAGGTGAAGGCCTGCGGGTGTCAGTTTGCCCAGGGCTTCCACCTCGGCCGCCCGGCGCCGGCGCTGGCGGTCGAGTTGTGGCTGACGACGCCAGTACCACCGGATATCGGACTCACGCCGGCCGCGGCGTAGCGGCAACGTCTTACGGCGGAACCTCGAACCGTGGCCGCGTACACTCTGCGACCTGTCATCGCCGTCTGACACCAAGACGCTCATCGAGACGGCCGTTCGACGGTTCATCGAGGAGGTGCCCGCGCTGGCGCCGCTGAAGCTGGTGGCAGGGCTCGAGCTGCGCGGGCGCGGCGACGTCCAGATCTACCGCGTCGAGTTGCCCGGCCCGAACGTCAGCAAGGAGCTCCCCTCGGACGCCAAGGTCACCGTCGAGGTCAACCGCGCGCGTTTCAACGAGCTCGCGACCAAGGGCCATGTGCGCGACTGGCGTGATGCGTTCGAGCACGGAGACGCCAAGGCGACCGGGATCGACCAGGTGATGAAGCTGATCGTCAATGTGGTCGAGCGCCAGGAAGAGCGCTCCCGGACACGCCGGGCCCGCCACTAAGGCGCCACGCGCTCGGCGAGTCGCTCAGCGTCAGCCAGCTGAGCGTCGATCAGCTTCAGCCCCGCGTCCCAGAAACCAGGATCGGAGAGGTCGATCCCGATCATCTGCCCGAGCTCCTCGGGCCCCCGCGAGCCGCCCGCGGCGAGCATCTCCAGGTAGCTGGGCACGAAACCCTCGCCGGTCTCGCGGAAACGGCCATACGCCGACAGCGCCAGGAGCTGGCCGTACGCGTACGCGTAGACGTAGCCGGGAGTGTTGATGAAGTGGGGGATGTAGGACCACCACAACCGGTAACCATCGGTCATCTCGACGGAATCGCCGAACAGCTCGTGCTGGCTCTCGACCCAGGCCTCGGAGATCGCGTCGGTCGAAAGCTCGCCGCCGGTCCGGCGGCGGGTGTGGATCAGGTGCTCGAAGCGATTCATCGCCATCTGCCGAAAGACCGTGGCGACGGCGCCGTCGATCCGCTCGGTCAGCAGGCTCAGCTGCCGGCGCTCATCCGGGGCCTGGGCCAGCAGCCGCTCGAACACCAGCGTCTCGCCGAAGACCGACGCGGTCTCGGCGAGCGTCAGCGGCGTCGACTGGTGGAAGATCCCCTGTGGCTGGGCGAGTACGGCGTGCAGCCCGTGCCCGAGCTCGTGCGCCAGCGTCAGCACGTCGCGACGCCGAGCCGTGTAGTTGAGCATCACGTACGGGTGGACGCTGGGCACCGTGTAGGAGCAGAACGCCCCGCCGCGCTTGTTCGGCCGGACCGGGGCGTCGATCCAGCGTTCGTCGAAGAACCGCCGGGTGACGGCGCCGGCCTGGGCCGAGAACGACTCATACGTGTCGAGGACGAGCTCCCGCGCCTCGCCGAATGAGAACAACGCCTCCTCCTCGAGGATCGGTGCCGAGCGGTCGTAGTCACTGAGCCGATCGATCCCAAGCAGGCGCGCCTTCAGCCGGTACCACCGTTGCGGGATGTCGAATCGTCCTCGGACCGCGTGGATCAGCGCGAGGACCGACTCGTCCGAGGCCTCGTTGGCGAGGTTCCGCGATGCCAGCCAATGCGGATACCGGCGCAGGCGGTCGTCGACGGACTTCTCGTAGATCAGCGTGTTGTGGATGAAGGCGAGCGTCCGTGCGCCGGGCTCGAGCGCGGCCGAGATCGCCTCGGCCGCCGCCCGGCGCTGGTCGCGGTCGGAGCCCTGCAGCGCGCTCAGTGCGAGCTCCAAGGAGACCTCGTCGCCGCGCAGCGACACCCGGAGCGCCGAGGTCAGCTCGCCGAACAGCCGCGCCCAGGCCGAGCGACTCGACAGGCTCTTCTCGGCCAGCACCTTCTCCTCGGGCTCGGACAGCAGGTGCGGCCGGTAGCGACGGGCGCTGCGCAGGTAGTGAGCACAGAACTCGAGCCCATCGCTCGCCAGCAGCCGCTCGGCCTGCTCGTCGTCGAGCGCGGCCCATTCGAGCTCGAAGAACAGCAGCCGCGTCTCGATCTCGGTGAGTCGTTCCTGCATACGCTGCAGCAGCGCGCCGCGCTCGGGATCGGCGGTGTCCGTCGAGAACTGCAGCGACGCGTACGAGGCGGCCTTACCGGCCGCGTCGTTGATCGCCGCGAGTTCCTCCATCGCCGCCCGGAGCTCCGGGCCATCCAGCGCCGCGACGCGCCCGGCGTGCGCCTGTGCAAAGGCGCTCGCGCGTGCCAGCGACTCGTCCAGCAGGCGCTCGACGCCGTCCGCCTCGTCGCCGTCGATCAGCGGCGACAGGTCCCACTCGGTGGCGAGCAACTCCGGGTCGGACAGGAAGCCAGTCGCCACAGCCGGCAGATTACCGCTGCGATTGCGGCTCTGACCCGTCGACCCCGCGCAGCTCCAGCCGCCGCTGACCACCGACGAGCAGCGCCGCACGGCCGCTGAGCAGTTCGTTCACCTCGTCGCCGACCAGCGCCCGTCGCCAGCCTGTCAGGGTTCGAACGGCGGGCTCGGGCGCCGACTCGCGGGCTGCTGCGACGATCAGCTCGAGCTCGCTGCGCGAGGCGAGCAGTTCGTAGGCAAGGCCGGCCTCGATAGACCGTGCCCGCAGCAGCGCTTCGGTCAGTGCGATCAGCGGCGCGTCGCCCGGGTCCGAACGCGTGCGGCGCGACTCGCGCGGGATCGGCGGATCCTCCAGTCCGAGTCGGACTGCCTCGAGCAACGCGTCGCCGCGACGCTTGACGATCGGGGGATGAAGGCCGCGGATCTGGCCAAGGCGGCCGCCGTCGCGCGGACGACGCTTGGCGATCTCGACCAACGGGGCGTCCTGGATGACGGATCCGACCGGCCGGTCCTCGGCGGCCGCTGTCCGCTCGCGCCAGGCCGCGAGCCGCTTGGCCACCGCTCGCGAGGTTGGGTCGAGCTGGGCGACTCGCGGGAGGCGTTCCCAGGCTGTCTCCGGGTCGCGCTCGTCGGTCGCGCCCTCGAGCCTCCGGCACTCCTCGACCGCCCACTCATAGCGACCGCTCGCCCGCAGGCGGCGCTGCAGCTCGTCGGCCAGCGCCAGCAGGTGGACGACGTCTTCGGCCGCGTAGCTGAGCTGCTCGTCGGTCAGCGGCCTCGCGTCCCAGCGCGTGTAGCTGGCGGTCTTGCCGAGGCTTACGTTGAGGATCGCCGCCAGCAGGTTGCCGTAGCCCGATTGCGCGCTCTCGCCGGCGAATCCGGCGGCGATCTGGGTGTCGAAGATATTCGTGACCTCGGTGCGCCAGACGCGACGCAGGATCGCGACGTCCTGGCGCCCAGCATGTAGGACGACCTCGATCGCCGGGTCGGCCAGGACGGCGGCCAGTGGAGCGAAGTCGACCGCCTGGTCAAGGCCATCGATCATGATCGTCCGAAGGTCGTCCGGGGGGTTGGCTGAGGTGGTTGCCGGTGGGCCGGCCGAGGTTGCCGAGGGATCGGCGGGTGAGGTGGTTTGGGGGCGGGTGGGCGGGTCGGACTCCTCGACCGCGACCTGGGTCAGGCACAGCAGCGCCCGGTAGCGACCCTCGGACATGAACTCGGTGTCGATCCCGAGCCGCCCGCGGGAGCGGGCAAGCGCGGCGACCTCGGCGACGTCGGTTGATCCAGCCAGGCGCGCGAGGTCGCGGGTGCTCACTGCCTGCACCCTACCGCTGCGCCCGCCTCGCCGTGTCGCCTGGCGATCGCGCAGGGGCCGAGGTAACACCGACCTGGATGGTAGGATTTAGCACCAGCGATGATCTTCTCCTCGAAAGCCGAATACGGGGTTCGCCTGATGGTCGAGCTTGGCCGCCAGACTCCCGACCAGCCGACCAGCCTGAAGGCCATCGCCGACGCGGAGGGCCTGCCATTGGCGTACCTGGAGCAGGTGGTCGCGCGGCTGCGCAAGGCCGAGCTGGTGATGAGCGCGCGTGGCGCGCACGGCGGCTACTGGCTTGCGCGCGACGCCACCGAGATCACGATGTACGAAGTGGTCGCAGCGCTGGAGGGCACGATCGCTCCGATGGAGTGCTTCATCCACGAGCAGATGGAGAGGATCGTCTGCTCGCACCTGCCGGACGCCGGCAACGGGCCATGCGCGACCAAGCTCCTGTGGACGCGTGTGCAGGGCGGGATCGTCCGCTCGCTGCAGACGACGACGTTGGCCGAGCTGGTCGAGTTCTCCCGGCGCAGCGAGCGAGAGCACGCCCACGCGGGCTCGCCGATCAGCGTCGCCGCCGTCTAGCCACAGCCCGCCGCGGGCCGCAAAGCACAAACGAGAAAGCTGAAGATGCCAGACCTAGAGATCCGAAACCTCCATGTCCGAGCCGGTGACAAGGAGATTCTTCGCGGCGTCGACCTGACCGTCGGCGGCGGCGAGATACACGCGATGATGGGGCCCAACGGGTCGGGCAAGTCGACGCTCGCCAACGCGATCATGGGTCACCCGAACCTCGACGTGACCGAGGGCGAGATCATCTGGAACGGGGAGAACATCACCGAGGCGGACCCCGATGAGCGTTCGCGCCTGGGGTTGTTCATGGCGTTTCAGTACCCGATCGCGGTGCCCGGCGTGACCGTCACCAAGTACCTGCGCACGGTCCTGAACGCGCATCGCGCCGCCCACGACGAGCAGCCGATCTCGCTGAAGGACTTCCGCAAGACCGTCCAGACCGCGATGGAGCTGACCAAGATTCCAGAGGAGTTCTCTCGCCGCTATCTCAACGACGGCTTCTCCGGCGGCGAGAAGAAGCGCATGGAGATCCTCCAGCTCGCCCTGCAGCAGCCGCGCTTGGCGATTCTCGACGAGACCGACTCGGGCCTCGACATCGACGCGCTGCGGGTCGTCGCCGAAGGCGTGAACACCGTTGCGACACACGCCGGAGCCGAGATGGGCGTCCTGATCATCACGCACTACCAGCGGATCCTGCACCTGGTGCAGCCGAGCCACGTGCACGTGCTGTATCGAGGGCGGATTGTCAGGGAGGGCGGACCTGAGCTCGTCGAACAGCTCGAGGCTCACGGCTACGGCTGGATCACCGACCCGATCGACGCGGCCGAGCCGGTATCGGTCTGATGTCCGTCGCCCAGCAGCGGGTCATTCCCGTTCCTGGTCCCGCTAGACCAGGAACGGTTACAAGCGTCGCCGACGAGTTCCCGGTCCTGCGCCGCGAGATCGACGGGCGGCGGATCGTGTACCTCGACTCGGCTGCGACGTCGCAGACCCCGCAGGTCGTGATCGACGCGATCGTCGATTACTACACGCACCACCGCGCCTCGGTGCACCGCGGCGTCTACCCGCTGATCGTCGAGGCCACCGACCTCTATGAGGGCGCCCGCGAGCGGATCGCCGCCTGGCTGGGCTCGACCGTCGAGGAGACGATCTTCACGACAAACGCGACCGCCGGCATCAACCTCGTGTCGCACTCCTGGGGGCGTACCAACCTCGATCCCGGGGACCTGGTGGTGGTCAGCGAGATGGAGCATCACTCCGACGTGGTGCCGTGGCAGCTGATCTGCATGGAGCGCGGCGCCGAGCTCGCGTACATCCCGTTCGGAGAGGACGGCCAGCTGGATCAGGATGTGTACGCCCGGCTGCTCGAGCGCCGACCGAAGCTCGTCGGCCTGGTCCACGTCTCCAACGTGCTGGGGACGATCAACCCGATCGGCGAAATGGTCCGGCTGGCCCGCGAGGCGGGCGCAGTGACGCTCGTCGACGGCAGCCAGGCGGTGCCGCAGATCCCCGTTTCCCTGCCCGAGATCGGGGCGGACTTCTACGTCTGGACCGGACACAAGGCATATGGGCCGACCGGGATCGGGGTGCTGCACGGCAACCGCGAGCTACTCGAGCGGATGCCGCCGTTCATCAGCGGCGGCCACATGATCCGGCAGGTCCTCGAGACGGAGTCGACCTGGGCAGACCTGCCGGGGAAGTTCGAGGCCGGTACCTCGCAGATCGCCGAGGCGATCGGGCTCGGGGTGGCCGTCGACTTCATCCAGGAGATCGGGATCGATGCGATCCGCGATCACGAGCTCGCGCTGACCGCTGAGCTGTTGCGTCGGATGGCGGACTTTCCCGGCCTCAAGGTCCACGGGCCGACCGCCGCCGAGGATCGCGGCGCGCTCGTCTCCTTCGAGCTCGACGGGGCGCACCCGCATGACATCGGCGAGATCCTCGGGCGCGAGGGGGTCTGCGTTCGCACCGGCCACCACTGTGCGCAGCCGCTGATGCGCAGGCTCGGAATCGGTTCGAGCGCGCGGGCGTCGTTCGCCGTGCACTCGAGCTTCGACGACATCGACCGTTTGATCGCCGGTCTGGAGAGCGTCCGGCGGGTGATGCAGCTGTGAAGCCAGGGCGGAGCTAACTGCGATGGACGATCAGCTCTACCGCGAGTACATCCTCGACCACTACAAGCACCCTCACAACTGGGGTGAGCTCGCGTCCCCCGACCTGCAGGCGCACGATTTGAACCCGCTGTGCGGCGACGAGCTGACGATCCAGCTCGCGCTGGACGGCGAGGGAAAGGTATCGGACGTGGCCTTCAGTGGGCACGGCTGCGCGATCTCGCAGGCGTCGGCGTCGATGCTGACCGACGAGATCCGGGGAATGACCCCAGAGCAGCTGCTGAACCTCGATCGAGACTTCGTGCTCGATCTGCTCGGGATCGACATCTCGGCGACCCGGATGAAGTGCGCGATGCTGTCGCTCAAGGTCGTCAAGGCTGCGTCGCTGGGGCACGCCGTCGACTGGGAGCCCGACGCCGCCGCGTAGCGTCGCCCGGGTCGCTCCGATTGCCTTGTCCGTCGCCGGGTGAGAAAAGGTACTCAGAGTCAGCGTCGGGCACGGGTCACCGTCAACTCGGTCTTCATGCCGAGGGCGAGATGCCCGGGAACGGAGCAGTACAGCTGGTAGCGACCCGGCGTGGGCAGGCGCCACGTCGCTCTGGCAAGTCCTCCCGAGGCGGTGGTTCTGACGGCTCCGAGGACACGGCCGACCATCTGATCGGCGGAGTCGAGCCTGCGGATTCGGAGGTCGTGGGCATCGTCACCCCGGTTCCACAACTCGACCATCACCCTGCCGGCTCGGACCGACCCGCGCGAGGGCCACAGCGACCACTCCTGCGCGTAGACCAACAGATGGGTAGGGGACGGACGAGGGTGGACCGCTGTCGTCGGACTCTCGGCGAGCGCGGAGCCGCTCGTCGAGAGCGCCGCCGCCACCGCGCTCAGGGCGACGATCAGCAGGTACCTCACGCGAGTAGCTTGTAGCGCGGCAGGTGCCTCGCTCCGGGGATCACCGACGCAGCGTGATGTCCAAACCACTGCTCCAGCAGCGAGCAATAGACCCCACGGAAATCGACGTTCTCGCGCTGATTGCCGTCGTCGTCGAGACGGCTCAGGGAGGGGAATTCACCGATCATCCCGCCATTGACCCGGCTGCCGATCAGCAGCGAGGTCCCGGCGGCGCCGTGGTCGGTTCCATCGGAGCCGTTCTCCTGCGCGCGGCGCCCAAACTCGGACCAGACGTGGACGAGCACGCGGTGATCGACTCCGCGCGCCTCCAGGTCTGCCTGGAACGCCGCCAGGCAGTCGGCGACCTGCCGGACCCCGGAGTCGAACGTCGACGTCTGGCTGGAATGGGTGTCGAACTGGGCGTCAGTCGTCAGCGCGACGCAGCGCAACGGCACGCCGCGAGCGATCATCGCGGCCAGTCCGGCGAGCCTCGCGGGCAGGTCCCCGGTCGAGGCGGCCGGGTAGGTGACCGAGCTGCCGTACGCGGCGCCCGGATTCTGGTTCGGATCCGAGGGTTTCGCGGCGCCGCTCAGGTTGGCGTTGGTGAACAGCTTCAGCGTCCGGTGGACGATCCCCACCTCTGAGGCCGCGCCAGCGACCTGCGCGATCGCGGGATCGTGGGAGTTGCGCTGCTTGTCGCCGAGCGAAAAGGCCGACCCGAGCGTCCAGTCTGCGAACTCGCCCCAGACTCCGCTCGCGTACACGGCGAAGCTGTTCGGCTGGTCGATCGCCGCGGTTGGGTTCTTTGCGGTCGCCAGCATCGGGTTGATCTGGCCGTCCATCGACAACCCCTGGAATGGGTTGGTCCTGTCGCCGGCGACGTCGAGGTAGCGCCCCATCCAGCCTGTCAGCAGCGAGCTGTCAGTGGCGCCGACCTCCCAATAGTGGCGGGAGGTGAAGTGCGACATGTCTGGGTGCGTGTAGCCGATCCCGGGGAACACTGCCACCTTGCCGGCGTCGTTTAGCTGCGCGAACGAGGTCGCCGACGGATGCCAGGTCAGGCTCGGGTCCTCGCGGAAGGGGGTCCCGGAGCCGGGCGCGACCGCGAGCGTCGGGCGCAGCCTCGCGTACAGCGGATCTCCGGTTGGCGCCAGGAGCGACAGCGCATCGACCCCCCCCTGCATGAACACCGACACGAGGATCGGGCTGTTCCCCGAATGGGTCGCCGCCGCCTCGGCGATCCCGTCGCCGAGCATCCTGTCGGTCAGGCCGAGCCGCTCGGCGCCGTACACGGTGATCATTCCGCCGAGGGCGCCGGCCAGGAATCGGCGCCGGTCGATCCCGGCGCCGGCCGGAATCGGCATCCGCGGATCCCACTCGCGGGCGACCGGCAGCCGGCCGCTGGCGAGCACGCGACTGATCGCCCGCGCACGCGTGAAGCCGTCGCAGTGGGTGAACCTCGGACGCTGAATCGGAGCTGGGCTCCCGGTCGGACTCGGGCTCATGCGGTCGTACCCGAATTCACGCGGTCATCCAGTCCGGACTCAGCGGGACCAGGGTCCGGAACGCGTTCTGCCGCAGCTGCAAGGACGTGACCTGGTTCGAACCTCCGGTATGGCCACGCTCGATCCGGCGGCCGAGCTCGAGCAAGTGCTGGCGCGCGAGCTCGGACAGCGGCCGGCCGCCCCAGAACTCGACCGCGTGCTGGTAGGCCTCGGAGGCGTTCTCGGTCAGTCCGTACGGATACGCCTTGCCGCCCAGCGGTTTCGGCAGCGCCATGTCGACTGCGCTGAGCCGGCCTGCCCAGCGCGAGGTGTCGAGCCACTGGGTGTAGTTCCACCCCGACACGTTCGGCGGCTGGAACAGCATCTGCCCGGTGATGCCGGCGATCCAGGCCCAGCCGCCGGTGGTGATCGTCTGCCGGCTGGCCCGGAGCAGCCCAGCCGTCCACACCACCGGCGGGATCACCAGCCGCGGGCCCTCGTACAACAACGGGTGGCGGAGGATCGCCTCGACCACCGGTCTGATCTCGTAACCGCCGCGGACGTACGCACGCTGCAGCACCCTGGAGGTCTCGTCGGGGAGCTCAGCGCCGACGAAGTACCCCCACAGCTTGCCCACCATGAACGACGGGTGGTCGGGGTGCGTGACCGCCAAGCGGACGCTGTCACGCCAGTTGAAACGACCGCGATGGCCGAAGATCCCCTTGATCCCGTCGTCGTGCAGAGTCGGATCGAAGCGGAAGTTGACCGCTCCACGATCGCTCCAGTCGTTGGTCCAGCCGGTCAGGGCGCGGGCGTTCTCGTGCACATCGTGCTGGTCGTAGCCGCGATCTGCGCCGAGCGTGAACAGCTCCAGCATCTCGCGGGCGTAGTTCTCATTGGGACTGCTCTTGACGTTGGCGCTGCCGTTCAGCCACAGCAGCATCGCCGGGTCGACCGTGACGTCGAGTAGCAGCTTGTGGAAGTTGCCGAGCGCGTGTCGGCGCATCATCCAGTTCTGGTTGATCATCATCCGCGCGTTCGAGCTCTGTTCCGAGGTCGCGAACCAGCTGTGCCAGATCAGCGTCATCCGCTCGATCAGCTGCTGGTCGGAGCGGACCATCCGGTCCAGCCACCAGATGTGGTCATCGCCCCATATGTTGAACGGGTCGATTGGCACGCCCTTGTCGCCGTGCGGCTCGGCGCCGATCAGGCGGGCAGGGTGCTCAGGGCGCGTCAGCGAGGCGACCGCGGCCTCGAGTCCGAGCTTGGCGAAGCGCTCGGCATCGCCGGGGCGCGGGCCGAAGCCCGCCCGCCATAGCAGGCGGGTCGCCAGTTCCTCGCTGAATGGGCCATCGTAGACGGCGGTTGGCGATGGATCGAGCAGAGGCAAGGTCGGTGCGGGTCAGCGGGGCCCTTGGGGTCGGAGACCGTGGTCACGGCCGACCTACCGTCGATTTTTCCGGTGTCAGCCCGTCGACTCAAACCCTATGGGGTTGGGCGGTCACGGTGATCGACGAACGTATCACCGGGCCGCCAGATCCGGCGGCCGCCCTCGCATAGGCTCTCTCAAGCCTGACAGCGAACCGCGAATGTGATACCCAGGGTCGGGTATTCGCAACTTCGCCGCTGCTGAGGAGTTTGTGTGAACGTGCGCAGACGTCCGATGCTGGCTCTGGCCGTGCTGCTCGCTGTATTGGGATGCCTCGGGGGCGTCGGCGAGGCGAGCGCCAGCCCGCACTCGAATCGAACCGCTAAGGACCTAGGATCCCCGGCAGTCCCGGGGATCCGAGTGCAGGGCGCCTCGCTGCTCAACAACGGCGTGCCCTGGGTCCCGCGCGGCGTGCAGATCGTCGGGCTCGTCGCTCCTCCGTCCGCGCTGGCCGGGAAGTACGTCGCCGCCGGCCAGAATTTCGGGCCGGCCGAGCTGCAGGCCGCGGTCGCCGAGCACGCCGATCTCATCCGTTTTCAGGTGAGCGAGTTCGGGGTCGACCCGCAGGGGCCGCTGTACTCGGCCGCGTACGTGCGGTCGATCCACGACGCCGTGGAGGAGGCTCGGGGGCTTGGACTGAGCGTGATCGTCTCGCTGCAGGCGGAGTCGCCCGCCGGCGAGCTCACTCGGTGTCCGCTGCCGGATGCCGGCGCCGAGCGCGCCTGGCAGGTGTTGGCGCCGATGTTCGCCGGGGACAACGGGGTCATGTTCGAGCTCTATAACGAGCCCGGGCTGCTGAACACCCGCGCGAACTGGTTGACGTGGCTCAACGGAGGCCAGGCGATCGCCGGTTCGGTCACCTGTCAGGCGGTTGGGACGCAGACGCTCGTCAACGACATTCGTGCCGACGGTGCGGACAACGTGATCATCCTGCCGGGGCTGAACACCGAGCAAACGCTTGCGGGCGTTCCCAAGGTGACCGACCCCACGAGCCCGCAGGATCCGCAGTTCGCGTACGCCGTTCACTACCCGCTGCTGACCGCTCCACCCACGACCTGGGATGCCGCGTTCGGCAACCTCGCCGCGAAGAAGCCCGTGATCCTGACCGAATGGAACGCGAACTCGACGACCAACTGCATCGCCTCGGCGCCCCGACGCTCGCCGCTTCTGCTCACGTACCTGGCCGGCAAACGGATCGGGGTCGTCGGGTTCGCGATGGACCTGCCCGACACGCTGATCACCGACTACAGCTACACCCCGACCACCTACAACGCCTTTACCTGCGGCGTGTCCGGCGGTGGTGATGGTCAGCTGCTGTTCAACGAGTTCGCGGCGCAGGCGCTCTCGGGCGGCGCGGCGGCGACGTCTCCGTCCTGGCTGGTGGGGGCACCTACGCTGAGCGCGCTGAACACGCTTGCGCCGATCCCGACCCAGCAGGCGTTCAATACACCGCGCACGTTCGTGACCGGCGCCGACGGCAATCTCGTGAGCTCGCTCTCGCTCCCGACGGCGGTCCCAACTCAGAGGTTCACCAATGAGGCTCGGCTCGCCGCCGCGGTCCAGGCCGGCGCGCTAGCGCTCGGGACCCAGGCGGTCGCCTACTCACCACAGCATTCGGCCGCCACGCCGCTCGTCCAGCAACGCAACCCATCGTTGTACTTCCAGCGCGCGGCCTCGATCGTCCACCGCGCCGGCCTTCTGTTCGTCGCCGCGCCGGCGACGAACCTGGTCGTGGCACGCGAGCCGAGCGCACTCCCGGCCGTTCAGGCCACGCAGTTCTTGCGTCTCCAGATCCCGGCCGCCGCCGCGCGCTACGCCGACGCCTACTCGATCTCGCCCCCCAACCACAAGCTGGGCCTGGTCCACTACAGCAGCTTCGTCTACAGCGTCGCCAGCCAGGCCTCGCACGCTCATCCCGGGGTGCAGCTGCTGGCCGGCCTCAGCACTGGGGCAGGGAGCGCCGCGTCGACGAACGTGCTGCTGAACGCGGTGCTCGATACCGAGCGAGCCGTCGCCGGCCAGTCGGCGAACGTCGGAAGCCTGTCGTCGTGTCCGAACTGCAACCCGCCCGCCGCGGTCGCGATCGCGCTGCTGGGATCGTTGGACGGGGCCGCCAGGTAGTCGACCTCCTCCGGGGGCGCTGAACGAGAAAGGGAACGGTCCCGCGCGCCGCCAAGGCATGGGGCGTGGATGGCGTCCAGGCGTTATCCGCGCATGTGGTTTCGCAGGGTGTCCAGGAGGGCGTTGGCGGCTGCGGTGGGCCGCCGGTTGGACGGTGTGGCGATGGCGGTGAGGAACTGTGGTGCGCGCCCGCGGACGGGGACGAAGACGATCCCGTCTGTGTTTTCGAACAGCGATTCGGGAAGCAGACCGACGGCGAGCCCGTGGCGGATGAATCCGATCACGCTGGCCGTGTCGCCCACCTCGTAGGCGATTCTGCGCGTTATTCCGGCCGCGGCGAACGCCCGATCGTTCGCCATTCGGATTCCCCACCCTTGGGGGAAGTCGATCATCGTCTCGGAGCCCAGCTCGGCCAGCTCGGCGCGGCTGCGACCAGCCAGCGGATGGTCTGCGGCCGCTGCGAGCACGATCGGCTCGCTGGCCAAGGGGGTCAGCTCGACTCCCGGAAAGCGTTGGTCGGGAAGTGCAACGAAGGCGAGATCGAGTTCGCCCTCGCGGACCTTCGTGGTCATCTCGAGTGAGCCGCCCTGGCGGATCTGGACCTCGACCGCTGGGTGCTCGGCGCGAAACCTGGCCAGCACGCCGGCGACGTCGACGGAGCGCATTCCCTGCGCCTGCAGAGTGCCGAGGACGATGGTGCCGCGCACGCCGCCCCTGACGCCATCGACGGCGTCCCGGGCTGCGGAAGCTGCCGCGAGGGTCTTCCGCGCCTCTGGGAGCAGCGCCCGGCCCGCGTCGCTCAGGGCGACCTTGTGGGTCGAGCGGTCGAATAGGCTGGCGCCGAGTTCGCGCTCGAGGTTGCGGACACCCGCTGAGACCGCGGACTGAACGACGTGCAGTCGATCGGCGGCGCGCGTGAAGCTGCCCTCCTCCGCCACGGCGACGAACACGGCGAGCTGGCGCAGCTCCATCGCCGAAGGTTATCGCGTAATGCGATAACCGTCAGCAGGCTTTTGCGTTGAACGCGATTTACCTAGAGCCGAAACTGACAGCTGAGATTGACCTTAACGTTCCCAACCACCAACGGATATCGAGATGACGACAAACGCCTTTCCATCAGCAAGCGCCGCGACGGCGTTGGTTTCTGGGTCGTCGTGTTTGCGTTCACGGTCGTGATGGCGTTCACTACTGCGCCAACCCCGGTGTGGTCGCTGCTCGCCCGGCATGACCGCTTCTCCTCACTCACGATCACGATCGTGTTCGCCGCCTACGCGGTCGCGGTCGCGCTCAGCCTGTTCCTCGCCGGGCATCTCTCCGATTCGTACGGAAGACGGCCTGTGGTTGCTCTGGGGCTAACGCTGAACGTGCTCTCAGCCGCGGTGTTCATCGCTCGGCCAGAGCTGCCCGGTCTCTTGCTGGCGCGCATCTTGAGTGGCTTGGGCGTTGGCGTCGTCACCGCGACGGCAACGGCGTGGCTCGCTGAACTCGACGCACGCCGGCCGATGCACAACCAGCGGCGGGCTCAGATCATCGCCGCGGCGGCAAACCTCGGAGGGCTGGGGCTCGGAGGGCTCATCGCGGGCGTTCTCGCCCAGTGGGCCGGTCACGCACTGACGCTTCCCTTCCTCGTCCCGGGTGCCCTGATCGTGTGTTCACTGCTCGCGCTCAGCCTCGCACCTGAAACCCGCGAACCGCCGGCACCGGCGCGGCCTCTTTTGCCATGTTCGGTGCCGCCGCGGTGACGCAGATGTTGGCCGGCACACGCCCAGCCGAGCAGCTGCTGGCCAGGGGCATCCCGGCCCTGGTAACAGGCGTTGGCCTACTCACGCTCGCGGTGTGGCTACCGGAGCCGAGCTTCGGCGTCTTCCTCGCCGGTGATCTGATCGCCGGCGCTGGAGCGGGACTGATGTTCAAAGGGGCGATCGGCACGGTCTCGGACGTCGCCTTGCCAGAACATCGAGCCGAGGCGCTGGCAGGCGTCTATCTCGCTGCTTACGTTGGCCTGGCCGGCCCGGTGATCGGGCTCGGCGCGCTAACCCTGGTCGCGTCCACCCGCGTGAGCCTGCTCGTCTTCTCCGGACTGCTCGGGCTCGGCATCGCCGCCGCGACGCCCGCCTTGCTCGACGGTCGTCGCCAACGGACATCCGCGCAAGCGCAACCACTGTCGCATTGACAGAAGCCCACATCACGACGATCCAAGGAGTGCAATCACGATGCAGACCATCGGACTGATCGGACTCGGCAAGATGGGTGGCAACATGGCCGCCCGGTACCTCGCCGCCGGCTACACCGTCTACGGCCAGGCCCGCAACCGCGACCGAGCCCAATGGCTCATCGACGGGGGACTGCGATGGGTCGACACGCCACGGGAGCTGGCACAGGCGGTCGACCTCGTCCTGACCTCGCTCCCCAGCGACGAGATCGTCAAAGCGGTCGCCATGGAGCCAGACGGGATTCTGGCCGGACTCGGACCGGGAAAGGTCTGGGCCGACCTGAGCACGATCACCCCGCAGGTGAGTCGCGAGCTCGCCGAGGCCGTGCGCCGACTCGGACTAGGCGCGGCGATGCTGGACGCGCCGGTGTCCGGAAGCGTCCCCCAAGTCCAGGCCGGAACGCTCACGATCATGGTCGGAGGCGACGATGACGCTTACGCGCGCGTTGAGCCGATCCTGCGTGCGCTCGGCACTGTCGTGCACATTGGCGAGAACGGGCACGGGCTCGTGCTCAAGCTCGCGATCAACATCAGCCTCGCGGTCCAGATGCTCGCCTTCTCGGAGGGATTGCTCCTCGCAGAGCACGACGGGATCGATCCCCACCTGGCCGCCAAGGTGATGACCGACAGCGCGATCGGCTCACCGATGCTCAAGGCACGAGTCCCGCTCGTGCTCGACCGGCCAGACGAAAGCTGGTTCGACATCGCTCTCATGCACAAGGACATCCGTCTCGCACGGGAGGCGGCAACGCAGCTCGGCGTCCTGGTCCCATCGGCGGCAGCCGTGGACGACATCCTCGGAAGGGCCGAGGATCTCGGTTATGGACACCGGGACATCGCGGGTGTGCACGAGATCCTCGCGCGGCTATCCGAGCCTGGCACCGATCCCCAGGTGAGTCACAGCCACTAGCCTGACGGGCGACGCCCATCGTCCCACCCCGGGCGCGACGGGGTGGGAGCATGAAGGGTCATGGTTGGTAGCACCCGCGATGATGCCGCGCCCCTCGTAGGCCGCGACGAGGAGCAACGCCTCCTGAAGATGTCTCGCAGCTCGCTCCCGTAGCCAGCCTCGTCACCCAGGCCGCGCGATCTGTGGTCGCGTCTGCCGCTTAATCTCGAGCCAAGACCTCGTGTCCTCCCGCGCAGAGGACCGTGTGAATGTCGAGCCGGTCGTCGAGCATGACGATGTCCGCGGGACCGCCGGGCTCTAGCACGCCGATGTCGTCGCGTCCGAGAAAGTGCGCCGGAACCTCGGTCGCGGCGCCGACGGCCTGCTCGAACGGAACGCCGAGCGCGTGGAGGTTGCGTACCGCGTCGATCATCGTGAGGACGCTTCCGGCGAGCGTCCCGTCTTCTCGCTTTGGCGCCGCACCCGCGCCGACCTCGACTTCGACGTCGCCGAGGCGGAACGTGCCACCGCCCGCGCCGGCGCCGGCCATCGCGTCGGTGGTGAGGGCAACGCGCCCGGCGGCGCATGCCCAGACGAGCTTCACCGTCTCGCCGGCGAGGTGATGGCCGTCGACGATCATCTTCACGACGACGTCCGGTCGGGTGAGTGCAGCGCCGGCCACGCCGGGGTCGCGGGAGCGAAGCGGCCGCATCGCGTTGAAGATGTGCGTCAGGCCCGTGACGCCGAGACGGAAACCGCGGCTGGCTTCCTTCGTGGTGGCATCGGTGTGCCCGGCCGAGACGACGACACCCCGCTCGCGCAGCCGCCTGATGAGCGTTTCCGCCCCCGGCAGCTCCGGCGCGAGTGTCATCTCGGTCACCGGCCCCGCATCCAGGAGCCGGTCGAGCAGCGCGACGTCTGGCGCTCGCAGGTGCTCGATTGGATGCGTGCCGGGCCGCTCGGGGGAGAGGAACGGTCCTTCGAGGTGCGCGCCGAGCACACGCGGACCCGGGCCACCGGAGGGCAGTGCTCGCACGGCCTCGACCGTTGCCGCCTCGGCGGAGGTGATGAAGGTCGGCTGGTAGGCCGTGACTCCCGCGAGGAGGAGGGCTTCGCCGGCGCGCCGGTAGTCCTCGGTAGCCGCGGAGAGGAAGTCGATGCCTCCGTAACCGTTGATGTGGATGTCGACCAGGCCGGGAATCGCGATCAGTCCGCTGCGCCCGTGACCCAGGCCGACAGCGACAACGCGCCCGTCCTCGACCTGGACGTCGCCCGGGACGAGCTCGCCGCGGACGAGTGCAGCCTCGACCCCGAGCCTCATCCCGACACCGCCTTGCGCACGGACCCGCCTGCGTCCTCGAGCCGCGCCCTTGCCGAGTCGGCGTCGACGCCGGCGAGAAGCGACACGAGCGCGACGCGCGCGTCGCCGTCCGCCGCCGCGATTGCCTGATCGACGCTGTCTTCCGACGCGCCGCTGGCGAGGACGACGTTGCGCCGCGCCCGCTCCACCAGCTTGGCGTTGGCGGGCATGACGCCGACCATCAGACCGCCATAGGTGCGGCCGAGCCGAATCATCGTCACCGTCGAGATCGTGTTGAGGACGAGCTTCTGGGCCGTGCCGGCCTTGAGGCGAGTCGACCCCGCGATCACCTCCGGGCCGACGACGGTCGGCACCTCGTGCTCGGCGAAGTCGCCCGCGGCGCTCCCATGCGTCCCGGTGACGGCGACCGTCAGCGAGCCGATCTGCCGGGCCGTCTCGAGCGCGGCGAGCACGAACGGCGTCCGGCCCGACGCGCTGACGGCGACGACGCAATCCTCGGGCTGAATCGAGAGCTCGCGCAGCGCGGTCGTCGCCGCTGCGCGGTCGTCCTCGGCCGCCTCGCCCTCAGCCACAACGGCGACCACCTCGCCCGGAGGCGAGCCGAAGGTGGGGCCGCACTCGGCCGCGTCGAGCGCGGCGAGCGCGCCGGGGGTACCGGCGCCGACGTACACCAGCCGGCCGCCGCGGCCGAGCCGCTCGACGATCCCGTCGATTACGCCCGCGAGAGCGTCCCCTGCGTCCGCTACGGCGGCTGGGACCGTCGCGTCCTCCTCGTTCATCAGCCGGACGAGCTCCCGCGTCGAGCGGAGGTCGAGGTCGGCGAGCACCGGGCGGGCCGCCTCGGTCACGGACGCCCGCGGCCTGCCGGCCAGAGCGGCGCTCGCCGCCTCCCACACGAGCGGCGCGTCCGGGGTCGCCAGGGACGTCATCTGCCCGCATGCTTCGTAGCCCCACGTCCAGAGATCGTCGACTCCCTCCTCGCGTGCGGCGACGATCGCCGCCTCGAGGTCCGGCACATCCTCGCGCGCGAGCCCGAAAGTCGGGAGCCAGAGTTGCGCCCCGACGCCGTTCCGATCGGCGGTCTCGCGCAGGAGCCGGGCGAAGCGCCGGACGAACGGTCCCGCCGGCTCATTCCAGTGCTTCCAGTACGGATCCGTGACGAGGACGGAGAGCCCGGGCAACGCCGCCACCACGTCCCAGTCGGCGACGCCGTGCGCGCCCTCGGTCGCCGGCAGGAGGCAGATCGCGCTCGATCCGCCATGCGCGGCGACGTGCGCCACGACCTCGCGGAGGAAGTCGACGACCGACGCTTCACGAAAGGCCTGCACCTCAGGCGTCCGCTCGGCCGGGATCGGGCCGCCGAACCGCTCCGCGCAGCGCTCGCAACGGCATGTCCAGCGCTCGGGGTCGTCGACGCCGACGTGGGCCGGCACAACCCACGCCGGCTCGTCCCAGAAAATCAGATCGACGCCGCACTCGAGCACCCAGTCGGCCCATTCCTTGCAGAACGCACGGTAGGCGGGGCTGTTCAGGCAGGCGGCGGCTACCCGGCGCCCGTCGTCGAGAACCTGGCACTCCTCTGGGTGGAAGGCCACCCAGCGGCTCTCGGCCTCACCGCCGAACGTGCGGCCCAGTCCCCACGGGCTCGCCTGGACGAAGAGGCCCTCCTGGTGCGAGGCGGTCACGATCTCGGCCATCGTGCCGCGGTAGTAGGCGAGGTCGTTCTCGGAGAACGTGTGGAGTACCCCGCTGTAACCGCGGGCAGCCAGGTCGGCCATGTCTCGACGCACGTGACGTGGGATCCGCACCCCGAAATACGAGCAGCCGGCCCTGGTGCCGTCCATCTCAGCCCTTTACGGCGCCAGCGCTCAGGCCGAACGCGATCTTACGCTGGACGATTAGGAAGAAGATCACGACCGGGATCGAGATCAACGTCGAGGCTGCCATCAGGGCGCCCCAGTCGACGGCGCGGCTGCCGCCGTAGAAGTACGACAGCCAGACGGTGATCGTCTGAGTCTGGCCGTTGCTGAGAAGCGTGCGGGCGAAGAGGTACTCGTTCCAGCACGTGATGAACACGAACACCCCGGCCGCAACGAGCCCCGGTGCGACGAGCGGCAGCAGGATGCGGACGAAGGCGCCGAACCGGGTCGAGCCGTCCACCATCGCCGCCTCCTCGAGGTCCTTCGGGATGCCGACGAGGAAGCCGCGAAGCATCCAGATACAGAAGGGGAGGGCGAAGGTGAGGTAGACGAGGATCAGGCCCGAGAGCTTGTTCACCTCGTGATAGCGGGCGAGCACGACGTAGAGGGGAATGACCAGCCCCGTCTGAGGAAGCATCTGGATCCCGATCACGAGGACGATGAACAGCGCGCTCCCGCCGAAGCGGTACTTTGCGAGTGCAACCGCCGCGAAGAACGCGATCACGAGGGCGACCAGGACGGAGATGAGCACGACGATCACGGCGTTCTTCACATCCGTCCAGAAGTACGGCCGGTCGATCGCCGCGGTGAAGTGCTGGAGCGTCGGATGGGTGGGAAACCAGGTTGGCGTGAAGCTGTAGATCTGGCTGTTGCTCTTGAACGCCGACGAGATCATCCAGAAGACGGGGAACGCCATCACGACGAACAGCGCGATTCCGACGGCGTTCCAGCCAAGGCGGTTGACACCTTGCCGGCGGCTCATCGCTCTGCCGTCCGCAGCATCTGCCGCACGTAGAAGATGCTCAGCACGCCCACGATCGCGAGCATGAGGATCGAGATTGCGGCGCCGCGGCCGAAGTTGGTCTGCCCGTAGCCCTCCACGTAGAGGTAGACGCTCATCAGGTAGTTGCTCGGGTTCTGCTGGCCGGAGCCGATCAGGAGGTACGGCTGAGTGAATGCGCCGAAGTCCCAGATGATGGACAGGCTGGTGAGGATCAGCAGCAGGGGCGCAAGGACGGGCAGCGTCACGTCCTTGAAGACGCGCCACGGGCGCGCCCCGTCGATCTCCGCCGCCTCGACGAGCTCACGCGGCACCTGCGAGAGCGCGGCGTAGACGGTGATCGCGACGAACGGAAGCCCGGCCCAAACGATCAGAGTCGTCACCATGGTGTACTGCGAGAGCGTCGTCGTGTACCAGTTGTGCTGGAAGAAGTTGCCGATATGCAGGTCGGTGAGCACGTAGTTGAGGACGCCGTTCTGGAGGTTGGTCATCCAGCTCCAGATCTGGACCGCGACCACCTGCGGCATCGACCACACGAGGACGAGCGCACCCATGAGTAGGAGCCGCACCCAAGTCGAGACCCTGACGAGCAGCAGCGCGATCAGCGTCCCGAGCCACGACCGTCAGTCCGACATTCGCGATCGTGAAGACGACCGTGCGCTCCAGCGTGCTCCAGAAGACCGGGTCCGAGAGGACGCTGCTGAAGTTGGCCAGCCCGATGTAAGAGCCGTGGCCCTGGATGAGCTCGAACAGCCCGTATCTCTGGAGCGAGAGCTTGACCAGGTCGAAGATCGGGTATC
The DNA here is from genome assembly GCA_963830475.1 of uncultured Solirubrobacterales bacterium. Lineage (GTDB taxonomy): Bacteria > Actinomycetota > Thermoleophilia > Solirubrobacterales > Solirubrobacteraceae > Palsa-465. Next base: position 97,520 of record CAWHMX010000010.1, on the reverse strand, counting down.
CGAGAATCGCCCCGAGGACGAGGACGGTCGGTGCGAGCAGGAGATACGGTGAGGCGCCGCGGGCCAGGCGGCGGCGCCTGAGCAGCTGCCGCCGCGACCGGGTGGTCGCGGCGGCAGCCGAGAGCGCTGTGGGCTCGTTCGCGCTCAGAACAGCCTATGCCGACTGATTGAGGGTCTGCGTGATGTTCTGGCTCGCCACCTGGGCAGCCTGCTTGACCGTCAGGCGTCCGCTCAGGAACGAGGCGAGCATCGTCTTCAGGATGTTGCCGTTCTCGACGTTGACCCAGTTCGCCGCCTGCGGCACGAACCAGCTGCGCGCAGCGGCAAGGTCGTTGACGCTGTGGGTGAGCAGGTTCGTCGCGTTCGGGATGTTGCCCTTCGCCTGCAGCGCCTTCTCGCTCGTCGTGCTCGTGAAGTCGGCGATCCAGGCGACCGCGGCGGCCTGGTTCGGGCTCTGCGCCGGCACCGCGAGATCGGAGCCACCGAGGAAGCCGGGCATCGCCTTGCCGGGCGTGTGGCTGGGCATCACGAGCTGCTTCGCCACCTTCGAGTACTTCCCCTCGCTGCCCAGGTACCAGGCCGGGCCGTAGTTCGCGGCCGTCTGGTCCTGCGAGAAGACGGTGTACGGGAACGGGTTCGTGCCGTCCAGCGAAGCGGTCGACTTCGACTGGGTTGCGTCGAAGAACTGCTGGAACGCCGTCAGGCCCTTGATCGAGTTCTTCGAATCGAGCGTGCCCTTCCACACGCCGTGGTGCTGGGTGGCGATCGATCCGCCGTAGTCGAAGACGAAGCCGAGCGCGGTGTACCAGTCCTCGCCGCCGACGTAGAGCGGGGCGAAGCCCTTGACGCGCTTTTCCATCTTCCCGACCTTGACGAGATCGGCCTCCATCTTCGCCAGACTGTTTGGCGCCCTCCTGATGCCGGCCTTCCGGAACAGGTCGCCTCGGTAGGTGAGGACGCGCGAGCCGGCGTAGTACGGAACCCCGTACAGCTTCTTGTCGTAGGTCGCGGACGCCTGCAGACCGGCGAGCCAGTTGCTGGAGTTCGCGAACTGCGACTTGTACTGGCCGAGGTTCGCGAACTCGCCCGCGGCCATGTACTTCGTCATCTCCGTGTTGCCCATCTCGATCACGTCCGGCGTGTCGCTCCCGGCGACGGTCGCGTCGAACTTCTGCAGGTGATCGCTCCACTGCTGGTAATCGACGTTGACGGTCCAGCCCGGATGGCTGGCCTCAAACGCGCTGCTCGCGGCAGCCACAACGCCTGGCCACCCGTTCTGCGCGTCGACCTGCAACCAGACGGTGAGCGTCTGCCCCGCCGCCTGGGCACCCGTCGCCGTGACGGCCCCGAGTGCGAACACGGCGACCAGCGCCGCGATAATCCGGTATCTCATGTGAAACAACCTCCTCCAATTTTCGACCCAAGAGTGGGCCGCATCACGACGATGATCTAGCAGACGAAAGTTGGGCGTCTGTGAGTCATTGATCTAGACCAATTAACCGAGGTGACTGTCCCATACAGGACCACTGGTGTCAAGAGGGAACCTGGACCAGCTGTCTCGAGAGGGGCTGCAGAGCTACGAGGACGTCAGCTCGGAGACGATCTGGTAGCGATCGCCGCGATAGACCGAGTGGACGAACTCGACCGTGCGGCCCCCCGAGTCGCAGCTGGTGCGCTTGAACAGGAACGCCGGCGAGTGCAGAGGCAAGTCGAGCGCCGCGGACTCCTCCTCGTTCGTCACGGTCGCCTCGACGATCTGCGTCCCGTTGACGATCTCGATCCCGTAGCGCTCGCTCAGAAGTTGATAGAACGAGCCGTCGAGATCGTGCGGTTTGAGGTCGGGAACGATACTCGCCAGGAGGTGGAGGGTCTCGATCGCCATCGAATCGCCATCGGCGAGCCGCAGGCGCTTGGCGACGACGATCTCCTCCCCTGGCGAGACATTCAGGAAGCGGCCGAGCCGGGCGCCGGCGAGCTGGCGCGTGAGCGACAGCGTGCGGCTGCTCGGCGCCATCCCGCGCCGGCGCATGTCCTCGCTGAACGACGTCATCGTCAGCTGCTGCGAGATCTTCGGTCGCTGGACGTACGTGCCACTGCCTTGGCGCCGCACGAGGTGGCCCTCCTGTGCGAGCTCGTCCAGCGCTGCACGGAGCGTAAGTCGGGACACGCCGAGGTCTGCGCTCAGCTGTCGCTCGGACGGGATCGCCGTGCCGACACCTAGCTGCCGGATCAGATCCATCACTTGCTCGCGCGTAGCGCGCTGTTTGGTCATCTTCGCTGGCATCTTCTCTGGCTCCGTTCGAACTGAATATAGAGTCTGACCGATCCGATATAAATGGTCAATGCCATTGCAGCCCGCCGAAAAAATGTGGTATAGACTCGATTGATGCCTCCTGTACCCGGCATAGTCCTGGATAAGCTCAGCAAGACCTTTAAGGGAGACGTCGTCGCGGTGGACGACGTCTCGCTGACGATCGGCGACGGGGAGTTTCTCGTGCTCGTCGGCCCGTCGGGCTGCGGGAAGTCCACCCTCCTGCGGATGGTCGCCGGGCTCGAGGAGGTCAGCGAGGGGACGATTTCGATCGATGGGCGCGATGTGACGGACTTGCCCCCGCGGGAGCGCGATGTCGCGATGGTCTTCCAGAACTACGCGCTCTATCCGCACAAGACCGTACGCGAGAACCTCGGGTACGGGCTCAAGGTCCGCAGGACGCCCAAGGAGGAGATCGACAAGCGCGTCTCGCGCGTCGCGCAGCAGCTCGGCCTCGAACAGCTCCTCGGCCGCCGTCCCGCCGCGCTCTCGGGCGGGCAGCGGCAGCGCGTGGCCATGGGTCGGGCGATAGTCCGAGAGCCGAAGGCGTTCCTCATGGACGAGCCCCTATCGAACCTCGATGCAAAGCTCCGGGTCGGGATGCGCGCCCAGCTTTCAGCTCTGCACGCACGGCTGCGGACAACGACGATCTACGTCACGCACGACCAGATCGAGGCCATGACGCTAGGCCAACGCGTCGCCGTGCTGCGCGACGGCCGGATTCAGCAGGTCGCCACCCCACAGGAGCTTTACGCGCGGCCTGTCAACGTGTTCGTCGCCGCGTTCATCGGCTCGCCGGCGATGAATCTGGTGGAAGCCGACGTCGAGGGAAACGTGCTCCGGTTCGGCGACCACGCGATTCCGCTGCCACCGATCGGCGCGCCGCGGCCGGGACGGGTCATCGCCGGTCTGCGACCGGAGGCATTCGAAGATGCGGCTATCGCCGATCCGTCCCTGCCGCGACTCGACGTTCGGATCGAGGTCGTCGAGCAGCTCGGTGCCGACACGTACGTCATTTTCACCGTCGCCGCACCGCGAGTCGATGTTGCCGAGGTGCACGACGCTGCGGGCGACGAGCATGGGCTGGTCGCGATGGAGGGCTCCCTGTTCACCGCGCGCGTCGATCCCGGTACCGGCGCCCGTCCGGGCGCTGCGCTGCAGCTGGCGCTCGACCCGGCTCGCATCCACTACTTCGACGCTGTTAGCGGGTTGCGGCTCGAGACAGTGCCGGTGCTCGCCGGCGCCGTCGAGCGGTAGTTCTCATGCGTTCGCCCGAGGCGCGCACAACGTTGTCGCGCGCGGCACTATCGCCCGCTCTGTCCCGCTGGCGGCCGGCATTTCCAGGTCGGTGATGGTCAGGCTCGGCAAGACCTACGGGCCGCCTGTGCGCAGCGTTTCCGGCCCGGCGAAGCGGCTCGGGGTCGTCGCCGCGTTCGTCGACGGCCGGCTCGTCGACGGTGATGTCACGATCAGGGGCGGCGAGATCGAGGCGATCGGGGTGGTGGGAAGCGGCCCCCGGGGATCGCAGCTCCGCGGGGTCGCGATCCCCGGTCTGCTCGACGCCCAGGTCAACGGCTACGCGGGCGTGGATGTGCTCGCGGCCGACCACGAGCAGCTGAAGGCGCTCGGGGCGGCGCTGCGGCGCGACGGCGTTAGTGCATATCAACCGACGCTGATCACCGCTCCCGAGGACGAAGTGATCGGGGCGCTGCGCCGGATCGCGTCGCTGCCCGAAGCCTCTGACGACGAGGCGGCGATCGTCGGAGTGCACCTGGAGGGACCGTTCCTGTCGCCCGAGCGCCCCGGCGCACACCCCGTCGAACATCTGCGCTCGCCCGACGTCGGTCTCCTGCGAAGGCTGCTCGACGCGGGGCCAGTGAGCATGGTGACGCTTGCTCCGGAGCTCCCCGGAGCCCTGGAGCTGATCGAGCTGTGCACCGCGCGCGGAGTTGTCGTCTCGCTCGGCCACAGCGAGGCTGACGCTGAGGATGTGGAACGCGCGCTGGCGGCGGGCGCCGCCGCGGTCACCCACCTGTTCAACGCTATGGCTCCGCTCAGCGCCCGCTCTCCCGGACTCGCCGGCGCGGCCCTGGCCAGCGAGAACTGCGCGATTCAGCTGATCGCCGACGGCGTCCATGTAGCCGGCGACCTCGTCCGGCTTGCGTTCACCGCCGCCCCCGGGCGGTGCAGCCTGGTCAGCGACGCGATTGCGGCGGCATCGCTCGGCGACGGAAGCTACCGGCTGGGCCCGATCGAGGTCGAGGTCCGGGATGGTGTCGCTCGGCGGTCCGACGGGACGCTCGCCGGCGGTGTCACTCCGCTCGCGACGGGCCTCGCGTGGCTGCATCGTCTCGGCGTCGGGCCCGCCGACGCGATCGCGGCGGTGACGGCGCGCCCGACCGGGCTGCTGCTTGGGCGCGAGCGATCTGTCGGGCTCCAGGTCGGCGACCCGGCCGATCTGGTGGTGCTCGACGACGAGTACCGGATCCGTGCGGTCCTCTCCCGCGGCGGCGAGCTCGACCGACCGACCGCCGGAGCGCTCGCGTGAGCGTCGAGCCCGGACGCATCGAGCCGGTTGGCTCCGAACCGGGCGCGCTGTTCCTGGCCGAGGTCCGGGAGCAGCCCGATGTCCTGACCAGGCTCGCCGGACGCGAGCGCGAATTCGAGGCCGCCGCCGCGCGGCTGCGGCGGCCCGAGGTCCGGGTCGTGCGGATCGTCGGGCACGGTTCGTCGGACAACGCGGGCACCTACGGGAGCTATGCCTTCGCGCTGATCGCGGGCCTGACCGCGTTCCGGGACTCGATCGCGCTCCCCGTCTATTACGGCACGGCGCTCGACTTGGCGGATTCATGTGTGATCGCGCTATCGCAATCGGGGCGGACCCCGGATGTCGTCGATTACGTGGAGCGTGCCCGGCGTGCCGGAGCCCCGACGATCGCGATCACCAACGATCCCGGCTCGCCGCTCGCGGATGCCGCCGAAGCCGTCGTCGCGCTCGAAGCCGGCGCGGAGCGCGCCGTCGCGGCGACCAAGACCTACTCGGCGGAGCTGGCGACGCTCGCGTTGCTCGCGGCGCACGCCGCCGGCGAGGGGCGGCGCTACCACGAGGGCCTGCGCGGAACCGCTCAGCTCCAGGCCGAGGCGCTGCCGGGCCTCGAAGCGGCGACGGCTTCGGCGGCCGAGCAGCTCGTCGACGCCCGCCGGATGCTCGTGCTCGGCCGCGGCCCGGAGTACGCGACGGCTCGCGAGGTGGCGTTGAAGCTGCTCGAAACGGCGCATCTCACCGCGGCGCCGTTCACGGCGACCGATTTCGGCCACGGGCCGGTGGCCGTGCTCGACCCAGGTGATCCGGTCTGGGCGATAGCGGCGGACGACCCGAGCTTGCCGACTGTCGTCGAAGCGGTCGATCGCGCGAACGCCGCCGGCGGCGCGGTGGTCGTCACCGGCTCGGCGGCGGACGCGATCGACGGCGCCCGGATCTCGATCCCCTTGCCTCAGACGCCGCTCCCCTGGTTGGGACCACTGCTCTCGATCATCCCTGGCCAGCTGTTCGCGGCGGCGCTGGCGGGCGCCCGGGGGCTGGACCCCGACCGCCCGCGCGGGCTCGCGAAGGTCACCGTCGTCCCGTAACGGGGCACCGCAGGCGAGGGTTTGCATCGAAGGCCGGTCACAACCTGCAAACCGTGGGGAGTGCGGCCCACCGCCGGGCGCCAAATCCGACGGTTGCGCTAGGATTTAGGACGTGCCGGAGACCGTCGAAGTCTGTCCTGTCAGCGAGCTGCCCCCGGGCGCGGTGCGCCTGGTCGAGTTCGGTGATCTGGAAATCGGTGTATTCAATTGCGCGGGCCAGGTCTACGCAATCGAGGATCGCTGCTCGCACGACGACGGACCGCTCGTCGAGGGCGAGCTCGACGAGCGGGAGTGCACGATCGAGTGTCCGCGGCACGGATCCAGGTTCGACCTGAAATCGGGCCGGCCGAAGAGCCTGCCCGCATACGAGCCGGTGGACACCTTTCCGGTGATCATCGACAAGGAAATGATCAAGGTGGAGGTGGCATAGATGGCTACTACCGACAAGGTGCTTGACGGCGGCGGCCAGGTCGAGCTGACCGAGAACGAGCAGCTCGGGCAGATCAACGCCGACTACACGGAGCGCTACGGCTTCCGCGACGCCGAGAACTACCTATACAAGGCGCCGAAGGGTCTCAATCGGGAGATCGTCGAGAAGATCTCGGAGTTCAAGTCAGAGCCGCAGTGGATGCGCGACTTCCGCCTGAAGGCGCTTGACCACTTCTATGCCAAGCCACAGCCGACCTGGGGCTCGCCGATGCTGGCAGAGGTCGACTACAACGACATCCACTACTTCGTCCGCGCGAGTGAGCGGGCCGAGCGGTCCTGGGACGACGTCCCCGACGACGTCAAGAAGACCTTCGACCGGCTCGGGATCCCCGAGGCCGAGCGCAAGTTCCTGTCGGGCGTCGGCGCGCAGTACGAGTCCGAGGTCGTCTACCACCAGGTGCGCGAGGACCTCGAGCAGCAGGGCGTCATCTTCAAGGACATGGACACGGGGCTGCGCGAGCACGAGGACCTCGTCCGGGAGTACTTCGCGACCGTGATCCCGGCCAACGACAACAAGCTGTCGGCGCTGAACAGCGCCGTCTGGTCGGGCGGCTCATTCGTGTACGTGCCACCCGGTGTTCACGTCGAGATGCCGCTGCAGGCCTACTTCCGGATCAACACCGAGTCGATGGGCCAGTTCGAGCGGACGCTGATCATCGCCGACGAGGGGTCTTATGTGCACTACGTCGAGGGCTGCACGGCGCCGACCTACAGCGCCTCCTCGCTGCACTCGGCGGTCGTCGAGCTGATCGCCAAGCCGGGCGCGCGGATCCGCTACACGACGGTCCAGAACTGGTCGGCAAACGTCTTCAACCTCGTCACCAAGCGGGCGGTTGCCCACGAGGATGCGACAGTCGAGTGGGTCGACTGCAACCTCGGGTCGAAGCTGACGATGAAGTACCCGAGCGTGTACCTGGTCGGCGAGCGAGCCCACGGCGAGATCCTGTCGATCGCGTTCGCCGGCCGCGGTCAGCACCAGGACGCCGGCGGCAAGATCATCCACGCGGCGCCGAACACGACCTCGAACATTTTCGCCAAATCGATCTCCAAGGACGGTGGGCGCGGCTCCTACCGGGGCCTGCTCGAGATCGCCAAGGGCGCCCACGGCGCTCGCTCGAAGGTCGTCTGCGACGCGCTGCTGCTCGACGAAGAGTCGCGGTCGGACACCTACCCGACGATCCGGATCAGCGAGGACGACGTCAACGTCGGACACGAGGCGACCGTCTCCAAGGTCGGCGAGGATCAGCTCTTCTACCTGATGTGCCACGGGATCCCCGAGGACGAGGCTTCGAAGCTGATCGTCAACGGCTTCATCGAGCCGATCACCAAGGAGCTGCCGATGGAGTACGCGGTCGAGATGAACCGGCTGATCGAGCTCCAGATGGAGGGCTCGATTGGCTAGGGGTGCCTTTGGCGGCCACATGGCCGCCGAAGGTGGGCCCCCAGGCGGTGTCGCTGTCCTGGAACTTCCCACCTTCAAGGGTCGTCCCGGGTGGGAGTTCACGGACCTCTCGGCGCTGGACCTCGAGTCTTACGAGCCCATATCTGCGGTGATGGCGACGTTGGGCCCACCCGCCCAGCCCCCAACCACCACGCCATCACCGGCCTCCGGCTCTCTGTGGGAGCTGGCCGCGCCCGAGCTGCCCGCCGGCGTGGTCGTCAACTTTGAGGACGACACCACCGTCGTTACTGTCGCCCGCGGCGTCACGCTCGAGCAGCCGATCCCGCTGACGGTCGTGGCGCCCGAGGGCAAGCTCTTCAACCAGCGCACCAGGGTCGTCCTCGAGGAGGGCGCCCACGCCGAGGTCTGGGAGCAGTTCCTCTCAGAGGGCGACTGCGTTCTCAACGTTGTCACCGAACTCAAAGTCGGTGACAACGCCAGCCTGCGTTACGTCAGCGGACAGGGACTTTCCGAGGACGCCTGGATCTTCGGTGCCCAGAACGCCACCGTCGGCCGCGACGCGCGGCTCGACTGGGTGGCGCTCGGCTTCGGCTCACGCTCCGGGCACGTGCTGATGCAGACGCGCCTGATCGGCCAGGGCGCGGACGCCCGGGTCACGGGCGCCTACGCGACCCACGACTCGCAGCACATCGACTTCGACACCACCCAGGAGCACGCGGCGCCGAACACCACCTCCGACCTGGCGTTCCGCGGCGTCCTCCAGGACCGCTCGAGCGCGGTCTGGAAGGGCAACATCATCGTCGACCCCGGGGCTCAGAAGACCGACGCGTTCCAGGAGTCTCGCAACCTGCTGCTGTCAAAGCGCGCCCACGCCGACGCGATCCCCGGCCTGGAGATCCAGGCGAACGACGTCCGCTGCACCCACGCCGCGGCGGTCGCTCAGGTCGATGCCGAGCAGCTGTTCTACCTCCGCGCGCACGGCCTGCCTGAGCCCGAGGCCAAGCAGCTTGTGATCGAGGGGTTCCTGGCGGCGCTCGTCGAGCGCTTCGAGGCCGGGCCCGCGCGCGAGGTGCTGGGCGCCGCGCTCGAGCGGCGGCTGAATCTGGTCCTCGACGGTTCCTAGTCGCAGCGCCTCGGCGCGCCGAGTAGGTTGCGCCAACCAGGCATGTTACTTACCAGCGGGACTGTGGGTCTGACGGCGAATGCGGGTTGGGTGTTGACACGCTGGCCCGGGCGGGAATAGGTTTCCGCCACCGAAAATAGCTGTCGAGCGGCGCAACGCGCTCGGAGGAGGTTTGCAACATGCGTACACGGTTGTTGCTGCTGTCCTTGTCGGTGCTGGTCGGCGTCCTTGCGGGGGCGGGGGCGGCCAACGCCAACACCATCTACCCGCAGAAGGCGCCGACGTTTGTTGGACCTGTCGCCACCGGCTGCGCGAGGGGTTGCTCGCTATTGACCGGGCCGTTCACCGCGGCGTCGACGGCGTCTGCCTCATCGTCGAGCACTGCGGCGGCCGGCCTGCAGGCCGCAACTGCGTTGTCGGTTGCGCACGCGATGATTGGCCCGACAACCGGGAGCCTCGCGCCGGCGTCATTGGGCTTCGGGGCGGCCCAGGCGGCCCCTGCGGCCCCCGCTCCCGTGATTCCGATAGTCAGGTGTCAGCCGCTGGGTGCGGGCTGCGACAGCATCAGCACCTCGGCAGGCGGCGCGACCGGGGTAGCGGGCCTGAACGCGGTCGACAGCGCGTCGCTAGCTACGAACCCCCTGGGGGACATCGAGCCGCCCGACCAGGGCCTGTGCGCGGGCAATGGCTCCGTAGTCGAGACGAACAACATCGGCGAGATCCTGGTCTACAACACCGCCCTGCAGCGCCAATCCGCTCCGATCCCCCTTGACACGGTGATGGGACTCACCGCCCGGGGGTATAGCAGCGGCGGCGACCCGTCGTGCGAGTATGACTCCAGCAACGGAGGGCATTGGTTTTTCACCGAGATCGTCTCGAAGAATCCCGAGGCCGCTGGCGGCGCGTTCACCGGCTGCTTCGCCGGCGTGGCCAACGAGTGCGCCGAGGGCATCGCCGTGAGCCAGGGTCCGAGTCCGTTTGGCCCGTACTACGTGTATTTCGTGAACGCCGACTACAACCCGGCCGAGCCTGGTTATCCCTCTCTGCTCAACGACTTCGCGAAGATCAGCGTGACCCGGGACGCGTTCTTGTTGTTCTACGACGAGTTCCCACTCACGAGCGCTCAGCCTGGGTTCGGCGGAGGGTTGTTCAACGGCGCGCAGGAGTTCGCCTTCGACAAGAACGCGCTCGAGCAGGGGCTTCCCGTCACGCTGTCAAACGGTCAACCAAACCCCAACTTCAACGTGGCGCACCAGAACATGGGCCTGCTGAACACCCCGGACGGGAAATGTGACGGAACCCACGGCGGTACGCCGGGCGTCACCTGCTGGGTGGCGGTGATCCCGGCGCAGCCGGCCGACTCAGGCCAGTTCGACAACCACAACGGTGGGTCGGGGTTCATGATCGGCGGCCTGGACTTCAATAGCTTCGCCACGTTGCCCTCTGCGGGTGACAACCGGATGGCGACATGGGCCTGGACCGGCCTGAGCAACCTCGACAGCACCGGCTGCGCTACCTGCAGCGGCGTCCAGTTCGGCGGTGAGCTGTTCACCGGCACGAACCCGTACTACAACCCAGAAAACGCGGTCGGAGATGGAATACTGGCTGCCCAGAAAGCCGGGCCGATACCGCTGGGTGACGAATGCGGCGCCGCCGGTCTGAGCACGGGAACGAAACCGCCAAAGTCCTGTCCCGAAAACGGGCTTAACACCAACGGCGACTTCATGACCCAGGCCTCGCAGGCCCAGGGCCAGGTGTGGGCCGCGATGTCGACCCAGGTCAACCAGACGTTCGGGACCAGCTCGGAGTTGCACATGGGTGCGGTCTACTGGGTGGTTGACACCGACTCGTTCGATCAGACCGGCCAGTTCACCATCACCAACCAGGGGTACGCCTCGGGGGCCCACGAAGACCTGAACATGCCGGCCATCGCCGCCGAAGGCACCGGCGGCAACGGCAAAGCGATCATGCTGTTCACGCTGAGCGGCGACGGCGGCCCGAACGCCGGCAAGAAGGCCGGTTTCTTCCCGAGCACCGCCTACGGCCGGATGACCGCCACCTCGCTCGGCTTGAGCGATTCCGCGATCAACATCGCGGACGCCGGCCAGTCACCCCAGGACGGGTTCGGTGAGTACCTGGGCTATCCGGGCCTGACCCGGCCTCGGTGGGGCGATTACAGCTGGGGGATCTTCCTCCCCGGCGGCAGCGACCGGCTGTACTTCGCCAACGAGTACATCCAGTCCCCCAACTGCACCGGAAAGCAGTTCACGCTGACCATCGGTACGTGCGGCGGAACCCGCGACGGCTTCGCCAACTGGGGAACCTCGGTCAACTACGTAGTGCCTTAGTAGCGCGCCCCCGACCCGGGGCGCTCGAACACCATGCCACAGGGCGCGGCCGACCAGAAACCGTCCGCGCTCTGTGGCGCGCAGGTCATCCTGCTCGCTGGTGACGGCATCGGCCGGCGCACCGCTCACCGGCGCCAGCGGCGGATTGCCTCTTGCCCGGTCGGCATTCTGGGCGCCCTTCCCGTTGCGCGCTGGGTTGGATCTGAGTCGTGATCGTCCGGAGTGCTGGTTGCCGGACTTGATTCCGGCGAGAGCAGTCCTGGGTTAGGATCGGCCGTGTGGCAAGACAGGTCGTGCTGCTGCGCGGGATAAATGTCGGCTCAGCCAACCGGATCGCGATGCCCGCGCTCCGCGCGGCGCTCGTCGAGGAGGGGTTCGGCGAGGTCCGGACCTACGTGCAGAGCGGCAACGTCGTGCTCGAGAGCGGGCAGGGGCCTGCCGACGTGGCTGACGGCGTCTCGCGACTGCTGCGCCAGCGGTTCGAGCTCGACGTACCGGTGGTCGTCAGGACAGCCGATGAGCTCGGCGAGGTGGTGGCCCAAAACCCCTTTGGAGAGGAGGCGGCGACCAACCCCAAGGCGCTTCAGGTCACCTTCCGGGGCGACGCGGTCCGACCAGATGTGATCGCCGCGCTGCAGGACCGCGCGGCGTCCACGGAAAAGGTCGCCGCGATCGGCCGTGAGATTTACAGTTGGCACCCGGACGGAATCGCCCGCTCCAAGCTGGCGTTGGCGATCACGCCGAAGAACAGCGCGGCCACTGCCCGCAACTGGACGACGGTCACGACGCTACTGGAGATGGCCATAGATGGCGGCTGAGCCGGATCATCCCTACGAGATCGTCGATGTCTTCACCGACACCCCCCTGCACGGCAACCCGCTGGCCGTGTTCACGGCCGGCGACGAGGTCCCCAGCCGTCTGATGCAGGCGGCCGCCCGCGAGCTGCACCTGTCAGAGACGGTCTTCGTGCTCTCGGGCGACGACGAGGCCGACGCCACCATCCGGATCTTCACCCCCGACGTCGAGCTGCCGTTCGCCGGTCACCCGGTGCTCGGCACGGCCTTCGTCGTCGGTGAGCGCCAGAACCTCGCGACCGTCAGGCTGCGGACCGGCGTCGGGATCGTTCCGGTAAGGCTGACCCGCGAGTACGGCGACCTCGTGTTCGGCGAGATGGATCAGCCGATCCCCACGGTGAGCGTCTACGAGCATCCGGACGAGCTGCTCAGCGCGCTCGGAGTCGAGGCGGCCCCGGCGCTGCCGATCGAGTGCTACATCAACGGTCCGGCGCACCTGATCGTCGCGCTGCACGACCCGGCGGAGGTGGGGGCACTCGAGCCCGACATGCTGGCGCTGGGGCGGCTCGGGGACTTCCTGACGAGCTGCTGCGCGCTGGACGGCGACGGTGTCAAGACTCGCTGCTTCGTGCCATCGCTCGGCGTCAGCGAGGATCCGGCGACGGGCTCAGCGGCTGGGCCGCTGGTGCTGCACCTGGCGCGTCACGGGCTGCTCGGGTTCGGGAAGCCGGTTTCCATCGAGCAGGGAGCCGAGATCGCACGCCCGTCGCGCCTGCAGGCGCGCGTCGAGGGAAGCCCGGATGTGACCGAGGGCGTCGTCGTCGGCGGCGCCGCCGTGCCGGTCGCCCGGGGCTGTTTCCGCCTTCAGTAGCGCCGCGCAAACTGTCGCCCCGCACCCCGTGCGGGTCGAAAAAGACAACCGTGGGTTGACAAATTCGACCCGCTGCGCGAGTCGTCAGTCGTCGTCCGAGTCCTCGTCGTCGTCTGAATCGGCGTCGTCGAGCTCGTCGGGATCCTCGGGAGCGTCCGGATCGTCGAAGTCGACATCGCTGCCGTACTCGTCGTCGTCCTCGAGGGTGTCGTCGCTTTCCAAGTTTGCGTCTAGAACCCGTGGCATGTTCGGCAGGGTAGCGAGTGATCGCGGCGAACTTCGCCGGTCCGGCCAAATGTCGTCAGGTCCGGGCCTGTTAGTGGCTTGCGATCACGCGGTCGATCAGGCCGTATTCGGCGGCCTCGTCGGCCTTGAAGAACCGGTCGCGCTCCATGTCCGCGTTAACCTGCTCGACCGTCTGGCCGGTGTGGTGCGCGTAGATCTCGTCGATCCGGCGGCGGATGTTGATGATCTCGCGAGCGTGGATCTCGATGTCAGTCGACTGGCCCTCGAACCCGGCGGACGGTTGGTGGACCAGGATCCGGCTGTTGGGCAGCGAGAAGCGCTTCCCGGGCGCGCCCGCGGTCAACAGCAGCGATCCCATCGACATCGCGATCCCGACGCAGATCGTCTGGACCTCGGGCTTGATGAACTGCATCGTGTCGTAGATCGCCAGCCCCGAGTAGATCGAGCCGCCGGGGCAGTTGATGTAGATCGAGATGTCCTTGTCGGGATCGGCCGACTCGAGGTGCAGTAGCTGCGCGACGATCAGGTTGGCGACGATGTCGTCGATCGGCGTGCCGAGGAAGACGATCCGCTCGTTGAGCAGCCGGCTGTAGATGTCGAACTCGCGCTCGCCGCGGGCGGTGCGCTCGATGACCATCGGGATCAGTGGCATGGCCTAACCGTACGTCATTGGACGCGGCGCCGCGCGGTTGCCGTGGGGCGCACCCGCGCGCGGACGCGCCCCGACACTCCCCTGGGCGCCCGACTTTGGCGGCCACGTGGCCGCCAAAGTCACCCCTGGGGCCGACCGCTCACAGAACCACGACCGCCGAGCCCGTGAAGCGGCCGGCGCGCAGGTCTGCGAGCGCCTGCTCGGCCTGGTCGAGCCGATAGTTCGTGACCGTCGTCCGGATCGGAACCCTTGGCGCCAGCGCCAGGAACTCCTCGGCGTCCTGACGGGTCAGGTTCGCAACCGAGCGGATCTGTCGCTCGCCCCATAGGTCGTCGTAGGAGAACGCCGGGATCTCGGACATGTGGATGCCGGCGCAGACGACGCTGCCGCCTGGATCGAGCGCCCGCAGGGCCGCCGGCACAAGCGTTCCGTCGGCGGCGAAGATGATCGCTGCGTCGAGCGGCTCCGGCGGCGGCTCCGTGCTGGCGCCGGCCCACTCGGCGCCGAGCTCGCGGGCAAAGCTCTGGCCGCGCTCGTCGCCGGGCCGGGTGAAGGCAAACACACGCCGTCCCTGGTGGACGGCCACCTGGCAGATTATGTGCGCGGCCGAGCCGAAGCCGTAGAGCCCGAGCCTGGTCGCGTCGCCGGTGAACCTGAGCGCCCGATAGCCGATCAGGCCGGCACAAAGCAGCGGCGCCGCCTGTTCGTCGCTGAGTTCGGAGGGAAGCGCGAAGCAGTAGCGCTCGTCGGCGACGGTCCGCTCGGCATAGCCGCCGTCGATGTCGCGGCCCGTGAAGCGGGCACGCACACACAGGTTCTCGCGGCCCGAGCGGCAGTAGCGGCACTCTCCGTCGGTCCAGCCGAGCCAGGGGACGCCGACTCGGCGACCATCGTCGGTGGTCGCGACGATCTGGTGGCCGAGCACGACCGGGAGCTTGGTCGCCTCGATCTCGGAGTCGCGGAGGTGCAGGTCGGTCCGACAGACCCCACAGGCGTGGACGGTCAGGCTCAGCTGGGTGGAGTCGGCGACTGGATCCGGGATCTCGCGGAGCCGAAGGGGCTCGCCCTGCCGCTCGAGCACCATCGCGCGCATTGCCGCAGTCTGACCTATCGGGTTGCGTCGAGCCAGGCGCGCCGGGTCGTGTGCGCCTCGGAAGGGACGCCGTTACGCAGCTCCCGACGGATCTCGCCGAGCGTCCCGAAACGCTCGGCAACGACGTTGTGCTGATGAATCGTCTCCAGATTCTCTTGGCGCGCTGAGACGAAGGCGCCGTCGCACAGCTGGGGATATTGCTCGATCACTCCCTTGATCATCTCCCGGACGCAATCCTCGACGAACCGGGGACGGCGATGGGCCTTCTCCACGACGTGGGCTTCGTCGATCCGCTTCATCAGCTCGTAGATCTCCGACGACATCGACTGCTCGACGATCTCGACCAAGGTGGCAGCGTCGACCTCGACGCCGCACTTCTCGCAAACACCGATGTGCAGAGTGCCGAGGCCGCGCTGGTTGTGGGTCGCCACCGGCACCACGTCGAGGATCCGCTCGATCTCGTCGGCGTCGTAGCCCTGCTCGGCAAGTCGGACGCGGGCGCCGTCGGCGACGAGCTCCTGCGCGCATGGACAGGCCGTCATCCCCTGAGCGGCGACGCCGACCAGGGTGCGGGTGCCCGCTTCCGTGCTGACTGCGCAGCCGTGGAGCGTGTACAGCTCCTGGGTCTGGATGCCTGAGACCGGCGCCGGCTTGTGCTCGGGGAACCTCGCCCTGACGGTGACCTCGGCGCGACGAGCGTCCTGGCGCTCGCGGACCAGCTGGGCGATGTGTTCGGCCAGCGTCTCGGCCTTGAAGGTGGCCTCGCCGAGAACGACCTGACCGATCGCTTCATTGACGACCTCTTCGAATCGCGACATGTGCGCGCCCTTCTGGTCGGGGCCGAGGTCGACGACGCACTGAAAGCTCGCCGAGAACAGCTGCTCGCTGCCGTTCTGGCGTAGGCGGATCACCTTCTCGACGCCGGTGACGCCGACCTGGGACAGGCTGAGCTGAACGGCCGGGCGGCGAGCCTGAACGTCGACGGCGGCAGACAAGGTCGAGGAGGTGGTCGGCACTTCTTCGTAAAGGTTAGAGGCGGCCCGCCGTTGGTGAGTATGGTCCGCCTTGGGTTTCAGGTGCGCAGCGGCCTCAAACCGAGGGATCTGGCCTGCGAGCCGGCCAGATTCGCGGCTTCCAGGCCGATGCCAGCGCCTGAGAGCTTGCCATGCGCCAACTTGTGGGCGAGCGTCGAGGCTCCCCGGATCGTTGGACAGGAGAGAAGTTGGACAAGCGAGAAGTTTGTGGTAACAATCCGCCGTCTTCAGTTGAGGGAAATATGACAGGAGCCGCGTTGCGTTCACTGGCTCGCGACGATCCCTCGGAAGGAGCACCGAGCGGGTGAACGAGAAGTCAAGCCTTTTGCTGGCGGACGAGGCTCCGATCGCGGAGCTCGAGGAATTCCGCAACCTGATCGCGGACGGGCACGAGCGCGGCTTTCTGACCTTCGAGCAGATCGCGGCTTCGCTGGAGGAGGTCGAGGTGACCAAGGAGCAGGTTCACGAGCTCCGTGCATACCTCGACGAACAGGGGATCGAGGTGCTCGAGGTCGACGAACGGGCCGCGCGGTCATCGGGATCGAGCGTTGAGGCGGGTGTGCGGGTGTCTGGGTCGCGGGACGCCGACCTCGGTGCGGCCGCTGAGCTCGGTGCAGCGGCTGATCTCGGCAGCGGCGCCGGCCAACGCCGCAAAGCGGTTGAGATCGATCTCAGTGTCGAGCCCTCCCTCGATTCGCTGCGGCTGTATCTGCGCTCCATCGGCCGGGTGGAGCTTCTCACCGCCGAGCAGGAGGTGTTGCTCGCGCGGCGGATCGAACGCGGCGACATGGTCGCCAAGCAACAGATGATCGAGGCCAACCTGCGGCTGGTGGTATCGATCGCCAAGGCCTACCTCGGTCGTGGGCTCACCTTCCTGGATCTGATCCAGGAAGGCTCGATGGGGCTGATCCGTGCGGTCGAGAAGTTCGACTACCGCCGCGGCTACAAGTTCTCGACATACGCGACCTGGTGGATCCGCCAGGCGGTGACGCGCGCGGTGGCCGACAAGGGGCGGACGATCCGGATCCCCGTCCACATGGTCGAGAAGCTCAACAAGGTCGTGCACGTCGAGCGTCAGCTCGTCCAGCAGCTCGGGCGCGAGCCGACCGCCGCGGAGATCGCGGCCGAACTCGAGACCTCGATCCGCGAGGTGCGTGACGTGCTGCGGATGGCCCAGCAGCCGATCTCGCTGGAGAAGCCGATCGGCGAAGAAGAGGAATCCGAGCTCGGCGACTTCGTCGAGGACGAGAGCGCGGAGTCGCCGTTTGAGACGGCGTCCGAGCACCTCCGGCGCGAGAACCTGCACCGGGCGCTGGCGGCGCTGCCCGAGCGCGAGCGCGAGGTGATCGAGATGCGCTTCGGCCTGACCGGCGAGCGCCCTTACACGCTCGAGGAGGTCGGGCGAGCGTTCAACGTCACCCGTGAGCGGATCCGGCAGATCGAGAACCACACCTTGAAGAAGCTCGAGGCATTGCCCGAGGCGCAGCGGCTTCGCGAGGTGTCGTAGGGCTCCGAGCGATGCGCCGGAGCGCCGAGATACTCTGCGCGCGCCTCATAACCACCGACTAAACTCGCACCTTCCTGGCGGGGTTCCCGAGCGGTCAAAGGGATCAGACTGTAAATCTGACGGCTCAGCCTTCGCAGGTTCGAATCCTGCCCCCGCCATCGTGTGATGTCTCGGGACATGTGTCTCACGTGTCTCGGGACATGGGTTTCAGTTTTGAGGAGCTCGCCAGCGGCCGGGCTCTTTTTGTTGGTTGCGCCAGTAGGTCTTGTTTCGACGTTCGTCGATTACTCGACGAGCGGAGGTTCGCGCAGCGACTCGTTGATGTGCTCGGACAGCGCGATGGCAGCGGCTCGCTGCGCAACCAGTCGCTGCTTGTCGTCGTCGTCGCTCGCCAGCGTTGCGGTGTAAGCGCTGGAAGCGGCCTCCCAGAGATCACGGATTCGATCGGTCTCAATCCTCGCCTCCCGGCGCGATTCCTCGACAGTGCCGGCGATGAGCTGAGCTGGGGCATCGGCGTCGTATGTCTTCTCAGCCTCAAGCTCGCGAACGAATGTGAACGTCCCGTTGGCGGTGAGGACCGGCCGATGCAGGACGCGATCAATGCGGGTCGAGGCATCATCGAGTACCACGGTCGAAACGCTGAACCGCGGATAGGGCTGTACTGCTGCCAGCCAATCCTGCATCCTTGCGTCTCGGGCCCGGTGCTCGCGTTCGTCGATCGCCACACCGAGGTATTCGGCAACGTGCACCCACCCCCAGTGCGTGGCCACCAACAGGATCCCGATCACCGCGACCACGACGCCGAACGCACCGCCGTCATTGAGAAGAACATCCCAGCCGCCGTAGAGCGCGATTGCCGCGCCACCGATCAGGGTGACACCGGTGAGCAGCGATCCGACGGCGACAAGCCGATCGTGCTTGCGAGTCACGACCGCCAGCTCGTGATACTGCTCCGCAGCGGGCAGGTTGCCTGCGTCCTCGTCGAGCAGTCGCTGGTCCGGGACGACCCCAAGGAACGCCAGCAGTCCCTCGTTCGGGTCACCCATCGTCTGACCGCTCGACTGGGACGTCTAGGACTCAGCCTTCCTGGTCTGCACGCGGTCGCAAGACGCCATTGCTGGCGCCGGCCGCGGCGTCGGCAGCTAGGTTGCCGGTGAGGATCCCCTCTCGGACTTGCTCCATCAACGAGCCGACCGCGGACGGGGAGGCGGGGAGCAGAAGCGTAGTCATGTTGCCGTGCTCGCCGACCGACCGAATCGTGTCCATGTACTGGGTCAGCGCCACCAGCGCCATCGCTTCCCGGGCGTCGATGCCGTCCTCGTCAGCGATCAGCGCGAGCGAGTCCTTGAGGCCGTGAGCGATCGCCTTGCGCTCCGCCGCCACCCCCTCACCGTGCAGGCGCATCGACTCCGACTCCGCCTCGGCCTTCTTGATTCGTAGCGTCTTGTCGCCTTCGCCCTGGGCGGTGGCTGCTTCCTGGTTGCGGCGCGCGGCGTTGATGTTGTTCATCGCGTCCTTGACGCGCTGGTCTGGCTCGATGTTCGTGATCAGCGCCTTGATGATCTCGTAGCCGTAGTCGGCCATCTGCCGCTGCAGGGTTTCCTGGATGTGTTTGGCGATGGTGTCCGCGTCGGCGTATGCCTCGTCGAGATCCATCGTCGGGATGTGCGATCGCACGACATCGAACGCGTAGGAGGTCATCTGCACCTCCGGGTCATCGAGCTTGTAGAACGCGTCCTTCACCTTCGACCCATCGGCCCCGACCATGTACTGGATCGCCAGCTTGACGACCACAAATACGTTGTCCCTGGTCTTGGTCTCGATATCGGCGTTGAGTTGCTCGACCTGCAGGCTCATGCGCCCCGCGACCTTCTCGACGAACGGCGACTTGCGCTGCAGCCCAGGCCCGGCTACGCGCACGAACTTGCCGAACCGCTCGACAATCGCACGCTCCTGCTGTTCCACAGTGAAAAAGAAGACGGGCATGGGTAGTCCTTTCAAATGGGCGTGACGAGCGCCCGGTGAGTTACGTGTAGCTCGGGTTCGTCGACCTGGAAAACCGGCGTGGTTGGGGGTGAACCGCTCACCAGGTTCCGGCTTGCTGCAGCGCCGCGCTCGCCGGCGCAGGCCGGGAGGCGCTGCTTTCAGGATAGGTTGGTATATCGACCCGGCCGCGTCCGGGCAGCAGTGCGGCGCCGAGGATGACCAGGCAGAAAGCGCCGATCCGCGCGGTGATCTGCGGTGCGGTGTGACCGATCGGGTCGTGGAAGATGAGGATTGCGCCGAGCAGCGAGACGATGTTGCCGGTCAGTGAGGTGAAGGCGATGACTGAGATCGCCGGGCCGAGCTGGAGGCTTCGCGCCGAAGCGTAGAAGGCGACGACCATCGCGGTCAACGCCGACAGCGTCCACGGGTTGACGAGCAGCATCGGATCGGTCAGCGCGGGATGTGCGAGGTGCTTGATCGCGATGTCCGAGGTGCCGAACAGCGCGCCAGCGGCGATGCCGAGGACGATTCCCTTGCGCAAATCGGCAGGCTCGAGTCGGCTTGACACGGCGATCAGGACGCCGCTGAGCGCAACCACCGCGCTCTGGACGGCGATCAGCGTGGCGGCTGAGGCGTGGTGCGGAGCGGCTGGCGCCGCGGTGAGAGCCAGCACCGCTAGCCCGATCGCTGTGACGAGTAGGCCTGTCCGTTGCCGGCGGCCGAGACCAAAGCCAAAGAACCGTTCGGCGAGGATCGCCATGAAGACCAGCCCGCCGGAAATGACCGCTTGCACAGTCGACAGCGGCGCCAGCGATAGGGCCCCCACGTGTAACAGCCACGCTCCGAATGCGACCAGACAGCCCACCGTCCACCACTTGCAGCCGAAGAGGCCGGTCACGCTGTCGACCGGGTGGCGTGCGCGGACGACGGGTGCGGCGGCGGCGCCGCGCTGTTTGAGCAGTATTGCCAGGCTGCCCGCCATCGCGCAGCCGGCCGCCAGCGCCAGGCCCGCGATCACTACTGGGTCTCCCGTGAACGTTTCGGGTGGAATGTTTCTGGGAGCCCCACTAGCCCGTTCCCGTGCGATTCATTGACCCGTGGGACTCGCGCGCGGCGGTCAGGATCGCGAGTAGCTCGCCGACCTTCTGCTCGCGGGCAATCGGGTCGGGAAGCGTGAGGTTGACGTTGATCGTGTAGTGGTTGCGCCGCCCGTTTCGCCGGCGCGTGATATAGCCCGCGGCTGCCAGCTCGGCGACGATGCGGTGCGCAGCCCGCTCGGTGATCCCGACGCGCTCGCCGATGTCGCGCAGACGAACGCCGGGATCGTGGGCGATGCAGACCAGCACCTGGGCGTGATTGGTCAAGAACGTCCAACTCGATGCGGGGGTCTCGGCCACTCAAACCAGAATAGCATTTCTAGACATTGTTTTCATGCTACGATAGTCATACGTTTACGAGAGGACCAGCAGTTCCCCTCGCACCCACCTTCGAGGAGGTCCTCGCCATGCTGTCAAAGACACACGGCACGCCCCATGGCTCGCCTGAGTCGGACCCGACCCCGGATGCGATCACGACCCCCGAAGTCAGCGGGTTCGTCGGCTCACCGGTCGCGACGGAACCGGACGCCGACGCCGCGCGGGTTGCCGCCGCGACGGCGACGCCCACCGCCGCGACGACGCCTAGCGAAACACGCACGCAGCGCTTCCGCCGCAAGGCGCATCGCGTCCGGCTTCACGGCTACGCGATCGTAGGTGTCGCACTCGTCGCGTATCTGATCGCGCTCGCAGCGTCGAACACCGCACACGTCACGGTCAGCTGGGCGTTCGGCAGTTCGCGCGTCTCGCTCGTGTGGCTGGTGCTGTTCGCCGCGGTCCTCGGCTGGCTGCTCGGACTCCTCACCAGCGCAAGGCTGCATTGGCTCACCCGAGCGCCGCGTCGAGGCGGTGCCCGGTCATGACCCCGGCGGCGCAGGTCACGCAAGCTCACACCTCGCAGCTTCCGGCGTCGGGCTCAAGCCTCGAGATCGCTCGCTGCCCTGAGTGGCACAGCCTCAGACTGTTTGGTCGCGGACGCCGCTTGGCGGGCTTCGAGGCGGGGAGCGAGCGGTCGGTCGCCGCATCCCTGATGACCGATCCGCGTTCAGCATGCGGCTAAAGCCGTCCCGGCGACGGCGGGCGTTCGTCATGACAATCTCTGCTGCCGTCGCGGTCTCGCCGCTCGCATCCCTCGAGGACACGCGCGGTGTCTGAGCCGCTGCGGCCCGGAACCTCCGCCGCCCGCCTGGACGAGCTTCAGGCCCAGGCCCGATACGCACGGCAGCGGTATGACCTCTACAAGGCCAAGGCTTATGGCCCCCGTCTCACCAGTCCCGCTCGTATGCGCGAGCTGGCGCGCGAGGCGTCCCGAACCGAAGCCAATCTCCGCTTCGCCAAGGCGCAGGCAAAACGTGATGGCGCCGGCATGTGAACGGAGGTCACCCGGCAGCTGCGCCTAGGAAGAGTCGCCCGACGGCGAGGATGCGCGACGCCACCACGCTTCCAGCGCCAGAGCGGGTGCCTCGGCGCAGATGAAGCCCAGCCACAGAGGAACTCCGAAAGCGCTCGCGGCAGCCAGTCCGATCACGACGCCTGCGGACGGCAGCAGCCAGAAGTACCGATACGGAACCGCACTGGCCGCCCACCAGGCAGGTCGCCGGGGCTCAACTCTTCTCATCGCACACGATCGGCGGGTCGTTGGCCACGCAGTCGACCCGCGCGAGCCGACCGCGCCCGCGGTAGGCCTGGGCGAGCGCAAGCGCGCGAGAGCGGAAGGAATCTGACGCAGCCGCGTCCCCAACTGGACGCTTAAGATCAACGTGGCCGGAAATGCGCAAGCTCAAGCACTCAGATCCAACGACCCGTGGACCGAGGCCGGCGATCGAGGGGCTGGCTGTGCGGGCCAGGTTCAAGCGCCTGACCGCGCTCGGCTGGCCGAGGAGCTTTCCGATCGTGCAGTTCCCCAACGCTCCGTTGATTGTCGCCTTCGTTGCGGGCGAGGTAGCCGGAACGGCTCACGGTTCAGTTCATGCCGATGCGTCAGCGGTCTCATATCTAGCACTCACGATCTGGGCCTATGAAGAGCTGACCGACGGCGTCAACTGGTTTCGGCACCTTCTCGGGCTGGCGTACGTGATCTCGACGATAACCCACCTCGCCACCGCGCTGCACCGCTGACATCGGCATCGCACCGGCCGTATGACTGAAAGTTCGCGAGGGGATGCCGGAGGTTCTGCGGCATCCCCTGTCGGTGGGGCTCCCGACCCCTCGTTCTCGACGGCCGAGGCCGTCAGGAAGTCCGGCGATCAGGCCGAGCTGCCCTGAAGCGCCTTTGCCTTGAGAGCGTCGAACTCTTGCTGGTTGATCGCGCCGCTGTCGAGGAGCTGCTTCGCCTTCTCGATCTCGCTCGCCGCACCGCCGGTGCCGGCGGCCTTGCGCACGTAATCATCAAACTGCGACTGCGCCTGCTGGTTGTCCTGTGCCCTTCGCTCATTCATCCCGTTGTGGTTGACGATCAGGTAGATCAGCACGCCGACCCACGGAAGGATCACGACCAATATCACCCAGGCCGCCTTGGCCCAACCCGAGATGTCGTGGCGTCGAAACACGTCGATCAGGACGGTGATGGCGATCCAGATGAAGATCACCCATGCAAAGAAGATGAGCAGGTCCCAAAAGACGCTCAAGAAGGGATACGACGTTGCGATAACCAATGCGGTTCCTCCTCCGATTCCGGCCGTTGTCGAGCTTCTTCGCGTAGTGTCTCTGATCTTCTGCTGCGCCGCGTTTCAGCGCTGATGTGGGCGCTCCCCCCGCCCGTTCCCGTGCCGTTACAGGTCAGCGGGTGGCGTCAGCACCCCGAGTTTCGTTCGGCAAATGGCGAGCTGCAACCGATACCTGCCCCAGGCACCAGCGCCGACGACGTCCCAGCACGCGAAGATTCGCCCATTGATGGCCCCCGGCTCAACCGATCAATGACGAGCGCCGGACTGGGAGCCCGCCCGAGATGAGGTTCGATCGGCGGCAGCTGGCGGCGATCTTCGCCGGGGGCGCTGTCGGGGCGCTCGCGCGGGTGGGCCTCGGGGACCTGTTTCCGTCGGCGGACGCGAGCTGGCCGTGGGCCACCTTCGCGATCAACATCAGCGGGGCGTTCGCGCTCGGCTACTTCGTTACCCGGCTGCAGGAGCGACTGCCGGTCTCGACCTATCGCCTCTCGATCGTGGGAACCGGGTTCTGCGGCGCGTACACCACCTTCTCGACTATGCAGCTTCAGTTGTTCCAGATGCTGGATCGCCACCGTTACGGGCTGGCGGTCGGGTACGTCGCGGCGAGCGTCGTCTGTGGATATGCCGCCGTCCACGTGGCGACGGCGCTATCCCGGCGAGTGCGTGTCCTCGCCTGAACAGCGGTCGGGCCGCGTGGTCTACGACGCCGGCGTTACGGTCAGCGCCAAGTCGTCGAGCAGGAAGTCGGTCGTGCCGCCGCCGGCGTTGGTTTCCGCGCCCGTGAACTTCAGCGTGATCGTCTGCTGGCCGGCGATGGACGAGGTCAGGGGTATGCTGACCCCGCTGTACGAAGGTGCGGGCCCGGGGGCCGGGGCGTTGAGGTTGGAGACCGTGGTCGAGTACAGCGAGGTAGTTCCGTTCGACGCGAGCACCTGCATCGTCAGCGTGTCGACACCGCTCGAGTTCGCCTCGGTCGTGTCGATCGACTGATAGTAGGTGAGCGTGTAGGTACAGCCGAGCGGCAGCGTCACGGTTTGCGACAGCGTGTCGGTATGCGGGGTGCTGTAGCCGTCCAGCCAGGCGAAATCGCTGCCCTTGTCGTAGCCCGCCTCGCTGCCCGCGGAGGCGGCGATCACGTTCGGACTGGCGACCCAGCCCGTCCTACCCGACGCGAACGTCGGATTCACCAGCAGGTTTGGGTTGGCGGGTGTACATGCCGGTCCGCCGTCGGTGATTGTCCAGGAGAATGTGGTGCTGCCCGAGGCGGGTCCGTCGGTGGCGGTGATCGTGACGCTGTAGGGGCCGGTCTTCGTCGCGGTCCCGGTGATCTGGCCGGTGGTGGTGTTGATCGCGAGGCCGCTCGGTAATCCGGCAGCCGTGTAGCTGAGCACGTGGTGCTGATTGTCACTCGCGACGATCTGAAGAGTGGCTCGGCCGTCGAAGACGGTCTGCTGGCTTCCCGGGTTGGTGACAGAGACCGCATCGGCCTCGTTGCATAGCTTCGTTGCGAGAGCAGCTCCGATCGGGCTGCCGAGCCCGGTCGCCATGTCGTATGCGCTGCCGGCCGGATACAGACCGGTACCGGTCGGGTTGTTGTCGCCTGATGTCGTGTCGTAGAAGTCGCTCGCATAGCCCGATGCGGCCGCCTGGTAGAGCAGCGGGTTGGCGAACCCGGTGTCGACGCCACCGCATGCGGTCGAGCTGTTGACGAGCGCCGTGTACGCAGCCCACAGGGGCGCGGCGGCACTCGTGCCACCTAACGGCACCCAGGCGCCGTTATAGAAGATCGGGTAGCCGGTCGCCAGATCGGCGTTGGCTGAGACATCGGGGACCTCGCGGCAGTAGCTCCCCGTCGGCGCGCCGCAGGGCATGTTCGACGAGGCCGAGTTGATCACGTGCAGCGACGACGGTGCGCCGAACTGGTAGCTCGGCATTGGCCACTTCGACGAGATGCCGCCACCGCTGGCGCCACTCGAGTCATTCCAGACGGTCTGCGAAGCGGGCTTGGTGTAGTCAGCGAGGCTCGTTCCGCCGACGCCCGTCACAAACGGCTGGCTGGCGGGATCGTCGACGCTAAGCGTGCTTCCGGTGCAGGCGGGCGCGTCGTTGTCGACCGAACCGTTGTCGCCGCTGGCGGCGAAGACCGACTTGCCCTCGCTAGCGGCTTGCATGAACAGTGTGTTTTCGGTTTGGACCAGCGTCGAGGCGTTCACCTCGCAGGAGCCCCACGATGTCGAAATCACGTTCACCGTGGGATCGTTGACCATCGCCGTGTAGTCGGCGATCAGACCCGCGCCGGTGTTCGGTGCCTGGTAAACGTCGATCGTCGCCTGCGGCGCCAGCCCGATCACCTGCTCGATATCGAGTGCGGCCTCATGTGAACCCGAGCCGGTCGCGTTGAAGCCGTCCTCCGCGATGTAGTTCACGGAGGTGTTCGTGCCGTAGCAGGTCTGGTAGCCGGCGATGTCCGACTTCAGGTTCGGCTCGAGCTCGAGGATCGCGATCGTTTGCCCGGCGCCCTCGTCAGCTGCGTGATACAGCGGCGAGAAGTCGTACGCCGAAGCGATCTTGTCGGCGGTGTTGCCGCCCGCGTTGGTTGCGTTGCTGCATGGCTGCGGTCCGCCGGTGGCGACGTTCGCTTCCACGTGCGGTGCCACAACGGACCCACGCCGCGCGGATGCGAGGCCAAGCGGTTGTGGCGTGCTGAGCGAGTCCAGCCCGATGACGCCGCGGACGTAGCCGCTGACCGTCGCCGGGAGCTGCGGTGCCGAGGTGTTGGCGTAAGCGGTACGGCCCGAGCGCAGCCTGACCCGCTGAAATCTGGTGGAGAAGGCGTGCGCGAACGAGCCGGCGCGGGCGGAGATGTGGATCAAGAGACCGTTGGCGCTCACCGCGCCCGGGCGAAGTCCGGAAGCTCGCAGCGCCGATTCGACGGACTGGATCTGGGTCTGCGTCGGAGCGAACTGCTGCCTGAACTCGGCGACGGTCAGAAACTGCTGATAGACGCTCGACCCCGGTGTCGACACCGCCTGCGCGTACGCGGCGAGCGCTGAAGGGTCGCTCGGGTTCAGAGAGACGAGCGCGGACAGGCGGGTCTTGGCGGCGAGCGGCCCAATCGTCCTGGAGCCGGCCGGGTGCCGCGGGGCAGCGCCCACGCGTACGTGCCTTGGCGTACGGGCCATCGCCGGCACGGTCGAAAGCAACAGCGCTCCGGCGAGCGCTGCCATGAGGATCGCCCCGAGCCACCTACAGCGCCGTGCCCACACGGTGCTGAGCGTAGCGGGACGCGCGACCGGGGGAGATGATTCCTTAAAGATCAGCTCGCCGCGGAGGAACTGTCCTACTGGAGGTCGATGACCACCTTCTTCGCGCTCGCGTCCGACTCGACGAGGTCGTGAGCGTCGGCAACTCGCTCAAGCGGCAAGCGCTCGATCGGCAGCGGCGTCAGCGCTCCCGCGGCGACCGCTGCCTGCACGTGCTCCACGGCCTCGCGCAGCTTCTCCGGCGTGATCATGTACAGGAGCATGAAGCGCAGGGTCAGGTTGGCGATCATCAAACGCCGAATCGGGATCGTGGCCAGGGGGTGGACGTCGTCGGCATAGACCACGACGTGGGCGTACGGCGCCGCGACCGCGAGGTCCAGCTCGAGATTGGCCTGCAGCGCGAGCTCGACGATCCGATCGACACCGTCCGGGGCGGCCGCTCGGATCTGCTCGGCGGCGTCCGGCTCGCGGTAGTTGATGGCGGCCTGGGCGCCCGCCGCTCGGGCGAGCTCGAGCTTCTCCGGCGCGCTCGCGGTGGCTATCACGAGCTGCGCCTCCTCGAAGCGCGCGAGCTCGATCGCCGCGTGTCCGACCGCACCGGCCCCGCCGGCGACGAGGACGCGTTGATCGGCGACAGGTCGGTCGGCGTTGAGGCAGTACCAGGCCGTCAGCGCCGGGACGCCGAGCGAGGCGCCCAGCTCGAACGACGCCGAGTCGGGAAGCGGGACGGCTCGCTCGGTCGGGATCACCGAGTACTCGGCCGCCGTGCCCCACTGGCGATCCCGCGCCGCCAGGTAGAGCCAGACGCGCTGGCCAACCCGCGAGGAGTCGACCCCGGGGCCGACTGACTCGATCGTCCCCGCGCCGTCGTGGTTTGGGATCTGAAACGGTCCGGCCTGCGGACCGGCGTTCTTGCGGCTCTTCCAGTCGGTCGGATTGATGCCGGACAGCGCCATCCGGACCCGGACCTCTCCCGGACCAGGCTCCGGCGTCGGTAACTCCCTCAGCTGGAGGACGTCGGAGCTACCGGCGGTTTCGTAGACGACAGCTCGCATCGGTGCTCGCGGCAACGTACCGCATCTGGGCCGACGTCAGCCGACCACCAGTAGTGTTCGAAGGGAGCCACCACGCGACGCTTTGCGGTCGTGAGTCATACATTCACGCGCAGCCCGAATCTACGACCGACGACAGTAGGAGGCCTGCTGATGAGCACTGCCGAGTCGACGAGCGAAGCTGTCGGAACGCTACGAGGCCTGCCCGCATGGCAGTCCCTGGCAGCTCACTTCCAGCAGGTCGGCGACCGCCATCTTCGGGAGCTGTTCGCCTCGGACCAGGCCCGCGGGGAGCGGCTGACCGCCGAGGGTGTGGGTCTGTTCCTCGACTACTCGAAGAACCGGGTGACCGACGAGACGATCTCACTGCTGACGTCGCTCGGGCACCAGTCAGGCTTGCCGGCGCGTATCGAGGCGATGTTTCGGGGCGATCGAATCAACGTTTCGGAGAACCGCTCTGTACTTCACGTCGCGTTGCGGATGCCGAAAGGCAGCTCGCTGATCGTCGATGGAGTCGACGTGGTCAGCGAGGTCCACGAGGTACTCGACCGGATGTCGACGTTCGCACAACGAGTGCGCGCCCGCGAGTGGCTCGGCCACACGGGCGAGCCGATCACGGCCGTCGTCAACGTCGGGATCGGCGGCTCGGACCTGGGTCCTGTGATGGCCTATGAGGCGCTTCGCGACTACAGCGACCGCGGCCTCACGTTCCGGTTCGTCTCGAACGTCGACGCAACTGACTTCGTCGAGGCGACCCGAGACCTCGACCCCGCTCGGACCCTGTTCATCATCTCCTCCAAGACGTTCACGACGCTCGAGACGATGACCAACGCTCGGTCGGCGCGAGAGTGGGCGCTCGCGGCACTCGGCGACGAGGCGGCCGTGGCGAAGCACTTCGTCGCGGTCTCGACCAACGACGAAAAGGTCCGTGAGTTCGGGATCGACACCGCCAACATGTTCGGCTTTTGGGAGTGGGTCGGCGGGCGCTACTCGATGGACTCCGCGATCGGTCTCTCGACGATGCTCGCGATCGGACCGGAGGCGTTCACCGAGATGCTCGCCGGCTTCCACGAGATGGACGAGCATTTCCGCCACACGCCCTTCGAGCGAAATCTGCCGGTCCTGATGGGACTGCTCGCCGTCTGGTACGGCGATTTCTTCGGGGCGCAAACGGTTGGCGTGATGCCCTACAGCCAGTACCTCAAGCGCTTCCCTGCCTACCTCCAGCAGTTGACGATGGAGTCGAACGGCAAGACGGTCCGACTCGACGGCACCGCCGTCGACTACCCGACCGGAGCCGTCTACTGGGGCGAGCCGGGGACCAACGGCCAGCACAGCTTCTACCAGCTGATCCATCAGGGCAACAAGCTGATCCCCGTCGATCTGATCGGGTTCGGCAAGCCGCTGAACCCGCTGGGTGACCACCACGACCTGCTGATGTCGAACGTGTTCGCGCAGGCCGAGGCGCTGGCGTTCGGAAAGACCGAGGCGGAGGTTCGAGCGGAGGGAACGCCGGAGGCGGTCGTCCCGCACCGCGTGATGGAGGGCAACCGTCCGACCAACGTGATCCTGACCGAGATCCTGACGCCCCGGATCCTCGGGACGCTGGTCGCGCTGTACGAGCACAGCGTCTTCACCCAGGGGACGATCTGGTCGATCGACTCGTTCGACCAGTGGGGAGTCGAGCTCGGCAAGGCGCTCGCACAGCGGATCATCCCGGAGCTGAAATCAGAGGACGATCCCCCGCTCGATCACGACAGCTCGACGAACGCGCTGATCAGGCGCTACCGGGCGATGCGGTAACACCCCCTGGGACACCAACCAAGAAAGGATCTGATGGCTCGTTTTCCGTTTCCTGACGGCCTGCGCTTCGGCGTACACGGCGGCCAGCAGTACACGGACTATCCGTCCTGCGTCGAGCTCTGGCGGACCGTCGAGGACCTCGGCCTCGACTGGGCCTCCGTTTTCGACCACTTCATGCCGATCCAGGCTGATCCGACGGGTCCGTGCTTCGAGGGGCCGACGCTTCTCGCCGCCCTGGCCGCTCAGACCCACCGGCTTCGGATCGGCATCATCGTCGTCGGCGTCACCTACCGCTCGCCCGCAGTACTCGCCAACATCGCCACGACCATCGACCACGTCTCGGGCGGGCGACTCGAATTCGGGATCGGCGGCGCCTGGTACGAGCTCGAGCACGACCAGTACGGGATCCCGTTTCCCCCGATCGGTCAGCGGCTGGCGATGATGGGCGAGGCGGCGGCGATCCTGAAGTCCCTATGGACCGAGCAGACGACCACTTTCGACGGCCGCCATTACCAGCTGAAGGACGCGTGGTGCGAGCCCAAACCGCTTCAATCTCCCCGGATCCCGTTGTGGATCGGTGGCTCCGGCGAGCGGGTGACCATGCGCCACGTGGCGAGGGAGGCCGACGGGTGGAACACGTTCCTGACCCCGCTCGAAGAGTTCGACCACAAGCTCGCGGTGCTCCACGGGCACTGCCGTGACGTCGGCCGTGACCGAGACGAGATCAGGATCCAGATCGTCGGTCTGGCCGTGCTCGGCGAGGACGAGCGGGAGGCCCAGGATCAGCTGCGCGCGCGGGCAGCCGCCCTGCACCTGGACCCCGACGTGCTGCGCGACCGCGGCTGGTTGGCGGTCACGCCCGAGCAGTTGACCGAACACCTCCGCCCCTACGCCGACCGCGGCGTCGGCGACTTCCTGCTCAGCGCGCGGCCGCCGATGGACCGTCGCACGCTCGAGTTGTTTGCGGGTCAGGTCGCGCCCGCGCTGCACGGGGTGACGGCCTGATCGGGTGGTCATCGCTCAGGCGTCGGTCAGCGCCGGACTGGTCTTGATCGGCGAGGCGGCCGCGCCGAACGACCGCCTGATCCCGTCCGCGAGAGCGGCGCCTTGGTACCGCAACCCATTTTGTACCCATAGCCACGTATCTTCCGGTGATGGGTTCTCCCAAGTGGGTCTACGACTTCGCTGAGGGTTCTCGCGAGATGCGGGCGCTGCTGGGCGGCAAGGGCGCCAACGTGGCCGAGATGACGCGGGTGCTCGGGGCCGATCGGGTGCCGGCCGGGTTCACGATCACGACCGAGGCGTGCGTCGAGTACATGAAACGCGGCCAGGCCCCGCCCGAAGGGATGGCCGAGCAGGTGGCGGCGGCGCTGGCGCGGCTGGAAGCCCACGGGAGCAAGCGCTTGGGCGACAGCGCCGACCCTTTGCTGGTGTCGGTTCGCTCCGGGGCGCGCGAGTCGATGCCGGGGATGCTCGACACGGTCCTGAACCTCGGCCTGAACGACCTGTCGGTTGAAGGTCTCGCCGCGGCGACGGACAACGAGCGGTTCGCGTGGGATTCCTATCGGCGCTTCGTGCAGATGTTGGGCAACGTCTCCCGTGGGATCCCGGGCGAGCTGTTCGAGGACGCGATCGCTGAAGCCAAGTCCCGCCGCGCCGTGACCGAGGACAGCGAGCTCGACAGTGGGGCGCTCAAGGAGCTGACTGCGACCTTCAAGCGGATCTTCTCCGAGCACACGGGCGAGGAGTTCCCGCAGGAACCACGCGAGCAGCTGGCTCAGGCGATCAACGCGGTGTTCGATTCCTGGCTTGGCGAGCGGGCGGTCGCCTACCGGCGGCTCAATCACATACCGGACGAGTGGGGGACGGCGGTCAACGTCCAGCAGATGGTGTTCGGCAATAAGGGCCCGACCTCGGGGTCGGGGGTGGCGTTCTCGCGCGATGAGATCACCGGCGAGCCCGAGCCGAGCGGCGACTTCCTACCCAATGCCCAGGGCGAGGACGTCGTCTCCGGGGTCCGGACGCCGCGCGACATTCGCGAAATGGCAGGGTGGTTGCCCGACGCCCACGCCCAGCTGATGGAGATCCTGCGGACGCTCGAGCGCCACTACAAAGACATGCAGGACACGGAGTTCACGGTCGAGGACGGCAGGCTGTTCATGCTCCAGACCCGCAACGCCAAGCGTCCGGCGCAGGCGGCCGTCAGGTTCGCGGTCGACGCCGTCGCCGAACGGCTGTTGTCAAGACGCGAGGCGATCGGGACGATCGACACCGGCGCCCTGGACGCGCTGCTGCATCCCTCCTTTGACCTCTCGGCGCAGTTCGATGTACTCGTCACGGGTGTCAACGCCTCGCCGGGCGCGGCGAAGGGCGGGATCGTGTTCAGCGCCCACGACGCGGTCGCGGCGGCCCGGGAGGGCCGCGAGGTGATCCTGGTCAGGCCGTTCACGGATGCAGACGACGTCGCCGGCTTCCACGCCGCCAAGGGGATCCTCACCAGCGAAGGTGGAAAGGCCTCGCACGCGGCGCTCGTCGCCAGGGGGATGGGGCGTCCCGCGGTCGTCGGCGCTCAGGGCCTGACGATCGACCTGAAGGCGCGGACGGTCGCAGCCGACGGGGTGGTGCTGCACGAGGGAGACGTGATCGCGATCGACGGCGGCACCGGCCAGGTCACCGCCGACGACGTGCCGCTGATCCCGCCGGGGGTCAACGACGATTTCGAGCAGGTGCTGAGCTGGGCCGATGAGATCCGCGACCTGGGGGTCAGGACCAACGCCGATACCCCCGAGGACGCCTCCAAGGCCCGCGAGCTCGGCGCCGAGGGCATCGGCCTCTGCCGCACCGAGCACATGTTCATGGCCGCCGACCGCCAGCCGAAGATGCGGGCGATGATCATGGCCAGTGATCGTCCCGCGCGCCAGACCGCGCTCGCCGAGCTGTTGCCGCTGCAGCAGGCCGATTTTGAGGGGATCTTCGCGGCGATGGCGGGACTGCCCGTCACGATCCGCCTGCTGGACCCGCCTCTGCATGAGTTCCTCCCGCACGCGACCGAGCTGTCAGCTCAAGTCGAGCGCGCACGGATCGAGCGCACGCCCGACCTGCCCGAGCTCGAACGCCTGCTCGAGCGGGTCGAGCAGATCCACGAGGAGAACCCGATGCTCGGCACCCGCGGTTGCCGGCTCGGCATCCTCTACCCCGAGATCTACGAGATGCAGGTCCACGCGATCCTCCGCGCCGCGAAGGCCGCGCCCGAGCCGCCCCATCCCGAGATCATGATCCCGCTGGTCGCCTACGAGCAGGAACTCGAGCTGATGCGCAGCCTCGTGATCGGCGTCGGCGAGCAGGAGGGGATGGAGATCGGCTCCGACTACACGGTCGGGACGATGATCGAGCTCCCCCGCGCGTGCTTCGTCGCTGACCGAATCGCCAAGCACGCCGACTTCTTCAGCTTCGGCACCAACGACCTCACCCAGACCGCGCTCGGGTTCTCCCGCGACGACGTCGAGTCGGCGTTCGTGCCGATCTACCTAGAGCGGAAGATCATCGAGCGCAGCCCATTCGAGACGATCGACTCCCCCGGAGTCGGCTGGCTCGTCCGCCTCGCCGCCTGGGTCGGACGCGAGTCCCACCCCGGTCTCAAGCTCGGCATCTGCGGCGAGCACGGCGGCGACCCAATCTCGATCGACTTCTTCCACCGCGCCTGGCTCGACTACGTCTCCTGCTCTCCCTACCGGGTCCCGATCGCGCGGCTCGCCGCCGCCCAGGCTGCGATCGCCCACCCGCGCGTGAGCTTCTAGCGCGGCCGCGGGCTTTCGGGCTCCGCGCCCGCGCCCCAACGGCTACGAGAGCCGCTCCAGGATCGTGACGACGGCGGCGGCGTTGTCGCCCTCGACGAACCCGCCGGCGTTGTGCGCCAGCGCCAGCCGCGGCACCGGATCGACCTGGCGGCCGTTGGCGCGCCCGCGAAGCTGGTCGACCAGTTCGGCGATCTGCAGGACGCCGGTGGCGCCGACCGGGTGGCCGCGCGCCAGCAGCCCGCCGCCGGTGTTGACCGGCAACGCGCCGCCCAGCTCCGTCTTGCCCTCGACGATCAGCCGGTTGCCCTCGCCCTTCGGTGCGAGCCCGAGGTGCTCGTAGGCCTCGAGCTCGGCTGACGCGGTCGCGTCGTGGATCTCGATCACGTCGACGTCGCCCGCGTCGAACCCGGCCTGCTCGCGCGCCTTGGCCGCCGCCCGTTCGGCGACACTGCCGGGAGCTGGCCCGCCCGTTGCGCTGAGCGCGCTCGCGCGCACGTGGATCGCTTCGCGTTGACCGTCTTGCGAGCCGCTCAGCACCAGCGCGGCGGCGCCGTCGCCGATCGGGGAGCACATCGGGAGCGTCAGAGGCTCGGCGATCATCCGGCTCGCGAGCACTTCTTCGACCGTCAGCGGCTGGCGGTACTGGGCGCCGGGATTGTGCGCGGCGTGGTGGCGGTTCTTGACCGACACGCGGGCGAAGTCCGAGGGCTGCCAGCCCTGGTCGGAGATCCTCCGCCGGGCGCGCTCGGCGTAGCTGTCCATGAACACGCTGTGGCTGGAGTCGCTGTGGTCAAGCAGCGCGACGTCGGCGGCGCCCGCCAGCGCCCGGATCGGCAGCGAGCGGTCCGGGTCGGACATCTTCTCCGAGCCGACGACGGCGACCGTCTCATAGGCGCCGGAGTCGATCGCCAGGCACGCCATGTTCAGCGCCGTCGACCCGCTTGCGCAGGCGTTCTCGACGTTGAACACCGGGATGCCGCCGTACCTGGTCTGGCGCAGCGCGACCTGGCCGCGGACGCACTCCTGCCCGGTCATCAAACCCGACAGCGCGTTCGCGAAGAAGATCGCTTCCACCCGGTCGGGGTCGACGCCGGCGTCTGCCAGGGCGGCGTCGAGCGCCTCGAGTGCCAGGCTCGCGACCGAGGCCTTGGGAAACTTGCCGCACGGAGTCTGACCCGAGCCGATGATGTGCGCAGAACCGCTCACGCGTCCTCACTCTCTGATTTCAATGTGGGTATCCGGTCACCTCACGCGGCCAAGAGCTCAAGGTACCGCGCTACGGCCTGCGCCCGGTTGGCGACGTGGAGCTTCCGCAGGATGCTGTTGACGTGGAACTTGACGGTAGTCTCGGAGAGCACGAGGGAGTCGGCGATCGTCCGGTTGGTGCCGCCCTCGGCCAGCAGTCGAAGCACGTCGAGTTCGCGGCGGGTGATGACGCCGGCGAAAACGAGTCGGTCGTCGCGACCCGGACCGGGCATTCGCTCGACCGCCGCGGCCTGCGGCGCCCGGGGGGCGAGCGTGATCGGTGCGTCGGCGAGCGCGACCGAACGGGCGTTGAGCCACTCCAGGAATTGGCGCAGCTCCTCGCGCTCGCGCCTCAGCGTCCGCCGCAGACCGGCGCTTTCGTGAGCGTGCGAGAGCGCGCTGGAGAATTCCCACAGCGCGTCCCTATCGAGCACGCCCAGCCCTTCGCCGGGGCCGCGATCGGCGTGCAGGATTCCGACCACGGTCGCCCCCGTCAACAGCGGCGCGGCGACGTAGGAGGTCCAGCCCATCAGCGACCTCAACCGCGGCGAGACCCGCGGATTGACGTCGGCGCCCGAGACGAGCGTCGCTCGGCGCCGGCGTAGGACCTCGGTCTCGATCAGCGGGTGCTCGAGTCGCAGCGGCTCGGCGCGAAGCTCGGCGAGCAGCGCCGCTTCTCGCTCGGGGTCGCCCTCCACGTGCAGGGCCTCGGGCACCATCGCGCTGTCCCGGATCGTGCTCAACAGCGCTCGCCGGAAGCCGCTCGCCTGGCATAGGGCCGTGGGTGCCCGCGCCAGCATCGCGTCCGGCGAGGTCAACCTGCGGAGCCCGGTTGCCGCCGCGTGCGCCCGCGCCAGCGCCTCCCGTCGCTCTTCGAAGCGCGCCTCGAGCGCGGCGAGCTCGGTCGCGTGCCGCTCGGCGGACGGGTTGCCATGGCCGGCCGCTGCGAGTCGATCGTCGATCGCCGCCAACAGCGAGCGCACCCTGGCGAGGTCGTCGCCGGCGACCGCCAGGATGCCGAAGGCGGTGCCGGCCCGCGCGGCCGCCTCCGCCACCCGCTCGTGCAACTCGCTGGCCACGGGTGATGTCTCGTGGGCGCTCATCGCTTCGGCGCGCGCGCGAACCGCGCGACCGCGTCGGCGCGGCTCCGGGCGCCGAGCTTGCGCAGGACGTTCCTGACGTGGTACTTGACGGTGCCCTGCTGAACGACCAGCGCCTTGGCGATCGCCGCGTTGGTCTGGCCCCGAGCCATCAACCCCAGCACCTCTAGCTCGCGGGTTGTCAGGGCAGCCCCGATCTCGCTGTCATTTGAAGCGCTCGGCGCGGCGGCGAGTTGGCCGTCCGCGGACAGCGATCCGAGTCGGCCGCCGATCCACTGTCCCGCCGACTGCAGCTCGCCGCGGTGGCGTTGCAGCGTCTCCCGCAGCATCGCTCGGTCGAGCACCTCGCCGAGTCCGTCGCAGGCGACGCCGACGAGCTCGAGGTCCAGCATTTCGGCGGGACGGTCGCCGGGGTCCGCGTGCAGCAGCCCGACGCTCTCTCGTTCGACCACGATCGCTCCAACCACGTACGCACGCCATCCGAGCCGCTCTCGCAGTCGTGAAGGACTGCGAGAGCGGAAGCCCGGTACATCGACCATTTCCGGGGTGCGGCTGCGCACGACCTCGCGCTCGACCAGCGGATACTCGAGCGCGATCGGCTCGGTCTGCAGCTCGCGCAACATCTCCTGCTCTGCGGCGGGCTCGGCCGCGCGCTGCCACAAGCCGCGCGCGACAAAGGCACGCCCCTGCACCTCGCTGATCAGGATCTGGGCGAAGTCGCTCGCGCCCCCGAGTTCGCCGGCGGCGCGGTCGAGGACTCCGGTTGGAGAGCCCAGCTCGCCGAGTCGTCGGATTGCTTCCCGAACGCGCTCCAGACCGTCAGCGCGTCGCAGATGGCACTGTTCGAGGATCTCGCGCTCCAGCTGCCGCAGCTCGTCCCGAAGCCGCTCGAGCGAAGCGACGCCGGCGTTCTGAGACAACCTCTTGGGATCGCTCAACGAACGATCGAGTATAGGAGCCTGTCTCAAAATGATGGCGTACCCGGATGTGGCCGTGGACACGGCGCCGGATCGCCCGCCGTCCCCTTGTCGATGCCACCAGCATCGACCTCGGGAACGCCGACCGCCCGGCTTGGTCCGCGACCACCCCGGCCACACCCTGATTTTGAGACAGACTCCAGGAGTCTCGGTCCGGCGAGCGCACTCACGGCACGATGCACCTTATTCCCCACGGGTTCGCCTTGGGAACTACCCGTATTGACGGGATCGCCCCGCCTGTGGGGGAGGTGGCCCGCGAAGCGCAACGGCTAGCATCGAGACGTGAGCGAGAAGACGATGGGAGTGGTCGCTGACCGCTACGCGCGGATCGCGTCTTTGATCGCGACCGACCGGTGCGTGATGCTCGACGGCGCGACGGGCTCACACCTGATCGAGGTCGGCGGACATCGGCCCGAGCTCGAGGATCACATGTGGGGCGTGACTGCCGTACTGGACGCCCCCGACCAGGTCGTCGACCTGCATCGCAGCTACGCCGAGGTCGGCTGCGATCTGCTCTCGACGGACACCTGGGGCCTCGCGACAGCGCTGCGCCATGGCGGCCCACGCGCGTGGGACCCGTCGCGTCCCGTGCACTGGATGGACGTCGCTCGCAGCGCGATCGCGCTGGCGCGTACGGCCGCTGAGCAGGCCGGCCGGGGTGACGAGGTGGCGGTGGCGTTCAGCGTGAACGGCGACGTCGACACTCCGGACGGAGGCGAGACGATCCGGCTGCTGTCGCGGGCGTTCGAGGAGGAGCCGCCGGACCTGATCCTGCTCGAGACGATGTCGCTCGTGCGGAGTTCGACCTACGCGACGGTGGAGGCGTTGCTCGCCACCGGGCTGCCAGTGTGGCTCAGCTATCGCCGCTGCCGGCATGGCGTGTGCGGCGTCTACGGCGAGCACTGGGGCGGACCCGAGGGGGACTCCTTCGGACGCGCTGCGCGGCGCTTGGAGGAGATCGGCGTCGGCGCCCTGGCGATCAACTGCATTCCGCCCGACCACGTCACCGGGATGATCTCGTGGCTGCGCGACTTCACCGATCTCCCGCTGGGCGTCTACCCGAACCTGGGCTACCTGTCCTCCGCGGGTTGGCGCTACGAGCCGGCTCTCACCGGCGAGCAGTACGCCCAGATGGCGCTGCAGTGGCGCGAGGAGGGGGCACAGATCGTCGGGGGCTGCTGCGGCGTCGGGCCTGAGCACATGCAAGCCGCCGTCGGCGCGCTGCAGGACACACGGCCAGGGCACTCCCGCCCCGTCATCCGGGCCAGCGCGACCCTCGCCACCGGCAACGGCGCGGTCCAGGCGCCTGCCTGGACCGACGTCCGCGGGCGTGCTCTGTACCCGCTGGACTTCCCCGAGCTCTCGGTTGACCCCGGGGTCATGGCGCCGACGCAGGCCAGCCTCGCGATCTGGAAGTACCTGTACCGCGAAGGCATCGGAGCGCATCGCCGCTGCGCCGACGTCGGCTGTGGTTCCGGGTTGCTGGCGGTCCAGCTTGCCCGCAACGGTGCCGCGCACGTGCACGCGATCGACATCGACCCTGACGCCGTCAAGAACACGCTGGCCAACGCCTTCCGCAACGGCGTCGCGGATCGGGTCAGCGCCGCCTGCGTCGATCTCTACCCCTGGGTGCCCGAGGAGCGCTACGACCTGATCGTCGCCTCGCTGCACCAGCTACCGGTCGACCCGTTCGAGCCGGTCGCAAGCCACCGGCCGCGCGACTTCTGGGGCCGCAGTCAAGTTGATCACCTGATCGGGCTTCTACCACTGGCGCTCGCCGACGACGGAGTCGCCTACGTGCTGCAGCTGTCGATTCTGAGTGAACGGCGCACGACCTCGCTGCTCGCCCGTGCCGGCCTCAGCGCCAGGGTGGTCGACTTCGCATTCGTGGAGTTCGGCGAGTCGGGCGCTGCCGAGGAGCGGGAGCAGATCGAGCGCGTCGAGGATCGCTCGGACGCATACCACCTGCGGATCGGCGACAGCGACCTGATGGCCGCCTACCTTCTGGAGATCAGGCGAGAGACCACGGGGTAATCGGCGGCCTGTGGGCGAGCTTGATCGCGCGCCTTCAAACCCCGCTCCTGCCCTTTCGGAGGGGGATTCTCCTTATTCCGAGCCGTTGTAGCGCCTGACCGCGCCGCATATCGTCCATACGGTGCCCTTGCGGCACGACTGCGAGTTGAGCGAAGAGGACGGAGAAGGGATGCCCGAGTTAGAGACGCGTCAGCCGGCAGAGGTTCGCTCGCCGTTGCCCGTAGAGGAACAGGAGCACGGCGGAGACGACGTCGTCGCGGTCGGAGCCCACCTGGCCGGCAGCGTGCCGCTGTCCGGCGCCGAGGAGGTATTCCGCCACGTCGCGGCCAAACTCGGCGACCGGCTGCGCCGGATCCCCGACGGCGAAACCGGCCCGCGCTCCGACTGGATCCTTTGGCAGTACCCGGTCTTCAGCGCGCTTCCGCAGTTCGTCGTCGGACCTCCAGGCGACGACACGTACCGGACGCTGCCGAAGCTCCGACTCCGCGCCGGCGTCGCTCCTTCGGAGGTGAGCTTCAGCGATCTTGGCTTCGCCGAGACCGCGCTCGCGTCGTATCGGCTGTTCGCACGGCTCAAGCGTGACGGCGCGCTTCCACACCATCTCCGCTTCCAGGTTTGCCTGCCGACGCCGCTGGCGCCGATCAGCGCCTTCGTCGACCCCGATCACCAGGCCGTGATCGAGCCGATCTACGAGCGGCGGATGCTCGAGGAGTTGGCGCAGCTGCTCGCGTCGATCCCGGCCGACCAGCTCGCGATCCAATGGGATGCCCGATTCGAGTTCGCGATGCTCGAGGGCAAGGCGACCGCGTGGTTCTCCGAGGTCCGCGCGGGGATCCTCGAGCGGCTGCTGCGGCTCGCCCGTCACGTCCCCGCGCCGGTCGAGCTCGGGTTCCACCTCTGCTACGGCGACGAGGCCCATGGCCACTTCGCGCCGCAGGTCAGCGTCCCCAAGCTCGTCGAGGTCGCGAACGCGCTCGCGGCCAGCCTGTCGCGGCCCCTGAACTGGGTTCATATGCCGTTGCCGCGCGACACCGCAGACGAGCTGTACTCGCCGCTCGGTGCACTGACCCTGCAGCCTGAAACCGAGCTCTACCTGGGCCTCGTGCACCTCGACGACGGGGTCGAGGGCGCGAGGGCGCGGATCGCCGCCGCCCATCGCCACGTGCTCACGTTCGGCGTCGCTACCGACTGCGGCTGGGGTCGCGGCGGCTCCGAGAAGGTCGAGGCGCTGCTGGACCTGCACCGGGCCGTGTCGATGCCGTTGCCGGGGCGGCTGCGCGGCGGTGGGGCGCAGTCGTTCGCTTGGCCCGACGGCTTTATTCGCATCCCCGAGGACGATTGGACCGAGCAGGCGATCGACGACACCGCGCTCGCCTACGACCAAGTCGACCAGCACGGCTGGTACAGCAATCTCAACCCC
Organism: uncultured Solirubrobacterales bacterium; assembly: GCA_963830475.1. Lineage (GTDB taxonomy): Bacteria > Actinomycetota > Thermoleophilia > Solirubrobacterales > Solirubrobacteraceae > Palsa-465. The sequence goes on along the minus strand of CAWHMX010000010.1, from coordinate 57,583 downwards.
ACCGTCGATGAAATCGCCGACACGGTCAACGACGGCGACATCGTGCTCGACTACTCGGGCGGCACCGGGATCCTCCTGGATCGGATCCGGCTGCGGCTGTTCGAGCGGCCGGTCGGTTGGCTGATCGCCGACGCCTCCGCCAAGTTCCTGCGAGTCGCCGTCGAGAAGTACCGCGAAGACCCGCGCTTCGCCGTCCGCTTGCTCCGCTACCTGCGCGACGAGAAGCGGCTCGAAACCCTTGACGAGGTGCTCGGGGAAGAGCTCCTGACACGCGGTGTCGACGTCGTAGTGGCGGTCAACGCGATCCACCTCTACCCCGATCTCGACGCGGTCGCGCGAGCCTGGATCAGGGCGCTGAAACCGGGCGGCAAGGTGTTCATCAACTCGGGCAACCTGCGCAACCCGCGTGCCGGCGCCGGCGAGTGGATCCTCGATGAGACGGTCTGGGTGATCAACGACATCGCCGAGGGAATCGTCTCGTCCGAGCCCGAGTATGCGAAGTACCGCCCGGTGCTCGACAACAGCGAGCGGATGCGCCAGCACGCCGAGCAGCGCGATCGCGTCTTTCTGAAGCCGCGGCCGCTGACGTACTACACCGACGCCCTGACCGGAGCGGGGTTGAACGTCACCGAGGTTCGCGAGAAGACGATCGTGGCCGACGTCGGAGAGTGGTTCGAGCTGATGACCGCCTATCACGACAGCGTGCTCGGTTGGGTCGGCGGCACCAAGAAGCTCGACGGCGAGGCGCCGACCGCCGAGGCACTCCAGGATCGCCTGACGATCATGCGCCGGGCGATGGACACGATCTTCGGCGGCCGCGAGACGTTCGACGCCTGTTGGACCTACATCACCTGCGAGAAAGCAGACGGTCCAGCGACTCCCGTATAAACAGGCGATGGCCATCAAGAGAGTCGTCGTAACCGGGGGGAGTGGGAAGGCGGGGCGAGGGGTCGCTGCGGATCTGGTCGAGCACGGCTATGAAGTACTCAACGTCGACGTGCGGCCGTCCCCGGAGTCATACGGTCCTGACTCCCCGATCCCGTTCCTGGCGACCGACCTCACGGACTACGGGCAGACGCTGGAGGCACTCGGTGCGGGCGACTGGGGCCCGCGACCTGACGCGATCGTGCACTTGGCGGCGATTCCCGTCGCCCGTCCACGGGACGCCTGACCGCGTATTTCGGACGAACATGAGCACCACCTACGCGGTCTTTTCGGTTGCCGCTCGTCTGGGGATCCAGCGGGTTGTCTGGGCGTCGAGCGAGACGACGCTTGGTCTGCCGTTCGACAGGGCTCCCGATTATGCGCCGGTCGACGAGGCTCACGTCTACCCGGAATCGAGCTACGCGCTCTCCAAGGTCCTCGGTGAGGAGATGGCGCGCCAGTTCACGCGCTGGTTCGGAACGACGATCATCGGTCTGCGTTTTTCCAACGTCATGGTCCGCGCCGACTACGAGCGGTTTCCGACGTTCTGGGATGACCCCCACATCCGGAAGTGGAATCTCTGGAGCTACGTCGACGAGAGCCACGTCAATCAGAGCGTGCGGCTCGCGCTCGAGGCGGAGATCTCGGGGGCCGATTCCTTCATCGTTGCCGCCGATGACAGTGTCATGAAACGACCGAGCCGGGAGTTGATGGCTGAAGTGTTTCCCGGTGTACCGGTCGCTGAGAGCGTGAGTGGATTCGACACGCTCCTCGGCATCGAGAAGGCCCGCGCGGCCTTGGGTTACTCGCCGGAGTTCAGCTGGCGCGAGCTCTATTGAAGCTCCGAGGTGGCGTGAGGGGTCAGCGTGCCTCCGGCCAGCACCGCAAACTCCGGTGTGAAACCGTACGAACTCGCCTACAACGAATCGATACGTCCCGCCCGACGCCACATAGCGTGCTGGGCCGAACCGAGATAGGAGAGATATGATGCACGTGACCCGGGCGCGGGAATGCTGGTTCCTGACGGGGAGCCAGCATCTATACGGGGAAGAGACCCTCAGCGACGTTGGGCGCCAGTCGGCTCAGGTAGTGGCGGCGCTCGACGCCGCACCCGAGATCGGGGTCGAGATCGTGGCCAAGCCGGTATTGACCGGATCGGATCAGATCCGGGACGTATGCCTTGGGGCAAACGCGTCGGAAGGCTGTGTCGGCGTGATCGCCTGGATGCACACATTCTCCCCCGCGAAGGCCTGGATCGCTGGGCTCGAGGCCTTGCAGAAGCCGCTGCTACACCTGCATACCCAGGCGAATCTGTCGCTGCCATGGGACTCGATCGACATGGACTTCATGAACCTGAACCAGTCGGCGCACGGGGACCGCGAGTTCGGCTACATCGCCACCCGCCTCGGCCTGCGCCGCAAGGTCATCGCCGGCCACGTCAGCGATCCGGGCACCCGCGCGCGAATCGCATCGTGGCTCCGTGCCGCGACCGGGTGGCAGACATCCCAGACCCTCCGCCTCGCCCGCTTTGGCGACAACATGCGCGACGTCGCCGTGACCGACGGAGACCGCATCGAGGCGCAGCGCAGATTTGGCTGGTCGACCCAGACCTACGGGGTCAATGATCTCGTCGCGCAGGTCGACGAGGCGTCCGGCGAGGCGATCGATTCGCTGGTCAATCAGTACGAGGAGCAGTACGACGTGGCTGCCGACCTCGGGAGAGAGGGCGCCCGGCATCAATCGCTGCGTGATGCGGCGCAGATCGAGGTCGGCCTGAGGGCGTTCCTCCAGCGGGGCGGGTTCTCGGCGTTCACCGACAACTTCCAGGACCTCGGAGGTCTCAAGCAGCTTCCGGGGATCGCCGCCCAGCGCCTGATGGCCGATGGCTACGGCTTCGGAGCCGAGGGCGACTGGAAGACGGCGGCGCTTCTGCGCGTGCTCAAGGTGATGGGCGCCGACCGCCCTGGCGGCACGTCGTTCATGGAGGACTACACCTACCACTTCGGTCCTGGCGACCCCAAGATCCTCGGCGCGCACATGCTCGAGATCTGTCCGAGCATCACCTCCGAAACCGCTCGCTGCGAGATCGCTCCGCTCTCGATCGGCGACCGCGAGGATCCAGTCCGCCTTGTTTTCGACGCTGACCCGGGCCCCGGTTTCGTCGTCGGCATCCTCGACCTGGGCGACCGCTTCCGCCTGGTCGCCAACGACATCGAGATCGTGTCGCCGGACGCGCCACTCCCGAACCTGCCGGTCGCCCGCGCCACGTGGAAGCCGGCGCCGAGCCTCGCGACCTCGGCCGAGTGCTGGATCACCGCCGGCGGGCCGCATCACACGGTCCTGACCACACAGGTCGATCGCGAGTCGCTCGAGGACCTCGCGACGATCGCGGGCGTCGAGCTCGCGTGGATCGACGAGGCGACCACCACGAGCGGCTTCACGCGCGAGCTGCAGTGGAACAGCGCTTACCGCAAGATCGAAGGTGGTTGAGCAGCGTCAGACCAGCTCTGTAGGATGCGTCAAAACGGGAATGTGAACGCAAACATTGAGCGGAGCAGATACCGATGAGAGCCAGGCCTGACCGGAGTTCGGGCGCGAGCGCCAGTGAGCCGACGCGTCCGGCGGTGATGCTTGACGTCGCTCGGTTGGCCGGCGTCTCGCACCAGACGGTCTCCCGAGTGCTGAACGGCCACGCGAACGTGCGGCCCGCAACCCGCGAGCGGGTGCTCGAGGCGATCCGTCGGCTCGACTACCACCCGAACACGTCGGCCCGGGCGCTGGTCACGCGGCGGGCCCGCACCATCGGAGTGGTCAGCTTCGACACTCGGCTCTACGGGCCCGCGTCGACGCTGCTCGCGATCGAGCAGGCCGCTCGGGCCGGGGGGTACGCGGTCACCCTGATCAGCATCGCGACGCTCGATCGAGACTCGGTCCGTTCGGCAGTGCGCTCACTGGCCGGCCAGGCGGTCGACGGCGTCATCGTCATCGCCCCGCGTGAGCCCGCTGCTCACGGGCTCGGCGACCTTCGGCCTGGGCTACCGGTCGTTGCCGTCGAGGCCGGGTATGCCAGCGAGGTCCCTGTCGTGTCTGTCGATCAGGCCGCCGGAGCCCGCCTCGCCACCGAGCACCTGCTCGCGCTCGGTCACCAGACGGTGTGGCACGTCGCGGGTCCGGCCGACTGGCTCGAGGCGCGCGAGCGCGTCGATGGCTGGCGTACCGCGCTCGACGAGGCGGGACGCGCGGCGGTACCGATACTTCGTGGCGACTGGAGCCCACAGTCCGGTTACGAAGCCGGCATCGAGCTGGCCGCAAAGCCAAACCTCACGGCCGTCTTTGCGGCGAACGACCAGATGGCCCTGGGGGTCATGCACGCCCTTTTCGAACGTGGCGTGCGGGTGCCGGATGAGGTGAGCATCGTCGGGTTCGACAACATCCCCGAATCTGCGTACTTCACCCCCTCGCTGACGACCGTCCACCAGGACTTCGACGAGGTCGGCCGACGCGGGCTGCGCCTGCTGATCGACATCATGGACGGTGACCCCGCGGAGGTGACGGTCCCCGATCGCGTACCCGCGGTACTGGTCCCACGCCGCAGTTCAGCACCTCCGAAGACGTAGAAATCCTGACTCGGACGGCCCGGCCGGGATAACCCCCGGCCGGGCCGCTGAGTGTCCTCGCCTGCGGGGTTAGCCGCCGCTCGGGATGCTCGGAACTATCCATTGGATAGCTCCGACGCCGCTCGCCTCGGGCGCGCTCGAGGTGACCATCGAGACCCGAAGCTTCGTGGTCGTCACCGGGTCGAAGGTGACGGCGTTGAACACGTTGTCGGCTTCCGGATAATCGGGGGTCACATTCGTGACGTTCTGCCACTGGGATCCGTCCCACCACTGAACGACCCACGAGGCCGGCAGTTGCAGGCCGCCGCCGTCGTCGGCGAAGTAGACCGACGTGCCGTTCGTCGTGATGGGGGAGTTCCAGTCCAGCTCCATGTACTGCGTGCCGGCCATCGGCCAGGTACCCCAGTACGGGGTCAGGTCGGAGTCGTCACTCGACTGGATCGGGAAGATCCCGTTGTTGATGGCGGTGATCGTGGTCCACGGCGAGGCGTACGACGCCGATGCCGTAGCGGTCAGCGCCAGGTCAGTCGTTCCGGGTGGCAGCGGCAGCGGCCTCTGTACCGATAGCCACTGTTCGCCACTGGCGGTCTCCGACGCACCGAAGCCGTTGTCGAAGCTCGCCGACACGATCACGCCGTTGCCACCGCTGGCGTTATCCGGTGGCGTCACGGCGAACGTCGCGGTCACGGTCTGGCCCGGAAGGACGAACGTCCAGTGCGTCGCGCTGGTCTGCTCGACCGTCCAGCCCGACGGCACGCTTGGGGTCAGGTTCACGTCCTGCAGCTTGCTTCCGCCGTTGTTCGTGAACGTCGCCGTCGCGGTCGTCGACTCGCCGGAGACGAGCACCGGCTGGGTATGCGTGCCCGGAACGGTGCTGGCGACCGATACGTTGACGGTCGGCTTGGCGGCGTTGCCGAGCCGGATGATCGCGGAGTTGCCGTTCATCTTCACCGTCTCGGTCGTGGCGTCGTACTTACCGCCGTCGACGGACTGCACGCCCTCGTCGGCAAACGCCGGCAACTGAACCTGGAGGTTCCTGGCGGGCACGTCGCCGCTGAGGCTGACGTGCACCGCCGTGGAGCCGCCCTCCCGGGAGGTGCTGATGTCGACGCCGTAGGTCTTCCGCTGACCGGTCGTCTCGTTGAACGACGAGGTCAGGTTGTCGACGGAGATCGTCTTCCCGGGCGTGATCCACGCGTCAGGCACGCCACGGCCGATGTAGATGACGGGCTTGAACCAGGGGGTTCCGTCAGCGCCGACGCTGTTGGTCAGTCCCTGGGCGACCAGCGACTGCAGCACCGTCTGGGTCTGGCCGGCCATCGGCCAGACGTACGGGTCGGCGCCGAACTGCGGGGCGGCGTGGCTGCCCGCCCATGGGTTAGTCGGGTCGGGTGCGGAGCCGTTGGCCTCCCACCATGAGTTCGGGCCGCCGGTAGTTGTTGCTATCTGCCAGGCGTAGCTGGTGATCGGCAGGTCCCGGTACTGGTTGCCGAACAGTGCATCGGCGGAGTAGCCGGTGTTCAGCGCGACGCTGTAGCCGGTGTAGGCGCCGAACGACGGGAACGGCACGCCGGTGCCGACCAGACGCGAGAAGCCCAGCTGGTACATGTTGTCGGCCTGCGACGCGCTGCCGAGGATGCCGTTCAGCTGGCCACCCTGCAACATGTCGGTCCACTGGTTCTCGCCCCACAGCAACTGCGAGGCCCAGTTGGCGTCCATCGCGCTGCCGCAACGGTCCTGCGTAATCGGCACGTTGACCTCACACGGGAGGGCGTTCGTGCCGTTTGCCGTCTCGTTCTGCTGGAGGCCGGCGTTGGTGGCATTCAGCAGGCTCTTGTACTCATTCTGCGCCCACTGTGCCTCTTCGGTGTTGCCGATCCGCTGGGCGATGTAGGAGTACGCCTGCAGGCCGGCCAGCGCCGTCAGGTCGTCGAACACCCAGGTGCCGCCCGAGTCGTTGTCGAACGAGAACTTCAGGTATCCGGTGCTCGGGTCGAGCTGCTGCAGCAGGTCGGTGTGCATCATCGTGAAGAGGCTCGGCCCCCACGCGGTCGGCCCGTTGGCGTCGTCGTCGAAGTGAGCTTTGACGAACGCGACGTTGTTGGTCGACTCCAGGTATTGAGCCCAGGCGAGCGGCGTGCGCCAGACCCCGTCCCAGTACCAGTTGGCGCCGAACTCATTGAAGTTGGGCTGCTCGGAGATACGTCCGATCAGCAGCATGTTCTGCGCGTCGTTGAAGTCGCCGAGCATGAACCGGTTGTCCATGATGCCCGGCAGGTCGTGGTTCAGCAGCCAGTCGTAGTTGTTGGCGCCGGAGAACGGCGAGGCGCCGGACTGGACGATGTGGGTGTAGACGAAGGCGGCCTTGTAGGCGTTGTCGATCGCGGTGCCGGGGTCCTGCAGGTTGTTGGTGTTCGGCAGCGACACGTTCGGCAGCGACAGGGTCGGGATCGAGGCCAGCCGGCTGTTCCAGAATGACTTCATGTGCGCGAACGCCGCGTCGTAGGTCGACGCGTCGGCCGTGATCTGGGCCACCGTCGGCAGCGTGCCGCCGACGGTGAAGGTGTCGACCGCCGCGACGAAGTCGCGGTTCACGGTCGTGCCCGGCTGCACCGTGTCCGAGCCCGAGTCGAGCTCGACCAGGTTCGGCCCGGAGGCGCCCGGCGGGACGTCGACCGCCGCGTCGCTGTTGTTCGTCACGCTGATCCTCGTGTAGACCAGCTCGGCGGGGCTGCCGGCGATGGTCTGCTTGTCAGCGAAGTCGGTGATCGAGATGTGCACGTCGTTGCGGGTGAACGACGTGATCATCGCCGGCAGATAGCCGTCGGCCATGTTCCACTGCACCGAGCCGGGGGCCGGCGCCGTCCCGGAGGGGAGGCCCCAGGTGTAGGCGCCGAAGGTGTACATCCCGCCGCATCGGTTCCTGAACGTCGCGTTCACGCCACGGGCGAAGTACGAGCCCGACAGATACTCGAACGGCGCGTAGATGTTGCCTTCCCAGCCGATCGCGGTCTGGTTGGCGAAGCCGAAGCCGTTCGGGTCCGACGGCGTTGAGAAGTTCGTGCCGAAGTCCCGCGCGGTGGTGCCGCACGGGTTGGTGGTCAGATTCTGCAGCGGCTGCAGGTTGCCTTGGATGAAGTCATTTCCCGGCGAAGCCTGTGCCGACGCAACGAACGCGACCGTCGCGGCGATCACGCCCACCGTAGTGGTCAACGATTGAACGATCCTTCGTCTCTTCATTCCCTCTCTCTCTCCTGATCGCGCTCCGGTAAGAGCGCCGCTGAAAGCGGGCGGCTGCGCTCCATGTGCACCAGATTTAGTTAGCGCTAACAATCACCAGCTGTCTACGAAGTCGCCGCTAGATGCGGCTGAAACCCGTCTGATCGCTGGCCGTTTAGGCGGATAGTCGCCCGCCTCGAGCAGTCTTTGAGTCAGTATTGTTGACGCTAACATCCAGTGCTGTCAAGAAGGTAGTGCTTTAGCGCGCGGCAAGTTTGCCATACCACACCGACTCTGGCGCGCTGCGCCGAAGCGGTTTCGGCGGCCGCTGGACGGCTACCCCCAAAGCGGCCGGCCTACACATATGATCAGTCGCCGCGGAGAACGGCGACTTGAGCGACAGACCATCTGATCAGGCGCGCGAGCTCGTCCGTGGCGGGTTCGATACACACGTGCACATCTCGCCCGACGTCGTCGAGCGGACCGTCGATGATCTGACGCTGGCGCGGCGCTTCTCCGAGCTCGGGGTCGCGGGGTTGCAGCTGAAGTCGCACTACACGTCCACTGCGGAGCGGGCATCCGTTGTCACGGAGGCGGTGCCGCGGGTGTTGACGCTGGGGGCGATCTGCATGAACCGGGCGGTCGGCGGAATGAACCCGCTGGCCGTCGAGATCGCCGCCCGCGAGGGTGCGCGGACGGTCTGGATGCCGACGGTCGACGCCGTCAACGAGGCGCACGAACGCGAGGCGCCGCCCGGGGCGCGGGTGCCGGTGTGGGTGAAGCTGCAGCTCGATCTGCGGGCGCAGGGGATCGAGATCGAGCCGGTGCCCGTCGTCGACGACGAGGGCGCGGCGTTGCCTGAGACACGGCTGGTGCTCGAGATCATCGCCCGGCACGGGATGGTGCTCGCGACCGGCCATCTCGCGCGCGATGAGATCTTCGCCGTCGTCGACGCGGCGGTCGAATCGGGCGTCGGGCGGGATCGGGGAGAGATCGTGATCACGCATCCGGAGTTCCCGGCGCAGAGCCTGTCGGTCTCCGATCAGCTCGAGTTGGTCGCGCGCGGAGCGCTGCTAGAGCGCTGCTTCACGACGCCGCACACCGGCAAGGTCTCGTGGGAGCTCTTCACGGCCAACATCCGCGCGACCGGGCCCGAGAACACGGTGCTGTCGACCGACCTCGGGCAGGTGTTCAATCCTCCGGTCGAGGATGGGTTGGCCCTGATGGTCGACCAGCTGCGGGCGGCCGGGTTCAGCGACGAGGAGATCCATTTGATGGCTGTCGTCAACACGCGCCGGGTAGCGGGGGTGCAGCCGCTGTGAGCCGGCTGCTCGTGATCGGCGCGCACTCGGCCGATTTCGTCTGGAGGTCGGGAGGCGCGATCGCGGTCGCGACCGCCGCCGGCGGGGTGGCGAGGGTGATCGCGCTTTCCTACGGCGAGCGCGGTGAGTCCGGCGAGCTTTGGAAAAACTCGGATCCCGCCCATCCGCAGACGATCGAGCGTGTCAAGGAGATCCGCCACGGGGAGGCCGAGCGCGCGGCGAGCATCCTCGGCGCCGATTTCCGCTGTCTGGACCTCGGCGACTATCCGCTCGAGATCGATGCCGCAGCCCTCGGTCGGATTTCGGATGAGGTCCGCGAGTTCGCCCCCGACGCGCTCGTGACGCACACCGACACCGATCCTTTCAACCCCGACCATCCGGTCGCGTACCGGGCGGTCGATCGGGCAAGGAGCCTGGCAGCGGGTGCGGGCGTCGCCAGCGCCTTTGAGACGATCAAGCCACCGGCGCTGTTTCTGTTCGAGCCCCATCAACCGGAGCTGTGCAACTTCACCCCGACCACGTTCGTCGACATCACCTCGGTGTACGAGCGTAAAGTCGAGGCGATGGCGGCGATGAAGGCTCAGCAGTATCTGCAGAGCTACTACGCCGAGCGCGCCGGGCATCGCGGCAATCACGCGCGGCGGGCGTCGGGCAATCAGGAGGTACGGTACGCCGAGGCGTTCCAGCGAATGATTCCCCAGGTCGTGAGCGGGCTGTGAGGGCCGTCTTCGATGAGCTGGCGGCGCTGGGATCCGCGACCGTCTATGAAGCCGGCGGGCGCCGCGGATACGTCGACGCGGACCTGGTTCAGGTGATCCCCGGGTCGCGAGTCTGCGGTCCCGCGCGGACGGTGCTGTGCGGCCAGGACGACAACCTGATGGTGCACGCCGCGATGGCAGTCGTCCGACCCGGCGAGGTACTGGTGCTGACGATGCCCGAGCCGCGCCCGGTCGCGCTGATCGGAGACCTGCTGGCGACCCAGGCAAAGGCGCAGGGCGCCGCCGGGCTGCTGGTCGACGCGTCGATTCGCGACCGCATGGAGCTGACCGAGATGGGGCTGCCGATCTGGGCCCGGTGGGTCCGCGTTCGCGGCGCCGACAAGACGGCCGCCGGGGAGATCGGAGTCCCCGTGCGGGTCGGTGGTGCGCTGATCAGGCAGGGGGATCTGCTGGTGCTCGACGCCGACGGGGTGGCGGTCGTCGAGGTTGAGCGCGTCGACGAGGTGCTGGCTGCCTCGCGGGAGCGCGCTCGCCGAGAGGAGGTCAAGCGGGCCAAACTGCAGGCGGGCGAGCTGTCGTTCGAGCTTGATGGGCTGGCGCGCGAATCTGGAGGCCGCGAGGTTGTGACCGAGCCGATCCAAGACCTCGCTCAGATCGATCACTGCGAGCTGCTGACGCCGTTCCCGGAGGAGAGTCTGCGGTTCTTCACCGACCTGTTCGGGATGGAGATCGAGCACCGCGAGGGGCAATCGGTGTTCCTGCGCGGCTGGGGTGAGTACCAGCCCTACGGGATGAAACTGACCGAGGCACCGTTGCCGGGCATCGGTCAGGTTGCGATCCGCGCCTGGAGCCCCGCGGCGCTCGACCGTCGCGTCGAGGCGGTCGAGGTGCTCGGCCTCGGTCAAGGGTGGACCGACGGCGACCACGGCCATGGGGCCGCCTACGAGTTCACCGACCCCGACGGCCACGCCTTCGAGCTCTTCTACGAGCAGGAGCGCTACGTTCCGCCAGAGCACCTGCGGCCACGGCTGAAGAACGTCCCTCAGCGCCACGTCGACCGCGGTGCCGCCGTCAAGCGGTTCGACCACGTCAACCTGCTCGCCGCGGACGTGACCGCAGCCCGGCGCTTCGCCGTCGAGGACCTCGGGTTCCGGCTCTACGAGCAGGTGATACTCGACGACGGCGAGGAGACCGGCGCCTGGATGAGCCTGACGATCGCGGCCCACGAGCTGATCTACGTCGCCGACCACGCCGGCGCGAGCGGCCGGCTGCACCACCTCGCATGGTTCGTCGACACCCGCGAGGAGTTGCTGCGCGCCGCCGACCTGTTCCTCGACGCGGACGTGCCGATCGAGGCCGCCCCGTCCAAGCATGCCGTCGCTCAGGGGATGTTCCTGTACGTGTACGAGCCGGGCGGCAACCGGGTCGAGGTGACGACGGGCACCCACTTCATCTACGCGCCCGACTACGAGACGGTCGTCTGGAGCCAGGCCGAGCGTGCTCGCGGCCAGGCGTGGGGAGTCAGGACGATCGACACCTTCCACACCTACGGCACCCCCGACGTTCACGGCACGGTCGGGCCGCCGATTCCGCCGACGAGCCGGATCCCGCAGCTCGACGTTCACGCGTGAGCGACGGCGCGGCTGCGACCGCGGTCTCGCCTGGAGCGGTCGCGGCGCCCCGCACCGAACGGCCGCGCTTCACGCTCGTCGTGATCCTCGGCGCGCTGTCGTCGTTCGGGCCGCTGTCGATCGACGTCTACCTGCCGGCGCTGCCGTCGCTGACCCGGAGCCTGCACGCCAGCGCGTCGGCGGGTCAGCTGACGCTGACGAGCTCGATGCTGGGAATCGCGCTCGGGCAGCTGGTCGCCGGTCCGACCAGCGATCGATTTGGACGGCGACGGCCGCTGTTGGGGGGGCTCGCCGGCTACGCGCTGATCTCGTTCGCGTGCGCCCTGATGCCGTCGATCTGGCCGCTCATCGGCATCAGGTTCATCCAGGGGCTGCTCGGCGGCGCCGGGATCGTGATCGCGCGCGCGATCGTGAGGGACCTGTTCGAGGGCGTCACGGCCGCGCGGCTGTTCGCGACGCTGATGATGATCACGGGGATTGCCCCGGTGTTGGCGCCGGTGCTCGGCGCCCAGGTGCTGCGATTCAGCTCGTGGCGCGGAACGTTCGTGCTGCTCGCCATCGTCGGGCTGGTGATGCTGTTGATGGTCGCCTTCGGGCTCGAGGAGACGCTGGCAACAGGGAAGCGTCATCAGGGTGGCCTGCGCGAGACGATGCGGATCTTCCGGCGGCTGCTAGGCGACCGCCGCTTTGCCCCCTACGCGCTCGCGCTGGCGCTCGCCTCCTGCTCGGTGTTCGCATACATCGCCGGCTCTTCGTACGTGCTCGAGAACGTGTTCCGGACCTCGCCACAGGTGTTCAGCGCCGTCTTTGCGGTGAACTCCGTCGGCTTCATCATCGTCGCCCAGGTCGGCGGCCGGATCGTCGGGCGCTTCGGGCCGGCACGGTTGCTGAGTTGGGGGCTGGTCGTCCTCGCGCTCGCGTCGCTCGGCACGCTGACCGTGGCCGTCACCGGCGCCGGGCTGTGGCCGCTGTTGGTCACGCTCTTCGTGATGATGTCGAGCGCCGGCCTGGTGCTGCCCAACGGCGTCGCCGCCGCGATGATCGGGCAGCAGTCGGCGCTCGGGGCCGCCTCAGCGCTCGTTGGCCTGGGCCAGTTCGGCTCGGGCGCGCTGGTCGCGCCGCTGGTTGGCATCGGCGGGGCCTACGACGTCGTGCCGATGGGAATCATCATGGGCGTCGGCGGGGTGGCGGCGGTGGGCGTCGACGTCGGGTTCAGGAACCGCCCTTGACCGCCGGCGCTTCGCTGGACGCTCGAGTCCGGCCGACGATGTGCTCGGCGATCGCCAGCGACGATGTGGCGGCCGGCGACGGCGCATTGCGGACCACGACGATCCCGCCGACCTCCGCTATCCGGAAGTCGTCGACGAGCGAGCCATCCTCATCGACCGCTTGGGCTCGCACCCCGGCCGGGGCGGGTTCGACGTCCTCAACGGACAGCTCTGGGATGAAGGTCCGAGCCTCAGCCAGGAATGCCCGCTTTGAGAGCGAGCCGCGGAGCTCCTGTACTCCCATGCGCCAATGCTTGCGGGCCAGCCGCCGGAAGCCGATCGCCGAGAGGGTCCCCCACAGGTCGGTTGGCGAGAAGTCGCGTCGTCGGTAACCCTCTCGCGCGAACGCAAGCACGGCATTGGGTCCGATGTCGACTCCCCCGTCGACGCGTCGCGTGAAGTGCACGCCCAGGAACGGGTAGGCCGGATCCGGCACTGGGTAGATGAGCCCGCGCACCAGGTCGCGTCGGTTGGGCACCAGGCGGTGGTACTCGCCGCGGAATGGGATGATCCACGGGGCCGGAGACTCGCCGACCATTCGCGCGAGGCGGTCCGACTGAAGCCCCCCGCAGACGATCAGCCGGTCGAACGCCACCTCTGACCCCGACCTGCTGGTGACCAGGATCTCCTTGCCTGAGCGCCGGATTCCGCTCACCTCGAACCCGAGTCGCAGACGGCCGCCACCGGCGGCGATCTCGTCGGCAAACGACTGCGCCACAGCCGGAAAGTCGACGATCGCCGTGTGCGGGGAGTGCAACGCCGCCACCCCGTGAACATGCGGCTCGATCGTTCGCATTTCGGGCGCTGAAAGCCGCCGCAGCCCAGGCACGCCATTGGCCGTCGCGCGGCGTTCGAGCTCGTCAAGGCGGGTCAGCTCCTGCGCGTCCCGAGCGACGATCAGCTTTCCACACTCGTCGTAGCGGATTTGCCGCTCGGCACAGTAGGCCTTCAGCAGCTCGATACCGCGCCGGCACAGTGTCGCCTTGAGCGAGCCCGGCACGTAGTAGACGCCTGCGTGCGCGACGCCGCTGTTGTGCGACGTCTGGTGCGCGCCGACCCGGTCCTCCTTGTCGAGGATCGTCAGCTCGGCCTCCGCCTCCACCTGCGCCAACCGGCGCGCGACCGCCAAGCCGATGATCCCGGCGCCCACCACGCCGACTCTTGTCGCAGGCATCGACTCAGCCTACATTCATAAGCCGCCTCAGAACGGGAACGGCGACGCCCGGTCGCGCGACGTCACCCATTGCCACTCGGTCCACAGTTCGAGGTTGGCGACGCCGCCGAAGTGGCCGCCGTTGCTGGAGACGCCGAAACCGCCGAACGGCGCGGGCGGCTCCTCGTTCACCGTCTGGTCGTTGATGTGGACCATGCCCGCGTGGATTCGTTGGCCCACCCGCGCCGCCCTGGACGCCGAGGCCGACTGCACGGCGGCGGACAACCCGTACTCGGTCTGGTTGGCGAGCGCTACCGCCTCGTCGTCGCTCGAGAACGTGATCACGGGCGCGACCGGACCGAAGATCTCCTCGCGGAACGCGGCCATCTCCGGGGTCACGCCGGCGAGTACGGTCGGCGGGTAAAAGAGACCGTCGGCCTTGCCGCCGGTCAGGGCCTCGGCCCCGGCCGACACGGTCTCATCGACGATCCGCTGCACCCGGGCCACCTGCCGCTCGTTGATGATCGGTCCGAGCGCGACCTCGTCGGTGTCGGGGTTTCCGACCGGCAGCCGCTTGGCTCGTGTTGTCAACGCGTCGAGGTACTGCTCGGCGATCCGCTCGTGGACGAGGTGGCGACTGACGGCCAGGCAGATCTGTCCCTGATGCAGGAACGAACCCCAGGCCCCGGCCGAAGCGGCCGCGTCGACGTCGGCGTCATCCAGCACGACCAGCGGGCTGTTGCCTCCGAGCTCGAGGACGACGCGCTTGAGCGTGCGCCCCGCCGCCGCGCCGACGAGTCGGCCCGTCGCCGTGGAGCCGGTGAACGAGATCATCCGGACCAGGGGATCCTCTGTCAGGGCCGCACCGACCCCAGGACCGCCGGGGATCACGTGCATCACTCCCGCGGGCAGGCCCGCCTCCTCGAAGATCCGCGCGATCAGGACTCCGCCGCTGACCGGGGTGTTTAGGTCGGGCTTGAGCACCACCGTGTTGCCGAGCGCCAGTGCCGGGCCGATCGAACGCATCGCCAGCACGATCGGGAAGTTCCACGGCGTGATCACGCCGACCACTCCGACCGGGACCCGCCGGGCAGTGCTGCTGCGACCGGGTGTCAGCGACGGCAGCTCGTAGCCGAGCGGCTGCGCGATCAGCGCCGCAGCCAGATCGAGCTGTCCGATCGACGCGGTCACCTCCTGGGCAGCCTTGCCGAGCACCGACCCCGATTCGCGGATCAGCCAGCGCTCGAGCTCCGGCCGGTGGCGCTGCAGCAGCTCGGCCGCGCGTCTGATCACCGCGATCCGCTCGACCACCGACATCGCCGCCCACTCCACCTGCGCCGCCTGCGCCGAAGCGCTCGCGCGGGCGATCGACGCCGCGTCGCCGACTCCGACGACCCCAAGCACCTTTCCCGTCGCCGGCTCGGTCGTCTCGACCGTCGCGGGCGCGTCGATCCATCCGTCGCTGTAGATCCGGCCCGGCCACTCGCGGCCTTCGAGCAGCAACCGCGCCGGCTCCGCGCTCTCCTCACTCACCCAGAATCACCACCTTCAACACCTCTCGCGGGTTGTCGATCGCAAACCGCAGCGCGTCGGGAAATCGCTGCAGTGGGAACCGATGGCTGACCATCCGCTCAAGCATCCGCTCGTTGCGCTCGGCGATCTGAACAGCCTCGGCGAACCCGTCCCGGTCGCAGCAGCTGACGCCGAGCAGGTCGAGCTCTTTCTCGGTGAGCAGGCCGATCCGCACCGGCACCTCGTGGTTGGACATCCCGACCTGGACGGCTCGCCCTGCGGAGGCGACGATCTCGAGCATTGCCCCGACGGCCGGCGCGGCTCCGGTGGCGTCGAACACGACCCCCGGGCCGCCCGGCCAGGGCGGGCGGCCCGGGCGGGCCCACTCTCTGGCAGCCCGGACGACATCCTCGGCGGAGGTCCACGGGAGCGTGTCGGCGCCAATCTCGGCACTGAGCTGCAGCCTCGCCGCCTGGATGTCGACGACCAGCACCTTGGCACCGCGGTCGCGTGCAACCAGGCAGATGCACTGCCCAATCGGGCCGGCGCCAAACACGACGACGCGTTCATCCGCTCTGACCGCCGCTCGCCGGACCGCCTGGACCGCGATCGACAGCGGCTCGACGAGCGCGGCGACGGCCGGGCTCTGGACCGAGATCGGGAACACCTGGGTCTCGGGTACGACCAGCCGCTGCTGCAGGCCGCCATCCAGATGGATCCCGATCAAGTTGAAGTTGTCGCACGCGTTCGGCCGCCCGACGCTGCAGGCGTAGCAGTCGCCACAGGCCAACAGCGGCCATAGGGCGATCAGCTGGCCGCGGGCCAGCTGATCGCGGCACCCCGGCCCAACCGCGACGATCCGAGCACCGACCTCGTGGCCAAGCACCCGCGGGAACTGGTCGCCGCCGGCCTGTGCCGACAGCTCGCCGAGGAAGAAGTGATAGTCGGAGCCGCAGATCCCCACCGCCTCGGGCGCGAGCAGCACCTGTCCGGAGCCCGGCTCGGCCGGGTCGCCGCGCTCCACCACGGCGACCGATCCGACTCCATCGGTTACGGCTGCGAGCATCTGCGGACCCCGAGCCTCACTCGTTCAGCTCAGCGATGACGTCGGGTACGCGGTCCGTCTGTCCCCGCAAGAGGTAGGCGGAGTGCAGCAGGTCCGGCTTCTCACGCAGCTCGGCTGCGTGGCCCGAGTACTGCAAGCGGCCTCCCTCGATCACGTAGGCGCGGTTGGCGAGGCCCAGCGCGATCGTCGCGAACTGCTCGATCAACAGCACGCCGGTGCCCGAGTCGGCGATCTCCCGGATCACCGGAATCAATCGCCGGACGACGACCGGCGCAAGACCCAGCGACAACTCGTCGATGCAGATGAAGCGGGGAGCCGTGACCAGCGCCTGCGCGAGCACCAGCATCTGCTGCTCGCCCCCGGACAGGGAGTTTGCCGGCGAGCGCAGCAGCTTCTCGAGCTCGGGGAACAGCTCCAGCGCGCGCCTGCGCCCGCGGGCAGCCTGCTCCTTGGTCAGCGAGTACGTCGCCATCTGGACGTTGTCCTCGACCGTCAGGTCACGCAGCAGCCGCCGTCCCTCCGGGACGACGGCGACGCCGGCGCGCCGGATCCGCTCGGGCCGCTGGCCGGCGATATCGCGGCCGTCGAGCAGTACTGCGCCCGAACGCGGCTTCAACACGCCGGCAACAGCCAGCACCAAGCTCGATTTGCCGGCGCCGTTGGGACCGAGCAGAGTGGTCACCTCGCCGGCGGGGATCTCGATCGAGACACCGCGGACCACGTCGCGGTTACCGCGGGCGACCGTCAGTTTCTGGAGGCTCAGCAGCCCGCCGCCGTTCCCGCCGGACGGCGCAGCGTCAGCGGTGCTCACAACGGCTCCGTTCCGAGGTAGGCACGCATTACGCGCTCGTCGCGGAGCACCTGCGCGGTCGGACCGGACGCGATCAGCTTGCCGAAGTCGAGCACGGCTGTGTTGGTGCAGCAGGCCGACACGAGCTCCATGTCGTGGTCGACGAGGATCACCAGGGCGCCGGTCTGCTCGGGGATCTTGCGAATCACCTCGCCCATGCGGGCGGTTTCCTCGTCGGGCAGGCCGGCGGCCGGCTCGTCCAGCAGCACCACTCGCGGTTTTCCGACGACCGCCCGCGCAACCTCGACCAGGCGGCGGTTGCCCGCCCCGAGCGTCCCGACCCTCTCACCGGGGTCGACGCGCAGGCCGGCGAAGGAGATCGCAGCCAGCGTGTCCTCGCGCCGAGAGCCGCGGCTCAGTCCCGAGTGCTCGTGCAGCATCGCGACGTTGTCGAACACCGAGAGCTGTTCGATCGCCTGCTCGGTCTGGAAGGTGCGCCTGACGCCCCAGCGCGCACGCCTGAAGTGCGCCATCGCGATCAGGTCCTCCCCGTAGGCATGAACCTTGCCGGCCGCCGGGCGAACGAATCCGCTGAGGACGTTGAAGAACGTCGTCTTGCCGGCTCCGTTCGGTCCGATCAGGCCGCAGGTTCCCTGCTCGAAGGTGACGCTCATTCCATCGATCGGGGTGACGCCGCCGAACCGGACGGTGAGCTCTGAGACCTCGATCATTCGGCGGCGCTCCCGGCGGGGTCCGCGGAGCGGCGAACCAAGCGCAGCAGCAGCCGGCCGAGGTTCGCGAGGTCCTTTGGCAGCTGGTCGACGATCCCGGCCGGCGCCGTCGTCAGGACCTGCAGGGCGCCGACCCCAAAAAGTACGTCGGCCCAATAGATCGACACGCCGACTTGGTTGAAGATCGCCGGCAGCAGCTGCATCAAGAGCGCCGCCACGATGGCGCCATAGATGTTGAAGACGCCGCCCATCAGGACGACCGCAAGCAGCGTGATCGAGTCCTGAGTCTGGAAGTCGATCGAGTAGAGGTAGCGGTCGGCCGGTCCCAGCAGCGCACCGGCGACGCCGGTCACGAACGAAGCGAGCGCGAAAGCCCACAGCTTGTACGCGGTGATATTGATTCCGGCTGCCAGCGCCGCCGCCTGGCTCTGGCGGATCGCCGCCCAGGCGCGCCCGGGTCGGGTCCGCAGGTGCGCAACCACGAGCCCGAACATGACCGCCGCGACGACGATCGCGTAGCGCAGGAACGCGGGGTCGGACTCGGCGATCGCCGGGCGGCGGATCGGCGGTGCGTGGATGAAGGTGCCGTTGTAGCCGAGGAAGCCGCCGCCGCCGTTGGGGAAATTCGTGGTCGCCAGCACGGTCGTGATCGCCCCGGCCAGCATCAACGTGATCAGCGCCAGATACAGGCCGCGCAGCCGCAGCGCGGGCAGTCCGACGAGGGTGCCGATCACCATCGTTATCAACCCCGTCATCAGGATCACGACCTCGTAGGGGAGCCCGGTTGCGAACAGCAGCCGCGCCCCGACCCAGGCGCCGATCGCCAGCACCGCCGCCTGGCCGAGTGAAACCATGCCGACCCTGCCAACCAGCACGCTGAGCCCGAGGCAGACGATCGCGTAGATCGCCACCTGCGTGACCGCGTCTACGTAATACAGGCTGAGGATCGACGGCAGCGCGAGCAGCACGAACAGGAACAGCACCGCGACAGCGCCGAGGTGCGTCGCGGTGCGGGGTCCGAGCCTGCGGGGCGACCACGGCTTGGCGCCGTCCCCGGCGTCGGCCGGGTTCACGGCTGGGGGTTCGTCCTCTGAGACGACGGACACTAGGGTCTCAGATTCCTTCCCTGTCGAGCGAGATCCCAGTCCTGGTGGACTGCGCCAGCAGCGCCACAGTGGCGAGCACGAACGGCGTCATGTCCCGGTAGTTGGTGATCGCCAACACAGGTGTTGCCATCGAGTCGACGACGCCGATCACGATCGCGGCGATGAACGTCACCGCGATCGACCGGAGCCGCGCGATCAGAGCGGCGGCGACCGACGAGATCACGAGGAACGTCAGCGTCGTCGGGTCGAGCGCCACCAGGTCCGCCAACAGCAGCCCGGCGATCCCCGACAAGACCCCGCAGCCGAACCACGCGATCGCGAGCACCCGGTTGACCGGCACGCCGAGCATGGCCGTGATCTCGCGGTCGCCGGCCATCGCTCGCATCGCAGTCCCAAGCTTGGTGAACCGGAGGAACAACGCTGTGCCGATCGTCAGCACGAGCCCGCCACCGAGTGCGATCACGTCGGTCCAGACGACCTGGACCTGGCCGACCATGAACCCGCTGTTGTCCGATGGCAGGGTGAGCGACCGCGATGCGCCTCCGCTCGTCGTCCACAGGAGGCTCATCACCCCGAGCAGCAGCAGCGCGAAACCGAGCGTCGCGGCCGCCTTGACAAGCGGATCGCGCTTGGCGAGCGCGATCCCGAAGATGAGGCCGTACGCGAGCGTGATGACCGCCGCGAACGCGACGCAGATCAGCCAGGAGAGCCCCTCTGAGAGGCCCCACTTGTTGATTCCCTGCCACGCGATCAGGGCCCCCATCGCGCCCACCGCGCCGAATGAGAGGTTCAGCACCCCGGTTGCTCTGTACAGCACGACCATCCCGACGCCCGACAGTGCATACACACCGCCGAGCGCCAGTCCGGTCACCAGGAAGGGCTGAAACTCACTCCAGCTCGGCATTCGCTCCTGAAGCCTTGATCGCTATCCGTGGCAGACCAGTTTGTCAGCAGTGTGGCCTCACTTGATCGCCTTGCGGTAGGCGGCGATCTGCGGGTCGACGGAGCTGATGTCCGTGCAGCCCTGCTTGGTCACCATCTTCCCGTTGGCCGGGGTCACCGTGTAGTCGGCGTTGTTCGCGATGTGCAGCTTGTAAGGACCGTAGGTCCATGGCTGGCAGAGCATGCCGGTATTGAAGTTCTTCACGGCCTCAAACGCGGCGTTGACGTTCTTCTTGGTATAGGCCCCCTTGATCGTGCCGAGCGCATGCGTCGCGATCTCGCCCATCGTGAATCCCATCTGGCTGAAGCTGCCGATCCCGCCGGAGACGTCCTTGCCGTACTGCGACAGGATCGCCTTGTAGAGGTTCATCGTCGGCGTGTTGGTCACGTCAGGCGGGGTCAGCTCGGCGTTGACGAACAGCTTGCCGTTCCATTGGGGGCCGAGTGACTTGGCCAGGAAGTCCGTGTCGCACGGAGTCGAGCACGCCCACGCCTTGACCTTGCCCTCGATGTTCAGCTTCTGGGCGGCCTGGAGGATGAGCAGCGCCTCCGGGGGCGTGAAGTTGAGGACGACGGCGCCGTTCTGGCCCGCGTCCTGGACTTCCTTGAGCGCAACCGAGTTGGCGTCCGTGATCGGCACGTTCTCCGTCAGATCAGTGATCGCCGTGTGCGCGTGCTTGGCGAGCGCATTCGGACCGGCGGCGATGTAGCCGGTGCCCGGGACGTTCGACTGGTCGAACACGATCTTGCTCGGATGCAGACCGAGCACGTACTGGACGGCGCCGTCGGAGCTGTACCGCGGCCCCATGTTGACGTCGGCGTAGTTGGGCGTCCCATAGCACTCGGGGGCGATGCCGGCGGCGATCACCTTGTACTGCATCTTCTCCCAATACTTGTAGTTGATCGTGCACTCAAGGATGCTGGAAGTGCCCGAGATGCCGAGGACGTGGTCGGCGACGAGCTGCTTGGCGTCAGCCGCGATCTGCGCCGGCTGAGTCGGCTCGGTGAGCTTGATCAGCTTGATCGGGTGACCGTTGACGCCGCCGTTCGCGTTGACGCACGCGAAGTAGGCGCCTTCCATGTTCTCGATGTCGGTGAAGTCCGTTCCCGGCTGCTTCGTGTTGATCGCGCCGAGCGTGATTGGACTGCCCTTGGCGGCAGCGCCGGGCTTCGGTCCACACGACGACGTCGCTGAAGCGGCCGACGCCTTGACCGCGGCCTGGCTGTTCGAATTGATCGCAAACCCAGCGATCACGCACGCGCCGATAGCGGCCAACAGGCCGACCCCCCAGCGAGCGCGCAGGGCGTATTGATGCATCGTTACCTCACTCCTCTCCCTCGCAGGCGAAGGTGCCTCCTCGCCTCCACAGGCGAGGTGGCGCCGATGGTAGTGGATCGCTGCGGCTGCATGCAACGTCCGTTAATGCCCGCCAATGAAGCGACCAAAACCCCGTAACCAAAGGGATTCTGCATGCAGGCGGCGTGCATCTGATGCGGTTGGGTTAGGCTCCGGCCGCAATGGCCTCGTTGGCGGAGAAGCACGATCGTTCGCAGATCACCCGGGCGCTGCTGACGCTGCGTGAGCAGATCCTCAGCGGCCAGTTCAAGGCGGGCGAGCGGATGTCCGAGCTACCGCTCGTGGGACGCATCGGGGTCTCGCGAACGCCGCTGCGGCTGGCCCTTGCCGCGCTAGAGCACGAGGGGCTCCTGGAGCCGCTGCCCACGGGCGGATACGTCGTTCGGGCATTCACCCCCCGCGAGATTGTCGACGCGATCGAGCTGCGAGGCGTGTTGGAGGGGACGGCCGCGCGGTTCGCCGCCGAGCGCGGAGCTCCGCGCCGCGAGTTGCGGGCGCTCGCCGAGCTCAACGAGCGGATCGGGGTGGTGTTGCGCGCCTCAGGCGGGATCGACAGCTTCGACGACTACGTTGCGCTGAACGAGCGCTTCCACGCGCGCGTGGTCGCACTGGCGGGAAGCTCGGTTCTGGAACGCGCTGTCGCGGGCGTGGCCGCGCTGCCGTTCGCGGGCGCCAGCGCCTTCATCCTGCCCGCGGCGGAGATGCCGGAGTCGTACGCCAACCTGCTGGTTGCCCAGCGCCAACACGCCGCGTTGCTGGAGGCGATTTCGGCGCGACAGGGGACGCGCGCCGAGAGCGTCGCGCGCGAACATGCACGGCTGGCACTGACGAACCTGGAGATCGTCCGTCACCACCGCGAGATGTTTGCTCGCCTCCCGGGCGCCTCGCTGGTCACGCTCGACGCCTAGGGACAGTCAGTCAGTTGATCCTCAGGGCAGCGACGCCAGCTCGTCCAACGCGGCCACGAGCTCGTCGGTCCGCGACAGTTGCGGAGCATGGTCGGTGTCGAGCTCGATCACCGGCTCACAGCCCGCCCGCTCGAGCAGCAACCGCTGCATCGGCAGCCTGAGACAGCGGTCCTGCAGCGTCGCGACATACCTTCGCGGGAGCGCCTTGAAGGCCGCCGCCGTGTCAGGCTCGAGCCGGAACGGCTGCCCCATCGGCGCGGCCGGCTGCGGCCCGCGCCGCGCCACCGCCCACGCCGCCTGCTCGTCGGTGCAGCAGTGGTAGATCGCCTCGCGGGCGGCAGCGTCGGGCAGCGTTGCAACGGGCGGCTCGCCCGTGACGACGAGATTGGCCTGGATCATGTCGCCGGCGGCCTCCGGATAGTGGGTCAGGTCGAGCAGGCTCTCGCCGTCGTTCGGGATGAACGCCGTCATGTAGATGAGCGCGGTGATCTGCTCGGGGAGCCGGGCGGCGGCCTGGGTGACAACCATCCCGCCCATGCTGTGGCCGACAAGGATGGCGGGCGGGCCGCCACTCAGCACCTCACAGACGCGCGAGGCGTAGCGATCGAGCGACACATCGCGGACCGGCGTCGTGTCCGCGCCATGCCCGGGGAGGTCGAGCGTCTCCACCTCGTGCCCGGCCGCTCGCAGCCCGGGCAGCACCGGCTCCCAGTTCCAGGCGCCGCTGAACGCGCCGTGGACCAGCACCATCCGCGCCATCCTTCTCCTCTCGTTCGCTCTGTCCGTCCGCCGAAGTCAATCCTGGGTCGCGGAGGCGCGCAGCTCAGACGCCAATTCGACGAACGCGTCGAGCGCCGCCGGGTCCGCGAGCGAGCTGCGGCTCGCGACGCGCTCGGCCGGCTCACCCCGGAGGATGCGCTTGATCGGCATCTCGAGCTTCTTCCCGGTCAGCGTCCGCGGGATCGCCGGTACGGCAAGGATCCGATCGGGAACGTGCCGGGGGGAGAGCTGCGCCCGCAGCGCTCGGGCGATTCGCGCGTCGAGATCATCGTCGACCGCTACGCCGGCGGCTGGAACGACGAACAGCAGCAGATCCCCGCTGCCACCGCCCGAGTCCTCGAGGTGGACGACGAGCGCGTCGAGGACCTCGGGCAGATCCTCGATCACCGCGTAGAACTCGCCCGTCCCCAGCCGCACGCCGCCGCGATTCAGGGTCGCGTCCGACCGTCCCGTGACCACACAGCTCCCGCGCTCGCTGAACATGATCCAGTCCCCGTGGCGCCAGACGCCCGGGTAGCGGTCGAAGTAGGAGCGCCGGTAGCGGCCTCCATCGTCGTCGCCCCACAACTTGACGGGCATCGACGGCATCGGCGAGGTGATCACGAGCTCGCCGAGCTCGCCGATCACCTCGTTGCCGTCGGCGTCGAACGCGTGGGCGTCGACCCCGAGCGAAGCGCCCGAGATCTCGCCTTCGTAGACCGGTTGCGCCAGGCAACCGCCGACAAGCCCGGTGCACATGTCCGTCCCGCCTGAGCCGTTCAAGAGCATCGTCTCGGGCGACATGTGCTCGTAGACGTAGCGGTAGCCCTCGGCTGGCAGCGGTGAGCCGGCCGTGCACAGAATCCGGATCGAGCTCAGGTCGAGCTCGCGTCCGGGCATCAGCCCCGCCTTCCGGCACGCCATCAGGTACGGCGGGCTGACGCCCATCACCGTCGGCCGCAGCTCCTCGGCCAGCCGCCATTGCTGCAGCAGGTCGGGCCAGGCCGGATCGCCGTCGAGCATCACGATCGAGGCGCCCAGCAGCAGCGCCGAGACGAGCGCGTTCCACATCATCCAGGCGGTCGTCGAGAACCACAGCAGCCGCCCGCCGGGCTTCAGGTCCCAGGTCACCCCCTGGTTCTTGTGGTGCTCGATCAGCTGCCCGCCGTGGCCGTGCACGATCGCTTTGGGCAGCCCGGTCGTACCCGAGGAGAACAGGACGTACAGTGGGTGGTCGAACGCCACCGGATCGAACTCGAGCGGGGCGGGCGGGCCGGTTTCCGCGAGCAGATCGCTCCAGCTGACCGCGCCGGGGAGCGACCCGCCTTCGCCGTAGGGCACCGACACCACGTGCTCCAGCGTGGGGAGGCCGGCGCGGATCGCCGCGACCTCGCCACGCCGGTCGACGGTGCCGTCACGAAAGCCGTACGAAGATACCGCCAGCAACACCTTTGGCTCGATCTGGGCGAAGCGGTCGATCACGCTGCGCGGCCCGAACTCGGGCGCGCACGTCGCCCAGATCGCCCCGAGGCTGGCGACCGCGATGAAGGCGACGAGCGTCTCAGGGATGTTCGGCATGTACGCGACGACGCGGTCGCCCTGGCCGACGCCAAGCCGTTGGAGCCCCGCCCGCAACCGTGCGGCCTGCTCCCGGAGGTCGCCGAAGGTCAGCTCGATCGGCGCGCGCGTCTGTGAACGAGCGAGCACCGCGATGCGGTCACGGTCCTCATCGAGGCCGACCATGTGTTCGGCGTAGTTCAGCCGCGCGCCGGGAAACCAGCGCGCGCCGGGCATCGTCCGCTCGGCCAGCACCCGGTCATACGGACTTCGGAAGCGGATCCCGTAGAACTCCGCGAGGCCGCCCCAGAAACCCTCCAGGTCGTCCACGGAGAACCTCCACAGCGCGTCGTAGTCCTTGAGCTCGACGCCGCAGCGGGCCTCGAACCAGTTCATCAGCCGGCCGACCTCGGTCGTCTCGCGCATGTCCGCGGCGGGCGACCAAATGACGTCTCCGATCAACGGTGCGCTCCCAGGTCTAGACCGCGAAGAAGACCGTCTCGTCCTGGCCCTGGATCCGGACGTCGTAGCGGTAGCCGCCGGCGCTCGGTTGGGCCAGGAGGGTGTGCCGGCGGTCGGGATCGACGCCGGCGAGGACACGGTCTTCGGCGTTGGCGTCGGGCTCGTCGGCGAAGTAGATCCGCGTCACGAGGCGTTGGAGCATCCCGCGCGCCATCACGGCGACGTCGATGTGAGGTGCCTGCAGGCCGCCGCCGGCCCAGGGAACGCGCCCGGGCTTGACCGTCAGGATCTCCCAGTTGCCCTCGCCGTCCTCCTCGGCGTGGCGGCCAAACCCGCGAAAGCCCGGCAGCCGCGAGCTGCCGCCATAGCCGTGCAGATCGGCGAACAACCCCTCCGGGTCGGGTTGCCAGGTCTCGACCACGTGGTCGGGGATCGGCTCGCAGGCGCCGTCGTAGACCGTGCCGAAGATCCTGAAACTCCCGGGGGTGCCCTGCGGAACCACCAGCTCCTGGCCCTCGAACGGCAGGCAGATCGCGAAGTACGGCCCGACGGTCTGCGATGGGGTCGGCTCGAAGATCAATGCGACCGCTCGAACGGCGTCTCGCCGGGACCGCGCAGGTAGATGTCGAAGTGGTATGCCGCGGCCCAGTTCGGGACCGTGTCGTGGATCGAGAAGGTCGAGATCATCCGCTCGCGGGCCCGCTCGTCGCGGACAGCGTTGAAGATGGGGTCGTACGGGAAGAACGGGTCTCCGGGGAAGTACATCTGGGTCACCAGGCGCTGCGCGAAGGCGCGCCCCAGCAGCGAGAAATGGATGTGCGCCGGACGCCAGGCGTTGTAGTGGTTCCCCCACGGATACGGCCCCGGCTTGATCGTGATGAACCGGTAGCGGCCCTCGGAGTCGGTCAGGCACCGTCCGGCGCCCTTGAAGTTCGGGTCAAGCGGAGCGTCCCACCGATCCCAGCGGTGCTGGTAGCGGCCGGCGGCGTTCGCCTGCCAGACCTCGACCAGCGTGTCGGGCATCGGCTTGCCCTCGGTGTCGTACATATGTCCGGTGACCGTGATCCGCTCGCCGATCGGTTCCCCGGACCCCTGGACCGTCAGGTCGTTGTCGGTCTCCTTCAGGCGCAGAGCCGGCGCGAGCTGCGGGCCGGTGATCTCGGTGACCGTCTGCGGCAGATAGACCAGTGGCTGGGTCGGATGGCGCAGCCGCGTCGATTTATACGGCGGGAAGTCGAGCGGGGGGTGTGCGTCGTCGGGATCGCCCGCGTAACCGAGCGGGGTGTCCGCGACCGGGCCGTAGATCTGCCGCGTCTCGGGTTCCTCGGTCGTGCTCATCTTGACTTTCAGCGGCTGAGCAGCTCGCGCAGGGCCGTCAGCTCGAGCTCCGTCGGGGGCTCGGTCGTCCGGACCTCCTCGGCGATGCGCAGCTTCCAGCCGGTGGCGTCGCGCGCCTGCTCGACGGTGGCGCCGTCGTGCAGCTGCGTGAGCACCAGCTCCTTGGTCAGGGGGTCGGGCTCGAGCACCCCGAGGTCGGTGATCACCGCCGTCGGCCCCCTTCCCCGGAAACCCAGCCGGTCTCGTGCGCGACCACCGTCCCCGTAGCCGACGGTCGTTACGAAGTCGAGCCGCTCGACGAACGTCCGCTTGTCGTGCGGCGCGATCACGATCACCTCGTCGCACCCGGCGGCGATCTCGGGCGCCCCCCCGGCGCCTGGCAGCCGGGTCCTGGGGTGGTCGTAGTCGCCGATCACCGTCGAGTTCAGGTTCGCGTGGCGGTCGACCTGGGCAGCGCCGAGGAATGCGATCTGAACCCGGCCGGCACCGATCCAGTAGTTGAACATCTCGGGGACGGATACCACGAAGTCGGCCGTCTCCGCCAGCTCTCCGTCGCCGATCGACAACGGAATGTGGAATGGCTTGGCCCCGATCGTGCCCGACTCGTACACCAACACGAGGTCGGGGTTATACAGC
The DNA here is from genome assembly GCA_963830475.1 of uncultured Solirubrobacterales bacterium. GTDB lineage: Bacteria > Actinomycetota > Thermoleophilia > Solirubrobacterales > Solirubrobacteraceae > Palsa-465. The sequence goes on along the minus strand of CAWHMX010000010.1, from coordinate 30,566 downwards.
TGCCGTGCCAGGATCGCCGCGGTGCTCGGCCTGCCCACACCGATGAAGACGCTGTGTGCGTCCTGGAGCCAGCGCGCCGCGACAACGGTCTGAGCCTCCCCGGAGGTTGCCCGTTCGGTTGTGCTCATCGGGTCCTCACCCCGTTCTCCAGGACGTTCTCCTCCATCCACCTCACGAATGTGCCCCGGTCGCGGCTGACGCCGTCCCAGAACCTGTAGAAGTCGTTGTCGCGCTGGGTGATCCCGAGGCTGTAGGAGGGGCGCGACCCCCCCGGCGCCTCGGCGACCGCGTCGATTGCCCAGCCCGGAATCACGACCCCCCCAGGGCGCGGCACCAGTCCATCGACGACCCGCTCGACGGTCACCAGCGAGGTGGCGGCGGCCAGCACCGCCTCCTTCTGCACGCCCGGGATCCCCCAGATCTGGACGTTCCCCTGACGATCCGCCTCCTGGGCGTGCACGATCGCCACGTCCGGGACAAGTGCCGGGACGGCGACCAGCTCCTCGTCGGTGAAGGGGCATCTGATCGACGCCACCCGCGTGTGCGACGCCAGGTCGGTTCCGACGTATCCGCGCATCACCGCGAACGGCAGGCGCGCCGCCCCGGCCGCGTAGCGGTTCGCCATTCCCGCATGGCTGTGCTCCTCGAGCTCGATTGGGCGCGGCCAGTCGTGCTCGACCGCATCGCGGAATCGATGCAGCGAGCCCACTCCCGGATTGCCGCCGTAGGAGAAGACGAGCTTGCGGGCGGCGCCCATGCCGATCATCTGGTCGTACAGGATGTCCGGGGTCATCCGGATCAACTCCAGATCGCGACGTCCCTGCCGCAGCAGCTCGTGCCCGGCGGCGAACGGGATCAGATGCGTGAACCCTTCCAGCGCGATGGAGTCACCGTCTTTGACGACAGCCGCAACCCCCTCACGCAACGACAGCAGCTCGGCCATCAGTGGATCCTAGATCGGATACTGGCGAGGTAGGTCCTGCACCGAGATCCAGCGCAATTCGGTGAACTCCTCCAGCGCGGCGCGCCCGCCAAAGCGCCCGAAACCGCTTGCCTTGACGCCGCCGAACGGCATCTGCGGCTCGTCCTGAACGGTCGTGTCGTTGATGTGGCAGATCCCGCTTTCGATCCGCTGCGCGAGCTCCAGCGCGGCCGGGACGTTCTCGCTGAAGATCGCCGACGACAGCCCGTATTCGGTGTCGTTGGCGACCTGCACGGCCTCGTCGGGACCGTCAACCTCGATCAGCGACGCCAGCGGGCCGAATGACTCCTCGCTGTAGACGCGCATCTCGGAGGTGACTCCCCTCAGCACCGTCGGCGGGAACACGCGTCCGTCCGGCTCGCCGCCGCTGAGCGCGGTCGCGCCTTTGGCGAGGGCGTCACCGACCAGTTCGGTCACGCGCTGCAAGGCCGCGTCGTTGATCATCGGTCCGATCTGCGTCTCCGCCTCGCGCGGGTCTCCGAGCGTCAGCGCTCGGGCCCGGGCCGCGAGCGCGTCGGCGAAGGCATCGGCAATCGACTTGTCGACGACGACCCGCTCGGTCGACATGCAGATCTGGCCCTGGTGAAAGAACGAGCCGAAGCTCGCGGCTGCCACCGCTCGCTCCAGGTCAGCGTCTGCGAGAACGATCAGCGGTGCCTTCCCCCCGAGCTCGAGCAGCACCCGCTTCAGATGCCTACCGGCCTTCTCGGCGATGATCGCACCGACCCGCGAGGAGCCGGTGAAGTTGATCCGCCGGGTCTTCGGATGGGCGATCAGTTCGTCGACGACCTCGGAGGCGTCCTCCGGCGCGTTCGTGATCAGGTTCAGGACGCCTGGGGGCAGGCCGGCGTCGACGACCGCGCTGACGACCGCGGCATGGGTTCGTGGGCACAGTTCCGAGGCCTTCAGGACGACCGTGTTGGCGTAGGCCAGTGGGGCCGCCAGCGCCCTGGTGCCGAGGATCACCGGCGCGTTCCAGGGGGCGATCCCGACGACCACGCCCGCGGGGGCGCGGACGCCCATCGCGAGCTTCCCCGGCACGTCGGAGGGGATCACCTCCCCGATCAGCCCGTAGGCCTGCGCCGCCGCCTCGCGCAGCATCCCGGCGGCGAGCTGGCAGTTGAACATGCCCCAGCCGAAAACGCCGCCGGTCTCCTCGGTGAGGAGCGTCGCGATCTGCGGCGCGCGCTCGAGCAGCAGCTCGGCGGCCTTCAGCAGGATCGTGCGCCGCTCGCCAGGGGCGCTGCGCGACCACTCTCCGAACGCCGCCGCGGCGGCGTCCACCGCCGCCCGGGCATCAGCGCGGCCGGCCGCGGCCGCGGCTCCGACGGGATCGCCGGTGTACGGGAAGTGCTGGTCATACGTGCGGCCGTCGCTCGCGTCCGTCCACGCGCCGCCGATCAGCAATTGCTGCCCAACGAGTTCGGTCGTCGCCATCTCGTTTCTCCTGTGTCGCTCTATGCGGGAATCTAACCGCGTCTCACCGCGGCGAGTTCAGTCAGCCGAGCTTCAGCAGCCTGATCGCGTTCTCTCGCAGCACCAGCGGTTTTACTTCGTCCCTGATCGGCAGCTTCTCGAAGTCCGCCAACCAGCGATCGGGGGTGATCAACGGGTAGTCGGAGCCGAACAGCATCTTGTGTGACAGTCGGGTGTTGATGTACTGCACAAGGATCTCGGGGAAGTATTTCGGTGACCAACCTGACAGGTCGATATACACGTTGGGCTTGTGCACCGAAATCGCCAGTGCCTCCTCCTGCCAGGGAAACGAGGGATGCGCGAGGATGATGTCGAGTCCGGGGAAGTCGGCCGCGACATCGTCGATCGCCATCGGGTTCGAGTACTTCAGCTTGACGCCACCGCCGCCGGGCATGCCCGCCCCGATCCCGGTCGTGCCCGAGTGAAACAGCGCGATCAGGCCAGCCTCCGCGATCACCTCATACAGGGGGTAGAAGCTGCGGTCGTCCGGCCAGAAGGCCTGCGTGTTGGGGTGAAACTTGAACCCCTTGACTCCTTGCTGCACGAGCTCGCGTGCCTCCCTGACCGCGAGCTTGCCCTTGTGCGGGTCGACGCTCGCAAACGGGATCAGCACATCGGGATTGGCCCGGGCGACCTCTAGCACCTCGCTGTTACCGAGCCGGCGACGCCCCATACCAGCTTCGTCGTCGACGTTGAAGATCACCGCCAGCATCCGCCGCTCGCGGTAGTAGTCGGCCACCTCCTGGGCGCTCGGCTGCGGCGGATGACCGCCGAAGTAGCGGGCCGCCGCCTCCAGGATCTCGGTGGTGACCGGGTCCTGGGGCTCGTCGTGGTTGCGCTCCGCATGAACGTGGACGTCGATCGCGACGATCGTCTCGAGCTCGAGCGTCACCGGTCGGTCCCCGCGTCGTCGAGCTCGAGCGGCGGAAGCTCCATTCCGTAGCTCTGGCGCAGCGGCGCCAGCTCGGCGCTCCACGCCTCGGCGACCTGGCGCGCGCTCCAGCCGCCCTCGCGGTACGCGACGGTCGCCTCAGCTGGGTGCGTGTAGAGCGTCAACTTGTCGCCGCCGATCCCGATCGCCTGGCCGGTCACATCGGCGGCGGCGTCGGAGGAGAGGAACACGACCAGCGGCGCGCACTCGTCCGGCATCCCGAGCGCGTGCCCGTGGCGGACCTCGCGCGGGAACGGCTTGCCGACTGCCGCGCGCTCGACCAACGGTGCGTAGACCGGGATCGTCGCCGTCATCTCGGTCCAGGCCGTTGGGACGATCGTATTGACGGTGATGTCGCTCCTCGCCAGTTCGAGCGCCCAGGTTCGCACCATCCCGACGATGCCGGCCTTTGCGGCCGCGTAATTGGTCTGGCCGAAGTTGCCGAACTGGCCGGTCGGCGAGCCGACGGTGATGATCCGGCCCCCTTGTCCCTGCTCGCGCATCCGGATCGCGGCTGCGCGGGCGCAGGTGAAGGTGCCCCGCAGGTGGGTTCTGATCACGACGTCGAAATCCTCGTCGCTCATCTTCCACAGCACCCGGTCGCGCAGCACCCCGGCGTTGGTGACAATCACGTCGAGACGCCCGAACTCCGCCACGGCGCGGTCGACCAACTGCTGCGCGGTGCCGCCGTCCCCGACCGCGGCGATCTCCGTGACGACGCTTCCATTGGCCGCGGTGATCAGGTGCGCGGTCTCGGCCGCGGACTCCTCGTCGACGTCGTTGACGACGATGGCGGCGCCCGCCTCCGCCAGCGCGACCGCGTAGGCGCGGCCGAGTCCCCGCCCGCTGCCGGTCACGATCGCGACTTTCCCGTCGACGCTGATCTCGCTCATCGCAGATACCTGAAGACACACTCGGCCGCGACCGCGGGCCGGTCGGAGCCCTTGACCTCGATCGTCGCGGTGATCTTGACCTGGACACCGCCGCGCACGTCGGTCACCTCTGTCACCTCCGCGGTCCCGCGCCACTGCGCGCCAACCGGGAGCGGTGCCGGGAAGCGAACCCGGTCGAGGCCGTAGTTGAGGTTCGCGACGGAGTCGGTGACGGTGAGCAGTTGGGTCACCGGCGCCAAAAGCGCCAGGCTGTAGAGGCCGTGGGCGATCGTCCCCCCGAACGGTGTTTGCGCCGCGCGTTCGGGATCGACATGGATGAAGTTGTGGTCGCCGGTCAGATCGGCGAACCGGCTTACCTCGGCCTGCGTCATCACCCGCCACTCGGTCGGGCCCAGTTGGCTGCCGAGGCATTGCTTGAGGCCCTCGACGGTGGTGGTGACAGGCTCGGATGTGACGCTGCTCACGCGCTCTCCCTCGCTGGTTTCAGGTATCCCAGGCTCGATCCTACGCATTGCGGGCGGCGGCCTAACCGTCATCGATTACCGTGTGACGCGGATGGCCGGCCACCTCGAGGACTTCGAGTACGCGGGGATTGCAAACCACGTGCTGTTCGGCGCGGGAGCCTCGGGAGCTCCGCGTTTTGTCGATGCGGTGCGGGCGCTCGGAGTGACCCGGTTGCTGGTCGTCGCCGCGGAGGCCGAGGCTGGCCTCGCCGACCGTATCGAGGGCGTGCTGGGCGGGCTCATCGCGGCTCGGTTCTCCCGCGTCCGTCCGCACGTGCCGGTCGAGATCGCCGAGGAGGCAAGGGCAGCGGCCCGGGAGTCGGGGGCCGACGGCGTCCTCAGCGTCGGCGGCGGCTCGACGACCGGCACCGCCAAGGCGATCGCGCTCGAGGCGGGGTTGCCGATCATCGCCGTCCCGACCACGTACGCGGGCTCCGAGGTGACGCCGGTGTGGGGGCTGACCGAACGGTCCCGCAAGACGACCGGAAACGACCGGCGGGTGCTGCCGAAGCTGGTCGTCTACGACCCCGAGTTGACGTTGACGCTTCCCCCGGGGCTGTCCGCGGTCAGCGGCGTCAATGCGGTGGCCCACAGCGCCGAGGCGCTGTGGAGTCCGCGGCGCAATCCGATCACATCGCTGATCGCGGAGGAGTCCATCCGCGCGCTGGCGAAAGGGCTGCCCGCGGTCGTGGTCGACCCGACCTCGATCGCGTCGCGCTCGCAGGCGTTGTACGGGGCGTGGCTTGCCGGAACCGCATTTGCCAACGTCGGTTCCTACGTGCATCACAAGATCTGCCACGTGCTCGGCGGTGCCTACAACCTGCCGCACGCCGAGACCCACACCGTGGTGCTGCCTTATTCCGCCTCCGTTGCGGCGCCGCGCGCCGACGGCGCCGATGCGCGAATCGCGGCGGCGGTCGGTGTCGACGGCGGCGGGGCGGGCGCGAGCGCGGCCGCGTCTTTGAGAGAACTGAACGAGCGGCTCGGCGCCCCGCGGTCGCTGCGCGAGCTGGGTCTGCGCGCGGGATCAGCTCGACGAGGCGATCGGGTTGGTGGGGGAGACGCTCGCGGCGCTGCCGGACCCATTCCCGGCCGCCCAGGTCGAGGCGATGATCCGAGCGGCATTCACCGGAGCAGCCGGTGTTGCTCCCAGTCGGCGAGCCTGACGTAGCCCACGGATGCATAGATGCGGTTCGAAGTCGGGTTTGCGAGGTCGGTGAACAGCAAACAGCGCTGCGCGCCGTGCTCCAGTAGGCGACGGCTGAGCGCGGCGACCGCGGCGCTGGCGTAGCCGCGATTGCGGAACTCGGGAGGCGTGTAGACGGAACTGATCCGGACGGCGCCCGCGATCTGGGCGGTGTGGCCGAGCGTCGAGGTAGGGCGGCCGTCGTCCCAGATGAACTGCTGGCGGGCGTCGAGACGTCGATCGACGATCGCGGCCGCCTGGTCTGCCTGGCCGAGGCCCGTCTCAACGCCGAACGCGACCTCCCATTGAATGAGGAGGTCACGGTCCTCCTCGGTCGCCCCGCGAAGTCGGCCCGTAGCCGGCTCAGGCGGGTCGCTGACCGCGGTCAGCGAGTGCAACGCCTCTCGGAAGACGCATTCGGTGCTGCCAGCGGTGGTTGCGCGCCACGCCTGGATGAGCGCCTTCGCGGTGGCGGGCTCGGCGCCGAACTCGCTCAGCGTGGGGTCCGGGGTGAGCCACCGGTCGATCAGGTCGCGGGCGTCGGCGGGGTTGTCGAAGCCGGCGGCGAGCATCGGCCAGGGCGGCGTGCGCAACGCGGCGGCGACCACCTCGCGCGTCCTCGGCTCAGAGCCGAGCGCGAACACGGGCACGGCGCCAAACGCCGCCGGGTCGCCGCCCGTCGGGCCGGCACGCGGCTCGGTCCGCAGCACGTTGTCAACGACGGTCGCCAGGACGTTGTGCTCGAGCCTCGCCGCCAGGAAGTACCGAGCACGGTCGGCGAACTCGGCCGGATTCCGGGTGATATCGATCCTCATCGCCCAATCATGTCGGCTGTCTCGCGCTCATCCTCGGGCTTCTGCCATTCGGGACGAGGCGGCGGAAGTCTGCCTGCTGCGGCTATCCTCCGTGCTGGCTGCGGCGTGATCGGCGGCCGAAGGTTTTGCCATCGAAACCGCCGTCATGCACCTCGCGCCGTGCGCGTAGTCGGCAGACGTCGACAACCGTACGGAGATCCATGACCCATGTATATGGCCGTCTCGCCTGGCGTGAGACGCTCGCGCCGTTTGCGGAGGCGTCCGCATGGCGCGGCACATTCGCCATCGCCACATCCCTCCTTCCGTACCTTGCCCTAAGCGGTGCGATGGACCTCACGCTCGGTGTCTCGCCGGCGCTGACTGCGACGCTCGCCGTGCTGGCGGGCGGCTTTCTGGTGCGGGTGTTTGCGATGTTCCACGATTGCGGGCACGGCTCGCTGCTGCCCTCGCGGCGCGCGAACCACGTGCTCGGAACGATCCTCGGCCTGCTCGTGCTCTCGCCGTTCACGCGCTGGCGACACGACCACGCGGTGCATCACGCGACCGCCGGGGATCTCGATCGTCGCGGGGTTGGAGACATCGTCACGCTGACCGTCGCGGAGTACCAAGCACGATCCTGGCGAGGCCGTCTCGGCTATCGGCTGACGCGAAACCCGCTCGTCATGTTCGGGCTGGGGCCGATCTTCGCGATGATCATCGGCCCGCGGATCGTCGCCAAGAACGCGCGACCCCGGATGCGCAATAGCGTGCTCGCGACCGACGCGACGCTCGCCGTCTGTCTCGTCGCCGTCGTCTGGCTGATTGGCTGGCAGCACTTCCTGATCGTGTGGGCTCCCGCGGCGATGCTGGCGGGCTCGGCCGGCATCTGGTTGTTCTACGTCCAGCATCAGTTCGAGGACACCTACTGGCAGAACGGCGACGATTGGGACTATGCCGACGCCGCTCTGCGGGGCAGCTCTCACCTGAAGCTTCCAACCATCTTGCGGTTCTTCACCGGCAACATCGGACTGCACCACGTGCATCACCTGAACGCGAAGATCCCCAACTATCACCTGCCGGGCGCGCACGCCGCATGCCCGCTGTTCACCTCGGTTCCGACTCTGACGCTCTGGGACGGTCTCCGCGCGGTTCGCTTGAAGCTGTGGGACGAGCAGTCAGGCAGGCTCGTGACCTTCCGGCAGGCGCGGCACAGTGGCGCCCAGCGTACATCTGGTGAGCCGCTTGTCGCGCGCGCCCTCCTCGTCGAGCGGAGCTGAGCGCGCCGAGCGCGCTGCAATCATTTCCGCTGCCGCAAACGCTATCCAGCCGACGGCCTGAGGAGGGAGTTCCGATGACGACCGAGACGGTCAGCTACGAGCGTGATATCCGACCGCTGTTCCGTGATCGCGACCGCGACTCGATGCGCTCGCGTTTCGACCTGTTCTCCTACGACGAAGTCCGAGCCAACGCCGACAGGATCTACGGGACGCTCAGCGCAGGCACGATGCCCTGCGACGGCGCCTGGCCGGAGCAAAACGTCGCCCGCTTCAAGTCTTGGATGGATGGAGACTTTGGGCAGTAGCCGCCCGGAACTCCGACTCACCGACAACGGGCACGAGGGCAGACGCTGGCTGCTCAATCGCCAGGCTGTGTGTGTGGCATCGGGTGCGCGAAGCTGACCATGTGGACCGGCAGCGCCTCGGGCGGCCGCTCTGTCGGGTCTGAGCGATCGTCGTATCGGTCCAGCAGCTGACCGATCTGCTCGCCGATCTCGGCGAGCTCCGCAGATGTCAGGAAGGTCATGCGCTCCTGGACGAACGAGGCGTTGAACCATGCGTCCCCGAAGTGCTTGTGCTGCCGCAACCATTCCTGTAACTGTTCGAAACTTCGATCGAGCACCGTGATGACCAGGTGCTCGACGGCGTCAAGCGATCCAGGTATGGCCTCGGTTCCCTTGATTCTGTTGGAGCCAGGCGCGATCTGCCAGGGCCGGCTGCGTCCCTTGGCGCCCTCGGCTTCGACGATGAAGCCGTACTTGGCGAGCATCTGCAGATGCCAGGACATGTTGCCCGGGGTCTCGTTCAGCAGCTCGGCCGCGCGCGTGGCGGTGAGCTTCCCTTCGTTGCGCATCGCGTCGAGGATGGCGAGGCGGAGCGGGTGCGCGAGCGCACGCATCGCCTTGGGGTCGCTGATCTCCCGCGGCGCCTGCTTTGCGCGCGCGGCGCTGGTCTCGGCGTCGGCTGGCTCTCCGTCTGACATTCGGTGCGTGTCGCTGTTGCCGTCGGCGTCCCGCGCGAGCCTCAGCGCCCGGCAAGCTTCGTCACGCGATTGCTAACACGTGTCTCGATGGGGCCGGGGGCGAGGCGCATACCGAGCGCGATCAGCATCCGACCCACGTGGACGCGCGTTCGCGGCAGACGAGCGGTGCGGCGAGCGAGACGCTCGCGGGACGCCGCGGCGTGGAGTTCCGCAATGTGCTGCCGGACCAGGTGGTCGGTCAGCGGCGGCTGGTTGAGCATCGATTTCCTCCCGTCGTCGAGGCGATTACAAGATGTCTTGTCATAGACTAGTCATCACGAGACTTCTTGTCAAAGGAAACCTTGTGAGGGCAGATCGCGCCCGGGTGGGCCGGCCGCTCGCTGGAGGTGCCCCTGGGCATCAACGCGCAGCTGTGCGACTGGTTGGGTGCGCGAGTCGGCCCAGCCGGAGCAATTCGGGTGGCGCGCTAGGGTGCTGGGCGGACGATCAGCGTCGGCCCGATCGCGCTGTGTCCGTCAGGTGTGCACGGGATACGGGCTGGTACGATGGTCGACCGCAGATTGTCAGAGATGTAAGCCTGTCTCTTGCAGGCAGTTCGGCGGTGCGCGCCCTCTTAGCTCAGCTGGTAGAGCACTTCCATGGTAAGGAAGGGGTCGTCGGTTCGAGTCCGACAGAGGGCTTCGCGAAGTCCCTGCATATGGCCAGTTTTTTGTATGGTGGTCATGTGGTATCCGCCGGAATTTGGCCACAGATTCCAAATTCAGCGATTTCTGTGGCCAAATCCGCCGGGATCGGTCGGTATATCGAGTAAGTGCGGACCTTCCGGCTGGTCGGAGTTGCGTTGAACCATGCTTGACCCGGCGGACGGAACTGCGTCGGACATCAGCGCGTCGAACGCCTCGCCGTGGCGCTGGCGGTCACGGCGCTTGAGCACCTGCGCGTAGATCGCCAGCGTGGTCGTCGGGTCCTCGTGGCCGACCTGTCCCTGCACGTACGGGACCGGCGCGCCGGCCTCGAGCATCAGCGTGATGAAGGTTCGGCGGAAGGTGTGCGCGGTGATCGCGCTGGGGAGGGGCGCCTCCCGGCGATCGGCTCGCAGCGCGTTCGCGGCGGCGACGGCGGGCGCGATGACTCTGCGGTTGACGTTCCGAAGGTCGCGGCGCGCGCCGTTGCGGGTCGGGAACGCGGGCTCGTCCGGCTCGGCGTCGGGCCGGGTAGCGCGGTAGGCGAGCAGCTCGTCGTGCAGCCACGGCGTCATGTTGACCTGGCGGATGCCCGCCTCGGTCTTGGCGTCGCGGACATGGATCACGCCGTGGGCGAAGTCCAGGTCGCCGACGTTCAGGTCGCAGGCCTCGGTGTTGCGAAGCCCGGCGCACCCGAGGGTGGCGAGGATCGCGCGGCGGACGTTCGCCTGCCCGTTCTTGCGGTACCGGCCGGCGAGCCAGATCGCCGTGCTCTGGGCGACGCCAAGCTCGGCGGCGATTTCCGTTCCACGTCCTGTTGTCTCCGCGCATCCGTCGGGCGAGCTCGGCGCGCGCGAGTGTTTGGTTCGAGATCGGCTGATCGATGTCGGAGGCGGCGTCGATCAGCGCGAGCAGCTCGTCCGCCTCCAGGAAGTTCCCTTTGCGCTGGGTCACCTTCAGGCGCAGGTCGCGGTCGGTCGCCGGGTTGCGCTGGAGCAGGCCGCGCTTGACCGCGTCCTTGAAGATGCGCGCGGTGAGATCGAGCGTCATGTTGATCGTGCGCGGGCTGAGCGGTCGGCGCGGTCGCCCGGCGCGGTCGCGCAGGATGACGCCGGCCGTGCGTGCCGCGGCGATCTCCTCGTTTCGCTCGAGCTTGTGCGCGACGTACGCGGAGAGCACGGCGTAGTCGATCTCGTCGAGCCGGTAGGTGTGCAGGTACGGCAGCAGGTGGTTGCTGAGCAGGTACTCCGCCTTGTCCGCGGTTGAGGCGTCCACCGTTCGGCGATAGCGCGTGAGCCAGTCGCTGGCGAACTCGTGAAAGCCCGGGTTCTTCTCACGCGGATCGAGCTCGAAGGTGTTCGGCGGCCGCCACGCGCCGCGGCGGATCAGGGCGGCGATCTCGTCGCGCCGGTCGGCCGCTCGGATGTCGTTCCAGCCCTCGCGCTCGGTCCCGAGCGGGATCCAGTAGCGCTCGCCGTACGCGCGGAGACGCAGGCCGTATAGGTGCTGGCGGTCGCGCTTGCGGTAGCGCTTGACGACCGCGCCGGTTACCTTGCGCCCGGCGCGGTTCGAGGCGGGATTTCGATTCTCTGCGGCCATACGTGCGTGCCTCCTGGGTCTGACGGACGGCACGACTCTACGTCGGGTCATTGGCTGCGGATCGGGATCAGCCCGGTGGGCTTCCGTTCGCGTTTTGCGGGTTGCCTGGTCGCTTGGGGACGGGCTTGCGCGTCGCTCTTGGAGTCCAGGACGTCTGGCGAGAAGCGAAGGCGGGGCCGAGGCCCGCTGCCGAGCCGCGACACGCCGAGCTCGTCCGCGTGCTCGTAGACCCAGCCGCGATCGACCTTGAGGCGCTGCGCGACCTCGTTCGCGTCGAGCCATGCCGTGCCGCCGGAGCTTGGGCGGCGATCCCGCCGTATCCGAGGGCCTCGATGACGCGCTCCACGAGAGCGTCGCCGAGACGGTCGACGAGATGGTCGGCGATCTCGTCGATCAGTCTGAGATCTAGGTGGTCAGCCTGCGGCGCCGCCATCCCGCGCACTGTGAACCACGGCGGCGGACGCCTCAACCGCACAGTGGGACGTGTCAGGACGTCCCGGTAGATTGTTGGCGTCCCAAAACGTCCCGGAGGTGGGTCGTGGCGAACGAGCGTCTCCGAACTGCGATGGCTGCTGCCCAGGTCGACCTGGACGCGATCATCGAGGCGACGGGCGTCGATCCGAAGACCGCGCAGCGTTGGATCAACGGGCGGACCCCGACTGCCCGCCACCGGTCGAACGTGGTGAAACTGGTCGGCGAGGACGAGGCCTATCTGTGGCCGGATCTGATCGACGGGGAGCGAGTCCGGACAGCAAGCAGATCCGAGCTCGTCGCGCTATACGCCCACCGCGCAGACGTGCCGGCGGATCTCTGGCCGACACTGTTTCGTCGCGCCGAGCGCGCGATCGACATCCTGGTGTACGCGGCCTTGTTCCTGCACGAGCAGGACCCGGATCTAAACGAACTGCTGGAGAAAAAGGCCGCCGCCGGCTGCGAGATTCGCATTGCGCTCGGAGACCCCGACGGCAGCTGCATCAAGACGCGCGGGGACGACGAGCACTTCGGGCATGGCATCGTTTCGCGTTGCCAGCTGGCTTTGCTGCACTACCGTCCCCTGATCGGAGTCGAACGTGTCAGCGTCCACGTGCACGACACGACGCTCTACAACTCCATCTACCGGTTCGACGACGAAATGCTCGTCAACGCTCACCTCTACGCGACCAACGCATACGCCGCGCCGGTCCTGCATTTGCGGCGTCTCGACGGCGGTCAACTGTTTGCGAACTACGCGCAGAGCTTCGACGCCGTCTGGGAAGGCTCGACACCCACGACCTGATGGAGGCTGAGTTCGTTGGCACGTACCGAGCACTACGACGACCCGAACGCCCCGAAGCCGAACTCCCTGGTTCCCGCCGCCAGCGCCGTCGTCACCAACGAGCGCGGCGAGATCTTGATGCAGCGTCGGGTTGACAACAACTACTGGGCGCTGCCCGGCGGGACGATGGATTTCGGCGAGACCATCGTCGAGACCGCCGAACGCGAGGTGCGCGAGGAGACGGGGCTGGACGTGAAGGTGGACGGCATCATCGGCACGTTCAGCGACCCCCGCCACATCATCGAGTACAGCGACGGCGAGGTCCGTCAGCAGTTCAACATCTGCTTCCACGCCAGCCTCATTGGAGGAGAGCTACGCGCGAGCAAGGAGTCCACCGAGGTGCGGTGGATTCCGCCCGATGAGCTTGAGCAGCTCGAGATCCATCGGACCACTCGTCTACGACTGGAGCAGTTCCTCCAGCACCCCGAGACGCCCCACCTCGGCTAGGACCCGCGCGAGCGGCTTCCCGCTTCGCGAGCTGTGGTCGACTCGTCGAGCACAGACCCATCGCTCGTCCGCCTCTGCGACTCGAGGACAGCGAGAGCGATGAGCGGGCGCCGCGAACCTGCAAGCAGCTGCGTGGGCTCGACGCTGATTTGGTGGTGGATTGGCCGAATCCAATCGTGCATCCGCGTGCCGATCACCGCGATCTCTGAGTCGTCGGAGAACTCGTCCGCGTCGGGCTCCGGCGGCGATAGCTCTGCGCGAATGAGAGCGCGACGCGGGGGAGCATTGATGGAGTCGCGCCGCGGAATTGGGCAGCAGCAGGACTATGTGCGGGCTTGCAGGTCCGACGCCTGCCTAGGCAAATGCTTAGGCCGGATTAGTCGCTGGTCAGCGCCGATCTGACACCAAAGAGACGCCATCCCGGCGCGGGGTGCAGTGTTGCTATGCGGCGCAAGCAGCAGCCAGGACGAGAGTGGCGAGTGGGCGACAAACAAGAACCCTGTTGTGCTTCACGCTTGGGATTAGGTGATCAGTGGCTGCAAATGCGGCTGGCGCGCGCGGGCCATACGTAACGGGTTATCGAGCGAGGGCGCTCGGCTGGATCCGCGATCAGGCAGCAGGGTGCTCGAACCTCGTTCGCCCGCACCCGCTCCGACACACGCCCCGCCTAGCTGGCGGGCGAAGGATCCTTCACTGGTCGCGGTCCGAACGGTAGACGAGCACCGGACAGTGGGCGTGCGTGGCGCAGTGCATGCCGACAGATCCGAGGAGGATGTCCGCGAGCTCGCTGTGGCCGCGGCTTCCGACGACGAGCAGGTCGGCGTCGCGGGAGGCGTCGACCAGGGCGGGCCCGGGGTAACCCTAGATCACCTGACCGGTGACCCGGAGCGTGCGGTGCCGCTGCTGGATCGCGGGCAGTGAGTCGTCAAGAACGTGTTGCATGTCCGCCGCGGGGTCGTAGTCGTCGGTGATTCCGGCCACGGCGTACGTGCTCGGCAAATGCCAGGTCCGACGACGGTAGAGCGGATCCGGTCAAGTCTGCTCTGCCGTGCGGCCCACTCCAGTGCGCGATCGAGGACGGCGAGCCGTCTATGCCGGCACGATCCTCGGCCTATCGGGTTTGTTTGTGCCCATCACTGAGCCTGTGCTTCCTGTCCGGGTGGACGGACGGATGTGATGCATCGCTTTCTCCCCCTTACGGTGAGTGGCGGGCGGACGATTCGTCGGCGCCTCAGAGCCGACTGGCTTTCGGAGACTCGGTCGGCCAGCGTGAACAGGAGCACGATGATGCTGGCGCCGATCATGATCGCGGCGATCTCGTGGAGTCCGTGGTCGGAGACGTGGTGTGGAAGACGACGCTGAGGATCGCGGCGGACCCGATCGAACCCATATAGCCGAAGGTGCGCAGCAGGCCCGCCGCGGTGGCGATCTTGTGGGTGTCGACCTGGGTGTAGAGCGCGGTTTGGTTGGCCGGCGCGTACGTTCCAGCGTGACGCCGAAGATCAGCGTGACGGCGACGATTCCGATGACCGGCGTGCTCGTCCCGAGCAGCAGCACCCCGATCGCTCCGACCGATGCGATGACAGGGCGGCGGCGATCAGCGGGCCCGCGGACGAGGTTCCGCTGCGAGATCGGCCTCGGATCAGCCGCGGAGAGTGCGGCCATCGGCAGGATCAGCAGGCCGGCATCCGGGCGGAATATCCGCGGACCGCTTCGAGCCACTCGAGAGGCCGTAGAGCACGGTGTAGATGCACAGGACGTGAGCGCGAACCGTAGGTAGGTGCGGCTGAGCGCCAGGTTGGTGGCGAGCAGGCGTACGTCGAAGAACGCCGGCCGTGGCCCGCAGTTCCCAGACGAACGAGGGCGACCGTGAGGACCAGCGCGAGCCCGAGCGCGCTCCAGTGCGAGGTGCGGCAGCCCGCTGAGGAACACCAACAGGGCGGTCATCGCCCCGCCGAAGCGGCGATCTGCCGCCGAGATCGATGCGCGTCGACCACGCCGCGCGCTCGGGCACCCGGTGAGTGCCGGATCGCGAGGCAGCCAGAGCGCCGCCAGCACGAGCGTCACGACCGTCATCGGCACGTTGACGAGGAAGACCGACCGCCAGCCGAACGCGTTGACCAGCAAACCACCGATGGGAAGGCCCAGCGCCGCAGTCGCGGCCGCCGGAGATCTGCAGGCCGCCGAGCACTCCGCCAGGTGGCTCGGGCAGGCCGGCGCATTTCGGCGCGCCGCCGGATCATCAACATCGCCGACGGATACCCACCGGATGTGCCGATGCCGATCAGCACTCGCGCGACCAGCAGGACCGTCAGGCCCTGGCCGAACCCGCCGAGCAGCCCGCCGATGAGGACGATCACGATCCCGATGAGGAACATCCGGCGAGGGCCGAATCCTCAGACAGCTTGCCCGCCGTCGGCTGAGCCACCGCGCTGGCGAGATACAGCGCCGAGACGAGCGCCACGGTCTGCCCGACCGACGCGCGCACGCCGCGGGCGATAGGCACGAGGGCGGTCGCGATCAGGCGCTGTTGATCGGGTTGAGCGCCGAGCCGAGGTACATCGGCGTCGTGAATCGCCAGGAGAACGGCTGCCCGCGCTCGTCCGGCCGACCGAGCCTGCGTCGCAGAGGCCGCCCAGCCGCATCATCCGACCGCTCTCTGTGCCGGAGAGGATGCTGTCGAGCTCCGCGACCGTGATCACCTTGCTTGACGGGGAAGATGCGTTCGGTGAGGAAGCCGTGCACGCTAGGCCCGGGTCGACGGCGCGTCAGCGAGCACGAACACCTGGTAGTCGCGATCGGCGGCATCGCGAACCGTCGAAAGCACCACGCCACTGGTGCTGACGCCCGCCAGGATCAACGTGGCGATCCCGCGGTCCCGCAGCCGCTCGGCCAGATCGGTCGTCGAGAACGCCCCGAATCGGGTCTTCCGCACGATGATGTCGCCGGGCTCGGGCGCCACGCGCTCGTGGATCGCGGTCGCCGGCGAGTCGTTGTGCAGCGCCTCTCGCGCGGTCGCCAACACCGGCGCAAACACGCTGTGCTCCGGCACCGCCTCGTAGTCAGCGTCGTCGAACGCAACCCGGACGTACGCCCACCTGTCCCCGATGGCGCCGAACGATCGCGATCGCCTCGGCAACACGTGACAACAACTCCTCCGCATCGCCGAGCGAGCCGAGGACAACAGGCTGGTAATCCATCACCACAAAGCGCGGTGCGCTCAGGGTCGATGCTTCGCCGTGATTCGGTCATGGTGTCTCCAATGTGGTCGTTGATCGGTTTCGGCCCTCCGGACACCCCGCTGAACGTTTTCCGATCGCCCGCGCGCCATTGCATCTCCGTGCCAGGCCGTAGATCGACGTCGGCGATGCGCTGCAAGATCTCGATCGTCGTCTCGAGTGCCGCGCGCTCGTCGGGTGTGACGGCCGCGTCGATCGCGCGGCTCAGCCACGCCTCCCTCGAGGCCTCGATCCTCTCCAATAGAGCGTGACCCGGTTCGGTCGCGGTGACCAGGCTCTTGCGCCCGTCACCCGGGTCGCGGGTCTTCGCGACCAGCCCACGCTTCTCCAGGGTGGCGAGGCTCTGAGCGATCGCCTGCTGGGTGACATGCTCGGCCGCGGCCAAGGCTGCGGCGGTGGTCGGCCCCTCCTCGATGATCCGTGCCAGCACCGCCATCTGCGAGATCGGAATACCGGTTGAACGTAATCCCGACTCGATCCGGATCCGCGCGCGCAGCCGCGTCACCGCCATCGCCAACCGCATTGCGTCACTGGAGGTCTTGGTCTCAGGGGATCTTTCGCTCACCCCTTGAACAGTAGCAACTCCGCAAGCAGCTTGTGCAAGTGTCCTGTTGATCGAGGAGTTCTTGTTTCCCAAACCAGTCCTGCAGATCCGCAACGCCTGGTCTGGGACGACGATGAGCAGCAGTCGGCTGCTCTACTGCCCAATTGCGGCGCAAGCAGCGGTCACGTGTTCACCGCGACGTCGGCGACGGAGCAGCACTCCGGGGAGGCCTCGTGCCGGGCGTGCTTCCGCTCAAGGCGGGTGCGGAATTTTGCGAACTAGTGGTCTGTAATTGAAATAAGTGGTGGTTGTGGGTAGATGAATCATGCGCGCTCCCACCCCTCCTCTGAAGGTCACCGAGCCTCAACGCGAAGTGCTCGAGACGTTGTCTCGATCGCAGACCGCGGCGCACCGTGATGTGCAGCGAGCGAAGGCGCTGTTGATGGCCTCGGATGGTTTCGCGACGACCCGGGTCGCGAAGGAGATCGGGGTGTCGCCGGCGACCGTCACGCGGTGGCGTGAGTGTTTCGAGCGGGACGGCCTGAAAGCTCGGTGAAGGTCCGGCCTGGTCGGGGCCGCAAGCCGTCGATCGCACCGGAGAAGGTGCAGGAGATCGTTCACGCGACGCTGCACGAGAAGCCGCCCGGGCGAGACGCACTGGAGCTGCCGGTCGATGGCCCGCGCGCACGGCGTCTCGCACACCACGGTCCAGAAGATCTGGGCCGCTCGCGGGCTGAAGCCGCACCGGGTCGAGACGTTCAAGCTCTCCAACGACCCGCGGTTTGAGGAGAAGCTCGCTGATGTCGTCGGCCTGTACCTGAACCCGCCCGAGCAGCGATCGTGCTCGAGCATGGACGAGAAGTCCCAGATCCAAGCGTTGGATCGCACGCAGCCGTCGCTGCCGATGAAGCCCGGGCGGGCCGGGACGATGACCCACGACTACAAGCGCAACGGCACCACGACGCTGTTCGCCGCGCTGGACGTTCTGACCGGCTCGGTGATCGGCCAATGCCTGCCCCGCCACCGCCACAGCGAGTTCCTGACGTTCCTGCGCACGATCGACCGCCAGGTCCCCAAGGGCCTGAGATCCATCTGATCCTCGATAACTACGCGACCCACAAGCACCCCAACGTCAAGGCCTGGCTGGCCAAGCACCCCCGCTTCCACCTGCACTTCACGCCGACCTCCTCAAGCTGGCTGAACATGGTCGAGGGCTTCTTCGCGCAGCTCACCAACAAGGCGATCCGCCGCGGCGCGTTCGCCTCGGTCCCGGACCTGATCGCCGCGATCGACGCCTACCTCGCCGCGAACAACACCAACCCCACGCCGTTCACCTGGACCAAGACCGCCGACCAGATCGTCGAGAAGGTCCAGCGCGGCCGCGTGACACTCGATGCAATCACCAACTAAAACGCTGACGGACCACTAGAGAGTTTGGGGACGGTGAGGTGTCGCGTTTCGGCGGGTGCCGGCGATGATGGTTGTATGGCCGATTCTGAACCGCGGCGAGCGCGTCTTGAGAGGCTGTTTCGTGAACATCGTTCCGCGGTCCAGGCCTACGCCGGACGTCGGATGCCCCCGGAGGCGGTCGACGACGTTGTTTCCGAGACGTTCCTTGTCGTCTGGCGGCGGCTCGACGAGGCGCCGAGAGGGCCGCTGCCGTGGCTCGGCTGAGCCACGCCGAGGAAGATGGTGGAACTGGCGGTGCGTCTTTGTCGTGTCGAGCAGTTTGTAGCACGCAGCAGAGCGATCGCGAGATGTCCTGCGGTTGGCTATCGGTGTCGCCGCCACCGGGAGGCGGGCGCGTCCGGGGGTTCTGGCTGGAGCAGGCGCACGCCGATCGGCCTGCCGTGGTCATGGACGCGCTCGATCGCGTATCCGCTTAGCTCGAGCTCTGAGACGACGGCGGCTGGGAACGCGATCCCGGCGGCGTGCAGCTCGGCGAACGCGACCGTCTCGTCGCCGGCCTCGCGGAGGCGCTCCAGCAGCCGCTGTTGCTGAGCGTCAGCGAGCGTCATCGACCGATTGTTGCCCGCCAGCGGGATTGTGGGCGGCTCGAGCGTTCCAAGCCCGCGCTGGTGCTACCTGGATCCTTGGCGATTGGGGGTTGGTCGTCGCCGAGCGCTGCCTCACGCCGCGACCAGTCACGCGCTGTGCGGGTCGTGGCTACTGGCGTCGCGAGCGTGCCCTGCTAGATGCCGAAGCCTGGGTTGGGCGTGTCGCGTGGAGGTCTCGCGGCGTCGCGGCTGTCAAGGTGTGACTATCTTGTGAACGAGAGACGGGAGGTGATGCGATGGCAGTCCACGCGGACGCGGTCGAGGCGGTTGAGGCGATTCCGGAGACGTCGGGTGCCGAGCGGGTTGTCGCCGACGTCTTGGCGATCGGTGCGCCTGCTGGCGACGCTGAGCGTGTGCGCGATTCGGTTCCGCTGTGGTTTCACACGTTTGCGCTTGCGCCCGGGATCTACACGCGCGGGATTGCGCGCGATCACGGCTACCGGTTGGCGGTGCTCGGCGCGGATCGGTTTGCGGGCCGTAGCGTGCTTGACGTGGGTGCGTTTGACGGCTTTTACAGCTTTCTCGCGGAGGCCCGCGGTGCGCGGCGCGTTGTCGCGGTCGACAATGAGCAGTACGTCGACTGGGTCCGAGCTCGCTTCGGTGTGACGCTTGAGGGCGGCGCGGGGTTCCGCGCGATCGCTGGGCTGGTCTGATCCCGCGTCGAGTACCGACGCATGGACGCGATTGGACGTGCGCGAGCTGGGTGAGCGCTTCGACGTCTGCGTTGTGCTTTGGGATCTCTGCATCGGGTGACCGACCCGATCGCGTTGCTGCGAGCACTGGCGGACGTGCTGGAACCGGGCGGCGAGATCGTGCTCGAAACTTACGGCTCGCGCCTGGCCGCCGAGCCGCGGCGATCGAGGTTCACGAGGCTGGCGACGTGTACGCGCGCGACGACTTCGTCTACTGGGGATTCACGTCGGAGTGTCTGAGCCGACTGGCGCGGATCGTCGGTCTTGACGAGCTCGAGGTCGTCGACGAGCTGGAGATCGACGGCCACCCGCGGATCCTCGCGGTGCTCCGAGCGGCCGGCTGACCGCGCAGAGCGATCAGCGGATGCCTGCGCCCGCGGCCGAGCCTGAGCAAATCTTCAGGCTGCTTACATAACCGACTCGACAGGAGTACTGTCGATAAGTGACTGGCCTTGCGCCAGGATCCCGGCCCGAGCTGGAATGCCATGAACGGCGCGGTCTCCTGTGCCACGAGGCGGGAGGCTTGGGTTACCGGTTTTGACCGCGGGGCCCGGTGTGGGGACGCACCCGCCGGGCCGCCAGCCACCGGCCCGGAGGTCGCGGCCCCTAGCTCGGTTGAACGCTCGGGTTCTCAGCCCTCTTCCCTTTGCGCCGACCCACCAGAGGGACGGGGGAGCAGCGCAGATGCCCGGAGTTGAGGGTTCGAAGTGAAGCTTCGTTCCGACATGACCCCGAGCCACAAGAGCAGGCGAGCCCCGCCCACGACGGCAGCTCGGCTGCAGCCGCTCCGGCTCGCTTGGTGCGCCGCGCTGACCGCGCGGCGCGCGTAGCAATCGGCGCGCAACCGCGCGCAGCCGCCAGGCCGACACCGAGGCGAGCATCATCGACTTCCTCGTCGAGCACCCGGGGAGCACCGCGGGGGATCTCGCCAAGGGCCTTAACCTCAATCCCGGACAGGCGTCAACCCATCTGAACAAGCTTGCCAACGCAGGCGAGATCAGAAAGGCATCGCACGGCTACAGCACGACACAGCCAGCCCGACCCCTGAAGTACTTACAACGCCTACCCCATCAGGTGCACTGACAAGCTCTACTCCTACACAGTCCCCAACGGCGACGCGAGACCCGGTGGCACCAGCTGGGAATTCCCGATCAACTGCTTCGGGATCGCTCGCAAGATCGAGGGCGTCCGCTTTTCTGTGTAGGCGGGTTTGATGGTGTCAGTCCGGGAGGCGGTCGCCGAATTGGATCTTGAACGCGAGCAGCGCCTTCGTCCACGCCCGCGTTCGGGTCCATTGCGGGGTCGCGTTCTGGATCGCGAGGTAGAGCAGCTTTCTGGCCGAGTCCTCCGAGGGGAAGCTGCCCTTTGGTCTTGATCGCTTTGCGCAGCTGCCGGTTGAGCGCCTCGACCGCGTTGGTCGTGTATATCGACGCGGCGGACCTCGCGGTGAACGCCAGGAACGGGGTGACGTGCTCCCAGGCGTCCTGCCAGGCTTGCACGACCGGCGGGAACCGCTCACCCCACTTCGCGTCGAACGCCTCCAGCGCCGCCCACGCGGCGGCGTGATCGGTCGCGGTGTAGATCGGTTTGAGGTCCTTGGCGACCTTGTCGAGCTCGCGCCGCGGGACGTAGCGCAAGGATCGGCGAATCAGATGAACGACACAGGTTTGGACGGTCGTGCGTCGGGAAGACCGCCTCGATCGCCTCCGGGAACCCGGTCAGCCCGTCGACGCAGCGATCAGGATGTCCCGGACGCCGCGCTGCTTGAGCTCACTGTTGGGTCGGGTCAGGGCGCGGTGCCGGGCTTGCGCCTGGTCCGTTTCCCTGACCCGCCCGCCGAACCGGACGTGCCCGTTCCCGAGCATCCGGCTCTCCACAGGGTCATGCCGCTGTTGCTGTTGTGAGGTTGGTGGTCCATGGGTTCGGGATCCTGTTGCCGCGGTAGCGGTACCGGGTGACCGGCATCGTGACCGGGTTGAACAGGCTGATCCCTGCTTCTGTCGGCACCCACCCAGGGAGGTAGCGCCGAAGGATGCTCGCCCACGAGGCACGGCGGTGTCGTTTGCGTAGCCAGCGGATGACGCGTCGCCAAGCGAATACGCCGATCGCGCCGAACGTGTGCTTGGACACGCCGTGCTGGAAGTAGGCGGCCCAGCCCCTGAGGGTCGAGTTCACTCGACTCAACAGGGCAGACAGCGTCGGAAACGCCGACATGTTCGTCAATGCCCGCACCTTCGCCTTGATTGCCATCACGGCTTTCCGGGACGGGTAGGTGTAGACGTAGTGCTTGGTGTGACCTCGTTTCCGCTTCCGTTGGATTCGGAAGCCGAGGAAGTCCAAGCCCTCGTTAAGGTGAACCACTCGTGTCTTGGCGTCCGACAGGCGCAGGCCCATTGGTGCCAGGGTTGCTGCGACCTCGCTGCGTAACTGCTCGGCGTGCGCGCGGGTGCCGGAGACCATCACGACAAAGTCATCCGCGTAGCGGATCAGTCGCCAGGTCCCGAGTCCGTGACGGCGCCGAGTGTGGCGCCGTGAGGCGGTGCCCATCGCTTCCCAGTCCTGGGCGAACTTCCCATCCAGGACCGAGAGAGCGATGTTGGCCAGCAGCGGTGAGAGGATCCCTCCTTGCGGGGTGCCGGTGATCGACCCGACTGTCTGGCCGTCCGTGGTCATCAGGCCAGACTTCAGGAACGCCTTGATCAATCGCAGCACGCGCCTGTCGCCGACCCGCCGGCGCACGCGGTCCATGAGGGCCGTGTGGTCGATCGTGTCGAAGCACGCTTCGATGTCAGCCTCCAGCACCCATTCATAGGACCGGGTACCGAGGTACTGGATCTCTGCGATCGCGTCCAGCGCCCGTCGCTTCGGACGGAACCCGTAGGAGCACGGGTGGAAGTCCGCCTCGAAGATCGGCTCAAGCACCAGCTTCAGAGCGGCCTGCACCACTCTGTCGCGCACGGTCGGGATCCCGAGCCGACGCAGCTTGCCGCCGGATTTCGGGATCAGCCGCTCGCGCACAGCCAACGGGACAAACCGGCCGGCCCGAAGGTCCGCCCGGAGACCGGCGAGGAACACGTCCTCGCCGCGTTCTGTGGTGATGTATCTGGCGGTCACGCCATCTACCCCCGCAGTCCGCGCCCCGCGGTTGCTCCGCACCCGCTCCCACGCCGCCCGAAGGAAGCTGGGATCGGTCACGAGTCCGAACAGATCGTCAAACCGACGATCACCATCATCAACAGCCCAACGGTGCAGCTTCGTCTGGATCCCCAGTACCCGCGGCCACGCCTCAACAGCGACAGACCCCGGAGCGCCGGTATTCACCGGCGACCTTCCGGCCTTCCAGTCCTTCCACCGCGATCCTGCTGTCGCCCTTCGCCATGCACCGAGCTTTCCTCGGTTCGGACTAATACGGCGACTCCGCCCCGCGTCGACGCTACCGGCAGACGACGTGCCTGCCCGCCCCGAAGGGCGGGATGCGCCGGAACGGTTCCCACGTTCACCACAGAATCGATCAACAGGGTCGGCGCCCAGCTATACCCCTGCGGCCATCCACGAGTACGCCGCAGACCTTCCTCGTGGCCACCCCAACCGTCGTGTTGACACGATCAGGGCGTCCCAGCAGCCGTTCTCGCTGCCGCCGGGTTAATCCGCTTCTCGGCCCAGATCCGCCAGGTTGGAGCCGATGGATGCATTGAGGGGCGTGAAAACGCTGGTTCCTCACGTACGCCTTTCTGTCTCGCTTGCCGGACCCAGGCCGTCTGGCAGTACCGACCCGTCCCGTCGTTGTCAGGGCCGCTTGCCACCCTCCCCAGCGTCTCCCGGGTCGGGCTGCCCTCAGCTTCGTCCCAGCCGCTGCGACGGCCAGGCGATGGTGGTCTCTCACCTCCACTCGATTCAGTAGCGCCTCGTGGCGCACGAGGACGTGCATCCAGAACTTCGCGCCCTCGGTGTCCTGGAACCACATGCCGAGCACGTCGCGCTGCCCGTCGAGGCGGACACCGAGCGCGAGGTAGCACGCTTTGCGCGCAACCGACCCGTTCTCGCGGACCTTCAGGACGAACGCGTCCAGGAACACGGCGGATTCGACTGGTCGTTGCAACGCTCGATGAAGGAGCGTTGGCATGGGAAGACCGAGGGGTTGGGGTTCGGAGATGACGGGGCGTCCGGTGGAGCGCTCGCCTGGTCGTCCTCCGGCGGGGCGCAGGGAGAACCGGGTCCGGTTCTGGGAGGCGATCGCGCGCGGGCGCGGCGAGCCTGGATGCGGGAATCGAGGCCGGGGTGTCGGGGCATCGTTGGTGTCCGATGGTTTCGGGAGGGTGGCGGCATGCCTACTGTCACTCTCGCCCCGCTGTCGGGGCGCTACCTGTCGTTCGCCGAGCGGGAGGAGATCGCGCTGCTGCGTGCCCAGAAGCTCGGGGTGCGAGAGATCGCCCGCACGGTTGGTCGTTCACCGTCGACCATCTCGCGGGAGCTGCGACGCAACGCTTCGACTCGCACCGGCTCCCTTGACGTATCGGGCATCGACCGCGCAATGGCATGCCGACCGGCGGGGCCGGCGACCGAAGCCGGCGAAGCTCGCGGTGAACCCGGAGCTGCACCGGTATGTGCAGGACCGTTTGTCCGGGGCGGTGCAGCGTCCTGACGGGAGCGGCTGTGCCAGGCCCGATCGTGCCAGTGGAAGGGCCGGCGTCACGGCCGACGAAAGGACCGGCGATGGGGCAAGGCGTGGAGCCCGGAGCAGATCGCCAGTCGTCTTGCGGCTCGACTTCCCCGATGATGAGTCGATGCGGATCTCGCCACGAGGCGATCTACCAAGCGCTATATGTGCAAGGCCGCGGCGGGCTTCGAGCGCGAGTTGACCGCATGCCTGCGGACCGGTCGAGCTCTGCGTGTTCCTCGAGCCCGCGCACGCGGTCGCGGTAAGAGCTTCGTGACCACGAGGTTATGATCAGCGAACGGCCGGCTGAAGCCGAAGACCGGGCAGTGCCCGGCCACTGGGAAGGTGACCTCATTCTCGGGCTGCAACGCTCCGCCATCGGCACGCTGGTGGAGCGCACGACCCGGTTCACGATGCTGCTGCACCTGCCGCCGCCTGATGAGCCATCGGCCGAAGGTCAAGAACGGCCCGCCGGTCGCCGGCCATGGCGCCGAGGCGGTTCGTGACGCCATCGCTGAGCACGATCACGACTCTGCCTGAGCAACTGCGCCGCTCGTTGACCTGGGACCAAGGCGCGGAGTTGGCCCAGCACGCCCAGCTGCGGATCGACACTGGCCTGCAGGTCTACTTCTGCGACCCGCAGAGCCCGTGGCAGCGAGGCACCAACGAGAACACCAACGGGCTGCTGCGCCAATACTTCCCGAAAGGCACCGACCTGACCCGTCACAGCGCCGAAGACCTTGCCGCGGTCGCAGCCACGCTGAATAGCCGGCCGCGCAAGACCCTCGGATGGCGGACGCCAGCCGAGGTCCTCGGCGAGCATCTGGCCGACGCAGCATGACCCCCTCCGGCAGCGGCGCGCACGCGGCTATCGCCGCTCCGGCACTCGCTCCGCTCGCGCCTACGCGACGACAGCCGCGTTCCCCCTACAGTCACCGTACTCACACACTGTTGCGAGGACTGGTTGAGCCCAAGCAATACGTGTCCTTCGACTACCGCCAGACGCTTGGCGATCACCGCGTGCTCGGGTCGATCGGATCGGTCGGAGATGCCTATGACAACGCCATGTGCGAGTCGTTCGTGGATTCGGTGAAGACCGAGCTGATCAACGACCGCGTCTTCAAGACCCGATCCCAGCTCGAGCTCGCGATCCTCGAGTACGTCGCCTGGTTTAACAACGACTGGCTGCACGAGTCACTCGGCGACCGGCCGCCCGCAGAGGTCGAAGCCGAATGGGCCGCGCTCAACCGCCCCGGGTTCGAACCGCTGCCGGCCCTCCGGCCATCTCCGACACGTTCAACGAGCCCCGTTGTGTACGACCCCTTCGGGGTCGTCTCCGATCTACAGTATGTGACTAGTCAACCAATATAATATAATTACTTACGACCTACAAACCAGGTCTCCGTCGAACCCGGTCCGCCTCACATCGATGCCCAGACCGACGAACCGCAGCTCTCGCGTCAAACATCCTCCCGCCACCCGCCGTCGCGCGTCCTCGTCGCTCGCGGCGGCGCGCAGCGTCTCACCGACCCGCTCGATCGTCACCTGACTGACGCCCTGCCCCTCTGAGCCAAGCAGCCCCCGCGCCACCTCAAGCAATTCCCGCACAACCTCACGCTGTCGGCGCGTCGCATCGCGCACCGCGTCCCCCCCTCCCCCTCCCCCCGACAGCCCGCTCCTGCGCACGTACGAGATCGTCTCCGGCCGCAAACAACGCCCCCAACACCTCCGGCTGAGTCCGCACGATCTGATTGACCGCCCAAGCAGCAACCGACGGCTTACGCAACGCCGCGACCTCGCTCGCGCGCTCACGCTGCTTCTCGCCCCGCAGCTGCTTGACCAACGCCGCCCGCGCCGGCACGAAACGATCAAGCGCCAACCCGTACAAATCCTCAGGAGAACCGACCGACACGCGCTGATGGTAAGCGGCGCAAGGTCGCTCCTATGTCAAGCGATTGCCGCTCGTAGCGGGAAATCGTCGGTTGGCGGGAGCGCGTTGTGGACGGCCTTTTGGGGTGGTATCGGTCGCGCGGGACGTGGCGAGGACCGCAGACGGGTTTAGATCGCGTCGTTTGTCGCGGTTTAGGCGCCAGCGGCTGCTAAATGTCACCGAGGTACGGCAGGCGACCTCGACGATGGTCGTCCGCGCGGGCGCGGCGCGCCGCAGAACGGCGCTGGTTGACTGATTGGCTCGAGGGCTAGGTCATGCAGCGCATCGGGACGGCGGCGTTGATGCTCGTATCGACGGTGCTGCGGTCGCGCGGTCGGGGGTGGATAGGAATCCGATCCACGGTGCTTAGATCCGGCTGTGCTGTCAGCGCGGGAACGGCGAGGAGGTGGTGAAAGCGCCGGGCGAGGTGTCGCTTGAGGCAGCGGAGCGCGCCCTTCCGTGTTTTCCCTTCAGCTTGTTTGCGTTCGAGGTAGGCCTTGGTAGCCGGGTCGTGGCTAGCGCGGGTGATCGCGATGATGTGCAGCGCGTGGTTGAGCTGGCGATCGCCGCCGCGGTCAAGCCGGTGTTGGTCGCGCTGGCCTGATGAGCATTTGATCGGTGCGGTGCCGGCGTGCCGGGCGAAGCAGGCGTCGGATCGATACCGCTCCGCGCCGGCGGTGCGCCCGATCAGGATCGCGGCGGTCAGCGCCCCGCACCCGATCTCCGCCAACAGCTGCGGCCGGTGGGCGTTGATCAGCCCGAGCAGCTCTCGCTCAAGCGCGTTCGCTTGGCGGGTCAGGCTGCGGATCTGCGCGACCTGCTCTCGCGCGACCCTAACGCGAGCGCCGGGCATGCCGCGCAGCTTCCGGTCGATCCGATCGAGCTGCCGGGTCTCTGATAGCGAGCGGGCCTTGAGTGATCGCTCGAGTTCTGGGCACAGCGCCAGCAGATGCCATCGCATCCGGTTCTGGACCTTGGTGCGCTCGGCGACGAGATCGCGGCGATGATCGAACAGCAGACGGATCTCCATCGCCTCCTCGTCGAGATACGCGACCGGGAACTTCTCCACCCCGTCCTTGACGACCGCGCGGGCGATCGCGAGCGCGTCGATCTGATCAGACTTCCCGCGCTCGCGCTCCCCACGCCGGGAGGCGCCCATCCTGTGCGGCGCCACTCTCACCACCCGCTCGCCAGCAGCGAGCAGCGCCTGCTCCAGGCGACCTGAGACGTGCCGGCAGTCCTCGATCGCCCATACCCGCTCCTCATCCAAGTCCCGCGCCCAACGAACCGCGGCCAGATGCCCCGGCTCCTCAGCCTTGATCTCGCGCTGGCCGCGAACCCGGCCCGTGCCATCATCGACCGCCGCGAGCGCGTGCGAGCCCTTGTGCGTGTCCGGCTGGGAGTCGAACTACTCATGTGGTGGATGTTTTGCCTGATCGGGTGCGGCTGGTGGGAGCGCCGGGCGAGCTTCGCGGCGTCGAGCTGGAGGTGTTGGGGTGGCGGACGCAGGCGGGCGAGACGGTTCTGATCTGCCGGTTGGTTGACGGCAGTTCGGGGACTGTTCCGGCGCGGTGGACCGATCTGCCGGCTCGGGTTGTGGCCGGGCCCGCGCTGGGCGTGTTCGCGACCCCGGGTGGTTGGCGGTTGTTGAGCGAACGGTTGGTTGGGTTGAAGGCCAGGGAGCGTCCGCAGCGCGCCGCAGGCTCCGTGGAAAACGGAGGTGATGATGTCCGGGCAGCTCGGGCTGCAGGTCAGCGCGGAGGTAACGATGGTTCCGGCGGTGGTGTGGGAGACGCTCCCGGCCGAGCGCCAAGTGCAGGTGACGCTGCGGCTCGCGCGGCTGCTAGCGGCGTTGGTGGAAGCAGGCCGCGATGAGTAGCGCACAGAAGATCAACGAGCGTCACCGTGAGCGTCGCGCGGTTGTATATGTGCGCCAATCCTCGCCCGGGCAGCTCGAGCGCAACGTCGAGTCGACCGCGCGGCAATACGCGTTGCGTGAGCGGGCGGTCGAGCTGGGGTGGTCGCCCGCGTCGGTGGTGGTCGTCGATGAGGACAGTGGACGCTCGGGCTCCTCCACCGACGGGCGCATTGGCTTCAAAGAGCTCGTCGCCGATGTCGGCCTGGGGAATGTCGGGCTGGTCCTCGCGTTGGAGGTCTCGCGCCTCGCGCGCTCCTCGACGGACTGGCATCAGCTGATCGATCTGTGCGCGCTGACCGGGACGCTGATCGCTGACTCGGACGGGATCTACGCGCCGGGGGACTTCAACGATCGGCTGCTGTTGGGGCTCAAGGGTGCGATGTCCGAGGCCGAGCTGCACCTGATCCGGGAGCGGTTAGACGGCGGGCTGCGCAACAAGGCGACACGCGGCGAGTTGAGGATGCACCTGCCGGTCGGGTTCGATCGTGGCGAGGATGGTCAGGTGATGCTGAGCGCCGACGAGCAGGTCCGCCACGCGATCGAGCGGGTGTTCGAGCTCTGGCGCCGCGCGGGCTCGGCGCGGCAGGTCGTGGGCGAGCTGATTGCCGACGGCCAGTCGCTGCCACGCCGAGCGACGGCCCAGCAGCGCGTGCGGTGGGCCCGCGCGAGCTACGGCGCGGTGCACAAGCTGCTGACCAACCCGTTCTACGCCGGCGCGTTCGTCTACGGCCGCTCGCGCCGAGAAAAGCGCGTCGACGCGAACGGACAGGTGCGCGTCAAGACGACCCGGGTGCCGCTCGAGGAGTGGTCCGTCTGCCTGCCCCAGCACCATCCCGGCTATGTCAGCTGGGAGGAATACCTCGCCAACCGCGAGCGTCTGCAGGCCAACGTGAGACCATCCGGCGAAGGCGGCGGAGCGGCGAGGGAAGGCAGCGCGCTGCTGCAAGGCCTGGTCCGCTGCGGGCGTTGCGGGCGACGGATGCGGGTCGCCTATTCAGGCCAGGGCGGCCGGTGTGTGCGCTACGCGTGCCTCACTGGGTTCTCGCATCACGGCACCGAAGGGACCTGCCAATCCCTCGGCGGTGGGCGCCTGGATCAGGCGATCGCGGCCGCGTTCCTGGACGCCGTCACCCCGGCCGGCCTGGCCGCGAGCACCGGCGCGATCGCTGAGCTGACCGAGCAGCACGACGCGCGCCTCGCTGGCCAGCGCCTCGCGCTGGAGCGCGCCCAGTTCGAAGCCGACCGCGCCGAACGGCAGTTCGACGCGTGCGAACCCGAGAATCGGCTCGTCGCTCGGACGCTCGAGCGCAAGCTCGAAGAAGCTCTCGCCGGCGTGCAGCGCGAACAGCGAACGCTCGCTGCGCTCGAGCTCGCCAGGCCGGCGCCGCTCTCAGACGACGAGCGTCGGATGCTCAAAGGCCTCGCACGCGACCTGCCGAGGTTATGGGCTGCGAAGACGACCAGCGACCGCGACCGCAAAGAGCTGCTGCGCACCCTGATCAGCGAGATTGTCGTGACCATCGCCAGGCCCGAGAACATCGCCCGCATCGAGATCTTCTGGGAAGGCGGCGCCCGCAGCGAGCTCAGCCTCCGCTTAGTGCGACGCGGCGGCGAGCGCCAGCGCACCGACGAGGGCACGATCGAGCTGATCGCTCGCCTCGCTGTCCACCATCCAGACCCTCAGATCGCTGGGATCCTGAACAAGCAAGGCCGTCGCACAGGCACCGGACTGCCGTTCACCGCGACCCGCGTGAAGTACCTGCGACAACACAACGGGATCCCTGATGCCCCGCCGCCAGACCCCGACAGCGAGACCGTCACGATCAAACAAGCCGCCGCCGAGCTCGGTGTCTGCCACACCACGATCTACCGCTGGCTACGCGCCGGCCTGCTACCCGCCGAACAGGTCACCCCGAACGCGCCCTGGCGCGTCAAGCTCACCGCTGAGGTCCGCTCGCGGTTCGTGCCCGACGTCCCCGATGGCTACCTACCGCTCGACGAAGCCGCCAAACACCTCGGAGTGGCCCGCCAGACCGTGTTGCACCAGGTCCAACGCGGCCAACGACACGCCATCCAGGTCACCCAAGGACGCCGCGACGGCCTGAGAATCCAGGTGCAACCAGCAGAAGCTGGACTGTTTGCACAATGACCAACGACAGGAGGGCAGTGTGAAACGGGCTCGTCCGCGCCGATCACGATCATATGCACCGTCCCTTCGTTTGGTTGACCACCGATGAAGCGGATCTCGGCGGACAGCTCTCACTTGGGGCGAATGCCACGCTCCTATCAAGTCACGCCGAAGGTCCTCGGGCGGCGGCGGGCGACACAACCTATGCCAGTCAGACCAGCCGGTCGACAAGCAGTCACAGAGTCAGCCCGCCGTCAGCCCGAGAACCAACCGCACGGGTCGGACGTCACCGCCAGACGATCCAAGACTCTGACAGTGACAGCAGTCACGTCT